>CAVIKC010000027.1:0-25750 GCA_963643405.1 Succinivibrio sp.
CCTGGCGGCACAGGAAGCCTTCAATCGTTCGACGCGGCCCATAGGCCAGCGTCTCGCTCTTTCAGGCTTCCTGCACTCACCAGGCTCCCGCTCGCTGATTTACTACGCCAACCTAGGGATTTAGAAAACTCTTCTTTCAAGCCTGGGGTTCACTCCAGAGCAACAATTAAATCACCCGTCCTACAACGAAGACCGGATAGAAGAACCGACCATCTCGTGTTGAGCATATGAGCCTGGACACAGAAAGAGCCCGCCGGGGCGGGCTCTTTGGGTTCTGATACGGATCAGGAAACAGAACTTAAAGGTAATCGTGGATGATCCTTATACGTACTGGTCTTCCTTTTCCTTGGCAGCAAGCTGAACCTTACACCAGCGCAGCTTACGCGTCAGAAGCGAACGGGAGATGATGCTTTCCTCAGGGAGGTTGGCCAACTTCTCCTCGATCTCGGGGATAGCCTTGTTGAGCTTTTCAACGTTGATGCGCTTGATCTGGCGCGTCTTGTCGCAAGTAACGATGACGCGGTCCTTCAGCACCTGGACATAACCACCCATGATGGCAGCGGAAAGCGTTTCGCCACCCTCCTGCTGGGTGCGAGCCCAGATGACGCCATCGCGAAGGGCGCAAACAAAGGGCTCATGGTTCTCCATAATGCCCAGTTCGCCTTCCGTACCTGGCACCATGACGTTATAAAGCTCGCCAGAGAAGAGAACTTTGTCCTTTGCTACAACGTCACACCTGATCACCGACATGGCTTACTCCTCTGCCTGAAGCTTCTCGTAGGCCTCGTAAACAGCCTCGATGGAGCCGGTGGAACGGAAGCAAACCTCGGGGATGTGGTCGCAGTTGCCCTTGAGGATCTCGTCGAAGGAACGAACGGTATCCTCCATCTTGACGTACACGCCGTCAAGGCCGGTGAACTGCTTGGCTACATGGAAGTTCTGGCCAAGGAACTGCTGCACCTTACGTGCGCGGTTAACGATGACCTTCTGATCTTCCGTAAGCTCGTCCATGCCCAGAATTGCGATGATGTCCTGAAGGTCCTTGTAGTTCTGCAGGATCTCCTGAACGCCAACAGCAACGCGGTAGTGGTCCTCGCCAACAACCTCAGGGTCGAGAGCGCGGGAGCTGGACTCAAGCGGGTCAACCGCAGGGTAGATGCCCATCTCAGCGATGGAGCGGTTAAGAACCGTCTTTGCGTCGAGGTGGGTGAACGTCGTGGCCGGCGCGGGGTCGGTCAAGTCGTCTGCGGGAACATATACAGCCTGCACAGAGGTGATGGAACCAGTCTTCGTGGAGGTAATGCGCTCCTGAAGGTCGCCCATCTCGGTTGCCAGCGTAGGCTGGTAGCCAACTGCGGAAGGCATGCGGCCCAGAAGTGCGGACACCTCGGAACCAGCCTGGGTAAAGCGGAAGATGTTGTCGATGAACAGCAGAACGTCCTGACCCTGGTCACGGAAGTACTCTGCTTCGGTCAGACCGCAGAGGCCGACGCGAAGACGAGCTCCCGGAGGCTCATTCATCTGGCCGTAGACCAAGCAGGTCTTGTTGATAACGCCTGCATCGGTCATTTCCAGGAACAGGTCGGTACCCTCACGGGTGCGCTCACCAACGCCAGTGAATACGGACGTACCACCGTGCTCCTGAGCCAGGTTGTTGATGAGCTCCTGGATGATAACGGTCTTACCAACGCCTGCGCCGCCGAACAGGCCGGTCTTACCACCCTTGATGAAGGGCTGGATAAGGTCAATGACCTTGATGCCGGTTTCGAAGACCTCAGTCTTGTTGATGAGCTCTTCGTAAGCGGGGGCGGGACGATGGATTGGTGCCCACTGCTTGATGTCGGGCATAGGCTTGCCGTCAACAGGCTCGCCCATAACGTTCCAGATGCGGCCGAGGGTCTCAGGACCTACGGGCATCTTCATGGCTGCACCAGTGTCCTGGACAGGGAGGCCACGAACCAGGCCGTCGGTAGACGACATGGCAACGGAGCGAACCAAGTCACCAGGGAGGTGCATCTGAACCTCGAGGACGACATCGAGATCGCCCGCGGGGGTGGTAGCTTTCACGGTCAGAGCGTTGTAGATCGCCGGCATGTGATCCGGGGCGAACTCAACGTCGACAACAGGGCCGACAACACGGACGATATGTCCGATGGAGCCCTGCTCGGCCGCAGAAGCATTATTGGTTTCTTCAGCCATTTAGTCCTCCAAAGCTGCGGCGCCGCCGACGATCTCGTTGATCTCGGTCGTGATGGCGCCTTGACGTACACGGTTGTAGACACGGTTGAGGGTTTCAATCATGTCGTTGGCATTGTCCGTCGCGTTCTTCATTGCGTTGCGACGAGCAGCCTGCTCGGCTGCTGCCGAGTCGATGAGCATGTAGAAGTAATGACCCGCCACATACTCGGGAAGAAAGTGATCCAGAACCTCGGCCTCGTTGGGCTCGTACTCGATAGCACCGGGAATATCCAGGTCATCGGGCGTAGCCTCAGTGATACCGCCGCCCTTGTTGAACTCTTCGCCCTTCGGAAGGAAGGCCTTAGGGTTCACGGGCAGAAGCGGCTGCTGGATCAGAACCTGCTCACCGGCGTTCTTCGCGTGGTTGTAGAGAACAACCACCTCGTCGAGGTCGCCGTTGAGATAATGCTCGATCGAGTAATCGGCCAGAGCATTGGATTCCTCAACACGCGGGTCGGCAGACAGGTCGCGGAAAGCCAGGACGGTATCGATCTTGCGGTACTTGAAGTAGCTGATCGCCTTCTTGCCGCAAGCGGCAACGACAACTTCCTGACCCTTTTCCTTACGTTCCTTCATGATCTTCTCAGCACGACGAAGCACACTGGAGTTGAAGCCGCCAGCAAGACCACGGTCGGACGCAATGACGACGAGAAGAACCTTCTTCACCTCGTCATGCGGCGTAGTCAGAGGAACATGGGTGCCGCCCATGCGCGCGATGTTGGCAAGCATCTCCTTGACAGCCTCACCATACGGCGTAGCTGCCTCGACACGCTGGGTGCTGTGTCGGATCTTGGCAGCTGCAACCATCTGCATGGTATGCGTGATCTGCTTCGTCGACTCGACGGACTTGATTCGCCTTTCGATATCGTGAAGGTTCGGCATACTTACCTACCTTACGCGATGAACTGGAGCTTGAACTGCTCGATGAGCGTGCCCAGCTCGGATTCTACATCGTCGGTGAACTTCTTTGCCTCTGCGAGCTTGTCCATTACGCCGTTTCCGGAGTGATGCAGGTAGTCGAGCATTTCGCCACGGAAGCGAACAACGCTCTTAGCCGGAACATCATCCAGGTAGCCATGGGCGCCAGCCCAGATGGCAGTAGCCATGTCCTCAACAGACATAGGAGCGTAACGACCCTGCTTCAGGATCTCGGTCATGACAGCGCCGCGAGTGAGCTGCTGCTGAGTTGCCTTGTCCAGGTCGGAACCGAACTGGGTAAAGGCGGCAAGCTCGCGGTAAGCAGCCAGGTCGAGACGGAGCGTACCAGCGACGGACTTCATGGACTTCACCTGAGCGGAGCCACCAACGCGGGATACGGAGATACCAACGTTGACTGCAGGACGCTGACCCTGATAGAAGAGGTCGGTGGTGAGGTAGATCTGACCGTCGGTGATGGAGATAACGTTGGTAGGAATGAACGCACCAACGTCGCCAGCCTGGGTCTCGATGATGGGCAGAGCCGTCATGGAACCTGCACCGTTCTCGTCGGAGAGCTTACATGCGCGCTCCAGCAAGCGGGAATGCAGGTAGAAGATGTCGCCAGGGTAAGCCTCGCGTCCGGGAGGACGATGCAGGGTCAGGGACATCTGTCGGTAAGCAACAGCCTGCTTGGACAGGTCGTCGTATACCGCAAGAACATGACCGCCGGGGTTCTCGGCGTTTGCAGGCTTGCCGTCTTCACCGTTGAACATGAAGTACTCGCCCATTGCAGCGCCCACCATAGGGGCCATGTACTGCAGCGGAGCAGGATCAGATGCCGTAGCGGCAACGACGATGGTGTAATCCATGGCGCCGAAACGCTCAAGGGTCTCGACGATGCCGGAAACGGTAGAAGCCTTCTGGCCGATTGCGACGTAGACGCAGACCATGCCCTTGCCCTTTTGGTTGATGATCGCATCAACGGCAATAGAGGTCTTACCTGTCTGACGGTCGCCGATGATCAGCTCGCGCTGACCACGACCGATCGGGATCATAGAGTCGATTGCGAGGATACCGGTCTGCATAGGCTCCTCGACGGGCTGGCGCTCGTGAACGCCAGGAGCCTTGAACTCAACGGGGCGGAACGCATCCGTCTCGATGGGGCCCTTGCCGTCGATAGGCTGGCCGAGCACGTTCACAACGCGACCGAGCATTGCCTTGCCAACAGGTACTTCCAGAATCTTGCCAGTGGTACGTACCTGGTCGTTCTCCTTGATTGCAGTGATGTCACCAAGAAGTACGGCGCCAACTTCCTCTTCCTCGAGGTTCTGGACCAAGCCGGAAACGATACGTCCATCGGAAGCGATGAACTCAAGGAGCTCACCGGACATCGCACCCTTAAGGCCGTCGATACGGGCAATACCGTCGCCGATCTGCACAACCGTGCCGGTCTCGCGAGACTCAACGGACGTGTTGATGGCATCGAGCTGCTTGCGCAGTGCCGCGTCGATAGACTGTGCGGTGATTTCAGTCACTAGCATTCACCTCCATCTTTCTTCTTAAGAGCGATGCGAGCCTTGTCGAATTGGGAGCGAACGCTCGCATCGACGTATCGGCTGCCACAGCTCATGATAATGCCGCCCTGGATGGAAGGGTCGATGTGCTCTACGAGCACGCATTCGCGACCCAAGTCGGAAACGGCCTTTTCGGTAATTACGGTTCGCAGGTTGTCATCAAGTTCAACAACCGTCGTCACATCAACAACGTTGAAGTTAAGCTTTTCCACTATCTGCTCTTCATAGCGAGTGACTACGCGACGGAACAGGTTCGCGTCGCAGCGGGAAGCCATAACTTCAAGAAGCTCAACGACCACCGGGTGATAGCCTTCGAATACGTTGCCAGCGAGCGCCGTGCGCTGCTCGGCCGTGTAAGCCTCGTTGTCCAACGAGAGACGTAGATCGATATTGGTTGCCATGTACCCGAGGATCTGGCGCATCTGGTTGCGAACCTCGACGACAGCGTCACGTCCACCGGCGGCATTTGCGCCATCGATGGCAGCGTTGGCGTAGGCTGCAATCGTTTCATTGATGACAAGACGATTAGCCATTTAGACTACCTGCCTCTTTCACGTAGCGCTCGATGAGCTTGCGATGCTCGTCGTCGCTGAAATCCTCGCCAATAAGACGAGATGCAACTGCGATAGAAGTGTCGGCCATGGAAGCCTGCAGCTCCTTGATGGCGTTTTCCTTCTCCTGCTCGATGGCCGCGCGGGCCTTGTCGATGATCGCATCCGCCTCTGCCTGGGCCTTAGCGGTGATCTCCTTCTCAAGAGCGTCACCGGAAAGCTTGGCATTGTTGAGGATCTGCTGAGCCTGGGTCTTTGCGCCCTCAAGCTGCTCTCGGTACTCGGCCAGCAGTCGTTCGCTTTCCTGTCGTGCCTCCTCGGACTTCTCCAGGGAGTTCTTAATGGTTTCCTCGCGCTTGTTCAGCATGCCCTCGAACAGAGGCCAACCGAACTTGGCAAGGACGATCCACAAGATGATGAAGGCGACGAGCATGGGAAGGAACTCTTCCATCTGAGGAAGAATTGCGCTGATACCAGCGCTCTCGTCAGCGAACGCGCATACCGGGAATGCCGCAGATGCTGCAGCAAAGGCGATCATGCCACTTGCACAGTTACGTACGTGTGCGTTCAATTCGCGTGCCTCCTTCTCTTCTTTCGGTTTCTTCGTTAGTTACTTAGCTTCGCGAAGTTCTAACCGATGAAGAAAAGAACCAGGCCGAGCAGTGCAAGTGCCTCAGACATTGCAGCGCCGATGAAGAAGTAGCCCATGAGCTGACCCTTCATCTCAGGCTGACGAGCAGCAGACACACACAGGCCGTAGGTAGCAACGCCGATACCGATGCCAGGGCCGATTGCTGCGAGGCCATAGCCAACGACCTTCAACGCAGCGATTGCGAGAGTGAGTTCCACGATTACCTCCTTTAGTTGGACAAGGGCCTTTCCCTCGTCCTAGTTACTAAGTTCAGCTGAAGTTTTCCGTACCAGCTGTAGTACCAAGATGTTTCGGCGACCGCTGGGCCGCCAGCGCAAGAAGCGCGAATCCGATTTCTCCCTACCCCTGCATCAGTGAGGATGGATGGCCATGCCGATGTAAGAGGAAGAAAGAATGGTGAACACGTATGCCTGCAAGAAAGCGACCAGCGTTTCGAGCGCATACATGAAGAACAGCAGGAAGAACCATGCGATGGCGGGCAGGCCTGCAACGATGTCCATCTGGAAGATGGCGGTCTGCAGGAAGATGGTGGTTGCCAGGGAGAACACGGCAAGAACCATATGGCCGGCCAGCATGTTGCCGTAAAGTCGAACGGCGAGCGTAAGAACGCGGATGACCATGGAGAAGAACTCCAGGAACCAGATTACCGGGGCGATGGGGCCGGGCACGCCGGAGGGGCACAGCGCCTTGAAGTAATGGAAGAAGCCGAGCTCCTTCAAGCCCCAGAAGTTGAAGTAAACGAACGAGATAACGGCGAGCGCCCACGTGATGGAGATGGTGCCCATCGCCGCCTTCGCGCCAGGGATAAGGCCGATGATGTTGGCGGTAAGGATGAAGAAGAAAAGCGTTGCCAGGAAGGGAACGTGCTTCTTGAAGCCCTCACCGATAACGTCGGCGCCGACGCTTTCGGAAATGAAGTTGTAGCCGTACTCGAAGATGTGCGGGAACTTGCTGTGAGGCACAAGCGTGAGCTTGCGGCCGGCGATAAGAACAAGAGCCGCTACCAGGACGAGCGCAATTGCCATGTACAGGACGTACTGGGACACATGCCAACCCGCGATGGAAAAGACCGTTGCCGAGTCGAACTGCGACGAGAGATGCTGCGCCTCCTCGACGAACTGTGAAAGTGCTTCACCCATCTAGATTCCTTACCTTTCCGATACTTACTTGTTCTTGCGCTTGGCAAGGACGTTTTTGTAAACGACATATGCAGACGTGGACACGATAAGGGCCACGATCTCAGCCACACCGAAAGGGAGAACGACTTCACGGTTGGTCACCGCGCAGACGATAAGGGCAACAGCCACGATGACGAGCGAGACGAACGTGCCAGCCAAGCCGTACAACCCCGTGCCCATAGCCGAAAGAGACGCCGAACGCCGCGAGAGACGCAGGGAGATGAACAATGGAAGGAACCCTACGATTCCAGCCACGATTCCTGCCACCACGGGTACAAGCATCTTGTCCTTTCTTTCGAATGCGGGCGCTGCCTTTGCCCTTTTCGACTCCAAGTAGCATATACGCATGCCCTTGGCGGCAAAGAGAGCTTCCGACAACGTGCATATTAATTGGGCGAGTGGCAATTGCTCACAAACCCAGTTGAACACAATAGCGTAGTAACGCGTTCGGGTGAACCTTTAATCGACCCCAAAGCGGGCAATTTACGATCTTTGTCCTATGTAAAACTTATGTTTCGAACTTCTTAAACGCGTTCGTTAATTCAAACACCACAGTTGTGGAACACTAGATGGTCACTTATTCCCGTTTTGACCATCGAAGATGCGAATCTTGATTCCCGACTCCTCCAACAGCTCCATCGCCAGCTCGTCGGGATACGGATTGCGGTAGATGATCTCGCTGATGCCGGCGTTTATGAGCATCTTCGCGCACACCACGCAGGGTTGGGTGGTTATGTAGATGCTGCTTCCCTCGATGTCTATGCCATAACGGGCAGCCTGGAGAATCGCATTCTGCTCGGCGTGGAGCCCGCGGCATATCTCATGGCGCTGGCCGGAGGGAACAGCGAGCTTCTCGCGAAGGCACCCGGTGACGTTGCAGTGCCGCAAACCGGTGGGAACGCCGTTGTAGCCTGTTGCCAAGATGCGCTTCTGCTTCACGATGATGGCCCCCACTGCACGACGCAGGCACGTGGTGCGGGTGGCGACCTCGTCTGCCAAGGTCATGAAGTACTCGTCCCAGCTGGGGCGCTCGTATTCGGCCATCGCTTGATTCCTTTCGCTGCGGGCACCCATTGCGGCGCCCTCCCTGTTGCGGGCGGCCAAACGAGAACGCCCGCTGCCGAACAGTGTATTGCATTCCCGCCCGTTATGCCGAGTGTATGCGCAGCCACAACCGTAAGCGGGGCCTAAGGGCAGAAGCGGGACGGCCGAGCGCCCGTTGTCGCTCTGGAACCCGGGATCACGGGCCCAACAAAAAACGCCCGTAAGGGCGTTAACGGATCCCTGGCATGCGCCAGTGAAACAGCTAGCGAGATCCTGACGAGTGCAGCTGGCCTAAAAGAGGAAGGGGCTGGCCTTTGAGCCGCTCCGAACCGATTGAAGGCCAGAAGCGCCGTCAGGATCTCGCGCAGCGTCATTGCGTTTCACGAGAGATTGCGATGGCCGGCAGGCCATCGCGATTAAAACTCAGGGTAGAGCGGATGCTTGTCGATAAGCCCCTGAACCTCTTCAGCGATTGCGGCCAGGCGCTCCTCGTTTTCCGCGTTGAACACGGCAGCGGCGATGAGCTGGCCAATGCGCTTGAACTCTTCGGCGTCGAAGCCACGGGTGGTGCCGGCGGCGGTACCCACACGGATGCCGCTAGTTACGAAGGGCGAGCGGGTTTCGTTGGGGATGGTGTTCTTGTTCACGGTAAGGCCCACGCGCTCGAGCAGCTTCTCGGCCTCCTTACCGGTGATGTCGGCAGGAGTAAGGTCGACGAGCACCAGATGGTTGTCGGTGCCGCCGGAAACCAGGCGAAGGCCGCCTTCCACCATACCCTCGCCCATTGCAGCGCAGTTGGTGATGACGTTCTGGATGTAGGTCTTGAACTCGGGCTTCAGCGCCTCGCCGAAGGCAACAGCCTTGGCGGCGATGATGTGCATGAGCGGACCGCCCTGGGTGCCGGGGAACACAGCGCTGTTGATCTTCTTGGCAAGGGCCTCGTCGTTGGTGAGGATGAAGCCGCCGCGCGGGCCGCGAAGGGTCTTATGGCTGGTGGAGGTTACCACGTGGGCATACGGTACCGGGCTGGGATGCAGGCCCACGGCAACCAAGCCGGCGATATGGGCCATGTCGATCATCAGGTACGCACCCACCTTGTCGGCGATCTCGCGCATACGCTTGAAGTCGATGACGCGCGGGTAGGCGGAAGCGCCGCCCACGATGAGCTTCGGCTTCACCTCGAGGGCAAGGCGTTCCATCTCGTCGTAGTCGATGAGCTCGGTTTCGGGGTTAACGCCGTAGGGCACGATGTTGTAGTTCTTGCCCGAGAAGTTCACCGGGGAACCGTGGGTAAGATGCCCGCCGTGGTCGAGCGAAAGGCCCAACACGGTATCGCCCAGGTTGATGAGCGCCTGGTAGGCAGCCAAGTTGGCATTGGCACCGGAATGAGGCTGAACGTTGGCGTACTTGCAGCCGAACAGCTTGCAGGCGCGCTCGATGGCCAGGTCTTCGACGATGTCGACTTTCTCGCAGCCGCCGTAGTAGCGCTTGCCGGAATAGCCTTCGGCGTACTTATTGGTAAGGACGGTGCCCATGGCCTGCATAACCGCGGGCGAGGCGATGTTCTCTGATGCGATGAGCTCGATGGTTGAGCGCTGGCGGGAAAGCTCCTGCCCAATTGCGTCTGCTATTTGGGGATCTTCTGCTGCGATATAGTCGAGGGACATATGCCGCGCTCCTTTCGAACTGGGTTACGCATGCTTGCAATATGCACCAAAGGGTAGCACATGCCCACAAAAATGGTGCGCCGGCCAAGCATGAAACCTGGTCGGCGCACAAACTGTTTCATTCTGGAAACGAAACGGATCTATTTGCCCGCTAACCCTGAAGCAGCGATGCATCAGCACCGCCGCCGAACAGGCAATCGGCAAGGGCCTGGTCGTTGTCAGTGCTATCAGGGAATTCCCAGTTGCCATTGTTCTTTTCCAACGTGAAAGTCACCTGGGTAGTAACGAGATCGCCGCTATCGATGGCGTTCATGAGGGTTTCACCGGCATAAGCATACACCTCGTCCATGGAGGTGAAGCCCTTGGATATGGCATCGCTTTGGAACGAGTTCGACCAGGTGGTCGCGATGGCATACAACTGCTTGCAGGAAACCGTCGTCTTGGCCTTCGCCGTATTGCCGTCTACCGTGACATCATCGATGGTATAGGAGAAACCGGAGAGCCACGACTCGACGAATGCGGTGCTGCCTATGTTCAACTTGGAAAGGTCGCTACCGCCGCTCGACTCGAACTCAGAGATAAGCTTTTCCATGTTCTCGTCTGACGGGTTAGCCAGCTGGCTCAGCTCGTTGTCGAGCGCTTCTTTTGCCTGGTCCTCATCGGACGGGCCGCATGCGGTAAGCGCGAAGCAGAGCGCGCACGCGCACACGGCGATAAGCCCCGCAAGGAGTCCCTTGCGCATAAAGGCGGTAGTCTTTTCCATGGTTGCTCCTTTCGTCAGAGGTGATTGGGCTAGTCGAGCGCGTTAATCTTCTCTACGCGGCCCGCATGGCGACCACCGGCGAACTCGGTGGTAAGGAACGCATCGAGGATGCGCTCGTTGTCTTCAAGCGAGACGAAACGGCCGGACAAGGTGATGACGTTGGCGTCGTTGTGCTCACGGCACAGCACAGCGAAATCGCGGCGAACCACATTTGCAGCGCGGATACCCCCAAGCTTGCCAACTGCCATGGCCATGCCGATGCCCGTTCCGCACACCAATACGCCCCTATCGGCTTCGCCCGACTGCACGTCTTCACCAACCAGAACCGCGAAATCGGGGTAGTCGACACGCGAATCGTTTTCAGGGCCACGATCCAGCACCTCGTGCCCTTCGCGCCTCAGATACGCGACAAGGTCCTGCTTCTGCTCGAATCCGGCATGGTCCGATGCGATGGAGATCTTCATAGTGCCTTTCCCTTTCCCATGTGCGTGCCCTATTGGCAGAGCGCGGCAATGCCCCACTTGAAATCGAGCTGATTGTACCCAATTAGCGTTCCAAGTAAGGAAAGGAAACGTGACGAAACAAGACCGTATCAGTAAACGGCGCCCTACGAAGAGCGAGTGCGATCAACGCACTCGTGCCACTTTGCCATCATGCCGGCACGGGCGATGGCATCAAGCTTAGGCCGAAACGAATGCTCGATGGCACGGAGCGAGGAGATCTCCTCCGTGCTTTCCCAGAAGCCTGAGGAAAGACCGGCAAGATAGGCGGCTCCAAGCGCTGTGCTCTCCACGCATTCGGGGCGCTCGATAACCGCATCCACCACATCGGCGCAGCACTGCAGCATGAAATCGTTCTTGCAGGCGCCACCGTCGACCGCCAAGGCTGAAACTTGGATCCCGGAATCACGGGTCATGCCCTCCAGGACATCCTGCACCTGGAATGCCTGGGCCTCCAAACACGCACGCACCACGTGTGCCCTGGTTGCCCCGCGGGTAAGCCCATAGATGGCGCCACGCGCCTGCGCATCCCAATACGGGGCGCCCAAACCGGTGAACGCCGGAACCACCACAACGCCGGCAGAATCGGGAACGCTTTGAGCCAGCGAATCGGTTTCCGCCGGGTCGGCGATGATGCCCAGGCCGTCCTTGAGCCACTGGATAAGGGCTCCCGCCATGAACACGCTGCCCTCGAGCGCATACTCCAAGCCCCGATGGCCCGGGGCAGAGGCGGCCACCGTGGAAACCAGACCATGGTTCGAGCTACAGGCGCGCCCGCCTGTGTGCATGAGCAGGAAGCAACCAGTCCCGAACGTAGCCTTCGCCTGACCTGGCTCGAAGCAGCATTGCGCGAACAGGGCCGATTGCTGGTCGCCCGCAACGCCGCAGATGGGGATGGAGCCGGCGATGACCGGATGGTCCATAAGCCCGAACGAGCCGGACGAAGGGCGCACCTCGGGCAGCATGGACATGGGCACATCGAACAGCTCGCACAGCCAAGGGTCCCAAGCTCCCTCGTGGATGTTGAAGAGCATGGTGCGGCTGGCGTTGGTGGGGTCGGTGGCGTGGACCGTCCCCCGGGTCAGGTTCCACGCCAACCACGAATCAACCGTGCCGAACGCCAATTCACCCGCCTCGGCACGCTGACGGGCACCGGGCACCTCGTCCAAGATCCAGGCGATCTTGCTGGCGGAATAGTAGGCATCGGGGATAAGGCCCGTGCGCCGCGTTACTTCGTGCGCCGTGAACGCATCGGCGCAGCACGCTTCCACGATGTCGGTGGTGCGACGGCACTGCCACACGATGGCGTTGTAGACGGGCTCACCGGTGGCGCGGTCCCACACCACTGTGGTCTCACGCTGGTTGGTTATCCCCACTGCTTCCACTTGATCCGCGGAAACACCGGTGGACACCAGCAACTCGGCCAGCACCTTCAACTGGCTGGAGAGGATATCCTTGGGCGAATGCTCGACCCAACCAGGCTGGGGGAACAGCTGGGGGAAGGCGCTCTGGGACATGCCGCAGATGCGCCCCTTGCGGTTCACCAGCACCGCACGGGAAGAAGTGGTTCCCTGATCAAGCGCAATGACGTACTCGCCCACGCTATTCCCCTTCCCCCGGCTCGGCGTCGATGCCGTATATCTGCTCCATCTGGGCTTTCGACCGGGCAACCTCGCCCAGCACCATGCGCTCGGTGAACCACTCCTCCACGTCGGCGTACACCAACGAGCGCTGGGGCTCGTTCAAGATCTCATGGCGCATATGCGGGTAAAGGACAACCTGCACATCTTCCACGCCTTGGCTTCGGTACAGATCGGCCGCAGCCTGCACGCCCTTGCCGCAAGAGCCCACCGGGTCCTCGGCACCGGCGATAAACAGCAGGGGCAGCGAGTCGGGCACGGCAGCAGCGCTCTTCTTGCTGGCCACCTCCTGGGTAAGGTCGGTAAGAGTGGCGTAGCCGCCAACGGAGAACATCTGCCCAGAAAGGGGATCCGCCTCGTATGCATCCACCACGTCAGGGTCGGTGCATATCCAGTCGTTGGGAGTGCGCGCATCCTTGATGGAAGAGGAAAACGCCCCAACCACCAGGGAATCCACCGTTTTGGAGCAGTATTCCCCACCGCGGAACGTGCCGATAAGGCGCGAAAGGGCACGGCCTGCCAGGGAAACCGCACGGGGCTGGTTACCCGTGCCGCACAGGACAACGCCGGCAAGCCCTTCAGGGTTGCGCGCCATGCTGGCACGCGCAACGAAGCTCCCCATGGAATGGCCAAACAGGAACAAAGGTAGGCTCCCGTCTTCGCGCACGAAGGCAAGCGCCGCCTTGCGCACGCGCAGCACATCTTCCAGGAGGATTTCCTTGCCGTTGCGCAGAGGCAAATGCCCCAGCTCGTCGGGCGAACCAACACTCTTGCCATGGCCCACATGATCGTGGCCGAACACCACATAGCCAAGCCCGGCCAGGAAGCGCGCGAACGAGTCGTAGCGCTCGATGTGCTCGGCCATTCCGTGGACAAGCTGCACCACGCCGCGTCTGCTGTACACCGGATCGGGCAGCCACAGCAGAACGCGCAGCCATGACTTTCCATCGGAGGAAAGCGTGGAGCTCTCTTGCCGAAGGGGATAGACGTTGCGTTCCATTGCCCGCTCCTAGGAAAGAGCGCGGATATCGGAGATGGTGATGGCGCCTTCCCTCATCAGCACCGGATGGTCGCCCGAGGCGCAATCGACGATAGTGGAGGCGATGCCGCTCTTCTCCTCATCGTCAGAGATGGCGGCACCGGCCGCCGCGAAGATGGAAGGATCTATCTCATCGAAGGCGATGGTGCTCTTCTGCCCCGAAAGGTTGGCTGAAGTGGTGGCGATAGGACAGCCCAACTGGGCAATAAGGTTGTGCGCGGTGGGGTTCGCCGGCATGCGCAGGCCGATAGTGCCCTCCCCAGAGCGAAACGCCTCGGGAACCTTGTCGCTCGCCTTCACGATGATGGTAAGCGGCCCAGGCCAGAACGTGCGCGCCAGGGCAAAGGCGAAATCAGGGACGACCTTGCCGTATTTCGCCAGGTCCTCAACGCTGCCCACCAGCCAGGCGATGGGCTTGCCGGGGTCGCGTTGCTTGATGGCGAAAAGGCTTTCCGGGCTGGGCGCATGCAGGACGGAAACACCCAAGCCGAACAGGGTGTCGGTTGGGAAGACGACGGGCTGGCCGTGCTTGAGCGCAGCCAAAGCCTCCAAAGAGGTTTGCGGAGTCTGAGACATATGCATCAGCTTTCGTGTTTAGGGTGCATTGACCGCGCAGGCCTTACGGCACGCGGTGCTTGGCAGAGTCACAGTCCCTTTATCATACCGTGCCTTCCCGTACGGGAAAGGAGGAAACACCATTCGGAATAGTGATCGACCTATTCGTTACCCTATGGCAAGGGAGATAAGCGATACTGCTGCGCAACCTTCTGGGCAACACGCAACCCGTCGCATGCAGCCGACATGATGCCTCCGGCAAACCCCGGGCCCTCCCCGCACGGGAACACCCCGTTTCCCTGAACCGCTTCCAGGTCGTCTGGGGCAGCAAGGAATCGTGCCTGCAGGTCTTTTCCACGGCAGATGCGGACCGGTGAAGAGCTGCGCGTCTCGGGCGCGGTCATCAGGGCATCGGAGCAGTCGAACCCTTTCAGCTTACGGCCCAGCAAAGGCAGAGCGCTGGCGAGCGACTCGCTCACGAAACCGGGAAGGCATTCGGCAAGGGGCGCTTCAACCACGCCACGACCGTAAGTTGGCTGAACCTGGGTCGAAGCGGCAGGGCGGCTGCGATGCAGCGAACCCGATTCGCCGCCTGCGGCAATGCCTTGCGCCCGAAGGAAGTCGCCCACGCGCTGGGCGGGAGCCTGATAGGGCCTGCCGCCGTGCTCAAGCGAGAGACGGAAGGCCGCCCGCTCTATGGAACGCTGCAGCTCAACGCCAGCAAGCACATCGCTGCCGCCGAAATCGGAGGGATCGACGTTCACCAGCACCGCCGAGTTGGCGTTCTTTCCAGCACGCGCATAGCGACTCATCCCGTTGGTGACGATGCCGCCCTCCTCGCTTGCTGCCGCAACCACTTCGCCGCCCGGGCACATGCAGAAGGTATACACGCTGCGCTTGCTGGGCAAATGGACGGCAAGCTTGTACTCGGCAGCACCGAGCGCGGGGTGGCTGGCCGCCTTGCCCCATTGCGATTCGTTGATGAGCTCCTGCGGGTGCTCGATACGCACGCCTACGGAAAAGGGTTTCTGCTCCATGGCGAACCCCTCATCGCGGCATAGCTCGAACACATCACGCGCCGAATGGCCGCAAGCGAGTATCAAGCTGTCGACGTCGACCCGGCGAACTTGACCGGTCTCGACGCTTTCCAGGTCAACCTCGGCCAGCTTCCCCTTACGGAAACGCCAGCCGCACAAGCGCGTGCCGAAACGGACCTCCCCGCCAAGCTCCACGATCTCCCTGCGCATGGCGCTCACGATACCGGGCAGGTTGTCGCTGCCCAGGTGCGGATGCGATTCCACCAAGATGCCTTTAGGCGCACCGGCATCGACGAACCAGTGCAGCACATGCTTGGCCATGGGGTTCTTGATATTGGTAGTGAGCTTCCCATCGGAAAAAGTGCCGGCTCCACCTTCGCCGAACTGGATGTTGGAGCAGGGGTTCAATTCTCCCGTCTCCTCGAAATGGGCGATGTCCTGCGCACGGCGGCGCACATCGAACCCGCGCTCGACAACCAAAGGGCGAAGCCCGCACCGTGCCAGGTAAAGCGCCGCAAACAAGCCTGCCGGCCCCAAGCCCACCACCACAACACGCGCTTCATCTGGCGTGCAGGGCGGGCACTCGAGTGGTTCATAGGGCTTCGACGGGCGGGCATTCAGCCCTTTGGGGGGCTTCTTCAGCAAACGCCGCTCATCGCCTTCGGAAAGCTGCACCTGCAAGGTGGTGGTGAAATGGACGTTGCCCTTCTTTCGGGCATCTACGCTCCTCTTCGTTATCCGCACCTTGCCTATCCTGCCGGGCACAACGCCCAATGCGCGAGCTACCTCTTCCTTGAGCAGGGCATCGTTGCCCGGCAGGGCAGCATCAAGCGAAAGCGAAGCCCCCGATATATCTAGCATTGCTTTCCTTTCGCGAAGAAACGAGCTATATCCAAGCCCGCCAACAACCCGGATGACCAGGCCCAATGCAGATTGTAGCCGCCGCAGGGGCCATCGACGTCAAGGGCTTCCCCCAGAAGGTAGGCGCCAGGCGCCGCAGCATACTCCATGGTGTTGGGATCGACCGCATCGACACTCACTCCGCCACGCTGAACCTGGCACTGCTCCGCATCGGCAATGCCCTCCACCGTACACGGGAAACGCTTCAGCGCCGCCGCCAACGAGCGGGCATCCGGCTCGCTTGCGGTTGCCATAGGGTTCGCACCCGCTGCCGCGCATACCGCCTCGGCCAACTCCGGCAACAAGAACCCCCTGAACAAAGCCTGGTTGCTCCCGCCGGAAGACTGCCGCACCCTTCGACTCAGCATCGATTCGGCATCGGCGGCCGAGAGCTCGGGAAGGAAATCGAGATACAGGTTCGCACCCGATGCAACCCTGCGCGAGGCATTGAAGACGACGATTCCCGAAAGCCCATACTCGCGGAACAGCACTTCCCCGAACTCGGAGAAGCCTGCTTCGGGCACGGAAACACGCGCACGCGCTCGGATGCCGTTCAGCTGCCCCGCATCGACCCGCTCGGGGAATCGAACCGCAAGCGGCCCCAAAACAGGCCGCCAGGACGCAAGGCAACCCCGGCCAACACCTTCCAGCAGGGAGGCTCCGAACGCACCGCCGGGCGCAAGGGCCACGCGCGTTGCCCGGATCTGCGCGTGCTGCGCACGGGAAGGATTGTCGGCATCGGCTCCGCGGCGGCAACCTTGCCCGCCACCTGCGCCCGCAAACGAAGAGGCAGATCCAGCCTGGGCAGATTGCGGCAAAACCACCTGCGAAAGGGAGAGCTCAAACCCGTCCGGCAAGCTGCTCACGGCGTCAACGCCAACGCAGACACGCAGGTCAACATCGAATCGTTGCAGAGCCGAAAGCAGAACTTCCAGAACGGATGACGCCTTGTTGGAAAACGGGTACAGCAGGCCACCTGAGCCAGGCGCCTCCTCCCATACCAGCCCCAGCTGCTCGAACCAGCGAATCGCAGGAACGGCAAGGGCATCTACCGAGCCGACGGGACTTTGGAAGCCAAAACCGGCCGAACTGGGAAAGCTGGGGCCTTCCATCATGTTCGCCAACGCCGCCAAAGAGCGCGCCACGAAGTCGGCGTTATGGTACTCGCTCGACCGCAGCTGCGAATTCGAGAAGTTGCAGCGCCCATTGCCACTGCGAAGGATAGAGGCGCCCATGCGCCGCCCCTTCTCCAGGACGATGATGCGCGGCCTGTGCCCGCCCAGGCGCTGTGCCTCCTGGGCGCACGAAAGGGCGCAGGCCAAGCCTGCGGCACCGCCGCCCACTACCGCCAGATCGTAACGGTCCGCGAACACGAACGGCTTGATTTCCTGTGCCGTGCGCTTTGCCCTTTTTCCCTGTTTCCTCTTGCTCATGAGCTCCATGATACGCGAAGCAGGCTTTCAAGACCCAAAGCAACCAACAGCGCGAGCGGAAGCAACGACGGCTATTCCTGGCTCTTGGCTCCTTCGGCAACGACCTGCGGCCCCTCTTGCGGCAGCTTCTTTCTGGCCGCGTACGCCAAAAGGCATATGCCCGCCACGACAAGCGGCACCGAGAGCACCTGCCCCATGGTAAGCCAACCACCCCACAGGTAACCCAGTTGGGCATCGGGCTGGCGCACGAACTCGATAGCGAACCGGCAGATGCCGTAGCCCACCATGAAAACACCGAAATATGTACCGCGCGGGAATGGCGGGCGCTTGCGCGATAGGGCGAACAGGACGATGAACAGCAGCGCGCCTTCCAGCAGCGCCTCGTAAAGCTGGCTGGGATGGCGTGCCACGGTGCCCGCGCTTCCGCCAAACACCACGCCCCAGGGAAGATCGGTGGGCGCTCCCCACAGCTCGCCGTTCACGAAGTTGGCGCACCGGCCGAAGAACAGGCCGATGGGCACGCCGATGATGGCAAGGTCAACCAAGGTGAGGTAGGGCATCTTCACGATGCGCGCCGCAACGATGCCCGCCACCAGCGCGCCGATGAAGCCTCCATGGAAGCTCATTCCGCCCCGGCTGAACTCAAGGATGGAAAGCGGATTGGCCGCATACATTTCCCAGTTGTAGAACAACACATACCCCAAGCGGCCACCCACGATAACACCAACCATGGCGCAGATGAGAACGATGCACAGCGTGTCGAAGTCGAAACGGATCTTCCAGCGCTTGCCCACCACGTACATGATGCCGATGGCACACAGGAAGCCTGCGATGTAGGCAAGCCCATACCATCGCGCAGAGAAGGGCCCCACCGTGAATGCCACCGGATCGAGGCTCTGGTACAAGTCGTTGAGCATGCGCTTTCCTCCCTATTGTTTTCCTTGAAGAAGATACCACCGCACAACCCTCACCGCAGCGCGGAAGCCCATCACGCAAAAAGGCCGCGCCAAAAGGCACGGCCTAGGATTCGCCAGGCGAACTGCGGCGTATAGGGCTAACTGCGCAGCGAGCTGCGCAATCAACGTACGCTATTTCGCCGAAACGTCGGTGGAGGGAGCCTTGCTCAAGAAAAACTCGCAGAAGCGGCATACGTCCTTCACGCTCTGCTCGCGGTCGATGTCGCAGCGGAACAGCAAGTCGAGGTTCGAGGTAACCACATGCGTGGGACGATCGCACTGGGCGAAATGGCAATCGGCGGGACAGGGTTCGCCCGGAGTATTGTGCGGGCAGCGCGACTGCATCTCGTCATCGCAACCGCGCTGTTCCCAGCAATGCATTCCCAGCACTTCCCTTAAGCAGGAACCACGCGGGTAACGCCGGGAACGCGATCCTTCAGAACGCGTTCGACGCCATGGGCAAGCGTCATCTGGGACATGGGGCAGCCCTTGCAAGCACCCTGAAGCTCAACGGTGACCACGCCTTCTTCGTCAACGTCTACCAGCTGCACATCGCCGCCATCGGCCTGAAGCGAGGGACGGATAAGCTCGAGCACAGCAGCCACATCGGACTTTTCTACCATCAGGTTCTCCTAACGTCTTCGGGCCAAGGAAGGCCCGACCTGCTTTATTCCTGGGTCATTCTATCATGCACGAACCGGCCGATTCTCTCGAAATCGGCTACGAGCGCCTGCATGCGCGACGGATCATGCAGGGCGGCTGCCGGGTGGTACACCGGCGCCACCAGGAAACGCCCGGTTTGCCGCACGGTGCCACGCAGGTGGCTTACCCCAGTGTCGGTTTTCAGGATGAACTGGGTGGCGAAGTTCCCCATGGTGATGAGCAGCCAGGGACTCACCGTCTGCACCTGCGTGCGCAAAAACGGCGCGCAGGCCTCTATCTCAGAGAAGGCAGGATTGCGGTTGGAAGGCGGGCGGCATTTCAGCACATTGGCTATGTACACCTCGTTGCGACGCAGATGCGCGTGCCACAAAAGCTCGTCGAGAAGCTTGCCGGCAGGCCCCACGAACGGCCTTCCCTGCAGGTCCTCGTACTTGCCGGGCGCTTCGCCTATCAACATGATGCCGGCATGCGGATCCCCTTCGCCGAACACGGTGTTATGCCGGCCTTCGCACAAGCAGCATGACCGGCAGGCGCGAACCTGCAGCTCAAGCTTATCGAGGGGAACCGCTTCAACCTTCATGGCAGCCTACTTGTAGAAGCGCGGCATACGGTGCGAGAAACCGATGGTGACCTCGTGCTCGATAGTGGCGGCGCGTTTGGCCATGGTAGTTATGGAGCAATCCACCGTGGGGTGCACGCCCGCAATAAGCACCTCGTCGCCGATGTGGGGGTCGAGCATGGGGGCGTTCACGCGCGAGCGCAGATCCACCTCGAACATGCACTGGTCCATGCAGATGTTGCCCACCTGGCGCACCGCACGATCCTTATAAGCGAAGTCGATCTTGCCCGAGCACAGGCGGATAAGGCCATCGGCATAACCCAGCGGAACCGTGCAGATCTTCACACTGCCAGGGCTGCGGTAGTTCATTCCGTAGCTCACGCCTTCGCTCATGGGCGGGGTGACGACGTTGGTGATGCGCGCGTGCACGCTCATGGCCGGACGCAGATCAACCAACTTATGCGTGTCGGGAGCAGCTTGGTAACCGTACATGGAAATGCCCAGGCGCACCATGTCGAAGTGCGTCTTCGGGAAACGGTACGTTGCCGCGGAGTTGTCGCAGTGCACGATACCGGGGTTGATGCCTGCCGCCTCGATGGCACGCATCGCCTCGACGAAGCGCTTGATCTGGATCTGGAAATCCAACGTTTCCAGCGAATCGGCCGTGGCGAAATGCGTGAAACAGCCTTCGAGCTTCAACGCCCTATGGAAGCTCACCTGATGCAGGAACTCCACTACCTGGTCGTGGCGGACACCGATGCGATTCATCCCGGAGTTGATGGCCAGATGGTACGGAGCCTCCATCCCATGGGCATCGGCGCACTCGGCATAGGCAATGGCGAACTCGGGAGTGTAGATGGCGGGCATGATGTTGTAGAACAGCAACAGCGGCACCGCTTCCGCAGGAGGCTCGCCCAACATCATAAGGGGCTCGCACATGCCGGCTTTGCGCAGCTCAATGCCCTCGTCCACCGTGGCAACGCCCAGATAGCTTGCGCCGGCGCTGGTGGCGGCCTTGGCAACCTCGTAGGCACCATGGCCATACGCATCGGCCTTCACCACGGCAAGAAGGCGGCACCCGCTCTCGAGCTGCTTCTTGGTTTGCAGCACGTTGTATTGGATGGCGCTTCGGTCTACCTCGATCCACGACCAGCGGCGATCGCGCTCGTCGATAGCCTGCACTTCCTCTTCCGTGAAGGCTGACTTCGAGGCCTCGTGCTCCTCGATGGAACGAGAGTACTGGTAATTGGAGCTGGAATCCTTATGCTTGCCGGAGAAGCCGGTGAAGCCGTTGGGTAGATCTTGCACGAAGTGCCCTTCTTTCATCGATTGGGATAAAAAGAGTATAGCGCGGACAAAAAACGACCTGCAGGCTATTTTCGCCCGCAGGCCGTTGGAACAGCAAACGCTCAGCCTTCCCTGCTTCACTCCCATTGCCGGACAAAACAGCGAGCGAGCCCCTGACGAGTGCAGATGGAGGGAAAGCAGGCGCCAGGCGTACTTCGTACGTCAAGCCTGCTTGGACCGCCAGCTGTGCCGTCAGGGACTCGCGCAGCGTCATCGCGTCTCATAAGGGCTTTCGACGTTCGTAGAACGTCGAAGCACCAACTTAACGCGTAATGTTATAAAAGGCCTTCATACCGGCATATTGGCCAGAATCGCCCAGCTCTTCCTCGATGCGGAGCAGCTGGTTGTACTTGGCAACGCGGTCGGAGCGGCACGGAGCGCCGGTCTTGATCTGGCCAGCGTTGGTGGCAACGGAAAGGTCGGCGATGGTGGTGTCCTCGGTTTCGCCGGAACGGTGGGACATGATGCAAGCGTAGCCTGCCTGCTTGGCCATCTGAACAGCCTCAAGCGCCTCGGTAAGGGAACCGATCTGGTTCACCTTCACCAGAATGGCGTTTGCGCAGCCCAGCTCGATGCCCTTGGCAAGGCGCTTCGGATTGGTGACGAACAGGTCATCGCCCACCAGCTGCACCTTGTTGCCGATGCGGTCGGTAAGGGCCTTCCAGCCATCCCAGTCCTCTTCGGCCATGCCATCTTCGATGGAGATGATGGGGTACTTCTCTACCAGTTCGGCCCAGTAATCAACCATCTCGGCGCTGGTAAGCTCACGGCCCTCGCCAGCCAGAACGTACTTGCCGGTTTCAGCGTTGTAGAACTCGGTAGAAGCCGGATCCATGGCGAACATGATGTCGGAACCAGGCTCATAGCCGGCCTTCTTGCATGCCTCCACGATGTACTTCAAGGGCTCCTCGTTGGTGGTGAAGTTGGGGGCGAAGCCGCCTTCGTCGCCCACGCCGCCGCCAAGGCCGGCCTCGTGCAGGACCTTCTTCAGGGTGTGGTAGATCTCTGCGCACCAGCGCAATGCCTCAGCGAAGGAGTCGGCACCGACAGGCATGATCATGAACTCCTGGAAGTCCACGTTGTTGTCGGCATGCTCACCACCGTTCAGGATGTTCATCATGGGCGTGGGCAGCATGTTCGCGTTTGCGCCGCCGACGTACTTGTACAGGGGCAGCTCTGCAGACTCGGCAGCAGCCTTGGCAACGGCCAGGGAGGCACCCAAGATGGCGTTTGCGCCGAAGTTACCCTTGTTCTCGGTGCCATCGAGCTCGATCATGACGGCATCGATGCCGCGCTGGTCTTCTGCCTCCATGCCGATAAGGGCATCAGCGATTTCCTCGTTCACATGGGAAACGGCCTTCAGCGTGCCTTTGCCCAGGTAACGCTCGGAATCGCCATCGCGAAGCTCAACGGCCTCGAATGCGCCCGTGGATGCGCCGGAAGGAACAGCAGCACGACCTGCTGCGTAATCGTCGAGGACAACCTCAACCTCTACCGTGGGGTTGCCGCGGGAGTCAAGGATCTCACGACCGAACACATCGATGATGGTAGCCATCTAATTTCCTCCTTGGAAAGGTTTGTATCAAACACTCGAATGATACCATGCAGCCAGTCAGTGCCCCGCCCCGCCAAGGCAAGCGCGCCCCTTGCCGCTACAGAAGGCACGCTACCGTCACCAAGAATGCCGAACACGCCAGGAAAACTACCGTTTGCCGCGGTGAGCCAGCGCCCTCGCCTAGACTCGTACGCTGCCCGAACCCATAACACCGCGCCTCCATGGAAGCCCCCAGGGCATCTGCACGACGATACAGCCGCACCACCACGGGAATGAACACGGTTCGCCACTGCAGCACGCGCCCCAACAAGCTACCGCTCTCGAACGCGGCACCCCTCGACGCCTGAGCATCGCGAACATCAGCCAGCTCGACCGCAACAAGCGGAATGAACCGAACCGCAACAGAGAGCATGGTGGCGATGTCGTCCACCGGAACGCGGAAACGGCGAAGCGGCGCAACCAGCGATGCAAAGGCACGCATCAGGTCTTCGGCGGTCGTAGTGAAGGAAACGACAAAGCTCGCCAACAGGATAAGGAAGATGCGAGCAGCGTAGAACAACGCGAACATGCACCCTTCGGGCACGAAGCCGAAGCTTCCAACCAGCGCAACGGGTTGCCATCCCTGGGCAAACCCAGCAGAAACGCCCCCCATCCCCGAAGAGGCGATAGCATCGATATCCAGGGCAAACGCGTTGAAGACCCAGATGAAGGCAAGTATCACCAGAAGAGGAACCGAAAGCTTCGCCAACCTACCCCACGGCAAACGCGCCACAGAGACCACGCTCGCCAGCGTTAGGGCATAGATCCCCAGGCCCTTCCATGTGTCCACCAAGAACACGCAGATGGAAAAAACCAGCAGTAAAACCAACTTCACCCATCCATCGACCCGATGAATGGGTGTGTCACCTGGTATATATATGCGAAGCGTGCCGCCCATAGGCATGAGTATAGAGGAAGCCTGCCTGCCGTTGCCCAGGGGGCAAGGCAAGCCCAACCGCCTACATCATGCCACGCTTGGCGTATACCGCCTCGTCTTCCCAGAGCGTAACCTCTCCCAAAGTGCGGGTGGCGTTCAGGTCGATAACCCGCTGGTTGGCCGACCCGCGGAAACGCAGGGTTATGTCGTGTTGCTCCTCGACGTAGGGGCCATCCACCAGCACATCTATCAGGCCAAGCAGCTCTTCGGTTGCCTCGGTATGCCGAGGCGATTCAGGGTTCGCCAAATCCTCGTACACATCACCGGTGTAGCACCAGATCGTTTTGCCTGGATGCGCCGCCTTTGCCGCGCGCGCCAGCTCCAGCAAGCCGCGCTGGTTTTCCGGCTCCATGGGCTCGCCCCCCAGGAACGTGAGGCCGTCGACGAACGGGTCGTCCAGCGATCGCAGCACTTTCGCCGCTATCGCCGGAGTGAATTCCTCGCCATAGGAAAAGCTCCACGTTTCCGGCTGGAAACAGTTCTTGCAATGATGCGAGCACCCCGAGACGAACACGGTGGTGCGCACACCTTCCCCATCGGCAATGTCGCAGTATTTGATGTTGGCGTAGTTCATGCCGAATCCTTTCGCAGGGAATGCGCCAGCGAGCGCAATCCCGGCAATTGCGGGGGGAATGAAAGCGGACGGGGACGGCATTGCACCGCCCCGTCCAGTTGAAGTCTAACCGCGCACCTCGATCTGCGCTCGGCACCGCAGCGCCTCGCGCGTCCGTTGCAACGTCCGCCAGGCAGCGCGCCTACAGATGCAGAACACGATCGCGGATTTCCTCGGTACGACCCTGGTTCCAGAATTGCGTGCCGATGTATCCGCAGGTGCGGCGGGCAACGTTGAGCTTTTCCTGGTTGCGGTTGCCGCAATGCGGGCACTCCCACACCAGTTTGCCATCATCTTCCACGATCTGGATCTCGCCGTCGAAGCCGCACTCCTGACAGTAATCGCTCTTGGTGTTCAGCTCGGCGTACATGATGTGGTCGTAGATGAACTGCATCACACGCACCACGGCCTTCAGGTTGTCCTGCATGTCGGGAACCTCAACATAGCTGATGGCACCGCCGGGCGAAAGCTGCTGAAACTGGCTTTCGAAGCGCAGTTTCTCGAAGGCATCGATCTCCTCGCTCACATGCACGTGGTAGCTGTTGGTGATGTAGCCCTTGTCGGTGACGCCCGGAATCATGCCGAAGCGACGTTGCAGCGCCTTTGCGAACTTGTACGTGGTGGATTCCAGCGGCGTACCGTAAAGGCTGAAGTCGATGTCGGTTTCGGCCTTCCATTCAGTGCACTTATCGTTCATCTTCTGCATAACCGCCATAGCGAATGGGGTTGCGGCATCGTCGGTATGGCTGAGGCCCGTCATGTACTTCACGCACTCGTAGAGGCCGGCATAACCCAAGCTGATAGTGGAGTATCCACCGTAAAGCAGCTTGTCGATGGGCTCGCCCTTCTTAAGGCGCGCCAGTGCACCGTATTGCCACAGGATGGGGGCAGCATCGGAAAGCGTGCCCTTCAGGCGGTTGTGGCGGCACATCAGAGCCTTCTTGCACAGCTCCAGTCGCTCTTCGAATATTTGCCAGAACTTGTCCATGTCGCGATAGGAAGAGCAGGCAACATCCACCAGGTTGATGGTAACCACACCCTGGTTGAAGCGGCCATAGTACTTCGGTTTGCCAGGCTCGTAGTTACCTGCATTGGCCACGTTGTTGTAGCCGTTGCCCGAGCGGTCGGGGGTAAGGAAGCTGCGGCATCCCATGCAGGTGTAGCAGTCGCCATTGCCCTCGGTCTCGCCCTTGGAAAGCTTCAGCTCGCGCATCTTCTTCTCGGAGATGTAGTCGGGCACCATGCGCTTCGCGGTGCATTTCGCTGCAAGCTGGGTAAGGTAGAAATACGGGGAGTCCTCGGTAATGTTGTCTTCCTCGAGTACGTAGATCAGCTTCGGGAACGCCGGGGTGATCCACACGCCCGCCTCGTTCTTCACGCCCTCGTAGCGCT
>CAVIKC010000028.1:0-24079 GCA_963643405.1 Succinivibrio sp.
ATAGAAGCACCAAGGGGAAACCGTGGCAAAGAAGACGAAAAAGGAAACGAAGAAGAAGCGGGTGGAAAACCCCAACGTTATCGGCTTGCATTCCGAGGTTACCGAGCAGCCCATCACGCAAACGTTGGAGCTGAACTACATGCCCTACGCCATGAGCACCAACGTTTCGCGCGCGTTCCCCGAGATCGATGGCTTCAAGCCGTCGCACCGCAAGCTGCTTTACACCATGTACAAGATGGGCCTGCTGAACGGCGACCGCCAGAAGAGCGCCAACATAGTGGGCCAAACCATGAAGCTGAACCCTCACGGCGATGCCGCCATCTACGAGACCATGGTGCGCCTTGCTACGGGCAACGAGGCGCTGCTCACGCCGTTCGTGGAATCGAAGGGAAACTTCGGCAAGTACTATTCTGGCGACCTGAGCTACGCGGCCAGCCGTTATACCGAGGCCAAGCTCTCACCCATCTGCGCCGAGATATTCAAGGACATCGACAAAGACCCGGTGGATTTCATGGACAGCTACGACGGTGCCATGAAGGAGCCGCGCCTTCTGCCCACCACGTTCCCCAACATCCTTGTTTCCGCCAACAAGGGCATCGGCGTTGCCATGGCATCCGATATCTGCGGCTTCAACCTGAACGAGGTGTGCACGGCCACCATGCATTTCCTGGACGATCCGGAATGCGACCTGCATGAGTACCTGCCCGCGCCTGATTTCTCCACTGGCGGCGAGATCATCTACAAGCGCGAGGAAATGGAGCGCATCTACAATACCGGCACCGGCGGTTTCCAGATCCGTTCGCGTTGGCGCTACCTGCCCGACGAGCGCATCATCGAGGTGTACGAGATTCCGTACACCACCAAAACTGACATCATCATCGAGCGCATCGTGAAGCTTTCCAAGGAAGGCAAGGTGCGCGAGATCGCCGACATCCGCGACGAGACCGACCTTTCCGGCCTGCGCATCGCCATCGACGTGAAAAGGGGAGTGGACCCCGAGCAGCTGATGGCGAAGCTCTTCAAGTCCACCACGCTGCAAGACACGTTCTCGTGCAACTTCAACGTGCTGGTAGACGGTTATCCGCGTGTTATGGGCGTGCGCCAGATCCTGCAGGAATGGGTTGCCTGGCGCGTGGAATCCACGCGCCGCCGCATCGCCTACGAGCTGCAGAAGAAGAGCGACCGTTTGCATCTGCTGCGCGGCCTGGAAGCCATCTTGCTCGATATCGATAAGGCCATCGCCATCATCCGCAACACAAAGTTGGAGGTGGAGGTGGTGCCGAACTTGATGTCCGGCTTCGGCATCGACCAGACGCAGGCGGAGTTCGTGGCCGAGATCAAGCTGCGCAACATCAACGAGGAGTACATCCTTAACCGAACTAAGGACATTGCGAAGCTCGAAGGCGACATCGACGAGTTGAACAAGACACTGGCCAGCGAAAAACGCATTAAGAAGGTTATCCGCGACGAGCTCGCAGCGGTGAACAAGAAGTACGTTACCCCGCGAAAAACCGGCCTGGTTTCGCCTGCCGATGTGGTGGAGGTTAACCTGGAGCCCGAGGTAGAGGAATACCCGGTAACCATCATGCTCTCGCGCCAGGGCTACCTGAAGAAGATGACCGACCGCGTGCTGCGCAAGGCTGCCACGCTGAAGTACAAGGACGGCGACGAGCCGTTCATCGAGTTTCCCTCCGGCAACACCCATGAGCTGCTGGTATTCACCGACCAATGCCAGGTGTATAAGTGCAGGGTGGCGCAGTTCGAAGACACTAAGTCGGCCCAGCTGGGCTCGTTCTTGGCCACCGACTTGGAGATGGCGCCCGATGAGAGCGTGATCTGGGTGCTGGACCCCGAGGATTACTCGGCTGACGCGCTGTTCGTGTTCGAGAACGGCCGCGTTGCGCGCGTGGCGCTTTCGGGGTACGCCACCAAGACCAACCGCAAGAAGCTGAAGAACGCCATCTACGGCGGTAGCAAGCTCCTGTTCGCTCAAGTGTTGAAGGAAGATCGCGACCTGGCGCTGGTCTCCAGCGACTACCGCCTGGTGAACTTCAACACCGAGCTGCTGAAGACCAAGGCTTCCACCAGCACGCAGGGCGTGCAGGCGCTTACCGCCAAGGGCGGCCGAACAGTGGCATCGGTGGGCACGGCGGAAGACTTCCTAGGCGGCAAGGCCTCGGCAGAGAAGTTCCGCGCCGCCAGCCTGCCATCGGCCGGCGCGCCCATGAAGGAAACCGACATGAAGAGCCTGTTCGATTAGGGCTAGTGCCTGCTTTGCGCTGTGGTGCGCCGGGCTGTTTCTCCAGGGAAGGTGCAACCATGCTGGTAGATATCGATGTCGATGCCTTGCGCGATTACCTGCTGGACTATTGCGGCAGCGCCATGCTCTCGGGCTTCCCTGCTGCGGTGGTTGACCTGGGGCGCATCAGCTCGGCTTCTGGCGAAGAGCTGTGCGAGATCGCCGAAGATCTTGGCGTTGATCTGAGTCGCTTCGTGGCTTCGTAGACATGTTGTTCGTGGGTCTGGGGCCAGAAGGGACTGTGCGCCTCTCTAGTGCTTTGCTGTGCTAAAGAGGGATCGTCCCTACCGGCACTGCTGGTACTGGCACGCTGCCGGACTGCCGCTGCTGGCCCCTGCTCCGGAACATGCCTGTCGTGCTGCTCTGGCGCGCCCTTCTTCACGGTTGGGAAACCGCTTCCGGGTGGTGTTGCGCCCGTTGCTACAATGGGCGTGAAAAACATCTAGGAAAAGGAGGCCGTTATGGTTCCCCACATCACGCAAAGCGAATTCGCAGAAAAGGTAGAGAACGTCCCGTATCCCGTGTTGGTAGATTTCTTCGCTACCTGGTGCGGCCCGTGCAAGATGATGGCGCCCGTGCTTGAAGAGGTTGCCGTTGCCAAGCAGGGCAAAGCCGCAGTTTACAAGGTGGACGTGGACCAAGAGCCCCAGCTGGCGCAGCGTTTCGGCGTTATGAGCGTGCCCACCCTCATCGTGTTCAAGGGCGGCAAGCCGGCCCAGCAGTTCGTGGGCGTGCAGCCCAAGCAGGTGCTGGAGGAAGCTCTTTCCTAGAAGCATCGGCCAATCTGCTGCTCAGCTTCAACCGTGCATGTTCGAATCCCCTTGTGCAGCGCTTATGGTGGTGCGCAAGGGGTTTGTGTATGTTCGCCGGGGCCGCCCTGGCGGATCTGGCCGTTCTTCGACGAACCGCTAAGAAACGGAGGTGTCTCCTATGATCGACGTACTCATAATCGGCGCGGGCCCTGCCGGACTTTCGGCGGGCATCTATGCGGCGCGCGCCGGGCTATCCACCGTTTTGCTGGAAGAGCTTTCTGCCGGCGGCCAGCTGGCCTCAATCGACACGCTGGAGAATTACCCGGGCTTCCCGCAGGGCATCAACGGCTTCGATGCCGCGCTTGCCCTGCGCGCCCAGGCGGAGCGCTTCGGAGCCCGCATCGTTTCCGATAAAGCAATCGGCATCGAGGTCAGCGCCGGTAGCGGCCCTGAGCCTTCCGCAAGCTCGGTTGCGCCTTTCACCGTGAAGGGGACGCAAGGCTCCTATGGAGCCAGAAGCGTCATTGTTGCCACGGGAGCCAAGCCGATGCCCCTGCCTGCGGATGACGTGGAAGCTCTGGTGGGCAAGGGTGTTTCCTATTGCGCCACGTGCGACGGCAACTTCTTCCGCGGCAAAGCCGTTGCCGTGGTGGGCGGGGGCGATAGCGCCTGTGCCGATGCCGTGTACCTTTCACGAGTGGCCAGCGAAGTGCATCTAATCCACCGGCGCAACGAACTGCGTGCGAACCCCTGGTACGCCCAGCAGCTGCAGCAATTGCCCAACCTAACCATGCATTGGGATTCGGTGGTTGCCGGCGTTTCCCAAACCGAAGGGCGCCTTTCCGGCGTTGCGCTTGAAAACGTTCGCTCGCACAAGCAGTCCAACTTGTCGGTACAGGGCCTTTTCGTTGCTATCGGCACGCGGCCTGAAACGGCTTGGCTTGAAGACGTTGTTGGCCTGGATGCGAATGGCTACATCGTAGCCCAGCAGGGCGGGGCAACCTCGCAGCCGGGGATTTTCGCCGCAGGCGATGCGCGCACCACGCCCTTGCGCCAAGTGGTAACCGCCGTGGCCGACGGCGCCCTGGCCGCCGAATCCGCCGCGGCTTTTCTGGCAGCCCAATAGTTCGTTTCCATGCTGTGCGCGCCCGGGGACACTCCGGCGCACCCCGCCGCCCGTGCGCGGTGCTGTTGGTTTGCCGCCAGCGCCGCGCTGCTATCTTCTGCGCAACATGCTAAGATATGATGCTATGAATTTTCCGGGGCACCCGCCCTGTGCGTTGCGCTTGCCTGAAGCAGGCGCGTGAGGTTTAAGAAGGAAGAACATGCGCGAAAAGCTAGAGAAGATCATCAGCGCCTACGAAGAGCTTGAGCAGAAGCTCGGCGATCCGGCGGTGCTTTCCAACCAGGGCGAGTACAACAAGTTGGCGAAAAGCTACGCCGACCAGGGCCCGCTGGTGACCAAGGCGCGCGAGTACATCCGCGATTTGGACGACCTGGCGGAAGCAAAGGAGCTTCTGGGCGATGCCGACATGAAGGAATTCGCCCAGGAAGAGATCTCCCGCATCGAGGGCGAGCTTCCCGCTCTTGAGGAAGATATCAAGTTCATGCTCATCCCTTCCGACCCGGCCGACGAGAAGGACATCATCGTCGAGATCCGCGCCGCTGCCGGCGGTGACGAGGCCGCCATCTTCGCGGGCGACCTGTACAAGATGTACCAGCGCTTCTGCGACCATCAGGGCTGGAAGGTTGAAACCATGGACGTTTCGCCTTCCGAAGCCGGTGGCTACAAGGAAATCCAGTTCAAGGTGAAGGGCAACAAGGTGTTCTCCGTCATGAAGTTCGAAAGCGGCGTTCATCGTGTTCAGCGCATTCCCAAGACGGAAAGCCAGGGCCGCATTCACACCTCCACGGCAACGGTTGCCGTTTTGCCGGAAGCCGACGAGGTGGAAATCGACATCAAAGAAAACGACCTGCGCATCGATGTGTTCCGCGCCGGCGGTCCGGGCGGCCAGTGCGTTAACACCACCGACTCCGCAGTGCGCATCACGCACTTGCCTTCCGGTTTGGTGGTTCAGTCCCAGGACCAGAAGAGCCAGCTGCAGAACAAGATCGCTGCCATGGCGGTTCTGCGCGCCCGCCTGTACGAGAAGATGCTGGCAGAACAGCAGGCTGCTGAAGGTGCCAAGCGCCTGGCTCAGATCGGCTCGGGCGACCGCGCCGAGAAGATCCGCACTTACAACGCCCCGCAGGACCGCGTTACCGATCACCGCATCGGCTTCAACTCCACCTACAACGGTGTGCTGATGGGCGATTTGCTGGGCGATGTCATCACCGCGCTTCAGGCGGCTGACCGCGCCCAGAAGCTTGAAGAAGCGGTGTAACCCCCGCTTTGCACCGAGCGGCAATTCGGTCCTTATGGGCTCGGTTGCCGCTCGTTTTTTATGCCGTGTATGCGAAGCCGGTTGCGCTGCGGCCTCCCCTCCTGAACAACCTCGTGAACGGAACCCCATGACCAACGACATCTGGACCATAAAAGCCGCCCTTGATTGGACCGTTGGCTACCTTGATCGCAAGGGTGATGCCAACCCGCGCCTTTCGGCCGAATGGCTGATGTCGGAAGCGACGGGGCTAAGCCGTATCGAGCTGTACGTGAACTTTGAAAAGCCGCTTTCCAACGATGAGCGTGCCGTGCTGCGCGACTTCGTTTCCCGTCGTGGCAAGGGCGAGCCGCTGCAGCTTATCAGCGGCAAGGCACCCTTTCGCTACCTCACCCTGTTCGTTGCCCCCGGCGTGCTGATCCCGCGCCCCGAAACCGAGGTGCTGGTGAGCGAGGCCTTCGCCGAGCTGGGCCTTCCGCGCACCGCTTGCCATGTTGAGCTGGGCGAAGAGGGCGAGCAGATCGTGGATGCCAGCCTTCCCGCGCTGAAGGCGATAGACCTCTGCACTGGTTCGGGCTGCATCGCCTGCGCGCTGGCGTCTGAGTACCCCGCGGCGCAGGTGCTGGCGCTCGACATCGCGCCCGAGGCCTTGGCCTTGGCGCAGAAGAACGTTGAGTACCTTGGTTTGGCTGAACGCGTGCATGTAGTTGAAAGCAACCTGCTCGCTGCCATCCCCGAAGCGGAGCACGGTTCGTTCGACCTGGTCATCTCCAACCCTCCCTACGTCCCTACGGCTGTGTGCGAAAGCCTTCCTGCTGAAGTTGCGGATTGGGACCCGCGCCTGGCACTCGACGGGGGAGAGGACGGGCTCGATCTGTTCCGATGCTTCTTGCCCGACGCGCTCCGCTGCCTGAAGCCAAACGGTGTGCTGGCGGTAGAGCTGTACGAGGGCCATCTGTCCCAAGCTTCCGAGCTAGCGGCGGGGGTCGGCTTCGACCGCATCCGCATTGTGAGCGATTTGGCGGGCCGCCCCCGCGTTCTGGTGGCACGCAAGCCCGCCTAATTATTCGGCTTTCGTATGCGATTTTGCCGCCGGGTTGCAGCGTTTCAGGTTGCAGGTCACGTTGAACGCTCACGTTTGCCCGGCCGGCTCCGCTGTCCGTTAAGTTGCCTCGCTGTTCCTGTTGCCGCCTTCGTATAATGAAGGCGGATAACATCAATGGGGAGGGGCGGCCATGGCATCCCAATACAAGGCAACTGAATTCGTGGATTATGCTTCAGGTTTCGTGGGCTCTTCGGCTGGGCAGCTGGACTCGAGCCTTTCCGAATCGCAGGAAGCTATCGAGGAATATCTTGAGGGTCGCAGGCCCGTGCTCGGCGTGGTGTTGGGAATGGGCCTGGGATCGGTGGCTGAAGCCTTGGAAGATCCCGTTCGTATCCCGTTTTCGGACATCCCCCACATGAAGCGCTGCTCGGTGATCGGGCATGCGGGGCGATTCGTGTGCGGCAACTTGGATGGTGTGTGCGTATTCGCCATGCAGGGCCGCCTTCACGGATACGAGGGTTATAGCGCGCCAGAAGTTGCCTACCCGATTTGGCTTATGGGGCGCTTAGGCGTGAGGGCGCTGGTAACAACCTATTCGGTTCGCCCTTTGTCGCAGGAGCTTTCCGTAGGCGACCTGTGCCTTACCTCGGATCACATAAACCTCACTGGCAGAAACCCCCTTGTCGGGCATGATCCCAACAGGTTCGCGCGTCGCTTCGTTTCCCTCGATGAGGCGTACAGCCCGCGTTTGCGCAGTATTGCCCAGCAGACAGCAGCCAAGTATGGGTTTTCCCTGAAAGAGGGCGTCTATCTGGCTGTTCCCGGCCCAAGCCTGGAAACGCCGGCAGAAATGCGCGCATTTTCGCTCATGGGCGCCAGCACGGTAGGCGTAAGCTCCGTTGAGGAGGTTGTAGCTGCTCGCCATGTGGGTATAGAGGTCTTGGGCGTGTCGTTGGTTTCTGGCGCGGCAGGCTCGTTTGCCACGGCTGAAGAGGTGTCCGCTGTAGGGCGGTCCCGTTATCAGGACTTATTGAGTTTGATAGAAGCTATCGCCATTCATTGTTTGCAGTAATCAAACGCGATCTAAAAGAATTGAAAGAAAGCATTGCTCCCTCCATGTACACGTGGTTTAATTGAACCTGTTCGGAATGGAACACGTTCAAGTTCTTGATCCTTCGTCTTGGGGGAGTTCAGGAGGTTGCAAGGCTTGCATGTGATCTGTATGCGAGCGAGTTCCGCAAAATAGCGGGAGGGGTAATTCGCTTAGAGCACAAACTCGGCGTGAAATGAGCCCGTTGTGGTTTTCAGGGGATGGAAGCCACGGCGGGCTCTTTTCGTTTAGGCTGTCGTCTTTTTTGCTACTATTTAAAAATCGCATCCAGCACGTTATGCTGCCGTGAATGCAAACCAGAGCAAGCTATCGGCGAAGGTGAGAAATGCCTATAGGTAACCATAAGGGTTCACACGCTCAGGGCCGCCATGCCTCGGGGCAGGGAGTGCAACCGGCAGCGTACCAAGGTCGCGGTTCACAGCACGGTGCGGCGGGGCATTCTGCCACGACGCAACAACCGCAGTATCGGCCCCAGGGACATTCGGGTGCAGCTCGCCATAGCAACAATGTTTCCCACTCGGGCGCAGCCCCCTCGGGGCGCTATGCTCCCGGTGATTACCGCGTGCCTACGGTTCCCGGCTTTCGGGCGTCCAGCGGTGCCGGCGCAGACCGCGTTCCGCCCTCGAGCGGCGGGCGTCGGTATCCTTCGGTGGGCGAAACCAGCCAGTATTCCCGTGATTCCTATGGCTCCGCCGGCCGCCGGAACGGTGGCAGGGACGGAAAGGGAAGCGGCCCTTGGCGCATCGTGTTCATCGTCGCCATCGTTGTGCTCGTTGCCTCTCTTTGCGCGCTCGGCGCCATAGCCTACCAGTACTTCGCTCAGCAGCGTGCCTATTCCGACCTGGAACAGTACGCTGAAGTTTCCGACACGCAAGGCTCCGGCTCGATCTCGCTTTCCAGCCTTACCGTTGATTGGGATTCCCTTCGGGCCATCAACCCCGATATCGTTGCCTGGGTATACGTTCCCGATACGCCGATCAACTACCCGGTGGTGCAGGGCGCAGACAACGAGGAGTATCTGCATAAGGCCTTCGATGGATCTACGGGTTGGCTGGCAAGCGCCGGCACTATCTTCCTGGACGCTGCCAACAAGTCGGACCTATCCGATCGCAGCAACGCGCTGTATGGCCATCACATGAACGATGGCTCCATGTTCGCCTCGCTTGCGGATTTCATCGACCAGTCCACGTTCGACAGCCATCGCGATATCTACGTTTTAACGCCGAACGGCAATTACCGCCTAACCACATTCGCTGTGGTGAAAACCGTTGGCAGCGACGCCATCGTTCAGACGTCGTTTGCCGATGATGCCAGCTATCGTGCCTATGTGCAGGACAAGCTGGACCGCAGCTCGGTCAGCCAGAGCGGCACGGTGCTTTCGGCGGCGGATATCAAGCAGTCTATGCTGTTCTCTACCTGTGAGTACACGCAAAACGATGGACGTTCGGTGCTGTTCGCCGCTGTGGTCGAAACCACTGCCGAAAACGACCCGTACCTAACCGGTACGCAGTCGGGCACCACGAACCTTTCTTCCAATACGGACACGGTCATGGACCGCGATTACTAGGAGGCATACACACATGAGCACGTCGGTGTTTCCCGGAGAGCGCCCCGACAGGATGGAAGAGGAGTGCGGTGTTTTCGGCATCTACGCTCCTGGCGAAGATGTTGCCCGCATGACCTGCTTCGGCCTTCAGGCCCTGCAGCATCGCGGACAGGAGTCTGCGGGCATTGCCGTGGGCGATGGCGCAACTATCATGGCCTACAAGGATCTTGGCCTTGTTACCCAGGCGTTCAACGAAAGCGCGCTTTCCGCGCTGAAGGGCAACTTGGCCATCGGCCATGTACGCTATTCCACCAGCGGCAGCGTCGATGCCTGGGAAGCTGCACAGCCCCACATTTCGGCCATCGACGATGTGCTCATCGCTCTTGCGCACAACGGCACGTTGGTGAACACGAACTACCTGAAGGCTAAGATCATCGATTACGGCGTGCATTTGCGCGCCGGCACCGATTCCGAGGCTGCCGCGAAGATCATCGGCGAGGTAACCAAGGCCACGCATTCGCTGCGCAGCGGCATCCGCAAGGCTATGAAGATGATCGAGGGCGCTTATGCCATGCTTTTGGCCAGCCCTAACTCGCTGTACGCCTTCCGTGACCCGAACGGCATTCGCCCGCTGGTGATCGGCGAGCTGCCGAACGGTCGCGGCTGGGTGGTTTCGTCTGAAACCTGCGGCTTGGACATCGTGGGCGCTACGTTCCTGCGCGAGGTTGCCCCAGGCGAGATCGTGCGCTTCTCTGAAGAGGGTATGGTGTCCGAGATGGGCGTTGAGCCCAAAGAGCGCGCCAGCTGCATTTTCGAGTGGGTGTACTTCGCCCGGCCCGACTCTGTGATGGACGGCCAGAGCGTCTACGTTTCGCGCCGCCAGATGGGCCGCATCCTTGCGCGCGAGGCACCGGTGGAAGCCGACCTGGTGGTGGGCGTTCCCGACTCGGGCCTGCCTTCGGCCATGGGGTATGCGCTGGAAAGCGGCATCCCGTACGCCAACGGCATCGTGAAGAACCGCTATGTTGGCCGCACGTTCATCCAGCCCACCGACGAGATGCGCCAGCTGGGCATCCGCTTGAAGCTGAACCCGCTGCCCTCCGTTATCAAGGGGCAGCGCCTGGTGGTTATCGACGACTCCATCGTGCGCGGCAACACCTCGAAGAAGCTGGTGGACATGCTGCGCGATGCCGGCGCTTCGGAAGTGCACTTGCGCATCGTTTCGCCGGAAACGCGTTGGCCCTGCTTCTACGGCATCGACACCGATACGCAAGACCAGCTCATCGCCGCGAACATGACCAATGCTCAGATGTGCGAGTTCATCGGCTGCGATTCGCTGGCCTTCATTTCCGTTGAGGGTCTGCACGAGGCGGTGAAGTGCGACCACCCCGGTTTCTGCGACGCCTGCTTCACGGGCAAGTACCCGGTGGATATTCCTGATACCATGAAAGCGAAGAGCTTCCTTCCCGAAGGCAAGGCGGTTCTTGGCTAGCAACCAAGTGGGCCGAAGGGCTTGCTGTATTAAGAAGGCAAACGGCCCCGTGCGGGGCACCGATTCCAGGAGATGTTATGACTGATCGCGTTAAGGTCAACGCTTTGGACAACGATGGCACCAAATGGCCCAGCTGGACCACGCAGGGTGCGGCAACCACGTACGCCCAGGCCGGTGTAGACACGGCGGAGGGTGCCCGTGCGGTAGACGCTATCAAGGATGCGGTTCATCGCACGTACCGCGATGAGGTTCGCGGTGACATCGGCGGCTTCGGCGGCCTGTTCAGCATCGGCGTCGCCAAGAACATGGCAGATCCCATCCTGGTTTCCGGCACCGATGGCGTGGGCACCAAGATCCAGTTGGCTAAGCTCGCTGGCAAGCACGACACCGTGGGCATCGACTTGGTTGCCATGTGCGTGAACGACATCCTCGCAACGGGTGCCGAGCCGCTGTTCTTCCTGGACTACATCGCCATCGGAAAGCTGAAGAGCGAAGCGGTTGCCGAGATCGTCTCCGGCATCGCCGATGGCTGCCAGATGTCGGGTGCTGCCCTTATCGGCGGCGAGATGGCCGAGCATCCAGGCGTCATGGACCCGCATGAGTACGACCTTTCCGGCTTCTGCGTTGGCGTGGTGGACCGTCCCGAGATGCTCGACCCCAACAAGGTGCAGGAGGGCGATGTGCTCATCGGCCTGGCATCTTCCGGCATCCACTCCAACGGCTATTCGCTGGTGCGCAAGGTGGTAACCGACGGCAAGACGCTCTACGAGCTGCGCATGCCGCAGGAGTCGCTGGGCGGCAAGAGCGTGCTCGATGCGCTGCTGGAGCCCACCCGCATCTACGTGAAGCCTGTTCGCAAGGTGCTGCGCCAGCTTCCCGGCGCTGTTCGCTCGCTGGCCCATATCACCGGCGGTGGCATCACCGAGAACCTGAACCGCGCCCTGCCTGAAAACATGGATGCCGAAGTGCACGTGGGCACCTGGGACATGCCTCCCATCATCCCGTTCGTGTGCCATGCCGCCCACTTGGACGAGTACGAGGCCCTGAAGACCTTCAACATGGGCCTTGGCATGGTGTTGGTGGTTGCCCCCAACAAGGTTGAAGAGATAATGGACATCCTGGAAGCCGAAGGCGAGGTTCCCGCTGTGGTGGGCCGCATCGTTTCCGGCTCCGGCGAGGTTGCCTACGTAGACCAGGAACAGCTTTTCGCCACCGCCGAAGGCTCCGAGGCTGCGGGGGAGTAGCGTCGTATGGCAAGCCCTTTGAACATCGGTGTCCTTATCAGCGGAAGCGGCTCCAACCTGCAGTCGCTCATCGACCATATCCAGGAAGGCACACTCGACGCGCACATCAGCCTGGTTGTTTCCTCCCGCCCCGATGCCTACGGCATCGAGCGCGCTAAGAAGGCGGGCATCCCGGTTCTGGTGCTGAACCGCGAAGCATATGCCGATGCCGCCGCTGCCAACAAGCGAATCGCCAATGCCTTGAAGGAAGCCGGCGTTCAGTACGTGGTGATGGCTGGCTACATGCGCATGGTTACCGCTGAAGTGCTGGACGCATTCCCCGATAGGGTAGTGAACCTGCACCCGGCGCTGCTGCCTTCGTTCAAGGGCGCCCATGCCATCCAGGATGCCTTCGATTTCGGTGTCAAGGTAACGGGCGTTACCGTGCACTTTGCCAACGCCGATTACGACAAGGGCCCCATCATCGCCCAGCGTGCGGTGGAGGTTCGCGAAGGCGATACGGTAGAAGCGCTTGAGGCGCGCATCCATGCGGTGGAGCACGAGCTGTATCCGCACGTTGTTCAGCTGCTTGCCGAAGGCCGTGTTTCGGTGGACGATGCCACGCGCACGGTGCGCATAGCCGAATAGCGCGCTCGCGCAGACTGCCATTCAAGGCCAAGGGTTATACGCCCTTGGCTTTTTTCGTTTTTGAACATGGTCGCAAGTTCTGGCGCTGCTATATTTGAGGAACAGACAAACCAGGCAAAGAGGAAAGGCGGTACCAGGTGGCAGACCCCAAGGTAAAGCGTGTTCTTATGTCGGTGACGGACAAGACCGGCGTAGTCGAGTTCGCCCGCGCGCTGTCCGAGGAATTCGGTGCGCAGATTATCTCTACGGGCGGCACGGCTCGCGTTATCGCAGAGGCCGGCGTTCCCGTTACCCCCATCGACGAGGTTACCCAGTTCCCCGAGATGATGGACGGCCGTGTGAAGACCCTGCACCCTGCGGTGCACGGCGGCCTTCTTGCTAAGCGCGACAACCCTGAGCATATGGCTCAGGCCGAAGAGCACGGTATCCAGATGATCGACATGGTGGTGGTGAACCTCTATGCGTTCGAGAAGACGGTGGAATCCGGCGCAGACTTCGGTACCTGCATCGAGAACATCGACATCGGCGGACCCTCCATGCTGCGCTCCGCCGCCAAGAACTTCGCCAGCGTTGCCGTGGTAACCGACCCGGCAAGCTACGGCACCATCTTGGCTGAAATGCGCGCCAACGACGGTGCAACCACTCTTGCAACCCGCACCAAGCTCGCCTTGAGCGTTTTCCAGACCACCAATGCCTACGACGGCGCCATTGCCAAATGGCTGGGCAGTCAGCTCGGCGAAGCCGAGGAGCTGTTCCCTGAGCAGCTTTCCATCGATTTGGTCAAGCAGCAGGGCCTTCGCTACGGCGAGAATCCGCATCAGAGCGCTGCGTTCTACCGCGTGCCCGAGCTTGCCACCGAGCATTCCCTGGTGAACGCCCAGCAGCTCAACGGCAAGGAGCTTTCCTACAACAACATCCTGGATACCGATGCCTGCTGGACCATCGCGCGCGAGTTCGATGAGCCCGCCGTGGTTATCCTGAAGCATCAGAATCCCTGCGGTTCCGCCACTGCCGCCACCGTGGTGGAGGCCTTCGACAAGGCGTTTGCCTGCGACCCGAAGAGCGCCTACGGCGGAATCATCGCCGCAAACGTGGAGGTTACCAAGGAATTCGTCGAGCACATCAACGAGAACCACCTGTTCGTCGAGGTGCTCATTGCCCCGTCGTTTGCAGCCGATGCGCTGGAGCTGTTGCAGCAGAAGAAGAACCTCCGCGTTCTGGCAACCGGCGGCGTGGATGCTCCGGCGGCTATGGAGTTCCGTTCCGTGGATGGCGGCATGCTTGCACAGCAGGTAGACCGCGTTACCGAAACGCAGGATGAGTTCACCGTTCCCACCAAGACCCAGCCCACCGAAGACCAGCTGCACGAGATGCTGTTTGCCTGGAAGGTATGCAAGGGCGTTAAGTCGAACGCCATCTTGGTCTCCAAGGACCACGCGGGTATCGGCATGGGGCCTGGCCAGCCTAACCGCGTTGACTCCGCCAAGCTTGCGTGTGAGCGTGCCCACGAGGCGTGCGAGCGTATGGGCGTTGCCGCCGAGGGCCTGGTGTGCGCATCCGATGCGTTCTTCCCGTTCCGCGACAACGTGGACACGCTGGCCCAGTACGGCATCAAGGCCATCATCCAACCCGGCGGCTCCATCCGCGATGAAGAGGTTATCCAGGCCTGCGACGAGCATGGCATCGCCATGGTGTTCACCGGCCATCGCCACTTCCGCCACTAACTACGTTGCGCCGTTCTTCCCGAAGGCGCTAACCATCGGCATCAAAGGGAAGCCGGGTTTTGCGGCCCGGCTTCCCTTCTTTTGTGTGCGGCACGGAGCGCATCCATGCTTGCCGATCCTGGATCATTAATGGGACACATCAGCGCAGGCGATGGGTTTTCGCTTCGGCTTAGGCGCCCGGGTTTGGGGCTTTGATATACTCAAACAAGTCTTTTCCCTCGCTCGAGAAAACAGGTTTTTCGCACCGGTGAAGTTCAGCATCAGAAATCTCATGGCCGGCTTGGTCATCATCATCGTTCTGGCATTCGTGTTCCTTCGCGGCGACCAGATCAATGAGCTTGCGGAAACCATGGCTCAGGGTGCGATGATCCCCCTTGTTATCGCTATTTTCACGCAGCTATGCAAGTACATATCCCAGAGCTTCGCCTACACGTTCTCGTTCAAGGCGGTAGGGGAAACCATGCGCCCGAAGAACACCTTGCCGCTGGTATTCGGCACGTTCTTCCTGAACACGGTTATCCCCTCGTTGAACCTCGCTGGCACCACGCTGGTGGTAGACGATGCTCGCCGTCGCGGCATTTCTGCAGGTAAGGCCACCTCGGCGGCGCTCCTGATGCAGATCACGGTAGACTCCGCGTTCGCCACCATCATGATCATCGGCTTTGCCATCTTGGCGCTTACGGTGGGCATCTCGCCCATCTGGCTGGTGTTCGGGCTCGTGGTTATCCTTTTGGTGGGCGCCATGATCAGCATCATGGTTTTGGGCAACAAGAACCCCGAGCTGGTAATCCGAATCCTCAACCCTATTTCGCGTTTTGTGAACAAGGTGCTGGTTCGCTTCCATAAAAACCCGCTTGACCCATGGGTAGAGAAGACCGTGAACTCGTTCAGCAAGGCAGCTAAGCTTCTTGCGAAGAATCCCAAAACGGTGCTGAAGGCCTGGGGCTGCTCGCTTATCGCAAGCTGCTGCGAGCTTTCCGCGTTCTGCCTGGTTGGCTATGCGTTCGGCGTCGCGGTGCCGGAATCGCTGGTGTGCGGCTACGTGGTGGCCACGTTGTTCGCCATGATCTCGTTCACGCCGCAGGGTGTGGGCGTGGTGGAAGCCGCGGTAACCGTTGCCTTCACCGCATTCGGCGCATCGGCAACTGCCGGCATGGCCATTGGCCTGGTATATCGCGGCATCGTGTTCTGGATGCCGTTCCTTATCGGCGCCATCCTTATCCAGACCACCAAGACCTTCCGCCCGAAGAAAGAGAAGAAGGAAAAGGTTCCCGACACCAACTTCAACCGCCAGCGCCGTAGGGAAGAGCTGGGTATCAAGGCTGCCCAAAGCAAGCAGGAGCTCAATGCCGCACGTAAAGCCCATGCCGATATCAACCCATTGGTAGGCTCTGTTGTCAATGCGCGACAGCAACCTGCTGAAAGCACTGCACTGAAGATGGGCACCCCTTCGGCAGAGGCAGAAGGCTGTGTGGCAGAGGCGAACGAAGCTTTTGCCGAGTCGTCTGAAACGGCGGAAGGCGAAAGTTCTCGCTCAAAGGCCAACGAGGGCGTAGGAAAGGAAGAAGGGGTAGAAGCCGTCTCTGGTTCCCAGGATGCCGAAACGGAAACGACTTCGCAAACCTGCTAGCGTTCTGTGCCGTGCTTTCCTATCCTGTCTAACAACCAATGATCATCCTGCATTCTGCAGGTTCGAAAGGACGCCCAATGCCCAGCTTTATCCAGCATCTTGCCCACACCACGCGAAGCAACCGCCGTTTCCGCGAGAACTTCCCGGTAACCCCTAAGCTCATGGAGCAGTGGGTGGACAACACCCGTTACACCGCCAGCACCAAGAACCTTCAACCGCTGAAGTACCGTGTTGTTTCCGACAGCGAAGTGAACGCTCAGGTGTTCGAGACGCTTGCCTGGGCGGGCTACCTTTCCGATTGGGATGGTCCCGAGCCGGGCGAGCGGCCTACCGGCTACATCGTCATGGCCATTGACACCGACCTGTGCAGCCCGCAAGCCTGCCAGATCGATGTGGGCATCTGCGCGCAGACCATCATGCTCGCTGCAACCGAGGAAGGCTTCGGCGGATGCATGATCATGTCGTTCAAGAAAGCCGAGTTGAGGCAGATCCTGGGAATGCCTGAAAACCTTGAGCCCGTTCTAGTGCTTGCCCTGGGGCGCCCCATCGAGGATATCCGCATCATCGATATGAAGGATGGCGATGTGAAGTACTACCGGGATGAAAGCAAGGTGCACTACGTGCCCAAGCGCTCGCTTGAAGAGATCATGTTCTAGCCATGAAGAAATCAGAGGCCCTGAAAACGCTGGGGCTATCCGAGGGCGGTTCCGACGATGAGGTGAAGAAGGCTCATCGCAAGCTGATCATCGAGAACCATCCCGACAAGTTCGGCCAGGACGCCGATGCACGGGCCCGTGCCGAAGAGAAGACGAAGCTCATCAACGAAGCGCGCGATGTGCTGCTGAACCGTTCGTGGGACCCTGAGTACAGTACCCAGGGAACGCCCTACGGCGCTCCGTTTTCGTACAACCCGCATTCCGCCGCCCATCCAGGCACGGGGCAGGCTCAACAGGGCAACCCCTTCGAGGGGTGGCCTTTTGGCTCGGAGACGTTTGTATGGACAAGCTGGGACGAAAACGGGAACAAAACCACCTACACCACCACCGGTGGCAATCCCTTTGCCGGCAGCCCATTCGGCTCGATCCCGTTTGCTTGGACGGATCCGTTCAGTGCGGCAGCCCGTGGCGCTGGGGACAGCGGTGCGGGATCTGCCCGGACGGGTTCTGCGTCGTCCTATGGCGCCTCCTCGTTTGCGCAGGCGGTGTACAACTCCTTTTTCCCTGAGCCTCCCACTGCAGAAGAGCTGCTTGAGGAAGCGAAGGGCGACCTGAAGCTCGACCTCGGGCTTATCGCGGCGAAGGTTGTTATCCTGGCGCTTTCATTCCTGCTCAGCGCGCCGGCAACTGGCCTGTATCTGTACACGCTCGTGTCCATCGGCCAGGGCATATGGAAGCGCTTAAGCTTTCTTTCGCTTGTCTTCCTGGTTCCGTTTGCCATGCTCGCCGTCATCTTCACCCCAAGCGGCGATGCTGCCATCGGCATCATTGCGTTGCTGGTGTTCGTGTGCGCGGTTGGATTCGATATCTCCAATGTGGTGCGCCACGTGAAGAGGATCGCATCGCTTCGCAAGGTCGCGAAACGCTAGCCTGCGTTGCCTCTGGCGCTTTCGTTGCGCGTGCCATGCTTGTGCGGCACTCGAAAACCCTGCTTGGTCGATTGTGCCAGGCGGGGTTTCATTGCTTTTCGGGCCCTTGCCTTCAGGGGTATTCCGTCTGATGCTTCATCGTGAATGATCAATCCTCGTTGGCGTTTCCGGGCCAAAGGGCATGCTTGCGCTCGATGCTATACTGAAGGGCATCGCACAAAGCAAGCAGTGAAGGAGAGAACATGCCACGTCCCATGACCATGGCTGAGAAGATCCTCGCGGCCCACGCGGGGCTCGAGGAAGTGGTTCCCGGCCAGTTGATCGAGTGCAACCTCGACCTGGTGCTTTCCAATGACGTTACCGCGCCGGTAGCCATTAAGGAGTTCAAGAAGATCGGGGTCGAAAAGGTATTCGACCCCACCAAGATCGCCTTGGTGCCCGACCATTACGTTCCCAACAAGGACATCAAGAGCGCCGAGCAGGCCAAGATGACGCGTGATTTCGCCCGTGAGCAGGGAATCACGCATTATTACGAAGTCGGCTGCATGGGCGTTGAGCACGCGCTTCTTCCTGAGCAGGGCGTTGTTGGCGCGGGCGACCTTATCATCGGCGCCGATAGCCACACCTGCACCTATGGTGCGCTGGGTGCGTTCTCTACCGGCGTGGGTTCCACCGATGCTGCGGTTGGCTATGCTACCGGCAAGGCATGGTTCAAGGTGCCCGAAAGCCTGCTGTTCAACATCGAGGGCGAGCTTCGCCCGGGCGTCACCGGCAAGGACATCATCCTGCACATCATCGGCATGATCGGTGTCGACGGTGCCTTGTACCAGGCCATGGAATTCCGTGGCAGCGCTATCGAGAGCCTATGCATGGACGAGCGCCTTTCCATTTCCAACATGGCCATCGAGGCAGGCGGCAAGGCTGGTCTTATCCCGGTCGACGATGTGACGCGTGAGTACATGAACGGCCGTACCGAGCGCCCCTACACCGAGTATCATTCCGACTCCGACGCTGTCTACGCGAAGGTGTACAACATCGATGCGCAGGACATCGTCCCCACGGTTGCCTTCCCGCATCTGCCCTCCAACACCCGTCCTGCGTCCGAGGCGCGCGACATAGTTATCCAGCAATCGGTCATCGGCTCCTGCACCAACGGCCGCATCGAGGACATGCGCCAGGCAGCTGCCGTGCTAAAGGGCCACAAGGTTCATAAGGATGTGCGCTGCATCATTATCCCGGCAACCCAGCAGGTATACCGTCAGTGCATCCACGAGGGCCTGATGGATATCTTCCTGGATGCCAACTGCGCGGTTTCCACCCCCACCTGCGGGCCTTGCCTGGGCGGCTACATGGGCATTCTCGCCGCTGGCGAGCGTTCCATTGCCACCACCAACCGCAACTTCGTCGGCCGCATGGGCGACCCCACCAGCGAGGTGTACCTTTCCTCGCCTTCCGTCGCCGCCGCCAGCGCGGTTCTGGGCCACATCGGCTTGCCCGAAGATCTTGATTAATTAGGAGAAGCGAATGCAATATCAGGGAACTGTTCATCGCTACGGCCGCGACATCGACACTGACGTTATCATTCCGGCGCGTTACCTCACCACCTCCGAGCCTTCCGAGCTTGCTAAGCACTGCCTGGAAGATCTGGACGTGAACTTTGTGAATAAGGTTGCTCAGGGCGACATCATCGTCGCTGAAGAGAACTTCGGCTGCGGGTCTTCGCGCGAGCATGCGCCCATCGCCATCAAGGCTGCGGGTGTGGATGCGGTTATCGCTAAGAGCTTTGCGCGCATCTTCTACCGCAACTCCATCAACACGGGCCTTGCCATCCTTGAGTGCCCTGAAGCGGTAGACGCTATCAAGGACGGCGACACCGTCAGCGTCGATACCGCCACCGGTACCATCACCGACGTTACCACGGGCGAAACCTTCACGGCTCAGGCTTTCCCGCCGTTCATCGCCGACATCATCGAGCAGGGCGGTCTTATCAACCGCACCCGTCACGTGTTGGGTATCGAATAGAGGCACAGCTTATCCGGTAACTTCTGCCCGCCGGGGGAAGTAGGCGCCGTTGGGGGAAGGGTTTTCGTTTCGCAGGCTCTTGCCCCTTTGGTCCTTCTTTCCTTGGCGGGTTTTTCTTTGCTGCGGTATAGTCGTGTGCGAACTATTTCAAGTGGAAAGAGGATTTCACTATGATCAAAAGCTATAAGATCTGCACCCTGCCGGGAGATGGCATCGGCCCCGAGATCATGGCGGAGGGCGTTAAGGTCCTGAATGCCATAGGCAAGAAGTACGATGTCGAGTTCTCCTGCGAAGATGCCCTTATCGGTGGGTGCGCTATCGATGCCACCGGCGAGGCGCTGCCCCAGGCCACGCTCGATGTGGCCAATGCCTCCGATGCAGTGCTGCTTGCCGCCGTCGGTGGCCCGAAGTGGGACAGCACCGACCCCAATGCACCGCGCCCCGAGCAGGGCTTGCTGGGCATCCGCAAGGCGCTGGGCCTGTACACCAACCTGCGCCCGGTTCAGATCTTCCCGGCATTGGCTGGCGCTTCCACGCTGAAGCCCGAGGTCATCGACGGGGTGGACCTGGTCATCGTCCGTGAGCTTACCGGTGGTCTGTACTTCGGCAAGCGCGAGCGCTTCTACGACGAGGAAGGCGCTGGTGCCAATGGCGGCAAGGGACAGCGCGCCTACGACATGTTGGAGTACCGCGAGTACGAGGTTGAGCGTATTGCCCGTCAGGCATTCGAGGCAGCGCGTAAGCGTCGCGGCAAGGTTACCAGCGTGGACAAGCGCAACGTGCTTGAGACCTCCCGTATGTGGCGAGAGATCGTGCATCGCGTGCACGACGAGGAGTATCCTGAGATCGAGCTCGAGGATCTTCTGGTAGACAACACGGCTATGCAGCTTATCAATCGTCCCGCCGACTTCGACGTAGTGGTTACCGAGAACATGTTCGGCGACATCCTCTCCGATGAGGCTGCCCAGATCACCGGTTCGCTGGGTATGCTTGCCTCCGCTTCGTTGGGCGATGGCGTAGCGCTCTACGAGCCTAGCCACGGCAGCGCTCCCGACATCGCCGGCCAGGGTATTGCGAACCCGCTGGCCCAGATCATGTCGGTTGGCATGATGCTGCGCTACAGCTTCGACATGGGTGATGCTGCCGACGATATCCAGAACGCCATCACCGCCGTGCTTGATGCCGGCTGGCGCACGGGTGACCTGAAGGACGCTGCCACTCCCGCGGACAAGGTGGTTGGCACCGTGGAGATGGGCGACTTGGTGGTAAAGAACCTTTAATGCCGTCAACTTTGGGCGAGGCCCTTTCGGGGCTTCGCCTTTTTTGTTTGTTTGCTTGTGTTGTTGCTCGTTGAATGGGGAAGCAAGTCCCATTTGGCAGATGACGGGGTATACTAGGCAAGTTAAACCATTGGTAAATTCGCGAAAGAGAGCAAAGCAGAGCATATGGCAACGAAGGCACCCGAGGGAACGTTCGACCTGCTTCCCGATGACGTGCGGTTTTGGGATCACTTCCGCAAAACCGCGTTCGAGATCTTCGGTCGCTGCGGCTATCAGCCCATCGAAACCCCGCTGTTCGAGCAGACCGACCTGTTCGTGCGCGGTATCGGCCAATCCACTGATGTGGTTTCCAAGGAGATGTTCACCGTTGTATCCGGCGGAAACCTGGAGAAGCTGCTTGCCGGTGAGTCGCTGAAGGCGAAGAGCCGCCTTTCCCTTCGCCCTGAAGGCACGGCCGGCACCGTTCGTGCGGTTGTGCAGCACGACTTGGTTCCCCAAGGCGGTGCTCCTGCAAAGCTCATGTACGCTGGCCCGATGTTCCGTGCCGAGCGTCCGCAGAAAGGTCGTTTGCGCCAGTTCCGTCAGGTAGGCGTTGAGTGCTTGGGCGCCGATGAGCCTACGGTAGATGCCGAGGCGATCATCATGCTCATGCGCTTCTACGAGGCCATTGGCATTCCCACCTCGGAAACGCGTCTGCTGCTGAACTCCATGGGCTGCGAGAAATGCCGTCCGGCGTATCGCGATTTGGTGCGTGGCTTCATCCACGACCATTCCGAGGAGCTGTGCGAGGAATGCAACCATCGTGCCGACCTGAACCCTCTTCGCGCGTTCGACTGCAAGAACGAGGCGTGCGGTTCGGTTATGGAAGCGGCGCCGAAGATCACCGACCATCTGTGCGACGACTGCCGTGCCCACTATGAGGCTGTCAAAGGTTATCTGGATGCCGCTGGCGTTTCCTACGTAGAGGATTGGCGCTTGGTTCGCGGGCTCGACTACTACACGCGCACGGTGTTCGAGATCCAAGTTGATACCGGCATGGGCAGTCAGAATGCTATCGGCGGCGGTGGCCGTTACGACAAGCTGTGCAAAGAGGTTGGTGGGCGCGATACCCCCGGCCTGGGCTTTGCTCTTGGCTACGAGCGCTGCGTTCTTGCGCTTGAGGCGTTGGGAAAGAAGACTGCGCAAGCTGCAGTGCCAGCTGCATTCATTGCAAGCGTTGATGATTCCACCCGCACCGTTGCATTCAACCTAGCTCAGCAGCTTCGCGCTGAGGGGGTCTACGTCGAGGTCGACCACCAAAAGCGCAGCTTGAAGAGCCAGTTCAAATTGGCCGACAAGTTGAATGCTCGCTGTGTGGTTGTCCTGGGCCCCGATGAGGTGGCCGCCGGCGTTGCCAAGGTACGCAACATGGCAACGCATGAGGAAAGGGAAGTTGCGCTCGACCAGGTGGCCGACGCGCTTCGCTAGCCATTGCGCTTTTGCACCTGTTCGGGTGCTGGCAATAAATACTGAAAGTCCGGCTTTCCCAAAGGGGCGGCCGCTATGGATAGAAAAAGAGGAGCAAGCACTACCATGACCGATTACTTGAACGAGTACTGCATGCACTCCCACACCTGTGGGCAGCTGCGCCGCAGCGACGTCGATGCCGAGGTTACCCTGACGGGTTGGGTATGGCACAACCGCGATCATGGCGGTTTGATCTTCGTCGACCTGCGCGACCGCGATGGCTATACCCAGGTTGTGGTAGACCCCGATTGCGTTTCTGCCGATGAGTTCCACGTGGCCGAGCATCTTGGCCGCGAGTACGCGCTGGAGGTTTCCGGCAAGGTTCGCGCCCGTATGGAAGATGCCGTGAACCCGAACATGGCTACCGGCGAGATCGAGGTGCTGGCAAGCTCCGTAAAGGTGCTGAACACGTCCGTCACCCCTCCGTTCTCTATCGAGGACGGCATCGAAACCGACGAGACCACCCGTATGAAATGGCGCTATCTTGACCTTCGCCGTCCCGAGATGTACGCGAACCTGAAGCTTCGCCATGTGGTAGCCCAGGCCATGCGCTCTGCCTTGAACAAGCGCGGCTTCCTTGAGGTGGAAACCCCCATCCTGGCGAACTCCACCCCAGAAGGCGCTCGCGACTACATCGTTCCCTCCCGTCCGAATCCGGGCAAGTTCTACGCCCTGCCTCAGAGCCCTCAGCAGTTCAAGCAGATGCTGATGGTGGGCGGCATCGAGCGCTACTACCAGATCGCCCGCTGCTTCCGCGACGAGGACTTGCGTGCCGACCGTCAGCCCGAGTTCACCCAGGTCGACATCGAGATGTCGTTCGTCAAGGAAAACGACGTCATCGACATGATGGAAGGTGTGTTCCAGGAGGTTCTGGAAGCTGCTGGCGTCGAGCATGAGTTCCCGCTGCAGCGCATGCCTTGGAAAGAGGCCATGGACCGTTTCGGTTGCGATCGCCCCGACATCCGTTTCGGTATGGAGCTTGTTGAGCTTACCGACATTGTGCGCGGTTGCGGCTTCGGCGTGTTCAGCAAGGCGGTAGAGGCCGGCAACATCGTAAAGGCCATCAACTGCAAGGGTGCTGGAGACTGGAGCCGCGGCGAGATCGAGAAGCTGGGCAACATCGCTTCCGAAAACGGCGCGAAGGGCATGGCCTGGATCGCCTACACCACCGATGGCAAGGAAAAGAGCCCCATCATCAAGTTCCTGGGCGATGAGGTTCATGCAAAGATCAAGGAAGCTATGGGCGTAGAGGCTGGCGACCTGGTCCTGTTCGCTGCCGATACCTTCGATGTGGCCAACGCGGTTCTTTCCGCGCTTCGCCTGCACATGGCCGAAGCGCTTGATATCCCGCGCGAAGGCCACAAGCTGCTTTGGGTCGTTGACTTCCCAATGTTCAAGCTCGACGAGGAAACCGGCAAGTACGCTGCCGAGCATCATCCGTTCACGATGATCCCCGAGGCCGATTGGGACAAGATCGAGTCCGACCCGTTGGCATGCGGCAGCTACAGCTACGACATCGTCATGGACGGCTTTGAGGCCGGCGGCGGTTCCATCCGTATTCACAACGCCGAGCTCCAGAAGCGCGTTCTTGCCCGTTGCGGCGTCGATGACGAGGACATGGAAGTGAAGTTCGGCCACCTTATCCACGCGCTTGAGTTGGGTGCTCCCCCTCATGGCGGCATCGCTATCGGCCTTGACCGCCTGGTAATGCTTCTGGCTGGCAAGCAGTCCATCCGCGACGTTATCGCCTTCCCGAAGACCAGCTCCGCATCCGACCCGATGACGGGTGCGCCGAATGCGGTTACCGCAAAGCAGTTAAAGGAAGTAGCTCTTCG
>CAVIKC010000029.1:0-22875 GCA_963643405.1 Succinivibrio sp.
GTTGCAGCGATAACGAGGATAGCGCCGTCCATCTGAGCAGCACCGGTGATCATGTTCTTGACGTAGTCAGCATGGCCGGGGCAGTCAACGTGTGCGTAGTGACGCTTGTCGGTTTCGTACTCGATGTGAGCAATAGAAATGGTAATGCCGCGCTCGCGCTCTTCAGGAGCCTTGTCGATGTCCTCGAATGCGGTGAAGTCTGCAGAAGCAGTACCGTGAGAACCGTCGTTCATGGACAGGGTCTTGGAGATCGCAGCAGTCAGCGTGGTCTTGCCGTGGTCAACATGGCCGATGGTGCCGATGTTAACATGGGGCTTGGAACGCTCGAACTTTTCCTTAGACATTATTCCTCCTTATTGGTGGGAATGCACAAAATCGCCCTTAAAGGCGAGTTTGTATTCGATAAAGTAAAAGCTTACCGTGCGTAAGCGGAATATTTGGTAGCGGTAACTGGATTCGAACCAGTGACGCCACGGGTATGAACCGTGTGCTCTAACCAACTGAGCTATACCGCCAAGTAAATGGTGCCCACAAGCAGACTCGAACTGCTGACCTCTTCGTTACCAACGAAGTGCTCTACCTGCTGAGCTATGTGGGCGAGTGGTGGGAGTGCAAGGATTCGAACCTTGGAAGGCGTAGCCAACGGATTTACAGTCCGTCCCATTTGACCGCTCTGGAACACTCCCGAATTCGCTTGGAATCATGTGCAATTTTCAAGCTGCTGTTCGCTTTGAACGTTGTTCCCGTTCAAGCGAGCAAGGGAATGATACGCAAAGATGAAAGTCATGTCAATCCTTTACACGCCCCCGGGCATATCCATCCACACCATCCTCCCCGTTTTTCTTCTGCACTTTAAGAAATGCCTGGTCATCAGCTTTAGTTCGATACCCCACCATCGTCAACGAGGGGAGCCGAATCCATTGCTTCGACTCCCCTCGTTGAAAAGTTTTCAGAAAATATTTCGGTTGGAATCCGATCTGGGAAACCGCCCTAGCACTCCGAATCCATATACGTGTCGAATTCCTCCACAACCTCGCTATCGGGCTCCTTCGTGGCAAGCGACACCACTACGATAGCCAGCAGGCTGAGGATAAACGCGGGCAGGAGCTCGTATACGCCGAAGATGCCGCCCAGGGGCTTTACAAGGCCATGCCATATCAGCACCGATGCAGCACCCACCAACATGCCCGCCAGGGCGCCCTGGAAATTCGTGCGGCGCCAATACAGGCTCATGATCATCAACGGGCCGAACGAGGCGCCGAAGCCCGCCCAGGCGTACGAGACCACCTGGAAGATGGACGAGTTCTCGTCAAGCGCTATGACGATGCCGAAGAGCAACACGGCTACCAGGGTAAGGCGGGCCACGATCATCACCTGCGTATCGGTGGCGTCCTTCTTGACAAGGCCGCGATAGATGTTCTCCGCAACTGCAGAGCCAGAGATAAGCAAGTACGAGGATGACGATGACATGGATGCGGCGAAGATGCCCGAAACCACCAAGCCGCACATGAACGAGGGCAGGATCATGTTCGACAGCACGATGAAGATGTTCTCGGCGCTAGCCTGCGTGAGGAACTCCGTGGGGATGACCGCACGGCCGATAAGGCCGATGGACACAGCGCTGAACAGGGAAACCACAACCCAAACCGTGGCAATGCGGCGGGATTTGCGCAGCTCGCTGGAATGAGTGGCACTCATGAAACGAACCAGCACCTGCGGCATGCCGAAATAGCCCAAACCCCATGCAAGGCCGGATACGATGGTGATGACGCCGTACTGGCCCGCCTCGCCGAACAGCGGCATACCGGCTTCCACCAGCTGCTTTCCATCCTCGCCCACAATCGGCGTGGCGATCTCGGTGCCCGAGAGGAACCCTGGGATGCTCTGAAGGAAGGCCACGGTGTTGTCGATGCCGCCGGCACTGGCGATGGAGCCGAGGAACACCACAACCAGGGCGCAGATCATGATGGTGCCCTGGATAAGGTCGGTGGTGCATACGGAAAGGTAGCCGCCCACGAAGGTGTACAGGAACACGATCATGGCACCCAAGATCATCATCGTGGCGTAATCGAGCCCGAAGAGCGTGGCGAACAGCTTGCCGCACGTAACGAAGCAGCTGCCTACATAAATAGAGAAGAAGAGCAGGATGACAAGCGCCGAGATGGTCATGAGGATGTTCTTCTTGTCGTGGAAGCGATTCGAGAAGAAATCGGGCAGCGTGATGGAGTTGTTGGCAACTTCCGAGTACTTGCGCAGGCGCTTTGAGACAAACAGCCAGTTAAGGTACGTGCCGATGGCCAGACCGATGGCCGTCCACATGGCATCGGATGCACCCGTGAAGTAGGCAACGCCCGGAAGGCCCATAAGCAACCAACCCGACATGTCGGACGCTTCCGCAGAAAGGGCCGTGAGCCAAGGGCCCAAGCGCCTTCCGCCCAAGAAATAGTTCTCCGTGGACTGGTTCGACTTCTTCGCATACACGAAGCCGATGACCACGACCACGATGAAGTAGAGGAGCATTGCGAGCAATACCCAGAAATCATGAGATACCATGCCATTCGCTTTCTGATCGGGAACGTGCGGGCCATTGAGGCAAAGTGAAGCGGTTGCGCCCCGGCAAGTTTCAATCCGTGCCGCAAAGACACCGATAACTTGCGGAACCGGGGACTCCGGGACAAGAGGGCAGCTACCCGATTCGCTTTAGTCAACGATAGTGACGGATTATACGACATCCCTGATTCTGGTGTGTTAATCACCGAAGCAAGCGCACCCTATGGCCTTTGAGCGGGTTACAGGGAACGCGCTTCAGATGCAAAAGAAATGCGCGCTCGTTCGATGGGCGCGCATTTGGACTGCAGAAATCCTCGGTCGGCAATGGAAGAGCCTTCGCTTACGCCATCAAGGGCCCCTCCCCACCTGCAAGCGGATTCACCCCCGATCGCAGGGGATGTCCGCCCTCGGCAAAACCCGCTGCCGGCCCAGTTGCCACCGACAACGAAGAAGCCCGCGAAGAGCCTAGGCCTCAAGCAGCTTTTCCACGGTTGCAAGCTTGACGCAGCAGACGAACACCTTCAGGGCGCTCTCCAGCTCGCTCAGCGGAGGGAGCGTGGGAGCGATGCGGATGTTCGAGTCGGCGGGATCGTTCTTGTAAGGGTAGGTGGCGCCAGCACCGGTCATGGTAACGCCCGCCTCCTTTGCCAGGGAAACAATGCGCTTTGCGGTGCCCTCGGGGCCATCGAAGGAAACGAAGTAGCCGCCGCGTGGGTTGCTCCAGGAGCAGCTGCCGGTTTCAGCCAAGCCCTCTTCCAGCATCTTCAGCACCAGCTCGAACTTCGGACGGATGATGGCGGCATGCTTCGCCATATGGGCAGCGATACCGTCGGCATCCTTCAGGAAGCGGACGTGGCGCAGCTGGTTGAGCTTGTCGTGGCCGATGGTCTGAACGCCCATGCGCTTCTTGATCTCGGCAACGTTTTCGGGGCTGGCGGCCATAGCGGCAACGCCGGCGCCGGGGAAGGTTACCTTGGAAGTGGAGGCGAACTTGAAGTAGCGGTTGGGGTTGCCGGCTTCCACGCAGGCAGCGGCGATGTCGAGCAGCTGGTCCTGCTGAGCAGCATCGTCGTACAGATGATGCACGGTGTAGGCGTTGTCCCAGAAGATGCGGAAATCCTCTGCGGCGCACTTCATGGAAGCCAAACGGCGCACAACCTCATCAGAATAGGTGACACCACCGGGGTTGGAGTACTTGGGAACGCACCAGATGCCCTTGAAGGAGGAATCGTTGGCAACCAGTTCCTCCACAGCGTCCATGTCGGGGCCGCAGTCGGTCATGGGAACGGTTACCATCTCGATGCCGAAAGCCTCGGTTACGCCGAAGTGGCGGTCGTAGCCGGGAACGGGGCACACGAACTTGACCTTTTCCAGCTGGCTCCACGGGGTGGAACCCAAGGTGCCGAACACCCAGCAGCGCATAACGGTGTCGTACATGATGTTCAGACTGGAGTTGCCGAACACGATGGTGTTGTCCGCGGAGTCATCGAGCATGGATGCCATAAGCTCTTTGGCCTCGGGCAGGCCGTCTACCACGCCGTAGTTGCGGATGTCGGTGCCGGAAGCCGCCTTGCATTCATCGGTGGAAGGCAGGATGTCCAGCATGGGCATGCTCAGGTCAAGCTGGTCGGAACCAGGCTTGCCGCGCGCCATATTCAGGGAAAGCCCCTGCGTCTTGAATGTCTCGTATTCCTCGGTCAGTGCGGTCTTGAGCGTGGTGAGCTCTTCTTTTCCCATTTCCGCGTAAGTGGGCATCGTGCTTCCTTCCGTTGCCTGAAAGCGCGCCGTTGCGCGCCTTTCGTATAAACGAAACAAGTATAGGCGTTGAAGGTTTCAGCCGCAAAAACTTGCCATGAAGCTGCGGGGGCACCCTCCCTTAGCTGCACCTCAATTCGGAGATTGCGCAGTCCTCGTACTTGTTTCCCTCGTACACCGAATCGATGCGGAGGGTTATCGATGCAGTGCTTTGCGCAGGGAATGTTATCCGTTGCACCGTCTGATAAGAATCCGCAAGCGTAACCTGGGCAATCACCTTGCCCGAATCAGCCAACAGCGATACCTGCTTCGGGCGGGCATTCTTGTAGTAGATGTCGGTCGATTTCGCATAACCCGCCATGATCTCGACCGTGGTGACGCTCTTCTTCTGGTCGGAAGGAGAGGTCATTCTCACGCTCTGGCCAGCACCCGAGCCGGACACCCCTTCGACCCAGGCAGTCGACCACGAGTCGTCATCGAGGTTCTCTGCCCAGTAATTCCCGTACTCACTCGGATCCAAGGTGGAGGAAGCGGAATAGGTGGGGAAAACGACGTCCTGGGCAGCACAGGCAAACCCGGAAGCCGCGGTCAAAGTCACGGAGCTTGATGTCGAGGCGCTGTTCCGGGATTTCTCCGCCGATGAATCGGCGGAATCCTTGCTTTTCCCCGAGCTGCCCGCCGAGGAGTCTGAATCGGCCTGGCTGTCCTGCTGGGCCGAATGCGAGGTTTGACCGGAAAGGTTCGCCACAGCGCTCTCCACCGCAGGCTTCAAGAGCGTGAAGCCCACCACGATCAACGCTACCGCCACCACGACCAGGACGGCAATCAGCGCGACCGTCTTTCCCTTACCGTCCTCGGACCCTGATTCAGGAGAGCCGACGGGCTGGGCCTCGAAGGTACCTTTGACACGCGCGCCGCAATTGGTGCAGAATGCCGCATCGTCCTCCAATTTCGCGCCGCAATTTGTGCAAAAACCCATTAGAGCACCTCCATGATCGTATCTGGGATTTCCTTGGGCGCATCAACGACGACGGTAGCTCCAGCAAGTTCGCCTTCGGCTCCGAACCCATACGCGCAACCCACAAAGGGAATGCCCGCCTTCTCGGCAACCTCCATATCATGGAATCGGTCGCCTACCATGATCTGCGGGAACGCATGACGGCTGCTTACCTGCTGGTAAATCTTCCATTTCGGGATGTCGCCATAGCCTTCCGCCCAATAATAGGCATCGAACAACCTGTCCAAGCCGAACACCTTGCGGTGAACGTTCATGTAATCGGTGCGGCAATTGCTGAGGAACGCCAGCTGGTATCCTTCGGCCTTCAGTTCCTCCAGTAACTCAGGCACGTCGTCGAACAGGCGCGCCACGCCTTCCTCGGTAAGGCGATCCATCTCGCGGCCGACGATCTTCGCCGCATGGCGCCAAATCGGCTCGGCCAAATCGGGGGCGAAGGTGGTCCACATGTTCTCGGTAGTCCAGCCCAGCCACTGACTGATCCATTCATCGGTGAACTCGCGCGGCGGCATATGGCCTTCTTCGACCAGCCACGCATAGGCGGCACGGAAGGCCGGCCCGTAGATGGCCATGCTGTCATGAAGCGTTCCATCGTAATCGAAGAACACCGTGCCACGCACGGGGACGCCGCCGAACTGCTCGATTGCGGCCTTCGCCCATGATGAATCCTTGAGCACCGCACGCCCCACGCCCACCAAGTCGGCCTTGCCTTCTTCCAGCAGGCGCTCAGCACCTTCGGGCGTGCGAACGCCGCCGGTAAGGATAACGGGGATGCCAACCACACTGCGGATTGCAGCGGCTTCTTCGCCGAAGTAGCCCTCTTCCTTGGAGCCGGACCCGCGGTACCCGCACAGGCCGCCCGAGATATCCAGCAAGTCTGCCCCGGCAGCCTCCAAGATCTTCGCTGCAGCAACGGCATCTTCCGTGGTTGAGCCACCCTCCTGGTAGTCGCACGCTCCCAGGCGCACCGCTATGGGGAAATCGGCGCCAACAGCCTCGCGGACTGCAGCCAACACCTGGCAATGCAGGCGCATGCGCCCCTCGATGGTGGCACCGGAGTATCGGTCGGTTCGTTTGTTGGTGAGCGGCGAGTAGAACTGGCTGAGCAAGTAGCCGTGGGCGGAATGGACTTCCACCCCATCGAAGCCGGCCTCCTTGGCACGGCGGGCGGCAGCCGCGAACGCAGAAGCTACCGCATCGATCTCTTCCTGGGTCATAGCGCGTGCCTGCACCGCTTCGCCGCGCGTGGTGGTGTACGGCATGGCAGAAGGCGCCGGGGCCAGAGCTGCCCCGTTCAGGGCGCAAATGGATTTGCCGCCCGCATGGTTGATCTGGGCAATGGCCTTCGAGCCGTTGCGATGGATGACCTCGGCGAGCTTCGCCAAACCGGGAACGTCTTCATCGTGCGCAAAGGAAACCTGATGCACACTGGCTTTCCCCTCTTCGCAGATGTAGCTGTGCTCGGTTACCACCAAGCCGAAGTAGCCGCCCTTGGTTTTCTCGTCGTAATAGCTGAGCAGCGCTTGGCTTACCTTGCCCTCCCCTTCCGATTTCTCGGTAGCCATAGGCGGCATTACCAGGCGGTTTCGCAAGACAAGGGGCCCAACGGACAACGATTGCAGTAACTTCGGCACAGCAACTCCTATCGACAAAGCCCGAAAACATGCCGGGCTTCACTTGTTCGTACCCAAGGATACCAAAGCGCCGCCCGCACCCTGGGTTGGCACCCTATGATGCGGACGGCGAACGATGGATCCGTATTCAGCTTCAATCAAAGACGGCACAATAAGGGAAGAAGGGCATGTAAGGCGATGGCGGGGAGGGGAAGCGTGCAGAGCGACGAATGCGCAGCGGAGGCCGAATCCCTCACCAAGCCGCACCAAGCACGAGCAGACAGGCCCTTCGCCGAGCCGCACCAAGCACGCGGGGCGAGCCCTTTGCCGAGCCGCACCCAGCGCCTACGGGCAAACTCCACTGCCGGCTAAGCGGAAGCCCCTTGCCCGATAAGGTAGCGAAGGAGGTTGCTTCGGCCAACCACGCCGATGATCTTGCCGTTTTCGGTGACGGGGATCTTCTTGATGTTGCGAGACGAGAGCAGGCGGCATGCGCGTTCGATGCCCTGCTCCCGTTCCACGCTTACCACCTTCGTAGTGGAAACATCCAAGACGGCAACGTCCTTCAAGCGTCCAAGCGACTGCTCCAGGCTGCCGCTGCGCTTCCATTCGCTGTAGACGTACGCCATATCCAGCTTGTCTTCCGGTTCGTCGGCGATTGCGCGGATGATATCGCCATCGGAAACGAACCCGGCAACAGAGCCATCGGCTGCCACCACCGGCAGGCCGCTGGTGTGGTGCTCGGTCATGAGCAGCAGGGCATCATAGGCGCTGGCCGAGCTGGGAACGGAATACGCGTCCGTGAACACGACCTGGGAGATAGCCTGGTCGGACGAGGAAACCACGGGGGAAACGGGCTTGCGAACGGAGAACACCGCCGTAGCCACCGCGAAGCAGAAGCCCATCAGCGCCAGGACGGATGCAGCGGTGCAGCTTGCGGTGAAACCTGCTGTTACCGCATCGCCCGCAGCAGCGCCCGCGGACAAGACCTGCTGCTGCACGCCGCTCATGATGCCGACGTAGAACAAGGAGCCGATGCAGCCCGCCACCTGGATTGCCGTGTAGCACACGGTAACGCCATGGGGATGCAGCTCTTCGGTGAGCCTGTCGAGCGCGAAGCTCTGCGAAGGGCCGATGCTGAAGTTGCACCCGCACAGGATAGGCAGGTACACCGCAGCGATAAGAACCGCAGTTGCGGCACCGCCCAGATAGCCGATGAGGAACAGGAAGCCCGCCATAACCAACAGGGCCGCGGGAAGTGCGTACTTGAAGCCATAACGGTCGAACAGCTTGCCGGCCAACGGGGCGAACACCACGCACGACACGCAGGGAACCAACAGGGTAAGCGCCGCGTCGAGCGCGCTGAATCCCATCTTGTTCTGCATGAACAGCGGCAGCAGGATATTCATGGCGAACACTGCCATGAAAGCGATGAACACCACGACCACGCCGCAGACAAAGCCCTTGTCGGCGAAGGGGCGCAGGTCCAGCAAGGGGTTTTCGATCTTCTTCTGGCGAACGATGAACGCACCGAGGCACACCGCGCCGATGATGAAGGAGACGCCCGCCACCATCTGATCCGAGAACGCAGTTGAGATTGCGTACATGATGCCGATAAGGCCAAGGCAGATAAGGGCAACGGATGCGATATCGAGCTTGGGATGCGTGAGCTTCTCGAAGTTGCCCACGAACATCAGGTTCACGATGATGGCCACAACAGTGAATGCGGCGAACACCAGGAAGGCACCGATCGAAATAGCCACCAGAACCTTGGCGGAATTGCGAACACGTTCAGTATCACCCATAGAATTCCTTTCATAGGTGACAGCACGCAACGCGCAACGCACGTAGGACCAAGGCCGCAACCGAGAGACAACAACCCCCGCGAATCGAGGTTGCTTTGTTCTGTCTTTTGATTTTTGGACTATGCCGGAGAAACCCGACTGTTCATTCTTGCACCCAAGCACGCCAACCCGTCAAGGGACAAAGCGGTTTGCAAGGACGCGGCACGCATCGGAAACGCCGAAATGCCGAGGCACCACAAGATGAGCTTTGGCAGAAGGGAACAGGTGCACACCGCGACGGCTAAAGGGCCAGATGCGAAACGCGGTGCTAGACGCCCAGCGGCTTCAAGTCGAGCAGCGCGTCCCAAAGGATGCCGTTGCCCTCTTCGTTGAAAAGCGACTGCAAGGCGAACACTTCGTTTAGGCACAGTTTGCCGGGGGTAAGTTCGAGCTCAAGGTAGCTATCCCGCGATAAGCATAGATGCTTTGCACACTCGTCAACCGAAAGACCGGATGCTCGGCGCGCCCGGAAAAGCCAACTTTCCATCAGAACCCTTCCTAGTAAGGTCTTACCAGTTTATCGGGTATTATCCCACCGTCAAACATGCCACCTGGGAAGTTACGGTGAAAGACCCGCTTGACAGGTGCTGTTCAGGAATCAGGGAACGCGGCGAGGCGAGCATTAAGGAAGCTATCTCTGCCCATACGGCAAGGGCCGACGGCTCATCGAAGCCATCGGCCCTGTTTCCTGCGTTTACGTCTTCGGCTCTGATGCCGGCAAGCTCGCTATAGCCCGGTTACCGGTATGCAGCTTGAGGGGAGTGTGGGCTCGCCAACCGCCGGCGCTTCCCCAAGAAAGCTGCGCCGCCATTGCAATGCCCGCAGGCATCGAACGCGATGCTATATGTCGAAATCGTAGGGGATGCTGTACCAGACAACCTGACCGATGACGGAAAGTGTCTGCTCGCACTCGTCGGCATCATCGAACACCAAAGGCGTGAAAGAGGGATCTGTCGAATCCGGCTCCAGAACGATGCCGCCATTCCGCTTGCGCACACGCTTAACCGTTGCCTCCGAAGCGCCCACGCATACGGCATAGACCTTCCCATCGATTGTCTCGGTAACCAGCGGATCCACGAGGGCATAACAGCCATTCGGCAGCTTTCGGTTCATCGAATCGCCCTGCACCCTCAGATAGAAAGCCCCAGGGTAGCGCTTTGCCAAGACCCCTGGTATGGGATGGCATTCATCGGTCTCCAGCATGTCGATGGGTTTACCGGCAGCAATCGAGCCATAGAGCGGAGCATAGAGGAAACGGCTGTCTGGGCTTTCGTTGGTGCCACGCAACACTCGGCGGGAATAGCCGAGCGACTGACTGTACAGATCGTCGAACTCCAAACCGGGAAAGGCATCCATGATAAGCTGCGCGCTAGTGAGACGCGGAATGCTCTTTCCGCATTCCCAAGCCGAGATGGACGTTTGGCTGATACCGGTGACCTCAGCGAACTGATCTTGGGTCAATCCAAAATTTACCCTGATAGAGTGAATATTGTTGCCGATGAACGTACTCACGATCTCCCTTTCCTCTTAATGGAGATCATGCTAGCAAAGTAATTGCTGCAGCCTTCGGCATCGGCGATTTTACCCGTTAAAATGGTACGCCTCGGCGAATAACCCCATTGGAAGCCCTGGAGCAACCGCTCACGGCAAAACCCTATAAAGGGAAGCGATGAGCAAACAAGCCAAGCCAGCGAAACCAACCCGATCGGAGAACCGCTCCGCACGGGCTGACGAAACGCCGGCATGGAACAGCCAGGAACGATCCCAACTCCCGCGCGCAGGATGCCAAACGGGCTAATGGGCTTCGGCCCAGTTGGAGCCGCACTGGACATCGGCCAACAACGGGACGGAAAGTTCCACCACCGATTCCATAACGCCCTGGACCAGCTGCGACACCTCTTCAACCTCGGACTCAGGGACCGAAAGGTCCAGCTCGTCGTGAACCTGAAGCATCAAGCGCGCCGCAAGACCACGATTCAGCAGCTCTTCCTGCACCTGGCGCATCGCCATCTTGATGATATCGGCCGCCGTGCCCTGCATGGGGTGATTCATGGCGGTACGCTCGCCGAAACCACGCTGGGCGGGATTCTTCGCCTTCAGCTCGGGAATATAGCGACGACGCCCGAAAAGCGTTGAGGCAAAGCCGTCTTCATGGGCCTGAGCCACCACCCCATCAAGATACGCACGTACGCCAGGGTGCACCTCGAAATAGCGGTCGATCATCTCCTTGGCCTCGTAGAACGGGATGTGCAGCGATTGGGAAAGGCCGTAGGCCTGCTGGCCGTACACAATGCCGAAGTTCACAGCCTTTGCGCGACTGCGCATCTGCGGCGTGACCTCTTCCATGGGCACGCCGAACACGCGCGAGGCGGTACTGGCATGGAAGTCCTCGCCGGAGTTGAACGAGGCGATCAGGTGCTCGTCACCAGAAAGGTGGGCCAGCAGGCGCAGCTCGATCTGCGAGTAGTCGGCAGAAAGGAACACCTCTCCTTCGGCCAGGGGAACGAAGCAAGCACGGATCTGGCGACCGAAATCGGTGCGAACCGGGATGTTCTGCAAGTTCGGGTTGGAGGAGGAAAGGCGACCGGTGGTGGTAACCATCTCGTTGAACGAGGAGTGGATTCGCCCATCCCCTGCACGCATGGAGGGCAGGGCGTCGATGTAGGTGGACTTGATCTTGGCATATTCGCGATACTCCAACATCAAACCCGGCAACTCGTGCTCGGCGGTAAGCTCCTTCAGCACACGGGCATCCGTGGAGTAGCCGTTGCGGTTCTTCTTGCCCGGGGTAAGCCCCAACTCGTTGAACAGGACCTCGGAAAGCTGCTTGGGCGAATCGACGTTGAATTCGCGTCCGGCACTTTGATAGATGGCGCTCTTCAGACGATCCACCTCTGCGCCCGTGCTTTCGGCGAGCTTCGCCAGATGATCGGTGTCCAGGGCCGCACCGGTGCGCTCCATGCACGAGAGAACCCCCACCAACGGCAGATCGACGGCATCGTAGACCTTGCGTGCGCCCGTTTCGTCTAAGGCCCGGGAAAGGGGCTCTACCAATGCGGCCACCGCAGCAGCCTGGAGGGCCAAGGACTTGTCGGGGTCTTCCTCCTCGGGGAGCATGGCGCCGCCATAGCGCTCCATGAGGGAGGAGAGGCCAGCCATCCCGTTGTTGGAATCAGCCACATAGGCGGCAAGGGTCACATCGAACAGGCAGGCATCGAGCGCTTCCCCGGCAGATACCTTTGCAGGCTTGGCGGTATCGGGCGGGAACACCACGCCAAGAAGCGCCTTAGCATCGGCAACGGCTATGGCCGCTTCGCGGACCATGAGAGCGATAGCCGCTTCCGCTTCATCGTTGCGGAAAAGAGCGGTACCGTCTTCCCCCAGGCCGACGGCAAGGGAAAGCCCTTCATCGAAAAGGGAGGCTTGGGCATTGCGCGCCCAGGAAACCGCCAGGTAGCCATCCGCAAGGTGAGCCTCAAGCGCCTGCTGGGCCTGTTCGCCCTCAAGAATGGTATCCCATGGCCCCAGATCGACGGTCTCGACCTTGCCGCCCTGCAGCGCCAAAACCTTCTGCAGATGCGCCATCATTCGCACCTCGGTGAACGCCTCGGTCACCTTCTCAGGCTCGAAATCGGGGAAAGACACCGCCTCTACGTCCAAGTCGAAGTCGGCATCGCGCACGATGGTTGCCACTTGGCGTGAAAGGAATGCATCGTCTTTGTGGTTGGTAAGGTTTTCCAGCTGCTTGCCCTTGAACTTGTCCAAGTTCGCGTAGATGCCCTCCAGGTTGCCGTAGGACTGCAGCATGGAAGCGGCCTTCTTGTCGCCGATGCCGGGAACGCCGGGGATGTTGTCGGCTTTATCGCCCTTCAGGCCCAGGAAGTCGGTGAACTGGCTGGGCTTCACGCCGTAGCGTTCCTCCACTTCGGCAGGACCGTACACCACCACATCGGTTATGCCGCGCTTAGTGGTGACGATCTTGGTAAGGTCGCTTGCCAGCTGATAGGCGTCTTTGTCGCCAGTGACCAGCAACGTCTTATAGCCCAGCTGCTCGTTGCGGGCGGCAACGGTACCCAAGATGTCATCGCCCTCCCAGCCAGGAAGAGCCACGACGGGAACGTTCATGGCGGCCAACAGGCTCTCTACCACCGGAAATTGAACCTTTAGATCTTGGTCCATGGGTGGGCGCTGTGCTTTGTACTGCTCCAAGGCATCGATACGGAACTGGGGGCGACCCTTGTCGAAAGCGCACACCAGCGCATCGGGCTGCTCGACCTCGATGAACTTGAGCAACATGGAGAAGAACCCGAACGCCGCATTGGTGGGGGTGCCGTCGGGCGCCGTCATAGTAGGCGGTACCGCATGGTAGGCGCGATGCATGAGCGAGTTTCCGTCGATAACGGCTACGGTTTTGGTCATGAGGGTTCCTCTCGTGTTCGAACCCTACGATTATAGCCGCTTGGCGCGGGACCGCTCACCCGCCGCGTAAGCCATGCTCGGCCATCGCGGGTACGGGACTCGCGCACCCCTCTTGAGGAACGGCATCCGAACCGGGGCAGGATCTGCGCAAGCAAAGGCCCCAAGGGAACCGAGCCGCTAGCTCCAGAGGTAGCCTACGCCGCGAACGGTTTCCAAGTGCTGGGAAAGCTCGGGGCCCAGCTTCGCGCGGACGCGCCTGACATGGACATCGACCGTGCGGGAACCGCCGAAGTAGTCGAAGCCCCACACGCGGCGCAGCAGCGCATCACGAGAGTAGGTGCGACCTGGATGCGTTACCAAGAAGGCAAGCAGCGCATATTCCAAGTACGTGAAATCAACGGGCTCGCCGCCCACCGTTACCTGATAGGTTGCCAAATTGATGGTCATGCCGTCGATGCTGATGAAGTCGTTGGTGGAGCTCTCGTTGCCGGGCCACAGCAGCTGGCGGATGCGCAAGGAGCATTCCTCGGAGCTGGCACCATGCACCACGAAGTCGCAGTTGATCTGCACGGGAAGGCGGAAGCCCGAGAGCATTTCCTCCTTCACGATGATGAGGATGGGCACTCCCCCGTCGTCGATGAGCGCCTGCTCTACCGCCGCCAACGTCGGCGCGGCTTCAGCGGTCGCTTCGTAGATAACCAGATCATAGGAAGGATTGTCGGAGAGCAGCTTCTTGAACTGAAGCGAAGACCCGGCGGCAACATCCACATCGAGGCTGGAAAGCACTGCCTGGAACTTATGGGCATTGTCGAGGCTGTCGGCAATGAATATGACGTTCTTCCGTTGTTGCATGACGTCCTCCTACAGCACACCCAGATATCGATCGAGTTCCCAGCCGGATACCTGCTTTTGGTATTCGTTCCATTCCTCGCGCTTGGCGTCTACCAGGAAGGAATGGATATGCTTGCCCAGAACCTCTTTCATGAGCTCCGACTTGGCGAACAGCTCCACCGCTTCACCTAAGGTGTCGGGCAGAACGCGGTAACCGGCATCGATGAGCTCCTGGCGGGAGGTGGCACCCTCGATGGATTCCTCCATAGGCGGGCAGAGCTCAAGCTCTTCCTCGATGCCCTTCAGGCCCGCCGCAAGAACGGCCGAGAACACCAAGTAGGGGTTGGCCGCCGGGTCGGGGCTGCGCAGCTCCACGCGGCATGCCTCTTCCTTGTTGGGCTTGTAGCCAGGAATGCGTACTAGGGCGGAACGGTTGTTGCGTGCCCAGGAAATGCATACCGGGGCTTCCCCGCCGGGCACCAGGCGCTTGTAGGAGTTCACGCTGGGGTTGGTAAGAAGGCTGAATTCAGGGACGTACCTCAACAGGCCGGCAATATAGTGCTTGGCCGTTTTGGAAAGGTTGTAGCCATCGGGGTCGGAGGCATCGAAGAAGGCGTTGTTGCCCTCCACATCGAACAGGCTTTGGTGGATATGCATGCCAGAGCCGGGAGCGGAGGCGATGGGCTTAGGCATGAATGAGGCGTACACACCGTACTTGTTGGCTATCTCCTTAACCACCATCTTGTAGGTCATCACGTTGTCGGCCATGCTGAGGGCATCGTCGAAACGCAGGTCGATCTCCTGCTGGGAAGGGCCACTTTCGTGATGGGAGTACTCAACGGGGATGCCCATCTTCTCCAAGGTGAGGATGGTGTCGCGACGAAGGTCGCTTGCCATGTCGAGCGAGGTAAGGTCGAAGTAGCCGCCGTTGTCGAGCACTTCCGTGCCTGTGTGATCCTTGAAGTAGTAGTACTCCAACTCCGGCCCCACATTCATGATGAAGCCCAGTTCTTCGGCCCTGGCGGCTTGGCGCTTCAGCACATTGCGGGAATCGCCGTCGAAGTACTCGCCTTCGGGTGTCTTGATGGAGCAGAACATGCGGGCAACCGCGTTGCGCTCGGGGCGCCACGGCAAGATCTGGAAGGTGGACGCCTCGGGACAGGCCAGCATGTCCGATTCGCTGGTAGGGGCGAAGCCGCGCACGCAGCTGCCGTCGAAGCCCATGCCCTCTTCGAAGGCGTTTTCCAGTTCGCTGGGGATAACCGCGAACGACTTCATGTGCCCCAGCACATCGCAGAACCAGAAGCGCACGAAGTGGACATCGCGGCTCTTGATGGTCCTAAGAACATAATCCTGATCAGGGCTGCTGGCCATAGCTTGTCCTTCCTTGGCTTTGCTTGTTTGTTTCATTATAGCGAGCGGGGTGTTTCGTACGGGTTACCGGCTTTTAACGCGAAAAAGCGGCCAACCAGGGTCTCTTTCCCCAGTTGACCGCTTCCATTCGTTGAAGGGTGCAGCGGTTACTTCTTGCGGTCGATCTTGCGGGCGGTGAAGTCGCAGCCGCTCTGCACGATCTGCACCAAAATGATGAGGATGATGATGGTGGCGGCCATCACATCGCCCATGTAGCGCTGGTAGCCGTAGCGGATGGCGATGTCGCCCAAGCCGCCGGCGCCAACTGTGCCCGCCATGGCGGAGTAGCCCAGCAAGGTGATAAGCACGATGGAGAAGCCCCTGATAAGCGAGGGGAGGCTTTCCCACAGGTACACCTTCACCACAATCTGCCAGGTAGAGGCGCCGAAGCTCTGAGCAGCTTCCACCAGGCCGGCATCGACTTCGGCCAAGCTCTGCTCCACCATGCGCCCAACGAAGGGAGCGGCGGCAACCACCAACGGAACCACCGCGCCGGGAACGCCCAGCGATGTGCCCACCACGATACGGGTGAACGGGATAAGGGCAACCAGCAGGATGATGAACGGGATGGAACGGCCGATGTTCACGATCCAACCCAGAACGGCGTTGAGCGCACGGTGAGGCAAAAGCCCCTTCTTCGGGTCGGTGAGCACCAGCAGCACGCCCAGCGGGATGCCGATAACGTAGGCGAAGAACGTGGACACCAGGCTCATTACGATGGTGTCCCAGGTACCCTGCAGCAAAAGGGCACCGAACTGGTCGAAGAACGTCTGCAAGTATTCCATGGTTTAGAGCCTCTTTTCCAGCAGCTTGCGGGCAACATCGCTTTGCGGGTTGGCGAACACCTCTTCGGTCTTGCCTTCTTCCACGATCTTCCCATCGTCGATGACCACGATGTTGTCGCAGACGAGCTCCGCAACCGCGAGCGAGTGGGTGATGAGCACGATGGTGACGCCCAGCTCCTTGTTGATGTCCTTGAGGAGCTTCAGGATGGAATGCGTGGTCATGGAGTCGAGCGCGCTGGTGGCCTCGTCGCACAGCATGATGGACGGGTTGTTCGCCAACGCACGGGCAATGGCCACGCGCTGCTGCTGGCCACCGGAAAGCTGGCTGGGGTACTTTTCGCACTTATCGGCCAGGCCAACCAACTCCAGAAGCTCGCGGGCGCGCTTTTCCGCTTCCTTCTTGTCGGTATGGCGAAGCTCCAGCGGGAAGGTGACGTTGCGCAGCACCGTGCGCTGCTGAAGCAGGCTGAAGTTCTGGAAGATCATGCCCACCGAGCTGCGGAACTCGCGCAACTCCTTGCCCGAAAGGCCGGTGATGTCGCGGCCGTTGATGGTGATGGACCCCGATGTGGGGCGCTCGAGCAGGTTGAGGCAGCGCACCAGGGTGGACTTGCCGGCGCCCGACTGGCCGATGATGCCGAAGATGGAGCCATCGGCGATGCTGAGGTTGATGTCGGTAAGGGCGATATGCTCTTCACCCTGCGACGACACGTAGGTCTTGTTCAGATGTTCGATTTCAATCATGTTCTATTCCTTATATCAAAGCGCAGGCAAACCCGGCGCCGATAAACAGCTCTCCTACTATAACCCAGGCGCCAGGCCTGGCAGCATCCAGTGCGCCCGTGTGCCGGCCGTGCACTATTCTTTCTGCTTATAGCCAGCGGCAAACCTGGGCAATGACCCCTACGACCTGGCGTTCAGCAGGAAATAGGGCGCGTGCGGATCAAGGCAGGCGCTCATGTACGGGTCGCCCTCAGCGAACAGACGCGGCCACCGATAGTGGAAGAACGCCTTTTCCCGCTCGGAACGCAGGCGCTGCCTTTCGGAAAGGGACGCCCTGCCATCCGAATCGGAATCGCGGCGGTACACCTCGATGTCGCCATCGAGCGCAACCAAATAGCCCGCTTTCGCCAGCCTCAGGCAGAAGTCCACCTCGCAGGGGCGCACCTCGAAGCGCTCGTCGAGGCCGCCCACCTCGTCAAAGGCGGCCCTTCGGATCATCATGGCGGAAAGGGAGACGGCCGAAACATTGCTGGAGCACACCAGACGCTTGCCGTACCCACGAGCAGTGCGCGGCAGGTTCCCGCCAATACCCGAAGCAAAGCCATATGGCCCCACCATAAGGCCGGCCGAGCGGATGGTATCGTCGGGGAACAGCAGCTTCGCGCCCACCGCGCCCACACCGGAACGCATGCAATGGGCAAGCAGCGCCGCTATCGCCTCCTGGTCTACCAGCTCGGCATCGCCTTCCAGAACCAAAACGAAATCGGCCTGGGTTTGGGCTATGGCGGAGTTCACCATGGCGGCTCGGTTCGCACCGCCCTCGTACGAGACAACCTTGCAGCGTTTCTTGCGGGCCAAATGCTCGCAAAGCACCTGCGTGCTGCGCTCGGTTTCCCGGCATTCGACGACCACCAATTGGGTTTCTCGGGGAAGCTCGCTTTGCTCGATGGAGGCGAGGCAGGAATCCAAGAAGGCAGGCTCCTTGCCGGCTATGACCACCACGGCAAGGGAGGCCGTCTGGTTGGGGATGCGATAGCGCACGCGATACAGGCGATCGGAGACATCGGACAGCACCAAGGCATCTATCCCCTGCCGCCGCAGATGGTTTCCCAACGCCTTGCGGCCCAAGCGGAAGGCCTCCTCTTCGCGCTGGGCGCAGAGCGACTGGGTATGGGGCGGGAAGGTGCGGGCATCCTGCACGTGGCATAGAACCTTGTCGATGCGCTCGACGCGTTGGGCCAAGACCGTGGCCTTCAGCGCCAAATCGTAATCGAAGGCATCGGAGGAAAAGCCGGAGCCCTTCTGAACCTTCTCGACAACCGTGCGCGAGTAGAACACCACCGGCGCCATATAGTTGTAGGAGAGCAGCAGGTCGGGCGAATAGACGGGCTTCATTACCGGCGAATGCAGACCCTCATCGGCATCGAAGCGATCATGGTTGACGTAGGCGACATCGCATCGGCCAACGCCCATCGGGCCCGAGGAAGCGCCCTTTTCGGCATCTTCGGCAAGCACGCGGTTCACGCAGCGCACATATTCGTACAAGGCCTCGGGCGCAAGGATGACGCGCGGGCTGAGCACCGCACAGGCCTCGCCCCTTGATTGGAGCATACCCGTAAGCCGCGCTCGGCCTTCGTCCATTTCGCCGTCGGGCACCAAGTGCACCAGACGGTCATCGCCCTCCCATTCGGCAAGGGCATCAGCAAGGGAAAGCTCGTCGGCGCCGACATCAACAAGCAGCACCTCGAAGCGCGAATAGGTTTGCGCTTGAAGAGCCTCGCTGCAAGCAGGAAGGAAGCCCTCATCACCGGGATAGACAGGGACGACCAGGCTCACCAGCGGCTGATGGGCAAATGCGGAGGCCCGCTGGGTTTCCAACATGGCGAGCGTGGCGCAGTTGCGGGCAAACCAGCGCGGATAGCGGGAATCGAAGGACGCATCAGTGGCGCAATACAGGAACGATTCGCGCAAAGGAGCATATGTCTCGTCGCAGAACCGCGCAAAACCGCCCAGCACCAATTCATTGGCATCGTAGACGGTAACGCAGAAATCCTTCGATTCGGAACGAACCCGAACCGAAAAGCCCACGCGCAGACGTTCCCCATCGCCGAACTGCGTTGGTGCCACCACTTCGTCTACCAGCGGATATATGGGAAGGTCTATCTCAGTGCCCTGGCTGTCGGTAAAGCCCACCATCACATCGGCGCCCTCGATGTGCGGCATGTCGGCAAGCATCTTCACCACAATCTCGTCGCCATCGTCGATGGCATCGGTGAAGTAGACGTTCATGCGGTTCGAGCCGTACTCGCGTTCGATATCGAACATCTGCTCAAGGAGCTCATTGTGCACGAGTGCGTTGAAGCGCGTACGCCAACGAACCAGGTTCAGTTCAACGGTGAGATGGCTCTGGTTGAGCGGCGATCCCTCCCCGGAATACTCCAAGAACGTCAGGTCGACCTCGCGCACCTCGAAATGGGGAAGGATGACCACGTAGTTTGCCTGGGAAGACTCTTCCAACGGGTCGAACGGGAACAGATGCGCGGGAATCTTGGCGCCGTCCTTCAGGCGCGCATCCAGCAGCACCTTCGCATCGGGATGCAGGCGATCGAGCACCATCTGAAGGTAGATCTTGCCATCCCCATGGCTCATGCTCTCTATTCGTGCGTTCATCGGCTATCCTCTGCAACCCAGCCTGCTAGGTAAAGCAAGGGGCATTGTGGCAAAACTCAATGCTTCTGATTATCTCCCTGCTCGTTGCCCTTGGCCTCGAGGAAGATCTTGCGCGTCACGAAATTCCATACAGCAACGATGAAGGTGACCGCGATCTTGGAAATGCGGTAATCGATGAACAGGAAGTCGACCATGAGCCACATGAACAGGTCGTTGATGCCAAGGCCGCACACCGAGAGCACCACGAAGATGACGAACTCGCGCTTACGGCTCATATCGTCGCGACGCTCGAACACATAGCGCATGGATGCAAAGTAGTTGAAGATAACTGAGACCACGAAGGAAACCGTGGTGCTGATAAGGTACGGCACACCGAACACTTCGGTGAGGAAGATCATCACGCCGTAATCGATGATGAAAGCGATAACGCCCACAACACCGAACTTCATGAATTGCGCAATAAGCTTCTTCAAAGCGGCTCCTGTCTACTTCAAGAAAAAAAGGCTCTGCCGAAGCAGAGCCTGTTCATTCATGGTGCCCCCAACGGGACTCGAACCCGTGTTTCAGCCTTGAAAGGGCCGCGTCCTAACCGCTAGACGATGGGGACATGCTGCTCGGAAGCAACAGCCTGGTTATTATTGCAGAGCTTTCTTGCTTTGGCAAGAGCAAGTTTGAAAGATATTGGGCCGTTCCTGTCGCACCTTAGATAGCGCCCTTGAACGAAACTTTAACGCGTTGGCAAACGAAATGCGTATCGTGTTTAAGGAAGTCTACCCAATCGGATTTAGGAAGCCATGAGAATCGCCGTAGCAAGTGAAGGTTTGGATGTGAGCAGCCAGTTCGGCTGTTGCACCAACTTCAACTTCTATTCGGTGGAAAACGGCCAACTGGTGGATTCACGCAACCTGCCCAGCCAAGGCCATCTGTGCGGCTCGCAGGCCAACTTCCTGCGTCAGATAGAGGTGAAGGTGCTGCTATGCGGAACCATTTCCCCCAAAGACGCCGAAAGCATGTGCAATGCCGGCATCACCGTGGTGCCCGGCGCTTCCGGGCGCGCCATCGTTGCCGCAAGCAATTACTTGAAGAACGCCTCCGCCGAAGAGCTGCTGGTATTCGCGTAGCCCATTCGCTGCTCGATCTCCCTTTCGGTAACCACTTCCATTCCCGCATCGATCATCATCTGCGCCGCAGTGCCATTGCCGGCAACCAACGCATCGGTGAAGGTCCCATCGTATACTTCCCCCACCCCGCACGAAGGGCTCTTCGCCTTCAGGATGGCATGGGAGCAGCCTTTGGCAAGAGCGGCCTCGCATGCCTTGCGGGAGCCTTCCAGGAACATATCGGTATGGTCGTTGCCCCGGGAATCCACCACGTGCACCCGGCCATCGAGCAGCTTCTGCTCGTGCGGAGGGTGCGGGATGGAAAGCCCGCCCATCACTTCGGGGCATATGCGGACAACCTTGCAATCGAAGCGCTCGATGAACCCCTGCACCGCAGCCGAAGGCTTGGAGCGGCCATCGAAGCGACAAGGGACTCCCAGCAAGCAAGCGCTTACCGCAACTTTCATACGAGCCATGCGCGAACCTTTCCTACCTGCAGCATCCTGTCGCACCAAGTGAGAACATGAAAAAAGGCCCGCCGTTTGGCGAGCCTTAAAGTAATTGGTGGAGCATAGGGGGATCGAACCCCTGACCTCATGGCTGCCAGCCATGCGCTCTCCCAGCTGAGCTAATGCCCCGTAAGTGCGTTGACTATATTAACCAAGCCGGCCTGTCAGATCAAGAAGAAATTTTGCCGATTCGAAAAAACTTACCTTAAGCGCTGGTCAAAGCTGGTTTTCAATTCGGCAATCGATACTCCGCCCACCCTCGCAAAGCAAAACCGCCCGGCGCCTTTTGGCACACGGGCGGCAAAAGATGCCTGAGAGCAGCAAGCCGCAAGGCTCGCCTGCACTGGAGCTGAGGGCCAACAGCCGTCTAGACAACCGGAACCGGCGATCCCTGGCCCTCGATCTTGCGGGAAGCGTAGAAGGTGCACTCGGCGAACACGTCGCGAATAGACTCCTTGCCATCGATGAACGGCAGGTCGATGAACTCGCGAACCGAGGCGACCAGCTCGCTGCAGTCGGGGAAATGACCCTTATCGTTCAGCGCGTTCGTGTCTTGCGCGCGCCAGTAGATGTCGTTGGCATCGGTAAGGTAGTAGGTGAGTTCGCGGCACTGCATGTAGGCGTTATGCTCCTTCACCAGGTACAACGTGAGCTCATCGACGTTCTTCAGCTCCAGAGCCTCGGTGGACATCCTTCCCATGTTTCCTCCCTTTCTTGAGGGGTATTCGGTACCCCGATGGTAGACAAATCGATTGCGTCCGCCCAAGCGGTTACCGCACGGTAAACCATTCGGATCGAAACGCAACAAGGCGGACATGCTGTTGCGTTAGTTCTTCTTCGACGGATCCTTCCGGCGCACTCGCAGGATATCACGTGCACACAATTCGAACGGCACATCGAATGCATAGGGAGCCATGGCCTTGCAGGCGACCTCCACCGGCACCTCATCGGTGCCGTACACCTCGGCCAAGCCCTGCACCTCAAGGGTGCGGATGGGCCTATGGGGACTGAGCACCTCGAGGCTATCGCCCTGGTAGAAACGGTTGCGGCACTTCGCCTGCACGCGCCATTGGCCGCCGGCCGAAGGAGCACAGGACACAACCTCCCCCACCCAATCGCACAGCTGCACGTACACGTCGTTGCCGGTGGTTTGCTCTGCATCGCCGAAATAGAAGCCCGTGGAGTACGGACGATGCGAGATTATCTCCAGCTCGGGTTCCCATGCAGAAGCCGGCTCGCCATCGAGCACATGACGGTAGGCGTTCACCACCGTGGCAACATAGAAGGCCTTTTTCACACGGCCCTCTATCTTCACGGAGGTAACCCCTGCTTCCGCCAACTCGTCCAAGTGGGCCAGCATGTTCAGATCCTTGGAATTCATAAGGTACGTGCCCTGCTCATCTTCGACGATGCCGAAGTCCTCATCGGGGCGGGAAAGCTCTTTCAGCCGGTACTCCCAACGGCATGGCTGTGTGCACTGCCCCTTGTTGGCATGGCGGCCGGTAAGGTAGTCGCTGATAAGGCACCGGCCGGAAATGGCCATGCACATGGCACCGTGCACGAACACCTCTATCTCCATGTCTGCGGGGATGTCCTGGCGAAGCTGCGCGATTTCCGCCAGCGACATCTCGCGGGCGCACACCACGCG
>CAVIKC010000030.1:0-21965 GCA_963643405.1 Succinivibrio sp.
CGGACGAACGAGGGTTTCTGCTACCATTTCCCTCGTCGAAAAACAGGAGGAACGAAATGGAAGCCCCAAACATCCACCGCCCTATGCGAAAGCCCAACCGCCAGGTGAAAACCGCCGAGCAGCTTCATGCGATTGTGGAGGACTGCCATACCGTGCGCTTGGCCTTGGCAGACGAGGAAGGCGCGTTCATCGTTCCCTTGAGCTTCGGCTACGACTGGGCCGATCCAGAAACCGAGGGCAACCCCTCCCCCGAACCACGTCTGGCGCTTTGGGTGCACTCCGCCCCTGAAGGACGTAAGGTGGACGTGCTGAACCGCCAACCCCGCATCGCCATCGAGATGGATGTGCAGGATGGCGTTATCAGCGGCCCCTACGCCTGCGCTTACTCGTACGCGTACCGCAGCATTATGGGCATGGGAACGGTGCATCGCATCCAAGGAGCAGAAGCCAAGCGCTACGGGCTTACGCGCATCATGCAGCACCTGGCTCCCGACGCCTCCACCGAGTTCACCGACCAAGCGCTGGCAAAGGCGAATATCTACTGCATCGATGTAGACACCTTCACGGGCAAGCAGCACTAGCGCTTGCCCGAGGGCCAATCCAAGGTTGCCGCGTTGCCCTTCCGGCTTAATGTTCCCGCACATAGCTCATGGGGCTTGCCGCTCCGCTTGAATCGCCCTAGCGCTTAGAGCCCTGCCTACGGATGCCCCCTTTGCTGCCAGCCGCCTTATTGGGGCCGCGGCCTTGCGGTTTGAACAGAGCCTTCGCAGGCTTCACCATCCCGTGCCGTGCATTGCGCTTGTCCCTGCCTTGGGGCTCGAAACCGCCTTGCCCGTTTTGACCCTTTCGGCCTTTCGCGTTGCCGCTCTTCGGCTTACCCTGCTTATCGAAGCTTTTCCGCGCTCCCTGCCCATTCGGCTTGCCGCTCTTTCCGTGGCCCTTCGCCTGGCTATTCCCCTTCGGCTTTCCCCCGCCATCAGGGCGAACCAAACACTCCTTGCCGTAGCCGATAAGGTCTTCACGGCCCGCTTCCTTCAGCGCCTCCATCACCAGTCGTCGGTTCTTGGGGTTACGGTACTGGATTAGGGCGCGTTGCATGGCCTTTTCGTGCGGCGTGCGCGGACAATACACTTCCTTCATGGTTCGCGGGTCCACGCCGGTGAAATATATGCAGGTTGCCACGGTGCTGGGTGTGGGGTAGAAATCCTGCACCTGTTCAGGGTTGAAACCCATATCGCGGCAGAATTCCGCCAGCTCAACCGCCGCTTCCAGCGTGGATCCAGGGTGCGAGCTCATAAGGTACGGAACCACGAACTGCCTTAAACCAAGCTTCTTGTTCGCCTTGTCGAATCGGCGCACGAATTCCTGATAGGTGTCGTTGCTGGGTTTGCCCATAACCTGCAGCACCTCATCGCTCACATGCTCGGGGGCCAGGCGAAGTTGCCCGGACACATGATGCTGGGCCAACTCGCAAATGAACTCATCGGCATGTTTGTCCAGCAACACGTAATCAAAGCGCAAGCCACTGCGCACGAACACCTTCTTCACGCCTGGAAGGGCACGCAATTCACGCAGCACCTCCAGGTAGTCGCGGTTGTTCACCTGAAGGCTTCGGCAGGGCTTCGGCGCCAGGCAGCGCTTGCCACGGCAGGCGCCCTTGTCCAGCTGCTTGGGGCAGGCAGGTTTGCGGAAGTTCGCGGTGGGGCCACCCACATCGTTGATGTACCCCTTGAAATCGGCATCTTCGATAAGCGTCTTCGCTTCTTCAACCAGGCTTTCCTTGCTGCGGCTTTGGATAATGCGCCCCTGATGGAACGCCAACGCGCAAAACGCGCACTCGCCGATGCAGCCGCGGTTGCTGGTTAGGCTGAACTTCACCTCGTTGATGGCGGGAATGCCGCCCGCAGCCTCGTACATGGGATGGTAGGCCCGTTCGTACGGCAGGCGATATACCGCATCGAACTCCGCTGTGGAAAGCGGCGTGCTGGGAGGGTTCTGCACCACATACAGGTTATCTTGCTCGTAGGGCTCTACCAGGCATTTACCGCTGAACGGGTCCAGGTTGCGGTACTGCACGCGGAAACTTTCGGCATAATGCAGCTTCTCATCCCTCATGCTCTCGAAGGAGGGCAGCGCTACGTAGCCGTCCGCCACGCCCTCCAGATTGCGGGAACGGAAGGCCGTGCCCTCGATCCAGGTTATCTGGCTGATGGATATGCCGGCGTTCAGGGCATCGGCAATCGCCACTATGGATTTCTCGCCCATACCGTAGCTGATCATGTCGGCGCCGCTGTCCAAAAGCACCGAGCGCTTCAGCTTGTCGGACCAGTAATCGTAGTGGGCCAGGCGGCGCAGCGAAGCCTCTACCCCGCCCATGATTATGGGAGTATCCCGGTACGTGCGCCTGATCAGGTTGCCGTACACCACCGATGCACGATCAGGGCGCAGGCCCATCTGGCCGCCAGGGGAATAGAAATCGCGGTTGCGGTGTTTCTTGGCAACCGTGTAGTGGCACACCATGGAATCCATGTTGCCTGCGCTGACCAAGAACGCCAAGCGCGGCTCGCCGAACACATCTATGCTTGCCGGGTCGTGCCAATCGGGTTGGGCGATTACGCCCACCTTGTAGCCGTTGGCTTCCAGGAGGCGCGTGATGATGGCCATCCCGAAGGAGGAATGGTCCACATAGGCATCACCGCACACATACACGAAATCGCACTGGTCCCAACCGCGCTCTTCCATTTCCTTGTGTGTTACCGGCAGAAAAGCCACCCTGCACCCCTCCGAAAGCCCTTGAATGCCCTCATTTTATCGGAACAGCACTGGAAGGCAGCCGAAGGCGCAGTTCCCCGATTCCGTGCTCAGCCCTTTATCGCTGCCGCGACGGCATCTGCCGCGATCTCTTGCTGCTCGTCGGCGGAAATGGTTGCCTCGCCATCGCCTTGCTGCGGTCCATAATCGCCGAAACCCGCATGGTTACCGCCCTCGATCACGCAGGTCGCCTCCTTAGGCAGCGAATCCACGCAGGCCTCCAACGAGCTACGGTTCACCACCCCGTCGTTTGTCCCATAGACAACCTCTGCAGCTAAACCTGAAGCCGCCAAGCTCTCACTGCAGTACGATGCCAACAGGGCAACCCCCTCGACCTTTTCAGCGTTCTTCTGAGCATAGTCTGCAGCCACGACACCACCTAGGGAGTGGCCGCCTACCCACCAATGCGAAACATCGGGGTAGGAGCCCGTAACCTGATCGGCCTCGTTCGCTCCGAAGAAGGCGATGTTGAAGGGCATTTTCGCAATCACGCAGAACACACCGCGTTCTGCAAGCTTTTCAGCGAAAGGCGCGTAAGAAGCCGCCTCTACCTTTGCCCCTGGATAGAGCACCAACCCGTATTCCGCCGTCGGATCCCCCACCGCAATATACAAATCACGGTCCGCGGCTTGCGTGGCAACTGCCTCTACCGCCGCGTCTCCAGCATGGTAATAATCGGAAGCCCAAGCCCCGAACCCCACGCATGTCAAAGCAACCATGACCACAACCGTTGCAACTGCTCGCTTTGCCCAGATCTTAGGTTTGGCCATCCTTAATCGATCCCCTCTACATGCAGTAACCGCCCATCAACGGTAAACGCCACATCGTGTCCAGCGAACGCCAAATGATATACGCGCTCAGGATCATGCTTGCTGCCCGCACGGCGCGGGTCTTGCGCCAAAACCTCAAGCAGCCCCTCAAGCTTGCCCGGATCCACGCAACCGCACAGCTCATCGGGGATTTCGACCTCCAATTCCCTCCACGGTGCCCGCTCGATCCAGCCACCGCTCGCACCGGGATGGCAATCGGCGAAGGGGATGTAGGGCTTGATATCGAAGATGGGCGTGCCATCGCGCAAATCGGCACCGCGTACGTAGATCACGGGCCCATCTTCATTCAGCTCGATTCGCTCAAGCTCCACACAGGTAAGCCCGATCGGGTTCGGCCGGAAAGGACTGCGCGTCGCGAAAACCCCCACTCGCTCGGTTCCCCCAAGTCGTGGCGGCCGGACCGTTGGCGACCAGCGGTTCAATGCGCTGTCGCGCCCCATGGCAGCTGCATCCTCTGCGATGTCCTCTGCGGTTCCCCCTGGTGCGCCGTTCTGGAACTGCCAAAGCAGCCATAGATGCGAGAATTCCCCAAGGCCACGAACCGCAGCCGCATTGGCGAACTTCGGCTCGAACACGATGCGCCCCTGAAGATGCGGCGCCAAGAAGCTGTTACGCGGAATCCCGAATTTCTGAGGTAAATCCGTTCGGATATGGGCAATCGGCTCCATGCAAACCATTGCTCGGCACTCCCTTCCGCCATCTCATGCGCTGATCGCAGGCGCAAGATGAAACCCTCGGCTGCAAGCACCCTTAGCAGACCAGCTTCGACTCCTCGGCCTTGCGCACGTACCAGTTCAAGAACCTCATCAGGGGCTTGCGAAGCAACAGGCCCAGCAGCAAGAACGGCACAACGAACAGCAGCAGGCAGCCTATCTCTATCCAGAAATCGCCGTTGTACACACCCATCATGGCCGCGCGCATAGCATTGATGACGTGCGTTGCCGGCAAAAACGGGCTGAGCATCTGGAAGAAGTCGGGCAGCATCTGAAGCGGATAGCTGCCACCGCCCGAGGTTACCTGGATGATCAACAGGAACACGGCAATGGCCTTGCCCAAGTTGGCAAAGGAAACCACCAGCGTGTACATGATGAAGGTGAACACCAATCCCGCCAACCAGAAGCAGATAAGGTACAGCAACGGCTCGTTGACCTGAACGCCCAGGAACAGCATGTTGCCCACTGCCAAAACGGTGGTTTGGCACAGCGAGACGAAGGCGAATACGCCGAAGCGCCCCAGGAACAGCTGATGCAGCTTGGGGTAGCCGAGCGCGATCTGGGCCTTGCGCGAAACGTTCACCTTGATGGCAACAACCAGCAGAAGTGAGCCCACCCATAGGCCGAGCGTAGTGTAGAGGGGCGCCATCTGCGACCCGAAGTTCTCGGCCGGGAACACCTCATGCCTATCCAGCTGCACAGGCGCGGCAAGCGCAGAAGCTAGTGAGTCGGGATCGGAGTAGAGCACGGCGCGCAGCTGGTCCATGTCCCCCGTCGAAAGCGCAGTGCGCATGGTTTCGCCAAGGTCGGTGAACTTCTCGGAAGACTTCTCAAGGTCGGCAGCGGTTGACTCAAGCTTTTCCCTGGAGACGCTGATGCGCTCGGAAAGCGAGTCGGCGCTTCCCTGCAGCTCGTTGCCCATGGAGCCCAGGTCGGAAGCGCTGGACGCAAGCGTGCCGGACATGCTCGCGATCTTCTCCGAAAGGTCATCGAGCTGGGGCCTGATGGAGTTGTTGTACTCATCCGAAAGCTCGTTGATGCTGCTTTTCGCCTTGCTGGCAAGCTCCTTCGCCTCTTCGTGCTTCGCCTGCGCATCTTCGGTCGAGCTGTTTATGTTGCCGGCAGCGGAGCGCATGTTGTTGGCCAGGTCGGACTGAGCCTTCGCCGTGTCGCGCAACTGGCCCACGAACACATTCAGGTTCGCCGCTTGATCGGGATCGATCTCCTCGTACATCCTGGAAAGCTCGTCAACCTTGTCGGCAATGGTATAGAACCGGGAAGCAAGGTTGTCGACATCATCGGCGCGGCTGTTCAGTTCACTCGCTGCGTCACCCGCAACGACCGAGGTTGAATCGAATGCCTGGTCGAGGGAATCGGAGACGCCATCATAGCCCGCGGCAGCATTCGAGATAGCCTCGCCCAGGCTGCTATTGGCGTCCTTCATGGCATCGGTGATGCTGGAAACGGAGTCCTTCGCTTGATTGGCAGAATCAAGTACCTCGGATGCCGAGTTGCCCGCCTGTCCAAGCAAATCCGCAGAACCGACAACCAGCTGCTGGGTCGCGCCGAGCACCTGGGAGTACGAATTCAGCATCTTCGATGCCTGCGACATCTGCGAGCCCAAGGTGTCCACATGGTTGGCCAGCACGCCTAGCTGCCCACTGGCATCGGAGGTGTCTGCGTACCTCATCAACGAGCTGGCAACGTTCAGGCCAACCTCTGCCAGGGTTTTGGAAAACGCCTCGTTCACCATGTTCGATGCCTTATCGGCACCCTGGTCGGTCAGCTTGGGCGCCACCACGTTCTTCTTCTCATTGCTGTAGTAAAGAAGGCTTGCATGCTCAACATCGTCGGAATAGAACGTCATCATGTCCTTGCTGAAGCTCTGGGGGATGACGACAGCGGCGTAGTACTTGCCCGAGCATGCTCCATCGATCGCGTCGTCTTCGTTGGTGAACACCCAATCCATCTGCTCATTGGCACGTAGCGACGAAACCACCTGCTCGCCCATGTTCACCTTCAGCGGAACCAGGTCGCTCTGGTATCCCTCGTCGTTGTTCACCACCGCGACCTTCAGGTTCCCGGTGTTCTGGAACACGTCCCAGCACGCCAAAACGTTATACCAGCTGAAGATAGAGGGAAGCAGCACCAAGCCCAACACGATGATGAGGGAAACCAAGTTGCCGAAGATGCGCTTCATGTCATCCTTGAAAAGCTGACGGATCATCCTCATTTGCGCACTTCCCTCCTCAGGTCAACGGGTGCAGGGGCAGGCGATGCCGAAACGCCGTCGCGAGCCTGGAACAGCATGGAAAGCTCTTCGTCGGTAAGGTCGTCCAAGGCGATGTCGTGGGCCATGCGGTCACGGATGAACTCAAGGCCGATAAGGAAGAACACGGTTACCGCAAACCACGCCAACCAGCAAGTGAGGATCACTACCTTCTCCAGGCCCAACAATCCCAAAATGGGCGAAACCACCGCAGGAACCGCCAGGGCAAGAATCAAAGCCGAGCGTCTGAGCCTGGGATACCAATGGATGAACTTCTTCGCGCTTGTCATCAGGCGCGCGCGGTACTCGCCGCGGTCGGCAAGCACGCGGAAAAGCTGGCCCATACGGTAGCGGCGCGCGGGCAGCTCGGAATCCTCGCCATTGAAGATATCGCTCGCGGCAATCTGCTTGCTGAACATGCGGTTCATGTTAGTGAGGTACGGACGCGCCAGGAAGCCGCCGATGAAGAAAATCAGGAAGAACAGCAGAAGCACCGCCATGAAGCCCAGCCATTGCAGCCCGTAGAATCCAGCAATGGTCTCTCTCAAGGCATTGATGCCGTACGTGAAGGGGAACATGGGATACACCATCTGGAAGAACGGCGGCGTCATCTCTATGGGATATAGGCCGGTAGCACCGGGGATCTGCACGAAGATAAGGATGATGCACATGCCCTTGCCCACATGCTGGAACAGCACGGAAAGGGCGAACTGGATGCACAGGTAGGTGAGCGAGGTGAACATCGCCGTGATGAAGAACAACGGCGCACTTGCCACCTCGACCCCCAGGAACAGGTTGCCGATGCAGCACACAACCGCTTGCATCACCACGAGCGGGGCCAGGAACAGCCACTTGCCCAGATAGCGCTGGCGCGATGAGAGGTTCGGGATCCCCTCATCGTCCACTTCCTGACGCAGGATGACCAACAGCATGAACACGCCGATCCACAGCGTCATGTTCATGAACAACGGCGCCATTGCAGAGCCGTAGGCATTCACGGAATACAGCTCTACGGTTTCGAGCTGCGTGGGCGAAAGCATGAAGTTTGCTATCTTGTCAGCATCTATCTGCCCGTTGAACAGCTCCTCCAAGGCGCTGGAGGTGCTCAGGGCAAGCACATCGGTCTTAACCACGTCGATATCGCTCTGGAAGCCCGCAAGCAGGCCATCGGTCTGCCCGAGGGCGTCTGTGGTAGTAACCAAAGCCGAATTAAGCTGGTCGAGCGCGATCACCGACTGGTCGATAAGCAGATTCTGGTTGGACACCGCCGTGGAAAGGCTTGCCAACGCGTTCGAGAGCTTGGTGATACCGTCGTTCAACACGGGAAGCGTCTGCGAGTTGAACGTGCTCCGATAGTCCTTCGACACCGCAAGGGTGTTCTGGAGGGCATCGTTCATCTTCCCCGCTGCCGTGTTTATGTCGTCAGAGGCAGCGCTCAGATGCGCGTAGGCGGTATTCAGGTTCTCTACTGTCTGCTCGAGGGAAGAGTTCTGCTGCTCCAGAGAGGCTATGGCTTCCTCAAGCGCTTTCTTGGCATTGTCATCAAGCCCCGGCGTGTCCTTCAGGGTGTTCAGGACCTGGATCATCATGGTGTTTGAGGAGATGATGGTATCGCTTGTCTGCGACACGATCGCAACAGCCCCTTCAGCGGCCTGCACCTGGGAATTGACCGCATTGACAGCGGAATTGGCATTGTTGCAGGCGCTTCTAGCAAGCTCGTTCGACTCATCGAGCACGGAATCCATGCGGGAAACCAGCGGGCCTACCGCATTTTGGGTGGACGTAAGCAAGCTTGAGGCTTCCTGGAGCTGATCGCTCAAGCCCTGGATGCCGTCCTTGGCGCTTTGCAGCTTCTCCTTCGCATCGGAGGTCTTCGCGGAAAGGTCATCGGAGGCGCTCTTCAGGTTGCCCACGGAGTCCCGCGCTTCCTGCAGCGATGCGTTGGCCTTGTCCAGTTGGCTGGCAACGCTGGTCTGACCAGCATCGATGTCTTCCTTTGCATTGGAGATGCCGCTGTTCAGCGTATTGGCGACAACTCCGCTTACCGTGGAAACGAAAGTGGAGTTGATGGTTTCGTCGAGCGTGTTGGCGCCGGTGTCGGTGACCTTGGTGGAAACGCCGCCCGCTTTCTCGTTCACATAGTATTCCAGCTGCGGCTGCACGAAATCACCGGTGAGGAGAGTGCTTACGTCGTAGCTGAAGTCTGAGGGCATGATGAAGGCGGCGTAGGCCTTGCCGGAGTTCACTTCTTCCATGGCCGTCTCGCGATCAGTGAACGTCCAGCCCAGCTGGTTGTTCCCCCGAAGCTGCTCAACCACCTGGTTGCCCATGTTCAGCTCGCCCATCGAGTCGACGGTGGCGCCTTCGTCTTCGTTAACCACGCACACGCGGATGTTGCCGGTGTTTCCGTAGGGGTCCCAAAAGCCCACCACGTTGAACCAGGTGTACAGCGAGGGAAGCACCACCAGCACGAACACCACCACAAGCGCGGCGGGCGCCTTCAGCAAGCGCAAGTAATCTCGTTTAAGAACGCGAAGAGCGTTTCCCACTCCGGCAAGCACCTCCTATGCATCAAGTTCATTACGGCATACCCCGCTTGGCCATTTCGGCCAGCGTGATTCCTGCGTATTGTATCCCGCACGGGCAAACTCGCCCGTAGCCCTGTCATCCCTATACAGAAATTCCCCATCTGTAGAAGAATTTGAACAAAGCCCAAGATTTGTTCATCGAGCAGCGGCAGCAAAACTCCACCTGGGGGCAACGTTGGATGTGGCAACAGCGCGGGGCGCCTATTCGGCCACCTCTTCCAACAGCAGCCGGCGGAACAGGTCGAACGCCTGCCATGGCTCGGCATTTACCGGGACACCCAAGCCGATGCAATAGCTCGCCTGCGGCGAAAGCGGTATGCGCACCAGGTCGCCGGAAAGATACGGGGTAACGTCGAGCATGTCGGTGAAGCAGAACACCGCGCCTATCCCCTGCGAGGCCATGGCCAGAAGCGTGGGAAGGTTCTCGCTCATGGCAACCACTTTCGGGTGTATGCCGGCATTGCGCAGCTCGGAATAGGCAACGCGACCCGATATATCGTCTACGGTGGCAAGCACGAACGGGCACTCCGAAAGCGCCCCGATGCCCTCGGCAGCCAATTTCTGCGCCGCGTGCGCCGCCGGCATCCCCATCACTTGCGCCAGCAAATCGGGGTGAACGGCGAGCACGATCTCTTCTCTGTATATGGGCTCTACGGAAACGCCAGGGCAGGTTCCCTCGAAACGGGCGACGACGGCATCAAGCTCGCCATGCTCGGCCATGCGGACCAAAGAGCGGTTGGTGCCCTCGATCAGCTTCACGGTAACGCCGGTCATCTCCTTGGCCATACGGGCAACCACCTTCGGCATCAGCACGCGCCCGCGGCTATGGGAAATACCCACCTTCAACACGCCGGCCGCACCGTTGGAAACCTCACCGATCTGGCGGATCATGTCACGCTGGGCCTGGCGCTGCTCGCGCGCGTACATAAGGAACACCTTGCCGGCAGGCGTGAAGGAAATGGGGGTACCGCGAACCACCAGCTTCGCGCCAAGCTGCTTTTCCAGGGAAACCAGGCGCGCACTCAACGTCTGCTGGGAAATCTGCAGCTCGTCGGCCGCCTTGGTGAAACTCTCGTTTTCAGCCAGCTTGATGAACCAATCCCATCCTTCAAGGCTCACTTTTTCCTTCTTCCCATGGGGCCCCGTCAAGCGCAACCGGCAATTCAACGGTTTCACCGTATCCGTAGAGACAAGAAGAGGGGCCGTTTCCGTTCGCCTGGAATGTTATACCGCTATCCAACGATTTTTGTTACCCAACAAAATTAATTGGCGTTTAACAATAAATAAACGGTCAATTCACGTAAAATCAACGACAGCGAAAGGGCTCCTCCCCAAAAGGCGCGGAGCATCCAACGGCAAATGCCCGAAGAGCCATCCTGCCTTTCGCGTAGGAAATGAAAGTGAGAAGAAATGAAGAAGAAGCTTTTGGCGGTCTTCGCCTGCGCCTGCGCTGCAGCTATGGCGTTGGCCCTGGCCGGTTGCAGCTCGTCCAACTCCGACAGCAAGGAACTGCGCTTCGTCACCGGCGGCGAGTCCGGCACCTACTATGCCTACGGCAGCGTTCTTGCCCAGTACGCCACCAACAACGCAGGCCTTAGCGTGAACGCCCTTTCCTCCGAGGGCTCCAAGGCCAACATCCAGTCCCTGGAAGGCAGCGAGGCCGAGCTGGCCTTCTGCCAGACCGACGTGGCAACCTATGCCTACAAGGGCACCAACCTGTTCGACGGCGCAGCCTACACCGACTTCTCGGTTGTGGCAGCCCTCTACCCCGAGCAGGTGCAGATCGTAACCTGCGATTCCAGCATCAAGACCGTTGCCGACCTTAAGGGCAAGACCGTTTCCGTTGGCGCTGCCAACTCCGGCGTGTACTTCAACGCAGTTGACATCCTGGGCGCTTACGGCATCGACGTGAACAGCGACATCTCTGCTGTTTACCAGAACTTCGCCGACTCCGCCGACTCCCTGAAGAACGGCAAGGTCGACGCAGCCTTCATCGTTGCCGGCGCACCCACCACCGCCATCACCGACCTTTCCACCTCCAAGCAGGCCTACCTGGTATCCATGGATACCGAGCACATCGCCAAGCTGCAGGAGACCTCCCCGTACTACGCAACGGCAACCATCCCTGCCGGCACCTACTCCGGCATGGAGTCTGACACCACCACCGTTTCCGTTCTCTCCGTTGTCCTTGCCAACAACTCCGTGAGCGAAGACGATGTGTACGCCTTCACGAAGTCCCTCTTCGACGGTGCTCAGAACAACGCCGAGGCTCATGCCAAGTACAAGGAGCTCAGCCTTGAGACCGCTTCCTCCATCACCTCCGTTCCTTACCACGCTGGCGCTGCCAAGTACTTCAAGGAGCAGGGCGTAGAGGTTCCCACCGCCTAATGGCCTAACCGCCGAAAACCTGCTGTCGTAACCGAAACGGACAGCTTGAATGAGGGGTCGCAGCGCGCAGATGCCGCTGCGACCCTGATTTGCTACCGAAAGCCTTTCGTGCGCGCTGTGTTCTTGGGCCTTTCGGGTTCGCCGCCACGCGCAACCCGCCCCGATAGCCCAGCCCGCACGCAATGCGTATGCCGTACCCGACCACTGCAAGGAGAGCTATGAGCATATTCAACTCCAGCAAATTCAACATCAAGAAGAAAAGCGAGGTGAAAGACGAGCAAAGCGTACCCAGCAACGCCGATGTCGATGTAGACGAGGTAATGCGCAAGTACGACCGCGAGTCCAACACGCGCATCTGGACGGGCGTTCCGAAGGCCATCATCACCGGCGTGATGGTGCTGTTCTCGGTGTACTGCCTGTACATGACGCTGTTCAGCGTAGAGCAGGCTGAAACGCGCCTGGCACGCTTCTTGGCCTTCGTCATCATCATCGGTTTCCTGATGTACCCCGTCTCCAAAACCGGGCACTCCCCCAACCACATCCCGTGGTACGACATCGTGCTCATGGTAGTAGGCGCAGCGTCGTTTATGTACTTCGCCGTGAACACCACGCCCATCCTTATGATGGGTGCGCGCATCGGCACGCTGGAACTGGTAATGGGCATCTGCGGCATAGCGGTGCTCATCGAGCTGTGCCGGCGCTGTGTGGGCCTTCCCATCATCATCGTGGTGGGCTGCCTTATCATCTACGCGTTCTACTGGCAGTTCAGCCACGGCAACGACTTCATGCGTGCGCTCACCAACGTGGTGCAGAAGCTGTTCTACACCACCAGTGGTGTTATCGGCACGCCTACCAACGTGTGCTACACCTACATCGTGCTGTTCATCATCTTCGGCGCGTTCCTTGAGCGCACCGGCATCGCGAACTTCTTCATCTCGTTCGCAAACCGCCTGGCTGGCTGGTCTTCCGGCGGCCCGGCCAAGGTTGCCGTTATCTCTTCGGCCCTGTGCGGCATGGTTTCCGGCTCTTCGGTAGGCAACACCGTTACCACCGGCTCGGTTACCATCCCCATGATGAAGAAGACCGGCTACAAGCCGGAATTCGCCGGCGCAGTTGAAGCCGCGTCTTCTACCGGCGGCCAGATCATGCCCCCTATCATGGGCGCGGCCGCGTTCCTGATGGCAGAGTACATGGGCATCCCCTACATCCAGGTTGCCACCATCGCCATCATCCCCGCCATCCTGTACTTCGGCGGCATCTTCTGCACGGTGCACCTTGAGGCCAAGAAGCGCGGCCTGAAGGGCATCCCCTTCAACGAGCTTCCCACCTGGATCTACCTGTTGAAGAACTGCTACCTCATCATCCCGCTGGTGGTGCTGGTATGGATCGTTTCCGCCGGCATCTACACCATGGCCGTTTCCGCCGCCATCTCCATCTTCGTGGCATTCGTCATCGGCTATATCCACTTCTTCCTTACCAACTGGGCTGAGCGCACCGAGGAAGACACCTTCGGCAGCATCCTGCTGGAAACCACCAAGACCGCGCTCTGGACGGCCGCCGATGCCTTCGCTGCCGGCGCCCGCAACTCCATCGCCGTTGCCGTTGCCTGTGCACTGGCTGGCATGATCGCCGGCTGCATCACGGTTACCGGCCTGGCATCCGTACTAATCAATGCCATCGTCATGGCTGCAGGCGATTACCTCATCATCGGCCTTGTGCTTACCATGCTGTGCTGCATCGTGCTGGGCATGGGCGTTCCCACTACGGCGAACTACTGCATCATGGCCGCAACCTGCGCACCCATCCTTATCCAGCTGGGCGTGCCGCTGGTATGCGCCCACTTCTTCGTGTTCTACTTCGGCATCCTGGCCGACATCACGCCGCCGGTTGCCTTGGCCGCCTACGCAGGCTCGGCAATCGCGAAGTCGAAGCCGATGAAGACCGCCGTGAACGCATCGCGCCTTGGCATGGCAGCTTACATCGTGCCGTTCATCTTCGCGTTCTGCCCCGCCCTTATCATGCAGGTACCTGTTGAGCCCTACATGGTAGTGATCAACACGGCCATGGCCCTGTTCGGCCTGTTCGGCATCGCCGCCGGTATCGAGGGCTACCTGTTCGGCAAGATCAACGTGGTACTGCGCATCCTCGCCATCGTGGCCGGCCTGGTAATCATGCTGCCCATGTCCGAGTCCGACGGCATCACCTCGCTGTGGATGAATGCCATCGGCTTCGTGTTCGTGGCCGGCGTGTTCGTGTACCAGAAGCTTCGCCACGGCAAGAACAACGATGACGGAAACGGCGATGACCAAAGCGTAGAGGCTGCAGCCTAGCGGCCAGCCCTCCAACCAACGCCTCTTGCTGAATGCAAACGGTGCCGGCCGTGTTGGCCGGCACCGCACCTGAAACGCACACCCTCCACTGAAACGAGGATCCATGGATATCAAAGAAACCATCTGGGTCACTGGCTGCAACGGCTTCTTGGGCCGCGAGATAGTCAAGCGCCTGAAGGAAACCTACAACTGCACCGTGGTAGGCACCGACACCGAGCTGAGCGTGACCGACCCCGACCTGGTAGACGCCTTTGCGCAAGACCTGCGCCCCGACGTAGTAATCAACTGCGCCGGCATTTCCCGATCGGTTACCGGCCTGGGCAACCGCATCCACGCCTACGAGGTTAACGCCCTGGGCGCGCGCAACGTGGCGCTTGCCGCCAACAACGTGGACGCCCTTATGGTGCAGATCTCCACCGATGACGTGTTCCCCATGCGCATGGCCGAGCCCGCAAACGAGTTCGACACGCCCCACCCCGAAACCCCCTACGGCAAGTCGAAGCGCGCCGGCGAGGTTATGGTGCGCGACACCGCGCCGAACCACCTCATCATCCGCTCTTCGTGGGTATACAGCGCAGACGGCAGCCAGGTGAAGAACGCGCTCGATGCCGCGAAGGTCGGCAAGACCATCGGCGCGCGCACCGACCAGATCGCCTCGCCCACCTCGGTTTCCACCTACGTTGACTTCCTTATCAAGGCAATCAACCGCAAGGCAACCGGCACCCTGCACGTTACCAGCCGCGGGCTGGCAAGCCGCTACGAGTTCCTTTCCCGCGTGCTCACCGTATGCGGCTACGACCCAGCCAAGGTGCTTACCCCCGAATCCGACCTGGTAACCGCAGAGCAGGTTGAGCTGGAAAGCCTGATGCTGGAAATGTTCGGCGCAGAGCTGCCCACCTGGGAAGAAGACGTCGATACCTACTTCAAGGAAATCGGCCTGGCGAAATAACTGCCAAATGCCCCGCACCTGAAACACAATGGTCCGCCGAGGCGGGCCATTTGCCCACCAAGGCTCAGACCTGGCAGAAAACAAGGAAAGCCGCGACGCATCTGTCACGGCTTTCCTTGTTTTCTCTGCTCAGCTGGCTTTACCGCTCTGCACCCTAGCGCGGTGAAGCGGTCTGCCCTTCGGTGCGGCAATATGCGCCCTCGCGCTGCTGCACCTTCTGGTATAGCTACTTCGAGCGATGCAGCAGCTTAGCGCCCACAATGATGCACCCTACGCCTACCGCAACGCCAGCCGTAATGGCAACGCTGCCCATCGCAATGGCCATTGCGCCCGAGTGGCGCATCGTCTTCAAAGCCTTTTCCATAGCGTCCTCGCTTCCAAACCTGCTCTCAACGGATTCACGGGTTCGCGAATCCACATAGCACTTTAATGCGCTAAAGAGGGACTATCCTCACTCGCACGCCTACTTGCGTACTTGCGCACGTGCCTCTTCATTCTACCGTGAACAGCGCACCCCTACCGGGAAACCCGGCAAACGAAGCCTCTTTCGGACTCGTACCGACCAACTCATCGCAACCCCCCCCCGCAGGCCATTTCCATACAGGCTGCACCAGCCGGCGTGTTTTATGCGATAACATATTTAGCTCGAAAAAGGAGGCCGCATGACCACTGTCGACGATATGCAAGACGCCATCTTCGCTGAAGAGCAGGCTCATCTTACAGAAACCTACGCCACCATCGAAGCCATGGAGCAAGGCGTTATGGCGCAGATGCGCAAAACTGCCCAGCAGGCCGAAGAAGACAAGAAGAACATGGCCGACGAGCTGGCCTCGAACTTCGCCAGCGACGGCGAGAAGCAGGAAACGTACATCGAGTACGCCAACATGAACAGCGTCATCGACTCGTACAACCGCGCCCAGCGCGCTGCCGCCGACAAGCTCACCGCCATCCGCATCCTGAAGCCGCAGCCGTACTTCGCGAAGGTGGTTCTGCAGTACCGCGCCGGCGCCGAGGCCAAGGAGCTCTACATCGGCAACGCCGGCCTTTCCGACGAGAACTACCAGCGCCTGGTGGTTGACTGGCGCAGCCCCGTGGCCGAGGTGTACTACAACCAGGCCGACGGCCCCACCTCCTACGAGGCGAACGGCCGCACCATCAACGTTGACCTGAAGCTGCGCCGCCAGTTCGACATATCCCACGACAAGCTGAATGCCTGCTTCGACACCACCGTTGCCATCGAGGACAAGCTGCTGCTGGCCTCGCTTTCGCGCCAACGCACCTCGCAGATGCAGGCCATCACCACCACCATCCAGAAAGAGCAGAACGTCGTTATCCGCCACGAAGACGTACCCGCCCTGCTGGTGAACGGCATCGCCGGCAGCGGCAAGACCTCCGTGCTACTGCAGCGCATCGCCTACCTGTTCTACCAGAAGCGCGAAAGCCTTGACCCGCGCGAGGTGTTCCTTATCACGCCGAACCCGGTGTTCCGTACCTACATCGACCACGTTCTACCCGACATGGGCGAGCGAAACCCCAACATCCTTACCTGGGCTGAGTTCGCGAAGGGGCTTATCCCTCCCGGACGCGATTTCCTGCGCGAGGATTCAAGCATCGAGGAGCTGCAGCGCATCGACGAAGCGGTAAAGGGTCTGGAATTCCAGGACAAGGACTTCCGCGACATAAAAAGCCAGGGCACCATGCTCATCTCCGCCCAGCAGATTGCCCGCGCTGCCGCCAAGTTCAAGAACGCGCCGGCCGGCCCGCATCGCATCACCCTTATCCGCGAAGAGCTTGAAACACGCCTGAACAGCCGCCTTGGGCAGATGGCAGGAAGCTCCGCCGCGCAGGACGTGGTAAGCGAGCTGGACTATAACACCCAGCTCAGCGTGTTCGGCGAGCCGGTGGTCATGGATACCGAGGAACAGGCGAAGAAGTACACGCTGAAGTTCCTTACCCAGCAGTACGCTAGCGCCTTCGAGTCCGTGCGCAACGACTACTGGCTGCGCGTGGACCGTATAGGCAAGCGCATCGCGGGCATCGAAGAGCTCACCTTCATGGAATGGCTGTACCTGAAAATCGCCCTTACTGGCATGGGCAACCCTTCCGCCAAGTACGTGATGATCGACGAGGTGCAGGACTATTCCGCTGCCCAGCTGGCCGTGCTGGCCCGCTACTTCCGCCGAGCGAACTTCCTGCTGCTGGGGGACGAGAACCAGGCCATCATGCCGCAGACCGCATCGTTTGCCGAGATAAAGCAAGTGTTCCAGAAGCTGCGCGGCCAGGTAAGCGAATGCCATCTCATGACCAGCTACCGTTCCACCCCCGCCATCACCGACCTGTTCGCCAAGTTGGCGGTTACCGCCGATGGCATGCAGATATCCTCCGTGCAGCGCGACGACACCAAGCCCGAGGTTGTTGAATGCGCAAACATCAATGAATACGAGCACGAGCTGCGCCGCGTTGCGGCCGAGCTCTCCAGTTTCGAAGGCACCGCCGCACTGGTGGCCTTGGACGATGAAGCAGTGCAGCGTACTGCTCGGCTGTTGGGCGAAGATGCCCCGCAGATCGTCGACGGAAGCGCGGCGCTGCCCGATTCCGGCGCCATCTTGCTGGCACTGCCGCTAGCCAAGGGCCTGGAGTTCGACCATGTGGTGGTGGTCGACGCCAGCAGGCGGGCGTTCCCCGAAAACGACCTTTCGCGCCGGCGCCTGTACACCGCTATCAGCCGCGCCACCAGCACCGTTACCGTGCTTAGCAACGGCCCGCTTTCCCCGCTGCTAAGATAGACGGGAAACACGGCCGTATGGCACACACAACAGAAACCAAAACAGGAGCACCCGTGAGCGAACCGAACAGTCAGAACCAAACGCAGCAGGGCTATATCGACGACGAGGCCCTGAGGCGCATGATGAAAGCCGCCGAGCCCACCTTCATGGAAAAGTACGGCTCGTGCCTGGTCACCTTCGTGCTCATCGCCATCAACGTGGTGGTGTTCGCCGTGGAAGCGGTGATGGCCGGTTTCACCATCGACATCGACGCGCGCACGCTGTACCAGATGGGGGCAATGTATGCCCCTGCCGTTCAGGGCCTTGCCGATGTCTATCGCTTCGTAACGCCTATGTTCCTGCATGTGGACCTGATGCACCTGCTGTTCAACATGGCAGCGCTCTACAGTGCAGGCGTGCTGCTGGAATATCTGCTGGGCCGCTGGAACTTCATGCTGTTGTACTTCATCGCCGGCATTTCCGGCAACGTGGTATCGTTCACAGCCGACGTACTCACCGGATCGTATGGCGTTTCGGCCGGCGCCTCTACCAGCATCTTCGGCCTGTTCGTTGCCATCGCTCTTTTGGGTGTGCTCTCGAAACGGAACCGCGATTTCCTGGCGCAGTACAGCAAGGGCATGCTTTCTGTCATCGGTATCAACATCGCCTTCACGCTGTTGGTTCCCAGCATCTCCCTCAGCGGGCACTTGGGCGGCGCCGTAGGCGGCCTTATCGCCATGTTCATGGTTCCCAGCAAGAACCTGCGTGTCCCCACGCCGGTGCGCATTGTGGTTGCCATCGCCTGGATAGCAGCGCTTGCGTACCTGGGCATCTACTTCGGGCTTGTATCCTAACGCAGGTCGGGGAAAGCAATGGGCGCCTATCAAACCATAGAAGGCCGCGCTGTCGGCGAGATAGAAGAGAAGAAGAGCCGCTTCATCGCGCAGCTTTGCCATGTTGAAACCGAAAAGGAAGCCCTGGCGTTCCTCGAAGAAATCCGCGCCGAGCACCGCATGGCACGGCACAACGTGTACGCCTACGTCCTGCGCGGCGAAGGGGCCTCCGAGCGCATCCGCTATTCCGACGACGGCGAGCCGCAGAAAACCGCCGGCCTTCCCACCCTGCAGGCGCTGCAGCATGCCGGGCTCACCGACGTTGCCGTGGTGGTAACGCGCTACTTCGGCGGAACGCTTCTGGGCACCGGCGGGCTGGTGCGCGCCTACACGCAAGCCACTCAGGCGGCCATTGCCGCAGCGCAGCTGGTAACAGTTTCCGTCTGCGTAGACCTTACCTTGCGGGTTGCCTACCCGCTGTACGACCAGGCCAACCGCATCGCCGCAGACTGCAACGCAAAAACCCTGGATACGCAGTTCACCGATGCGGTAACCATACAGCTGCGCATGCTCGATGGCACGCAGGAGCCCTTCCTCAAGAAGATCACCGAGCTGTGCCATGGCCAGGAAGACCTCACCGTTTCCGACCCCATCGAAGCGGTGTTCTAGCCGCCAGCCCCACCGTGCATCGCCCAATTCCGCAAACCGCAAAAGCAACTGCCACATTGCGCGGCAGCCAGAAGTCAAGCCGCCGTAAACGCAAGAACGGCCCTCACGCAAAGCAAGGGCCGTTCAGGTCAAAGCCTTCAGGAAACCGAAGCGATATTCGTCACTCAGCCGCGAACCTTACAGGTCGCGCTTGCGCAGGATGGTGAGCGCGCACGCAAAGCCGATTGCTATGCAAACCGCAGTTGGCACCAGCACGTGCGCATACCCCATGCCCTCAAGCACCAGCTCACCGTCGACAACCGCCGAGCTGAGGATGTTGACGGAGCTCACCGGCAGCCATTCCACAACGCTTGTCCAGGCCTGCGCGATATCGGGCAAGCCGGCAAGCGCCAGCGAGATGATGGTGGAGATAAGCCCGCCGCCAAGGGAAATACCCAAGATGTAGGCAATCACGTTGCTTTTCAGCACCCACAGCACCGACAGCGTAAGGCAAGAGCATCCCCAGCAAACAAGCGTGGTCAGAACAAGCCAAAGGATAATGGAAGCCGCCCCGGTGCCCTGGGTGAAGCCGCCGGCGATAAGCGCAACCACAAGCGTGATAACCAGGCCGATAACCACGAAGGCGAAGCTGACAACCAGCGCCAGCACCAGCTTTTCGGTGAAATAGGTCTTCTTGCCGCACGCGCTTACGACAGAGCGGTTGAATCCGGAACGCATATCGCCCCAACACAGGGTGGCAATGCGTAACGAGCACAGCAAGGGAAGCAAGCCCAACCACAGAAGCGATCCGGCAACCCCCAAAGGCGAAGCGAAACCCAATGATCCAACATCTTCCGAGCCGGCCATGTCGCTCATCATGTTCACCAGAAGGGGCATCACAACCACGTTAAGCAAGATGGCGGCAACAAGCACCACAAGGAACCAATGGGTATTGCTCGAAGGCCGCAAGATGCGGCGGAAATCAGCGCGAAGAAGCGATGTCATGACTACTTACCCCCTTGGTTGGACTGGCTCTGCGGCACGGCGGCGGGGTTCTTTCCCATCAGCTCCAGGAAGAACTCCTCCACGTCGCGCTGGGTGCGCACCAGCTCGAGCACCTGCAGGTTCGCGTTGAACAAGGCAAGCGAAACCTTTTCCAGGTTCCCTTCTGCGCCGGGAACCAACAGCACCCCATCTTCAGAGGTGGTAACGGTTGCCTGCGGAAGGGCAGCGGCAACCGCCTTGGCCGCGCCATCCATGTCGGTGCAGCGCACACGGATAAGGCCAGCGGCCATTTCGCTCATGCGCTCGGCGCCGAACTCTATGGCCATGGCGCCGGCGTTGATAACGCCGAAGCGCGTGGCGAAACGGTTCAACTGGTCCAACACATGGCTGGAAACCACGATGGTAAGGCCGCGTTCCTTGTTCAGGCGCTGCAGGGCTTGGCGCATTTCCTGCGTGGCGGCAGGGTCCAAGCCGTTGAACGGCTCGTCCAGAAGAAGGAGCTTCGGCTCGCCCACCAACGCCAGGGCAATGCCCAAGCGCTGCTTCATGCCCAAGGAAAAATAGCGGGCATGCTTGGAGCCCGTCTTGGAAAGACCCACCAGGTTCAGCAGATCCTTGCACTTGGCGGGTGCGTCGGCAACGCCGAGCGCCGTGGCCTTGTACATAAGGTTGTCGTAGGCGCTCATCTTCTCCAGCAGGCCCGGAGCCTCGATAAGCGAGCCGATGCCCGTGGCCCCGTCGTAGCGGGACAGATCGTGCCCAAGCACGGAAAGCTCGCCGGAACTGGCCGAGATAAGCCCGCAGATCATCTTCATGGTGGTTGACTTGCCGGCGCCGTTGCGGCCGACGAACCCATAGATATCGCCTTCGCGCACATCCATGGAAAGGCCGTCGACAACGTTTACGCTGTTGTAGGTCTTCGTCAAGCCGCGCGCACAGATGGCGCTAGCTTGCTGGGACGTTGCCATATGCCCTCCTATCAGCAACTTCATAAAACACATTCGATACTAGCCCATTTCCCGGACCCGATACGATGGCGCGCCAAGCAGGGGGGTTGAAAAAGTAGTTGAAGCGGCAGGAAGTTCGGCGAGCGGCGCAAGAAACAGCCGAACGGCTGGTAATATAAGCAAGGTTATAACGCATTCAAAAATGAACCGACCTGCCCAAGGAGGCAAACATGCTCGTTGAAACCAAAGCTAAAGTCGGCGTGTTCTCCATCGCGCTCGGCGCGTACCTGCCGCAGTTCCCGCAGCTCGTCCCTGAGTTCGAAGGCCAGTACGCCGAATTCAAGAAGACCCTGCCCACCACGGTCGACCTTGTAGACGGCGGCATGGTAACCACCAAGGAGCAGGCCCAGGATGCCGGCGACCTGTTCCGCGCCGCTGACGTGGACCTGGTTATCCTGCAGATGCTCACCTACGCCACCAGCTACAACGTGCTTCCCGTTGTACGCGACCTCGATGTTCCCGTGGTAATCGTGAACGTGCAGAAGAAGGCTCAGCCCGACTACGCCAACACCGATATCCCCACCTGGTTGGGCGAACTGTACGCCTGCGGCGCCCCCGGCGAGGTTGTCGCCGACCTGAACCGCGCCGGCAAGCGCCACGCGGTTGTCACCGGCGTCGTCGAGGGCGGCGACCCGGAAGTTGCCAAGCAGCTTGAGCAGTGGTGCACCGCCGCTCAGGTTCGCCGTCGCCTGCGCCGCACCAACATCGCGCAGATCGGCCGCCCCTACCCCGGCATGATGGATCTCTACATCGACGAGACCAACCTGTACAACCGCCTGGGCCTGTACACCAAGCAGTTCGACTGGGAGAAGATGTGGGCCATCGCCGA
>CAVIKC010000031.1:0-3925 GCA_963643405.1 Succinivibrio sp.
CCGGGCGCGTCGCCCGTCTCGTCATCCGCATATACCTCCTTCGCCAAATTGAAGGTGGCCCACGCCTTTGGCCAGCCGGCATAGAAGGCCACGTGGGTAACGGCGGCCGCGAATTCCTTACGGGTCACACCATGAGCCTTGGCATTCTGGATGTGATACGCAAGCGAGCTATCGGTGATGCCCTGCGCCATGAGAGTGGTCACGGTAAGAAGGCTGCGGGTTTTAAGGTCGATGCCTTCACCGTTCCAGTTCTCGCCAAAAAGCACGTCGTCGTTGAAATGCGCGAAAGCGGGCGCAAAGCTGCCAAGCTGGTCGCGCCCCGCGGTTTGCGTGATGGTCATGTCATTCTCCTTTTGGTCTCGTTTGGCTGCAGCAACTGCGCTCGGCAGCACAACGCAGCTGGTAGATGAGGTAGTCGAGACATTCAAGCTTGCGCTGCCCCGCATGAATGTCGTTCAGCAGATCGCGCCGGTAAGCCTTGAGGCGGCAGAGCTTGGCGCAGGAGCTCGGTAGGGCGTCGAGCTCGGCGATAAGCGCCTCGTCGCAGCCGGCGTCGCGAAGGTTTTCGCGGGTTTTCCCATCCATGCGACGCGCCGCCTTTCTGAAGCGTTTGGGGTGTTCTTGCTTCCTCAACGGTATTAGCGGCACGGTGCAATGTAAAATACTTATATCAACTAGTTGGGTATGCGTTTGCCGAATGGTATTGAAAGCAGGTGCGAACATGGAGCTAAGAACGCTGCGTTACTTCCTTGCCGTAGCGCGCGAAGAGAATATGACCGAGGCAGCCAACGTACTGCACGTAACGCAGCCCACGCTTTCACGCCAGATCGCCGACCTGGAACGGGAACTGGGCGTAACATTGTTCGACCGCACGAACCGCGCATGTGTGCTTACTGGTGAGGGTATGCGCCTGCGCCAGCGCGCCGAAGAGATAATTTCGCTGGTGGAGCAGGCTGAAGCGGAGCTTTCCGACGACGCGGGCGAGCTTTCGGGCGTCATCCGCATCGGTGCCGGCGAGACGCAGGCCATGCGTTTCGTGCTGCAGACATTCGCCCAACTCCATCGAGAGAACCTGGGTGTGACCATCGAGCTCTACACGGGCAACGCCGATGCCGTCGAAGAGCGCCTTGAGCGCGGTCTGCTCGACTTCGCTCTGCTCATAGAGCCGGTGAACCTCGAAAAGTACGAATGGCTGCGCATGCCCGGCGTCGATAGGGCGGGCGTGGCCGTGTCGGCAGAAAGCGAATGGGCAAGGCTTAAGGGAGCGACGCCGGCCGACGTCGCGCGCATGCCCCTGCTTCTGAGCTCGCGAACGTCGAACAAGGCCGTCGACCTTGCCACTTGGTCATGCGGCGAACTGGCGGTCGAGGACCTTGATGTGGTAGGTCGCTTCGACTTGCTGGGCAACGCCGCCCACCTGGTGCGCACGGGCGAGGTCTGTGCCATGGGCATCGACCACCTACTGCAACTTGAGGGAAGCGACCTGGCTTTCGTCCCGCTGGAACCTACGATGAAAATCGGCTCGTTTCTGGTATGGAAGAAGTACCGCCTGCGCAGCCGGGCCTGCGAGGAATTCATCCGCCGACTCGAAAGCGCCATTCCGCAAGACCACGAAGAACAATCCTCTTCCAACTGAACTGTCCACCAGCAGATATACGCTTTTCTGTAACGTTATTCGCGTTTTTGGAGAGACTATTTGCAACGTTTTCCTTAACGGTTCGGACCAGCTTGCGGGATTCGCGTAGCGGTATTAGAACACGTTCACGCATTTGAGCTGGTTTTATAGCATCCGGCAATGACAATAGGTCCATTTAAAATTAGAGGTTTACGCCGCAAAGGGCAAATATAGAAAGCAGGGAATCCTGGGCTCGCGTTCAATGCGCCCACCTGCAGCCAGGGGAGCTGCATCCTTCCCTTGCACACCAAATCAATAGGAGGGGTAACAATGGGAACGTATAATCCGGATTTCGTGCTGCTCGAAAACCAAAACGAGTTCTTCGCTGAGGGCAACTACCGAATCTCCGACACCGCTTGGGAGCTGCTGCATGGTGCCATAGACACCCACGTCCACGCCAACCCAACACGCGACGACGAATTTGTGCTGGACGATTTCGAACTTGTCCGTGAATACGAAGATGCCGGGCTCGACGGCGTAGTGATCAAGTGCCACCAGTTCGGATCGTTCTACCGTTCGAAAATCGCGCAGAAGTACGCCGTCAGGAGCAACAAGTTCAAGGTCTACGGCTCCATCTGCCTGAACTACGAGGTGGGCGGGTTGAACCCCGTGGCGGTGGAAGCCGCCATCATGGCCGGGGCGAAAACCGTGTTCCTGCCAACCCTGGAATCGCGCAACGGGTTCCAAATCTGGGACAGCTCGGTGCCCTACCCCCATTACGCAACCGAAATCGCCGGCCAGCCCATGAAAACGCTCGAAGGGAAGCAGGGCATCTTCCTGTTCGACGAAGAGGGCAACCTGAAGACCGAGGTATACGACATCCTGGAACTGGTGCGCGATGCGAATGTCACCATTTCATCTGGCCATATCTGCAACAAGGAAGGCCTGGCGCTCTACCGTGCAGCGCACGATATGGGCGTGAAGAAGATGGTGTACCAGCACATCGATTGGCGCACCTCCGAGATGAGCATCGCCATGCAGCGCGAGATGGCGCGCCTGGGCGTGAAGATGGAGAAGTCGTTCTACGAATTCGACCGCGACCGTTCCTTGCGCTCGTTCATGGAGCAGGCCGGCACCAAACCTTCCGATTACCTGATGAGCTCCGACCAGGGGATGTTCCCCGCCCTACGCGCCGTACGCGGCTTCGCCTGCAACGTGCAGGAGCACCTGAACGGCGGAGTGCCCGCGGAAGACTTGAAGGTCATGCTGCAGGATGTTCCGCACTTCTTGGTTGAAGGCTAGCGGAAATCCGCCTCTCGACTCCAAGCCGCCCTGCGTCCCCGGAATCCGGAAGCGCAAGGCGGCTTTTTGTTTGATGGGAAACCCATAAGGGGCCATCCATCTTGATAACTGGGTTCGGCGCAGACTCAAAAACAGAGCCGCCCCGGAAGACGAGCAACTTCCGGGGCGGCCTGCGTATGCTTTGCCTCCAGTTTGCCTGGGGCCGCCTTGCGTTAGGCTATGTCGGTCTTGCGGTGCACTTGATTGGCGCTGTTCTCACTTGCGGGCGTGCCCATCATCTTGCGCAACAGCAAGTACAGCTGCATCTTCTCGCCCTCGGTCAGGCGCTCGAACATCTCGCCCGCATGTTCATCAAGACGGCTTTCCTGCTGGGCGAACAGCTCCTTGCCCGCATCGGTGAGCATGAGCACATCGCGCTGCTCGCCATCGGAGGAATCGGTAACGCGATGCACCAGCCCCTCGTCAACAAGGCCATCAATGAGCTCGGGGAATGCCACGTTCTCGCTTTCGCGATGCAGCACGTCGTAGTTCACCGCTTCCCAGATACCCAACTGGCGGATAACGTATATGCGGCCCAGGTCGAACGCCCGCTTGTCGAACGCTGCCTCGGAAAGAACGCGCTGCTCGATGGGTAGCGTGCGCATGCCGCGCTCCATGATGGCGCGGGCAACGTGGACATCGCGGCTGCTCAGATGTCGCGAACCGTTGCCGCCGCGCATGTCGCCGACCCCTTCAACGACAACGTCTTTGGCGAAGCGAAGCATCTGATCCATCAGTTTCTTGTCTACTGTGCTCATTGGAATCTCTCCTTCCGTGCCTGCCGCGGCAACCCCTCGCTACCGCGCATCAAGCACTAACGCACAATCCAAGTATCGCGCAAAATGAACGCGTTCAGATAGAGATGGAAGCATGGTTACCCAGGCGGGCAGCTTTCGTTACTTTTGAAGGCGAAAAACCCAACAATCTGTTGGAAAAGACCAAAAATACAGCGGTCGAATCAGGGCGGCG
>CAVIKC010000031.1:4200-12119 GCA_963643405.1 Succinivibrio sp.
TGGATAAGGATCTCCTTCGCGCGCTGAGGCGAGCGCAGCCACGAAACGAAGAAGTAGATGACCACGGCCAACACGACCAGGAAAATAACCAATGGTAGCGATTGAAGCAACCGAGCAATAAGCGCCATGAGCACACCTTCCCCTCTAAGTTCTAATCATACCCTTTGCCCAGCACCGCCTGCGCCGCAGAATGCGAAAACCATCCATATATGCGCCCCGGCGCCAACCCGAAGACGCAACCCGAGCCGGCAAGCCCAAAATCAGTGGCATACTTGCACGCAGGGGAAAGAGGGAGACCATGGAACGGAACCGAACAGAAGCTACCTTGCAGGAAGAAGCAAGCCCAGCACATGAAAGCCCGTGCGCAGCATCGCCCGAGCCCAAGAAAGGCTACAGCTACCTGCTGATGGCGGCGCACCTGTGCGACGACCTGAACCAGGGAGCGCTGGTTGCCGTGATGCCGTTTTTGGTGCTGCACAACGGCTATTCCTACGTGGAGGTCACCGCGCTGCTACTTGTGGCCAATGCCGCATCGGCCGTTATCCAGCCACTGTTCGGATGGTTGGGCGACAGAACGGCACGCCCTTGGCTGATGGCCTTGGGCATCACCCTGGCAGGTGTCGGCATCGCCGGTATAGGCGTGCTGCCAAGCTATCCCCTTATCCTGGCCTCTGCCGTGGTAAGCGGCATCGGCGTGGCAATGTTCCACCCCGAAGGCGGGCGCCTGGCAAACCTGGTTGCCGGCAAGCAGAAGGGAGCGGGCATCAGCATCTTCGCAGTAGGGGGCAAGCTCGGCTTCACCTTCGGGCCGCTGGTCGCTGCCGCTTCGCTGGGCGTCTTTGGCATGGCGGGGACGCTTGTGTTCATCGCGCCCTCCGTTGCCTGCGCACTGGTGCTGCTGGGCTTCAACCGCACGTTCTTGGCATTCGGTGAAGCGCACAAGGCTCAGGACACCGAAGTAAACGACAACTGGAAGGGGTTTGCCGTGGTGATGGGAGCCATCTCGGTTCGCTCCATCATCTACTACGCCCTGCTCTCGTTCATCCCGCTGTTCCTAGTTGCGAACCTAGGGCAAAGCGAGCAGTTCAGCACCTCTATGCTCTCGGTATTCGCCATAATCTGCGCGGTTGCCACCATTTCCTCGGGCTGGATCGGGGCACGCACGGGAGCGAAAACCCTTATCATCGGCTCCTACGCTCTGGTGGCTATAGAAGTGCTCGCCTTTGCGTTCAACGGCTCGCTTCCCGTGGCGCTGGCGCTTATCGTGCTGCTGGCGCTCTGCTGCGACATCTCCTACCCTTCCGCAGTGGCGCTGGGCCAAAGCTTCGTGCCCCATCATCTAGGGATGGCGTCGGGCATATCGTTCGGGGTGATGGTGTGCATCGGCGGCATGATGTCTCCCGTGCTGGGAGCGCTCGGCGATGCATTCGGGCTGCAGGCAGTCATGGTAGCCGTTGCAGCTATCGCCCTGGCGGGCATCGGCATCGCGCTTGCCATACCGAAGAATCGCCCTATGCGCTAGCGCCGCTGTCTGCTTGGTCGGTGAGCGTTAGGCGGTACCCTTCAGGGAAGGGGGTCGGCCTCGACGAGCAGGGGCTTGCGATTCAGCCTAGGTGAGCCCCGAACTGGGTCACCTCGGAAAGGCGAGGTCAATGTCGCGCGCACCTATCTAGATACCCGATCAGTCCCCTGTCGCGTTGCCCGAGCTTCCGCTCGTACTGCCGGATGCAGACGAGCTGGAACCGGAAGAACCGCTGCTGGAACCAGAGCCGGAAGACGAAGAGCTGGAGCTTCCGCTTGCGCCGTCCGAAGACCCAGAGCCCGAACTGCCCGAAGAAGAACCATCGCTCGAACCTGAAGAGGACGAACCGGAATTGCCCGAGGAAGTGCCGCTGCCTGAAGACGAATCGCTCGACCCAGAGTTGGTGGAACTGCCGTTTGATGCGGAGCCGCCGGAAGATGAATCCGAGCCGGAGCCCGATTGGCCGCTGTCGGTCGAACCGTTCGAAGAGGAGCTGGAGCCCGACTGCCTGGATTGGCTCGAACCGGAGGAATCCGAATTGCCCGAAGCCGAAGATTGCTGATGGGGACCTTCGGTGGCCACAATGGCCGGACCGGCCTTTTCGCCGATGCCCTGGCCCGCTGTGAACACATGGATAAGCGCCGCGGCAACCACAACCGCGATAAGCGCCGACACCACCGAAACGATGAGCACATTGCGTTGGGTGCGCGCCTTGCGATGACGCCGCACATGAGCGCGCTGAACTGCCGGGTCGGTAGAGCCAGCGCCCGCGGCATTGGCGTAGCGAACATCATCGGCGCCCATCACCTTGGTAAGGCCGGCGTCCACCTTCGCCACGTCTATCGCATGGGTCTTGTCGGAGGGAAGCGGATCCATGATGCGCGTTGCCTGAGGGTCGGCTGCCTTGGGCGAGGCATCGCCGGGAGCGGCATCGCGGATCTTGTCGGCAGAAGCCGAGAGCATCTTCTTGTACACCTGCGACGATACGGCGGAAACCACCGAGCCCACCGCCGCGCCGATGAGAGACCCTGCCACGCCGATCACGGACGACAGCACGAACACCGTAGCCGCCGCCAGGGCGCCGGCAATCACCTGGGCAATGGAAAGATCCTCGAACAGGGTTGCCAGCTTCCCCTTTTTCGAAACCTGCTGCGTGGCCATAGCTCAACTCCCCTTTCCTCACCACCAAGCTAGCAGCAAAGGATCAGCGCCGCGGGCCATCCACGTGCTCTTCACGCATTCTTGACCATGCCGTCATCTTGTTTTCAGGCAACATTCAGGAAAGGGCGCGCGCAAAAGAACAGGCCGCTCGACACAAAGCCGAGCGGCCTGCAATCAAAATCAGAATGGACAGGTTATGCGCGAATGGCTTGCACCATCTTGCGCGCGAACTCGCCCACTGCCTGGGGAGCGTTCGCCCCTTCCGCAGCCACGATCTTCACGATGGCAGAGCCTACGATGGCACCATCGCTCTTCGCCGCCATTTCCGCAGCCTGCTCGGGGTTCGAGATGCCGAAGCCGATGGCCACGGGCGTGTCGGTTGCCTTGCGGATGTGCGCCACGATGGAATCCAGGTCGGTGGTGATCTGCGTGCGCGTGCCGGTAACGCCCAGCGAGCTTACGCAGTACACGAAGCCCTGGGCCTCGCGGGCTATCATGTCGATGCGCTCCTCGGACGTGGGGGCGATCATGCTGATAAGGTCCATGCCCTTGGCGGCGAACGCCTCGGCGAACTCGGCCTTTTCCTCGAACGGGACGTCGGGTAGGATCAACCCGTCCATGCCCGCCGCCGCAGCACGCTCGGCGAAACGCTCGATGCCGTAATGGAACACCACGTTGGCATAGGTCATGAACACCAGGGGCGTGTCGACGGCCTTGCGAACCTCGGCCACCATATCGAACACCTTGTCGGTGGTGGTGCCGGCCGAAAGGGCGCGCATGTTGGCAGCCTGGATAACCGGGCCTTCCGCCGTGGGGTCGGAAAACGGGATGCCCAGCTCGATAACGGCAGCGCCTGCATCGGCCAACTCGGCGATGATCTTCTTCGTGGTTTCCAAGTCCGGATCGCCACAGGTGACAAAGGGGATGAAGGCCTTTCCACCCTGGAAGGCGGCTTTGATGCGGGGGTTACTCATTGATCTCTTCTCCTCGGTAGCGGGCGATGGCGGCGCAGTCCTTGTCGCCACGGCCGGAAAGCGTGATTACCATGATCTGATCCTTGCTCATCGTGGGCGCGATCTTGCAGGCGTAGGCCACGGCGTGCGCGCTCTCGATTGCAGGGATGATGCCCTCCAAGCGGCTCAGGTACTCGAAGGCATCCACCGCCTCATCGTCGGTGACAGGCACATACTGGGCACGGCCGGTGTCGTGCAGCCAAGCGTGCTCGGGCCCAATGCCCGGGTAGTCAAGGCCGGCGCTGATGGAGTACACCGGGGCGATCTGGCCGTACTCGTCCTGGCAGAAGTACGACTTCATGCCATGGAACACACCCAGGCTGCCGGTGTTGATGGTGGCCGCCGTCTCGAACGTGTCGATGCCGCGGCCCGCCGCCTCGCAGCCGATAAGCTGCACTTCCGGATGCTCGATGAAGTGGTAGAACGTTCCCATGGCGTTCGATCCGCCGCCAACGCAGGCCAACACGCAGTCGGGAAGGCGGCCTTCCTTTTCCTTGCACTGGTCCATGATCTCCTGCGAGATAACTGCCTGGAAATCACGCACGATGGTGGGGAACGGATGCGGGCCCATGGTGGAACCCAGCACGTAATGCGTGTCGGCGATGCGGTTGGTCCACTCGCGCATGGTCTCGGAAACGGCGTCCTTCAGCGTTGCCGTGCCGCTTTCTACGGCGTGCACCTTGGCGCCCAGCAGGCGCATCTTGTACACGTTAAGGGCCTGGCGCTCGGTATCTTCCTTGCCCATGAACACTTCGCACTCCATGTCCATCAGGGCTGCTGCGGTTGCCGTGGCAACGCCATGCTGGCCGGCACCGGTTTCGGCAATGACGCGCGTCTTGCCCATCTTCTTGGCAAGAAGCACCTGGCCAAGCACGTTGTTGATCTTGTGGGCGCCCGTATGGTTCAGGTCCTCTCGCTTCAGGTAGATCTTCGCGCCGCCCAGGTCCTTGGTAAGGCGCTCGGCATAGTACAGAAGCGAAGGACGGTTGGCGTACTCGTTCAGCAGCGTGTTCAGCTCCGCCTTGAAGTCCGGGTCGTCTTTGTAGTGGTTGTAGGCTTCCTCAAGCTCGATGACGGCATTCATGAGCGTTTCGGGCATGTACTGCCCGCCATGGATACCGAATCTTCCCTTCGACATATCGTTTCCTTTCTTGATCAGGCTTGATGCCTGGGATTACCTTTGCTGTGAACAGTACGGTGCTTCGGGAGGGGCAGGGGCCATTGAGGCTCCCGTTCCGTTGTTCGGTTTTCGGAAATGCTTCCAAAAACCTCATGCGCTGCACTGCTTCATGCCTTTAAATTCGTTCGCTTCGCGAACCTTCAGGAAAGGTGCTCAGAGAGCCCTCGCCGGCCCCTGCCCCTCCCGAAGCGTCTTGCGATTGCCATCGGCTGCGCCATCGTTTGCCCGAGCATGTCATGGGCGCCTCGTCCCTCGCACAGCGGCAACGGCGGCGGCCATCTTCGCGGGATCCTTGAGCTTTTCGGTCTCGATGCCCGAGCTCATATCCACGCCCCAGGGGCGCACCTCGCAAACAGCCTGCGCCGCATTTTCGGGCCCAAGGCCGCCGGCCAACATGAATGGCCGGCCCACCGAGGCAACCAAGCTCCAGTCGAACCCTTCGCCGGTGCCCTGCCCGTTGTCCAGCAGAACCAGGTCGGCAGCACTGGCCTCGGCCGCAGCAACGTCGGCGGCGCTGCGGATACGAAACGCCTGAATGATACCTACGCCTGTGCGATTCCGCAGTTCGTCCACGTAGGCTGCGCTCTCGTTGCCGTGCAGCTGCACCAGGTCGATACAACCCGATTCCACGATGTGCACCAGCTGCTCCATCGGCTCGTCCACGAATACGCCCACGCGCCAGATAGGGGCGGCCGCAGGCTCGCATTCCAGCAGGCGGTCACACAAACCAGCAAGCTGAGCAGGCGTTACGCTGCGGTGAGACTCCGGGAAGTCCACGATGAAGCCGCACAAGTCGGGCTGCGCTTCGGCCACTGCCTGCACATCGGCATCGCGGAACATGCCGCACAGCTTCACCCGCGGCTGGGACGCCGCCTCCTGGGAAAGCAGCCATTCGCACGCCTGGATCTGTCGGTTCCCCGCGCTCACTTCGCGGCTTCCTTGGCAGCAGCACGGAACTCGGCCAGCTTCGCCGCCTTGTCCTCGGCACGCATCAAGGCCTCGCCAATCAGCGCTGCATCGGCGCCGAGGGCGGCCATCGCCGCAACGTCGTCAGCCTCTTTCACTCCCGATTCCGCAACATAGAGCACCCCTTCGGGGATGGCATCGCGCAGGCGCCGGGCATTGTCGAAGTCCACCGTGAAGTCCTTCAGGTTGCGGTTGTTAACGCCGATGATCTGGGCGCCGCTGGCAACCGCACGCTCGATTTCCTGGGCATCGTGGGCTTCCACCAAAGCGGAAAGCCCCAGCTCCTCGGCAAGTTTGCCGTACGAGCGCAGCTGCTCGTCGTCCAGGATGGCGCAGATGAGCAGCACCGCCGAAGCACCCAGCACCTTCGCCTGGTAGATCATGCGCTCGCATACCACGAAGTCTTTGCGCAGCACCGGAATGGAAACTTGCCCGGCAATCTGGCGCAGGTACTCGTCATGCCCCATGAACCACTTCGGCTCGGTAAGGCAGGAAATGGCGCTGGCACCCGCCGCATCGTAGTCCTGTGCTATCTGCAGGTAAGGGAAGTCGTCGGCTATCACGCCCTTCGAAGGCGACGCCTTCTTCACCTCGCAGATGAAGGAAAGGCCGGGGGCTGCCAACGCCGCGCGGAAGGGAAACGCGAACTGCCCGTCGCGCTCCAGCTCGTCAGCAGCCAGGGCGCGCGCTTGGCGCTCCAGATCGGCCGTGGGAACCTCGCGCTCCTCGGCGGCCATGCGCTGGCGCGTATAGGCGGCTATCTCGTCCAGGATGGTCACTTATGCCTCCTCGTTGGAAACCTTGATGTAGGCCTCCAGGGTCTCAAGCGCCTTGCCCGATTCGATGAGCTGGGCCGCCAAGGCAACGCCGTCCTTCAGCGAAGGCACCTTACCGGTGATGTACAGGCCAGCCGCCGCGTTCAGCAGAACCGTATCGCGCTTGCAGCCCTGTTCCTTTCCGGAAAGGATATCGCGCGTGATCTGCGCGTTTTCTTCCGGCGTGCCACCCTGCAGGTCTTCGCGGGAGCACTGGGCCATGCCGAAGTCGGCCGGCGTGAGCACATAGCTGGTGTACTCGCCGTTGTGGAACTCGCACACGCTGGTGGGGCACGCCGTGGAAAGCTCGTCCAGGCAGGCCTGACCGTATACCACCATGCCGTCGGTTACCCCAAGGCTCGTGAGCACGCGCGCCAGGGGCTGCACCAGCGATTCGTCGTACACGCCCAAGATCATCTTCTGGGGCGAAGCCGGGTTGGTAAGCGGGCCCAGGATGTTGAACACCGTGCGGATGCCCAGCTCCTTGCGGATGGGGCCCACATAGCGCATGGCAGTGTGGTACTTCTGCGCAAAGAAGAAGCAGATGCCCACCTCGTTCAGCAGCTTGGCACACATCTCGGGGCTCTGCTCGATGTTCACGCCCAGCGCCTCCTGGCAGTCGGCCGTGCCACTCTTGCTGGAAGCTGCGCGGTTGCCGTGCTTGGCCACCTTCGCGCCGCCGGCCGCAATGACGAGCGCCGCGGTGGTGGAGATGTTGAAGCTGCCGGCCTTGTCGCCGCCGGTGCCGACGATTTCCAGCACGGGCTCGGGGTAGCTCACCTTGGTGGCGTGCGAGCGCATGGCGGCAGCACAGCCGGCGATCTCGTCGATGGTCTCGCTCTTGGTGCTCTTGGTGGAAAGGGCAGAAAGGAACGCCGCGGTCTGCACCGGGGTGGTGTCGCCCGACATGATCTCGTTGATCACGGCAAACGCCTCGTCGTAGGTGAGGTCTTCCTTATCTACCAGCTTGAATATCGCCTCGCGGATCATTGTGGTTCCTTTCTACTTGGCGGTGGTTTCCAGGAAATTCTTCAGTATGGTTCGGCCTTCGGGGGTAAGGATGCTCTCGGGATGGAACTGCAGGCCGTAGGTGGGGAACTCGGCGTGCTGAACCGCCATCACTTCCCCATCGTCGGTGCGGGAGATCACCTTCAAGCAGGCGGGAAGGGTTTCCTCCTCTGCAGCCAGGGAATGGTAGCGCGCCACCTGCGTCTGCTCGGGCATTCCCTTGAAGATGGGCGATGCGCAATCGAGCTTCGCCA
>CAVIKC010000031.1:12403-21220 GCA_963643405.1 Succinivibrio sp.
AAGCTGTCGTAGTTGTCGATGAGGACGATCATGCCAGGCCCCCTTCTGCGCACTGCAGCGCTTCCATAACGGCGCGCGCCTTGTTGTAGCATTCGCGGTCTTCGTTTTCAGGGATGCTGTCGGCCACGATGCCGGCGCCGGTCTGCACGCACACGCGGCCGTTCTTCTTGTAGGCCAAGCGGATGCCGATGCAGGTATCCAGGTTGCCAGTAAGGTCCAGGTACCCGATGGCACCGCCGTAGATGCCGCGCTTGGCGCCTTCCAGGTCTTGGATTATCTGGCAGGCGCGCAGCTTCGGCGCTCCGGAGAGCGTACCGGCCGGCAGGATGGAGTCCATCACATCGACCGCGTCCTTGTCTTCGGCCAACTGGCCGGCAACGGTAGAACCGATGTGCATGATGCGGCTGAAGCGCAGGATGTTGCGGTACTCCTCCACCTTCACGGTGCCCAGCTTGCTCACGCGGCCCAGGTCGTTGCGCCCCAGGTCCACCAACATGTCGTGCTCGGCGCGCTCCTTGTCGTCGGCCAAAAGCTCTTCCTCAAGCGCACGGTCTTCCTCGGGCGTGGCGCCGCGGGGGCGCGATCCGGCCAGCGGGTAGGTGAACAGCGTGCCGTCCTGCAGGCGGGCAAGCGTTTCGGGAGAAGCGCCGGCGATTTCCACATCGTCGCTGGTGAAGTAGAACATGTAGGGCGAAGGGTTCTGGCAGCGCAGCACGCGGTAGGTGTCGAACAGGCTGCCCTCGGCCGCCGCCGTGCGCGGGTTGGAGGGCACCACCTGGAAGATGTCGCCCTCATGGATGTGGTGCTTGGCGATGTTCACCATCTCGCAGAAGCGCTCGGTGGAGAACTGCGGGGTAAGCGGACCCTCCATATGCAGCGGCGGGAACTCGTGGCGCTTGCCGTTGAACAGCAGCTGCTCCATCTCATCGAGCTTGGCGGCGGCAGCATCGTAGGAGGCATCCACGTCGTCGGCTCGCACGCCGGCGATGAGGATGATCTTCTGGCGGTAGTTGTCGAAGCAGATTACCTGGTCGAACAGCATAAGGTCCACGTCCAGGAAATCCTCGTGAGCCAAGTCGGGGCGGCGCAGGGTAGGCTCGGCGTACTTGATGTAGTCGTAGCTGAAGTAGCCAACCAGGCCGCCGGTGAACGTGGGGAAGCCCTCCATCTGGGGGCTCTTGTTCTGCGCGATGACGGCGCGGATGGCCTGCCCCGGGTGCTCAACCTGCTGGGTTTCCACCACCGGTTCGGCGCCCTCCACGTTGCGGCGCACGGTAAGCGCGCCGTTCAGGCAGGTAAGCTCCACAGAAGGCTTGTAACCCAAAAACGAGTAGCGACCCCAGCGCTGGTCGGCCTCGGCCGATTCCAAAAGGAAGCAGTGGTTGCTGGCGTGGCGCAAGGCGCGCATGGCCTCGATGGTGGTGATGCGATCGGCATACAGCTCGCGCTTCACGGGAACACGGCGGATGCCCTCGAGCCCCGCCAGGCGGCGCACCTCCTCCAAGCTCGGCTGCAGCGATTCGGTACTGCGCATGGGTTCTGCCTTTCTCTTCAAAGGGAAGGCAAAGAAAAAAGCCCGCCCTTGACGTTAACTACGATCAAGGACGGGCTGTTAAGCTCGCGGTGCCACCTTGCTTCACGGTTTGACCCGTGCACTTTGCGGATTACCTTCATAACCCCGGCAACTGACGTATGCCCCACGTTGCATCCTACTTGGCAGCCCTGCTGCGTTCGCATGCACCCTCAGCGGTCCATTTGGCGAGCGGCCTTTCCATCCGGATCCCAGCACCCCGGACTCTCTGTGCGCGCCTACTCGCTTTGACTTCCGCCTCAACGGTTTAGGTGAGTTTGCTTCCCTTTCAGGAAACGAACTGAGGCTATTTTGTTTCCGGCTCGGCGAATTGTCAACAAGGAATTTGCCGGCGTTACGCGGAATTAACGCAAGCAGCGGCGAAAGGAAACAGCGAAGCCTACTCCCTATGACGCACGTCCCACTGCTCGGCAACGTAGAAGCGGCGGCGGTTCTGGCAACTGGTAAGCGTTACGCGCCCGGCGTTCACCAGGTAGATCAGGTGCGCAAACGTTTCGCCCAGCGAGTAGAACTTCTGATCGATGGTCCAGCTGTCCCAGTCGGGGTGCTTCCACTTGGCGTTCCGCGCGATATCGATAAGGCTGGCGTGGCCTTCCGCCACCAGCTGGTACAGTTCCTCCAAGCGGTTGGCATGGAAACCCTTCAGGAAATCCACCCGCTCGGCAACGCCCGCGAAAGGCGCTCCATGACCAGGCAATATAAGATCAACTTCAAGGTTGCGCACCTTGTCCAAGCTGGCAAGGAATTCCTTCAGGGCATCGTAGCCGGTGATCCAGCTCATGATGGTGGGCGTGATGCGTTCCAGCACGTGGTCGCCAGCGATGAGCACCTTCAGCGTTGGCTCGTACAGGCAGATGTGCCAATCGTCGTGGCCAGGCGTGGTTATGACCTGGAAACGGTAGTTGCCGTTGCGATACACATCGCCATCGCCCAGGTAGAACAGGTCGGGCTGGTTTTTCGAGGGCACCAGCTCGGCGGAAACCTGATAGGCGCTGGCATCGCGCTTCTGCATGCTGAGCTCGTCGTAGGTGTTAGGGCGCACCAAGTGGCTGATAAGCGGGTTGTACACCGTGGACTGGATGTCCATGAGGTTACGCACTTCCTGGAAGGAGTGCATGTTGGCGTACACGCGCATCCAACGACGCCAGATGCGGTCGAGGTTGCCCGTATGGTCGGGGTGCGAATGGGTAAGCACGATCTCCACCGATTCCCAATCGCGGCCCAGCTGGTGCAGCGCTTGGTCAAGCGCCTGCTCGCATTCGGGTTCGTTCAAGCCCACATCGATGATGGTGGTTTTGTCTTCGCTGAGGATGAAGTACGAGTTCAGGTACTCAAGCGGGTTTCCGGGCAAGGGAACGGGCACGCGCCAGATGCGCGGGTACACCTCTTCGATTGCTCCGTTGTTGTACTGATCGGCATAGCTGCCCATAGCGCTCCCCTTGCGAACCATCCCTGCAGATATTCCCAGCCTAGCGCATAATCAACGTACGAACCGCTCGTTGCGGGAGGCGTTGGCGAATCGTGGGCAGCTGGCCAATCCGCTTGCCGGCACATGCAGAATGGAGGGACGAATGACGAAATCAAGCACGGGCTTTGAGGGCACCGGCGACTCTTGTCGTAACGGCGGATTGCAATGCGACAGCCCGCAATGCAGCAACGGCTCTTCTCGCGCTGCCACCCCTTCGCGCGACGATGCCCCCCAAAGCACAAGTGCCCCTTGGCAATCCGACGGCACGCTTGGCGCCATTGCCCTGCCCGACGCGCATTGCCATGTCGCGTTCATGGAACACCCTGCAGCGTTCACCGAGCAGGCAAACGCAGCCGGTGCCACCATCCTCTCCGTAACCGTTGCGCCCGAAGAATTCCGCGAAATGGAAAGCGAGCACATCGCCGGATCGATCGGCGGAAAAGCCCGTACCGCACTGGGGCTGCATCCCTGGTGGGTGCCGGAAAAAAAGCAGGAGCTGGAGGCGCCGCTCGAAGAGTTCGATGCGCTGCTGCCCCACACGCAATTCGTCGGGGAGGTGGGCCTCGATTTCTCGAAGCGGCGCGAGCGAACCCGCACCCAACAGCTCCATGCCTTTCACCATATCGCCTGCGCAGCAGCAGACAACGGCACCCGAGCGCTTTCCCTCCATTGTGTAGGCGCCTACCCCGAAGCATTGCACGAGCTTGAGGTGTCGGGGTGTGCCGAGCAGTGCGCATGCATCTTCCACTGGTTCAGCGGATCTTCCCAACAGCTGAACTGCGCCATAGATCTAGGGTGCTGGTTTTCCGTTGGCAAGCGCATGCTGCAAACCAAGCGCGGCCGCGAATACGCGAAGGCCATCCCGCAAAACCGGCTGCTCCTGGAAACCGACGCGCCCGCAGCGAAAGACCCGGAAGTGCGCCATCCGGCCGTTCCCTACTCCTTCGCCGAGCATCAAGCCGAACTGCAACGAACGCTTCAGCAGCTCGCCGAGCTGCGCAAAACCCAGCCCAAAGACCTCGCCGTCATCATTCGCGCGAACACCCGAAACATCCTGAGCGAATACCGTCCCTGAAGTACGCAACGCAACCGACAAAAGCAGAATGCTCCGCAGTCTAAGACCACGGAGCATTCATTTCAGCAAGCCCTTCCGAGTTAACCCCTCAATCAGGGAAAGGACCCGCCGAATGCGTATTAACGCACCCTACCGCAACCGCGCCGCTAGGTCTACCTTTCAAAATAAGAGTTCAACCCTCCTGGTTGCCCGCACATGCCGGCAGAAGCGCGGCCTGAATCTCGGGGCATGCGCCAGTAAGTCAGCGAGCGGGAACCTGGCGAGTGCAGGGGAAGCGAGTAAACATGCCAGTGGCATGTTTAGTCCCAAACTATGCGTTCGAGCGAACGCATCCTGCGCAGCTCTGCTGAGCAGGATTTCTTGGCCTTCGCGCCATGCCTCACCCTTTTGAGGTTTCCCTGTACCGCCAGGATCCCGCGCAGCGTCGACGCAAAGCGTCGCCCCGACAGGGCGACGCTAAAACTACTGCTCTGCCGGAACCACAACGGTGGGCACCACCAGATGGTTCAGCACGCCGCAGGTCGTGGAACCGAAGAGCGCACGGCTCACCGCCGAACGGGCATGGGTGCCCAAAACCAGCACGCGGCAATCCTTGGCGCAATCCATCAGAACCTGCGTGGGCGAAGGGCCGTTGACAGAATGGCCTTCAACCTGCACACCGGGATTCGACCCGTTGATGCTCGCAACGCGAGCGTCCAGGTTACGCTGGAACTGCTCGCCCACCGGGGCAAGACCGCCGCCCATGAACTCGGCAGACTTCGAAAGCAGCGTGGGAATACCCCATGCGGAAACCAGGTTGAGCGGCTGACTCAGCGATTCGGCAAGGTGCACGCCCAGCGCAACCGCTCCATCGCCCACGGCGTCGTCGGGGCCAACGCCCACCACGATGCCCTCGCGCTCGCTTTCGGGATCCCAGTCAACGGGAACCACTACCGTGGGAACGCTTGCGGAAACGGAAACACGCAAGCCCTTGGCACCCCACACTTTCTCGGCCACGGAAGCGCGGCCGTGGTGGGAACCCATAACGATCATGTCGTGGTTCTCCGCTGCATTCACCAGCGCCTCCACAATGTCGTCTTTCACGTAGGATGCCTCAACGCGGATCTCGGGGTACGTCTCGTTCACGAACCTCTGGGCCTCACCCAGCACATGGTCAACCGCTTCGCGCAGAAGCTTCGTGTCGGACTTCGCCATACGATCCGATGCCGGGTCGATTACCGCCAGCAGCGCAAGCGATGCCCCCTCCCTATTGGCAAAACGCGCCGCCCAACGTAGGGCCTTCTCGCCACGCTCGGAGCCGTCGATGCCCACCAAGATGCTTTCCATAGTATTCATACCTCTTTCAAACTAGTGGAACATCGGGATCATGAGCCACAGTGCGAACAGCACCACAACAACGCATGCGGCAAAGCACACCACAGACGCAAAGCGGATCAGGTAGTTCGGCGAGCCATCGGCGCCCTCGGCCGAGCCGCTCTTGACCCAAAGTCGCAGGCCGGACGAATACATGATGCCGATACCGCCAGCGATGCACACGGCAACTACCAGCACGGTCGCAAAGTTCATGACTTCTTGCATTTGGTTCCCCTTCCCTACGCAGCTGCCGTGGCGGTTGCGGCCTTGGCATTGAGCTTGACTTCGGAGCTTTCATTCACGTTGAGCGAGTTCACTGGGTTGCGGCGGCTCAAGCGAAAGATGACGAGCGCGGCAACAACAGCGATAAGCGCAACGGCAAGCGTACCCCACACGTTGATCTTGGCAACGGCGCAGGCCGCGGCGCCGATGATGCCAGCCGCTGGGAACGTTACCAGCCAGGCCACCAGCATGCGCGCTGCCACCATCCAGTTAACCTTGTTGCCCTTCTTTCCCAAGCCGGAGCCGATGATGGAACCGGAGCAAACCTGCGTGGTGGAAAGGGCGAAGCCCAGGTGGGAGGAAACCAGGATAGTGGTGGCAGAAGCCGCCTCGGCAGCGAAGCCCTGCGGGGTGGAGATCTCGGTCAGGCCCTTGCCCAGGGTGCGGATAACGCGCCAGCCGCCCATGTAGGTGCCCAATGCGATGGCAAGGCCGCATACGGCGATGACCCAAAGCTGCGGACCGGTGCCGGAAGGCTGAATGCCCACGGCGATGAGCGTAAGCGTGATGATGCCCATGGTCTTCTGGGCATCGTTGGTGCCGTGCGAAAGGGCCACCAGACAGGCCGTGATGGTCTGGCCGTGACGGAAGCCGGTTTCCACGTACTTTTCGTCCAGCTTGCGCACAATCGTGTATATCAGCTTCACCGCTATGAACGCCGCCAAGCCGGCCACAACCGGGGAAACCAATGCCGGGACAAGGACCTTGGCAACAACCGCGCCGAAGTTCACGCCCTCAACGCCAGCACCCACGATAACGGCGCCCACCAGGCCGCCGAACAGCGCATGGGAAGAACTGGAGGGCAGGCCCACCAGCCAGGTCATAAGGTTCCATAGGATGGCGCCCACCAGTCCGGCGAATATGAATTCCGCTCCGATGGTTACCTGCTGCTCATTGATGATGCCACCGGAAATGGTCTTGGCCACCTCAGTGGAAAGGAATGCGCCGATAAGGTTCAGCGTACCAGCTGCGATAACGGCGGTCTTGGGTTTCAGGGCGCCCGTCGCAATAGAGGTTGCCATGGCGTTTGCCGTGTCATGGAACCCGTTGGTGAAGTCGAACGTCAGCGCCACGGCGATAACCAGGCCGACGACAACAAGAGTCGCGATATCCATGCTTCCTTCTGTTCCTCCTTAGAAACATCTACTTCTTCGCGCAGTTTTGCGCATCAGCGGAGCAGAAAGATGCGTGGTGCCCAGGCCCATCCTAGGCTGATTTCCTACGTATTCCAGTACGCACCCAGCTCTAATGCCGACTGCGACAGATTACGCTTTGAAATGTAAAACGGATGTTAAGCGGAGTTAACCTTACGTAAGCTTATTCAGCCTTGCGTTTACGCAGGTCAGATGCCGTATATACGCCGATGATAATCGCCGCGGAAACAACCAGCATCACGAACAGTGCAGCATATGACACCAGGTACGTGCCGAACGCCTCGGTAAGGAAGCCGGGCAGGAACGTGAAGATAAAGCCGCCTGCCGCATAGCAGATCTGGAAGTTCTTGATGGTCTTCACCTCACTGCCCTTCGGGGAAAGCTCGATGCTCCAAACGGAGATGCCCACCGTGCCCAGGCTCAAACCCAAACCGTACAGGAGCACGCCGATGCCCGCCAGCCCCGTGCTGCCCATGTCGGTAAGGCAGATAAGCCCCAGGCCAACGATGAACAGAATGAAGAACAGCGCCGATCCGTTGCGCGTGCCGATGCGGTCGAACACCAGCCCGCTGGCCAGCTTGGAAACGGTAAGGCAGCCACCGCACAGCGCCACCAGCGAGGCTGCGGCTTCGGCCGTGAAACCTTCCGAAGTGAAGAGCACCGCGAGGTAGTTCGTGCCGCCAACGGAAATGCAACCGATGATAACCATGGCAAGCAGCACCAGGGGCATGGCCTTATGCGGCACGTCACGGCTCTGGCGCATATGCTTCTTCGCCGGCTTGCCGCCCTTCGGCTTTTCCGGTTCCACGTAGGGCACAAGCCCCATGTCCTGCGGGAAGTTGCGCAACAGGGCGAACACCAGAAGGCCCAGTGCCAAGGCAAGCACGGCCTCGAACGCGAAGGCACTGGCCAGCTGCGACGAGCCGATGATGCTCACCACCAGGTTGGGCAGGACAACTGCCGCCACGCCCGACCCCACGGCAGCCACGCCGGCGACCGTTGCCACGTTGGTTTCGAACCAGCGGTTGATGAGCATGGTGGAGGCTATCATGCCGCCCAAGCCGTAGCCCAAGCCGGTGAACCCCGAAGCAACGCAAAGGCCAAGGAAGTTATCGCTGTTCAACGCGTACAAGCCGAACCCCGCCGCCACGAACATCGATGCAACGAATGCCCCCAAACGGCAGTTCAGCCATGCGTAGTAGCGCGCCACGAAGAACATGGCAACAAGGGAAACGAATGTGCGCACCGAGATGATGATAGAACCGCCGGAATGCCCCACCCCGGGAATCTCTACCAGGTAAGGCTGGTACACGGAAAACGAGGTGGAGGGCAAGCCGATGTTGGTGAACAGGATAAGGAAGCAGCACAGGGCGATGACCTTCTCGTAGTGGCGCTTCACCTTTTCGATCACCGGATACCACCCAGCCTTTCCTTCTTCATGATGCTGTTACCCGGCGCGGCTGAAAGCAACGCGGGCAACAGGCGCCCGCGCAGACAAGCCACGCTCAAGCAAACAAAGAGCCCGCCTACCAGGCGGGCTTCAGCTCGTTCATATAGAAGGATAGCAGCCTAAGGGCGCCGCAAGGGCCGTTTCACGTTTCTTTGCGCGTTGAGCACATTATCTTCAGCGGAAAGCGAATATGCGCCTCGCGCGCATACAGCCGAGCTGCTGCAGTAGCGTAATGGCAATTGGAAAAGCGAGTGCGCGATGCCCTTAGGCAACGTTGGCGTTGGGAAGAACCTGGATACGGTTCAGCTGGTCCATGGTGTGGGCGTCTACCCCGATGCCAGCGGCGCCGTTGCGCACCTTCGTTACGTAGTCCTCGCGGAACGACCAGTCCTTGAACGGGCCGCGAAGGGAAAGGTAGATAAGCGCTTCGAGCGTGTAGGCATC
>CAVIKC010000032.1:0-20176 GCA_963643405.1 Succinivibrio sp.
ACGCTGATCAGGCCGCGGCCGACCGCCAAGAGCACTACGATGCGCTCGACCGCCTGCGCATCGGCATGTTCGCCCCGCAGAACCGCGGCAAGGTGTTCACCGAAACCGAAGAGGGAATCCCGCTTTCGCAGAACCTGCTGAAGAAGGGCTTCGTCACCGACGAGGAAGTGGATTCGTTCGGCGGCGTGAAGCATATGGAGGGCTGGCATGCGGTTATCGAGTGCACGCAGAACATCCCCTGCAATCCCTGCCAGGATGTGTGCCCGCGCCACTGCATCAACGTCGGGTCCAACATCACCATCCTGCCCACCATCAACACCGAGGCTCAATGCAGCAACTGCGGCAAGTGCGTGGCGTTCTGCCCTGGTCAGGCCATCTTCCTGGTGAACGAGGATATGGGCGACGGTACCGCGCAGGTAACCCTGCCCTACGAGTTCTACCCGTTGCCGGAGAAGGGCGCCACCGGCAAGGCCCTTGATCGAAGCGGCCAGGTGGTTTGCGATGCCGAAGTGGTGAAGGTGATGAACCCGAAGGCCTTCGACCACACTGCCCTCCTAACCATGAGCGTGCCCAAGGAGTTCGTGCATCAGGCGCGTTTCTTCAAGACGGCAGCCGCCACCATGACCGCGTAGAGAGAAGAGGAACGCACCATGGACACCACACCTACCATCCGTCGGCTCAGCACCGAGCCGTTCAAGCCCGAGCCCGATGACGACATGATCGTCTGCCGCTGCGAGGAGGTAACCAAAGGCGAGCTTCGGCGCGCCGTCCACGAAGGACTGTACCGCTTCCCAGAGGTTCGCCGATTCACCCGTTGCGCCATGGGCCTGTGCCAAGGCCGCACCTGCACCAAGCTGGTGAAGGGGATCCTTGCGCGCGAAGCTGGCCTGACCATCGAAGAGCTGCAGAATCCCCATGCCCGCTCACCTCAGCGTCCCCTGCAGATGCAGGAATTGGGCAACGAGCGATTCTAGGAGGAGCGAGCAATGAGCACTACAGCAGACGTTATCATCGTCGGCGGCGGCATCGAGGGATGCTCAACCGCCTACTACCTGGCCAAACGCGGCATCACCAATGTCATCGTGCTTGAGGCGCAGGAGATCATGCTCAACGGCGGCGCATCGCGCAACGCCGGCGGCGTGCGCCAGAGCGGCCGCGACCCGCGCGAGCTTCCCTTGGCCCTGTACGGCGTGCAGAACATCTGGCCTACCCTGGGCGAGGAGCTTGGCGTAGACGTTGAGTACAACCAGGGCGGCAACCTGCGCCTGGGCAAGACCGAAGAGCACTTGAAGACCCTTACTCGCCTGGCTAACAACGCGGCCGCCTGCGGCGTGGGCGTGGGCATGATCACCGGTGAAGAGGCCCGCCAGATAAACCCCTTCCTTTCCGAAGAGGTTATCGGCGCAAGCTGGTGCCCCACCGATGGCCATGCCAACCCCCTGAAGACGGGCCTGGGCTTCTACAAGAACGCTCTGGCCATGGGCGTGCGGTTCATCACGGGCGAAAAGGTGTTGGCCCTGCGTAAGGTGAAAGGCCGCGTGCGCAAGGTTATTGCCGAGCATGGCGAGTACGAGGCCGACACCGTGATGGTATGCGCCGGCGCCCAGTCGAAGGAGATCCTGGCCACCATCGGCATCAACGCCAAGGTGCGTCCCCGCATCGACCATTGCCTGGTGACTGAGGCCCAGCCCCACATGTTCGACACCATGCTGGGCACTGCCGAAGCCGACTTCTACGGCGGCCAAACCAACCACGGCTCGTTCGTGTTCGGCGGCGACGACGACCTGGAGGGTTTCGATATCTACGACCTGAAGACGCAGGGCACCTCCACCACAGCGCCTTGCGTATGCCGCGGCATCATGAAGTACTTCCCCAAGCTTGCCGAGATGAACATCGTGCGCACTTGGGCTGGCTGGATCGACATCACCCCCGATGGCGTGCCCATCCTGGGCAGCTGCGAAGAGGTTCCCGGCCTGGTAACCGCCTACGGGTTCAATGCCCATGGCTTCGGTATCTCGCCGGCCATCGGCTATGCCCTTTCCGAGCTTATCGAGACCGGGGCAAGCACCACCATCGATATCAGCGGGCTTCATTACGATCGCTTCAAGGCGAAGTTCTAGCAACTGCCGGGCGGGTGGCACAGCGCTACCCGCCCCATGGCGTTTTCTGTTATCCAAGACGGGCACGGAAGGGGGAAGGTATATGGGTGACAAACCGGTGATCGGCGTAACGCCGCTTTACGATGATGAGCGCGAAAGCATCTGGATGCTGCCCGGTTACGTGGATGCGCTGAAGAGCTACGGTGCCCTGCCCCTTATCCTCCCGTTCACGTCATCGGACGCCGATATCGCACAGCTGGTGGATATGTGCGACGGCATTCTTTTCACGGGCGGGCACGATGTGGATCCGGCTCTGTATGAGGAGAGGAAAAGTCCCAAGTGCGGCGAAGTGAGCACGCAGCGCGACAAGCTGGAGTTCGCCCTTCTGCAGCGAGCGCTGATGATAGACCTTCCTGTGCTGGGGATATGCCGCGGCGCCCAGTTCATAAACGTCTGCCTGGGGGGAACGCTGTACCAAGACATCCCCTCGCAGCTTCCCAGCGCGGTACAGCACCATATGGCGCCACCTTACGACCGCCCTTGCCATGAGGTGTCGCTGGTCCCGGGCACGCCCCTGTACTACCTTCTGAAGGCGACGAAACTCCAGGTGAACAGCTACCACCATCAGGGGATACGCGACCTATCGTTCCAGCTTTCCCCTATGGCCTACGCATCGGATTCGCTGATAGAGGCGTTCTACCACCCTATGAAGAGCTTCACCTGGGGCGTTCAGTGGCATCCCGAGTTTCTATGGGAAAAGGACGGGGCCCAGCGTCAGGTATTCCAGGCTTTCGTGGAAGCGTGCGGCGCTCAGTCGTTGGGGCAGCCCGCCTCCTCTTCCGGTCGTGGACGCCGCAAGGGCTCGCCGTTCTTGATGAGCCGCTAGCCAAGCATCACCAGCGTTTTCGCCTCGCGGTCACGCGCGGCGCTGGCACATGCTTGTGCGAATGGCGTGTTCTCGGGGTCGAGGCATTGGCTTACGGGGACGCTGATGGGGTGGAACAGCACCTCGGCGCCTATTCCGAGTTTTGCGGCGCTTTGCGCGAAGGCGCGTACCAGCTCTTCGTCCATTTCATCCATATGGGCCGAAAGCGCCACGCCGCAGAACAGCGAATAGGGAAGCCCTAAGCTGGCGCCGCCGTTCCTGCCGTTCCAGAGCTTGTTCAGCAGCACCACCTTCGCGCGATTGTTGGGCGTTATGCGCGGGTCGGGCTTTCCCGGCTCAAGCTCGCTGCGTAGGATGGCCGCAGCCTTATGGGGCGCCAGGGGCTCCACCGGTGCGCGAAGATGCTCGAAGGTGCATCCCAGTTCCTTGGCTGCGCGCACAAGCGCGTTGGTTATCGCGGGGATGGCATGGGTGTGCTGATGGCTGTCTGCTCGCAGGGCGGTTCTCTTTGCGGGGAATGCCTGCAGGAAGCGCTTCAGCTGCGCCGAGCACTCCTTTTCCACCTGTTGCGTGAAAGCGCGCCGATGCATGCCTTTGCTCTCGAGCAGCAACCCCATGAAGTTATGGCGGAACGCACCGCGGTCGTTCACCAGCAGCGGCACTTCGCTTGCCGGGGTTACCGGGTACCCTTCCACCAGGTTCAGATGCAGGCCTATTTTCAGCTTGCCGGCTTGAACGAAAGGCTGCGCCAGGGCGGCGGCCGCATCGAAGGCGGGCGAATTGGTGAAGATGCTCACGCTGCCCAGCGCTCCCTCGCCGCCGCAGGCGCTGCTCAGCGCCAGGATATCGTGCGCCTGCTCCTCGGTGATGCCGAAGTCGTCGGCATGAAACAGGACATTGGTGCGTTCGTTGGCCATTTTCCCTCGATTCTCTCCCTTTTAGTGTACGCTGCGCTCCTGCCGTAAGATGTCGGATCGGCAACGATTGTCCTAAAACTTGCCGTATTGGCCCGCCATTCGCGCAAAGAGGGGGTAACCTCAACCCGTAACGGGGCGCACCTCGGCTTCGTTTCGCCGTGTTAAGGAGATGAACGAAGCTGGCTGCTTGTGCACATACCGCAGAACCCCTGCCGTTTTTCAGGTCAACAGCGTTTCATGTGCTAGTCATAGCGCTCGGGTTCGCCTTCATCCTCACTGGCGCGTTCCATGGCAACGTATGGTTCGATGAGAGCTATTCCGTCGCCATCGCCAACCACACCTTCCAAGACATCTGGCGCATCGGCTCGGGCGATGTGCACCCGGTGCTGTTCTATTGGTGCCTGCACGTGCTGAACTTGCTGTTCGGGCAGAACGTGTTGGCGTATCGCCTGTTCTCGGCGGCGGGAACGCTGGCGCTGGCATTGCTTGGGCTGTTCGTTGTGCGGCGCGATTTCGGGTGGCGCGTTGGCGTGTTTTTCAGCGCCCTTTCCCTGTTCCTGCCCTATATGGCCTTCATGGCTGTGGAGATCCGCATGTACTCGTGGGCTTCGTTCTCGGTTGCCCTGTGCGCCTTCATGGCATGGCGCATCGCCTGCGCGATGCGTGCGCAAGGCACCGATGCCGCAGTTGGCTGGTGGGTGCGCATCGGGGGCGACCCCCGGTTAAGCCGCATGCGCAAATGGGCCGGCGTGCCCTGCCGTTGGTGGATCGTCTTCTACGTTGCCAGCTTGATGTCTGCTTACCTGCACTACTACGGCGTGCTCTCTGCATTCTTCATAAACCTGTTCCTGCTGGTGTTCTGCGTGAAACAGGCACTTGCGGGGCGTGCTTGCGGGCGAGGAGACAAGGCTACGGGGTCGGGCTCGGAAGCGGTGCCGTCGCAGGCAAAGGTCTCTGCGCGCACTTCCGCCAAGGGCCTTGCAGTGTTCACCATTGGCGCAGTGGCCCAGCTTGCGTTGTATGCTCCCTGGCTTATGGTGCTTGCCAACCAGGTAGGGGTTGTTTCGTCGGGGACCTACTGGTCGGACGCCACCTTCCCGCGCACCTTCATCGAGTGGGCGTTCTACCCGGTGTACACCAGCCAGATCATCTTCGCCGACCATTCGGGTTGGCAGTATGTGGTTGCCCTGTACCTTTGCGGAATCATGGCCGTTGCCGCAGCGGCGGTCGGTGCTGCCAATCTGTTCCGCGTGATAAGAAAAAGCTGGAAGGGCGAAGGCTCGGGCCGGCGCCTCTTCGGGCTAAGGAAGTGGATGCTTGCCCGCGGGGACGTGCTTCCGGCGCTTTTGGGCCTGGTGTTGTACCTATGTGTGCTGCTCTTCGGGGTGATAGCCTCTGCCGTTCTGGATATCCTTATCGTGCAGACGCGGTACCTGTCCATCGCGTTGGGGCCGCTGATCTTGGCAGCATCGGTTTTGCTTGCCAGCATCCCGAAACGCAGTGTGGTGTGCAGCTTGGCCGCCGCGCTGCTGGGTGCTTCGGTGGTAAGCCAGCTGATGTTCATCCAGGATGCCTACAGCGAGGAAAACCAGGACCCGTTGGTGTGGTTCGAGGAAACGGTTGCTGAAAACCAGGGCACGGGCATTGACGGGCAGATCCCTGTGCTTTCCACCGATATCGGATTCGAGGGCGTTACCGCGGTTACCTACCCCGACATCAGCCAGTCGTATCTGAATTGGCAGGTAGGCAATTGGGGCCTGGCCTACAGCGCCTACTCTCCCACGTTGAACGTCGTGGATTCATGGAACAACATCTTGCCGGGCTATTCGGGTGCTTTCGTGGTGTTGAGCCAGGCGCGCTCAAGCGCGGAAACGAAAGAGGTGGAATACCTTCTGGCCAAAGACGGAATAGACATGATCGACTCGCGCACATTCTACCGTCCCTACGAGCGAACCTGGTTCACCGTTTCCGTGATGGAGAAGTCCTAGTTCGCCGGCCGGCCGGCTTGCATAGATAGGCTGAATCGGTATGATTACTACCAACGCGGGTGTCGCCAAGTGGTAAGGCACGAGCTTCCCAAGCTCGCATTCGCGGGTTCGAGTCCCGTCACCCGCTCCATAAAGAGCTAACGAGCAAGGAAGACCTCCTTGCTCGTTTTTGTTTCAGCCAAGTTCAGGGACTCGAACCGATGAGGTGGAATTCCGTCAAGAAAACGTTCCAGTGGCACGTTTTTAGGAATTCGCCCGCAGGCGCTTGCGCCAAGGGGTTGAGCGCCGAAGGCGCGGGAGTCCCGTCACCCGCTCCAACTATATTGCGCCGTCCTTCCGGACGGCGCTTTTTCGTTTGAGACGCTATGACGCTGCGCGGGATCCTGACGGCACATCTGGCTTTCAATCGAAGAAACGCACAGCCCGCCCCTTCATGCCGCGGCTAGTTAACCCTCGCAAACTTTTTGTTGACTACGGTTAACTCCGGGGGTATCGTGGGTTCGCTTAAATGTTACCTAGCGTTTACTTTTGGAGGGCACGTTGTTCCTGGCGGCATTCTTGATCGGCTTGCGTGAAGGCTTGGAGGCCTCGCTCATCGTTGGCATCCTCGCCGCGTTCCTGAAGCGCAACGGGTCTTCCCTGCGCCCGCTTATCCTTGCCACCATCGGCGCCGTGCTGCTCTCCATCGCAGTTGCGGTTGGCCTTAACCTGTTCAGCACGGCCTTGCCGCAGGCTCAGCAAGAAGCGCTGGAAACCATCATCGGCATCGTGGCCGTGGTGTTCGTTACCACCATGATCCTGTGGATGAACACCAATGCCCGCAACATGAAGGCGGAACTGGAAAGCTCTGCCCAGAGCTCGCTTTCCGCAGGTGGCGAGATGGCCATGGCCGGCATGGCGTTTTTGGCCATCATCAAGGAAGGCTTCGAGACCGCAGTGTTCCTGCTGGCGGTGTTCCAGGCCTCAACCGCTGGAAGCGAATGGCTGGGGATCGTCGGCGCTGTGATCGGCGTGGCCATAGCCGTTGTGGTGGGTTGGCTTATCTACTATGGCGGTGCCCGCTTCAACCTGGGCACCTTCTTCAAGGTCACCGGCCCGTTCCTTATCCTGGTGGCAGCCGGTTTCGTTGCCAACTGCTTCCGCACTGCGCATGAGGCCGGTTGGGTGAACATCGGTCAGCTCCAGGTGGTAGATCTTTCCTGGCTTATCCAGAACGACTCCGTGGTGGGTGCCCTGCTCACCGGTATGTTCAGCATCCAGGCTGACCCGCGCCTCATCGAGGTCATCGCTTGGGTGGCCTACCTTATCCCTGTAATGGTCATCTACTGCTGGCCCAGCAAACACTCGTTCACGTACGAGCGTCGCCAGCTTACCCGCCGCATCTGCGCCGGTGTCTGCATCGTGGCAGCTATCGGCATGGCTTTGCTGTGTCCCCACGGTAACACCGATGTTGCCGGTGCCGCCCATCCGGTGCAGGGCAACAGCAAGACCACTGAGGTAACCCTGGTCTCTGCCAGCTCCGATGCGGCGCAGATAGCCTACGAAGATGAGAACGGCACCGAAACCGTCGAACTTACCAAAGTCTCCGAAGGCGAGCTCGACGGCGTTCCACTGACCCAGTGGGAAGGCTCGAAGAACATCGAGCCCGATGCCTCGCTTCCTTCCACCATCACGCTCAACGAGCTGCGCAGCCTGAACAACGGCCGCGTTCCCAGCGGGCTGAACACCGAGCGCAACCCTGGCCCCTTCAACGTGAAGTGGTCTGAAAGCGCAACCTACAGCGCGCGCACCGCCGGCGCTTCCTCGCTCCTGCGTGCCAGCTGCGACACCAAGCTCATCGCCACGCTTACCGGCGGCGGCATTTCCGGCACCAAGACCGTAAGCGTTTCCGGCGCGGTTTCCGGCAGCTGGGCAATTGCCGACGACGAGGTTTCCGCCTCCGAGAGCGCCGTGCAGCAGGCCCAGCTTGCCGCCGAGGAGGCCAAGCTCTGGTGGCTGTGGTGCCCGGTCGCGCTCGTGTGCGTGGCTGCCGGCGTGTTGGCGTATGGCGAATGGGACAGGCGCTCGTACCTGAAAAAGCAGCACAAGAAGGAAGCTGCCGCTTAGGGGCGCCATCGCAACAAAGGTTTCACTGACCTGCAGGCATGATGCACCGCAGGCTTTTGGACAAAGGTAACAAGCCCGGCACGCGCCGGGGAAGAGGCGGAGCCATCCGCCCGAACGAGACGGGGCCTTCCCGTCAGAACGGAGGAAGAATGGAAATGACGGCACCTGCCCGCAAGCTCCTTACCGGTGCTTTTGCTGGCGTCCTTGCACTCGCTTTGGGTGCGGGCCTTACCGGCTGCTCTGGCAGCAATGACACCAAGTCGGAGGCCAACAAGAGCGCCGACGGCGTGACCCAGGTCAACGTCACCCTGAAGGACAACTCCCAGGAAGTTGACACCACCGAGGTAGAGGCTGGCCCGGTTACCTTCAACGTAACCAACGAATCTGCCGCTGGCATCACCGAGTTCGAGCTTCTGTACAACCAGAAGATCGTCGGCGAGAAGGAGAACCTTGCTCCTGGCCTGAACACCGTTAGCTTCACCGTTACCCTGAACGGTGGCGACTACAAGCTCTATGCTCCCGGCGCAGACAACTCCTACCTCGACTTCAAGGTAACCGGCGAAGCTGCTGCTGCACCTGAAGGCTCCGCACAGGAGATCATGAAGGAAGGCGTTGCCGAGTACGCTGAGTACATCAAGGCCCAGGGCCAGTACCTGGAAGACGGCGCCGCTGCCCTGAAGACCGCTGTTGATTCCGGCGACGTAGAGGCTGCCAAGAAGGCTTGGGCTGCTGCCCGCCCGTTCTACGAGCATGCTGAGTCTGCCGTAGACAACTTCCTTATGCCCGGCTACACCATCCCCGATGGCGAGGAGGCAGACAACAACTACTTCCTGGACTACCTCATCGACATGCGCGAGTCCAACCTGGACGAGGAGGCTGGCTGGCACGGCTTCCACGCAATCGAGCGCGACCTGTGGGAGACCGGCGCAATCACCGACTCCACCAAGCAGTACGCTGCTGAGCTTGCCGAGAACTGCAAGATCCTGAACGAGCAGGTTCTGCCTTCCTTCGCAGACGAGCTGCTCCCCGAGGACTTGGCCAACGGCGCTGCCGACCTGCTCGAGGAAGTTTCCACCACCAAGATCACCGGTGAGGAAGACAAGTACAGCCACCTCGACCTTTCCGACTTCCGTTCCAACGTCGAGGGTGCTCAGCAGGCATACGCAAACCTGCGTGACGGCCTGATGAAGGTTGACGAGGACCTGGTGAACCGCATCGATGGCGAGTTCCAGTCTGTTTCCGACATGCTGGACAGCTATCGTGACGAATCCGCATTGGGTGGCTACGTTGCCTACACCGAGGCTCTTCAGAAGACCGACGCCGAGAAGCTTTCCAACGGCATCATGGCTCTCCATGACGACCTCGCAAGCCTGGCAGAGAAGGTTGCAACCGCTTAAGGCTTAACGCTGAGAGCATATCTGCGCAGCTCGTATAAGGGTTTCGCAAAAGGGGAAGAGTGCCGTGCATCGCGGCACTCTCCCCTGCATTTATAGGGAATTGTTGCAGTTGCGTTAACGGCGCGCTGCCGTATCCAAGGAAAGAGGCCACGAATGGCAGAAGAGAAGAACGAAGGTGTAGAGCTCGTCGGCGACAGCGAGGAGAAAAGCGCAGCTGCGGCTAAAGCCGAGCGCCAAAGCCGCCAGTTCAGCCGTCGTCAGCTTATCGGCGGGGTTGCCGCCGGTGTTGTGGGCGGCGCGTTGGTGGGGTCGGGCGTGACCCATGTGGTGAAGGAGAGCACCTTCAACGACAGCAACCCCAACGGCGCAGCCTACACGCGCATTGAGTTGAACAATGCCCAGCCGTTTTACGACCTTGATTACCCCAGCGGTATCCAGGACGCTTCGCAGCGCTACTGCACGTTCGTTATGTTCAACATGAAATCGGGCACCACCAAGCAGGACCTGCAGCTTCTTCTTGCCCGCTGGACGGCCACCATCGCCGTTCTGCAGACCGGCAAGCCCTTGGGCCAGATTCGTCCGGACTTCAGCCAGTCTTCGGTGCCGAAGGACATGGGCGAATGTGCCGACTTGGACCCGTGCTCGCTCACCATCACGGTGGGCTTCGGTCCTACGCTCTTCGACGACCGCTTTGGCTTGCAGTCCTTCGCCCCTGATTTCGAGTACTTCAAGGAATGGGACCGCATCACCGGTGAGCGCCTGGTTACCGACAAGACCGGTTCCGACATCGGCATGCAGATCTGCGCCGATGACCGCCAGGTGATCTTCCATGCGGTGCATTCCCTGGCCCGCATCGCCCGCGGCAAGGCATCCATCGTGTTCCAGCAGGAAGGGTTCTTGCCTATCCGCCAGTCCGACAACCAGCCTACCCCGCGCGACCTGTTCGGTTTCCGCGATGGCACCACGAACCCTACCGAAGACCAAGAGTACGAGGAGTTCGTGTGGGTAAAGGAGACCAAGCAGGAATGGCTGAAGAACGGCTCGTTTATGTGCCACGGCCGCACCATTGCCGACGTTGAGACATGGGAATCCGACCGCATCTCCGACCAGGAGCAGCTTATCGGCCGCCGCAAGGATACCGGCGCCCCGCTCTCCAACCCCGATGGCGACGAGTTCGACATCCCCGACTTCACTGCACGCGATGCGGACGGCAACCTGCTCATCGACCCGAACAGCCATGCCGCCATCACCAGCGACCAGCGCTTGGGCTTCAAGGTGCACCGCCGCAGCTACAACTACTGGACGGGCTTGAACGACCATGGCGACCAAAACGCCGGCTTCCTGAACTGCGTGTACGTGAACGACCCGTACCACTACTGGTTGCTTCGCGACGACATGGGCCGCTACGACCGCCTGAACGAGTACTACTACGACGACTACCGCGGCGTGTATGCGGTTCCGCATGCGCCGGCCACGGGCACGTACCTGGGCCAGGAATTCTTCGAGTAGGCCTTAGGGATCTTCCGGGCGCCCCTGCCGAAAGGCGGGGGTGCCTTTGCTGTTTTCTGAAGATGCGCGCACCTAGAAGGAGGCCAAGATGTTCGACAAACGACTGCTGAAGCTGATACCCGAGGCACGCAAGTACCTAGTGCTCGCCGTTGCGGGCAACTGGGCTGCGCTTATCTGCTATGCGGCGGCCATGCTTGCCCTTGCCTCGTTCCTATCCGCTTTGGCGCTGAACGCGCTGGATGCCGCTGCGGTGGGCCGGTGGGCGGCCATCTCGGCTGTGGCCATGGTGCTGCGCTTCGCGTTTGTCTCCGTTTCGCAGTACGCCGGCTCGAAGGCTTCCGCGGTAGGCAAGGCGGCAATCCGCGAGCGCGTGTACGACAAGCTGGTTGCCCTGGGCTCTTCCTACAAGGAGCAGGTTTCCACCACGCAGGCGGTGCAGATCTGCGGCGAAGGCGCCGAAAAGCTGGAAGTGTACCTTGGCCAGTACCTGCCGCAATTGTTCTACGCGGTACTGGCGCCCCTTACCCTGTTCGTGCTGTTCCTGTTCATCGACGTGCCGGCGGCTGTGGTGCTGCTGGTGTGCGTTCCGCTTATACCCATTGCCATCGTTGCCATCATGAAGGTGGCACGCCGCGTGATGGGCGCCTATTGGGATTCCTATTCCGATCTGGGGCAAACGTTCTACGAGTCCATCAGCGCCCTTACCACGTTGAAGCTGTTCCAGGCTGATGAGGCCAAGCAGCAGCAGATGGACGAAGAGGCTGAGGGCTTCCGCGCCTCCACCATGCGCCTCCTGCGCATGCAGCTGAACTCCATCACCGTTATGGACTTCTTCACCTTCGGCGGTGCTGCGGTGGGCATCGTGATTGCGTTGTTCCAGCTTGCCGCAGGAAGCGTTTCCCTTGCTGCCGCCATCTCCGTGGCGCTGTTGGCCGTGGAATTCTTCCTGCCCATGCGCATCCTGGGGTCGTACTTCCACACGGCCATGGGCGCCGCCCCGGTGCTCGACCAGATGTTTTCCCTTCTGGCCCTGCCCGACTTGAGCCAGGGCACCGAAACCGTGGAAGCCGAGGAGGTGGAAATCGCCTGCGAGGGGCTTTCGTATTCCTACGGCGAAGGCGATGCGTTGGCCGATATCGATCTCAAGGTGGAAGAGAACACCTTCGTGGGCATCACCGGCGAAAGCGGATCGGGCAAATCTACCCTGGCGAAGCTGCTCTCCGGCGAGCTTATGGGATACACGGGAAGCGTGCGTTTCAACGGCGTAGAGCTGCGCGACATAAGCCCCGATTCGCTGCGTGGCCTGGTAACCCATATATCGGCTTCGGCGTACATCTTCAAGGGAACCATCCGCACCAACCTGATGGTGGGCAACCGCGACGCAACCGACTACGCCCTGTGGAACGCGTTGGGTAAGTGCAACCTGGACGATTTCGTGCTGAAGCAGGGCGGGCTGGATGTCCCCGTCGCGGAAGGCGGCGCGAACCTTTCCGGGGGTCAGCGGCAGCGCCTGGCCATCGCCCGGGCCCTCCTGCGTGATACCCCCATCTACCTGTTCGACGAGTCCACCTCCAACGTGGACGCCGACAGCGAGCGCGACATCCTTGCCTGCATCCAGCGCCTTTCCATCGAAAAGACCGTTATCGTTATCTCTCATCGCCTTTCCGCGCTGGCCTGGGCAGACAACATCGTGGTAATGGAGAAGGGCCGCATCGTGGAGCAGGGCGCCCATGGCGAGCTGGCTGTTGCGGGCGGCGCCTATGCGAAGCTGTGGCAGCAGCAAGAGCAGATGGAGGCGTTGGCCCGCCGTGCCGAAGAGGTGCGCGCCATGCACTCGAAGGCCGATGGCGAAGCCGATGTCGACGTCCCCGAGGCCATGGCCGAGGCGCTGGAGAAGATGCCGCCCAGCATAGCCACAGCCACGCGTTCCATCATGAAGGGCGCGAAGATCCGCGCGCTGGTGGAAGAGGGCGGCACGGGAATGCCGGCGGGCCATCCGGCCGATATCCTTATCGATGCCGCCGATTCCGCTCAAGGAGGAGCTGCCGTCAAGGACGAAGCCCCTGCCGCGCAGGCCGAAAAGGCCGCCAGCTGCCAAGCCCAAGCCCCGGCTGCCGCTGAATCGGGACAGGCTGTCTCCAGCACTGCTGCCAAGGGCAAGAGGAAGCGCTCGGTTCCCAGCATTGTTTGGGGGCTGTTGGGCCTGTTCGGCAGGTTATGGCCGCTGGTGGGAACCTCGACCCTGTTCGCGTCGTTCGGCTTCGTCGCGGCGATACTGATGGTGGTGCTGGGCGCCGCTGCCATGCTGGGCATCGCGGCGGATTGCTTCACGTGGAACATCGTGCTGGTTGCGGCGCTGGTTCTGCTGTGCGGCGTGGTGCGCGGCTTCCTGCGCTACGGCGAGCGCCTGGTCTCGCACGACCAGACGTTCCAGACGCTGGCGGTTATCCGCTCCAAGGTGTTCCGCCACATGCGCACCCTTGCCCCCGCAAGGCTCGAGGCGCGCGACACGGGCGATCTCATCACCCTGCTCACCGCCGACATCGAGCTGCTGGAGGTGTTCTATGCCCACACCATTTCCCCGGTGCTGGTGGCTCTTATCGTGTCGCTTGCGGTGGCGGTGGGCATCGGCATTCAGCAGGTTTGGCTGGGTGCAGCCGCCTTGGCGGGCTTCGCCGTGGTGGGCGTGTTGCTTCCCATAGCGCTGAACATCTGGACCGATGCGCTGGGCCGTCGCACGAAGGAGCGCTCGGTGCGTTTCGGTAGCTTCATGTACGAAAGCCTTATGGGCCTTTCGGAAGTGCTGCGCTTCGGTGCCACGGATCTGCGCCGCGATGAGCTGGGCGGCCGCATGGGCGCGCTTGCCGCAGAGGAGGTGAAGCTGGCTCGCCGCAGCGCCCTTGCCCAAGGGCTTACCGACACCCTTACGCTGGCCAGCTGCTTCCTGTTCGCCTACCTGGCCTATGCGCTTGCGGCGCAAGGGTTGGTTGCCGGCGTCGCCGCCTCTGCGTGCGTGGTGGCCTACTCGGTCTCGTTCGACCCGGTGCGCGCGGTGGCCCATTTGGGTTCCTCGCTGCATCAAACGCTCGCCTCGGGCGAGCGCGTGCTCGACTTCCTCGATGAGCGCCCCGAAACGCTCGATGTGGAGGAAGGCGCCCAGCCCGCAGCCTTCACAGGGGCCGAGCTTCAAGACGTTACCTTCTCGTACGGCGAAGAGGAAGTGCTCAGCAACTTCAACGTGAGCATCGAGCCGGGAACGTTCCTGCATGTTGCCGGCCCCAGCGGTGCAGGCAAATCCACCTTCCTGAAGCTGCTCATGCGCGTGTGGGATGCGCAGCAGGGCTCGGTAACGGTTTCCGGCGAAGAGGTGCGCAACATCGAAACCCGCACCCTGCGCACGTTGGAAGGATCCATGACGCAGACAACGCATCTGTTCAGCGGCACCATCCGTCAGAACATCGCCTTCGTGCGTCCCGGCTGCACCGATGAGGAGCTGAACCGCGCCGTTTCCCAAGCCTCGCTTACCAGCCTTATCGAACGCCTGCCGAAGGGGCTGGATACCCAACTCGGCGAGATCGGCGAGGGCCTTTCGGCCGGCGAGCGCCAGCGCATAGGCTTGGCGCGCATCTTCCTGTACGACGCCTCGTTCCTATTGCTGGACGAGCCCACCAGCAACTTGGACTGCCTGAACGAGGTTGCCGTGCTGAATGCCCTGGCGCAGGCGCGCGAGGGGAAGACCATCGCGATGGTGAGCCACCGCATGTCGGCGGCCGCGTTCGCCGATGCCACACTGGTAGTAGACCAGGGACGCTTGTCGTAGGGCGACCGCTGGGAATAAGGACAGAGTAGGGAACAATGGAAGACAGAACTTTGGGAAACCGTTTCGGTTTCATGTGCACGCTGCTTGCGGCGCTGACGGCATTCACGTTGGTGCTTTGCGCGGCTACGCCGGCCTATGCTGGATCCAAGGCCAAGGCTTCGAACAGCTCGCAGCAGGAAGCTGCCGAGGTGGGAGAGATAGCCAAAGACCTTTCCGACGGCGTGTATTACGGCAGCGGCGAGGGCTATCAAAGCACCATCACCGTTGCAGTAACCGTGGCTAGCGGCAAGATCACCGACGTGCGCATCGTTTCCCATGCCGACGATGCCCCCTACGTTGCGCGCGCCGAGAAACTCATCCCCAGCATCATCAGCCAGCAGTCTGCCGATGTCGACACCGTTTCCGGAGTGACGTTCTCTTCCCGCGGCATCCTTTCTGCGGTGAAGGACGCCATGAGCGGCTCGGGCAGCGTGGCCATCACCAGCAGTGCCTGGTTCGGCGCTGCGATGATCGCTGTTGCCGTGGTGCTGTTTTGCTTGGCCGTGTGGTTGGCGCGCAAGATGCTGGCAAGCAGCTCGCGTGCGCAGAAGGCGAAGCTTACACGCCGTCAGCGCTGGTGCATCCAGGGCATGTTCTTCCTGCTGGCACCTTCCTCGTTCGCCACGGGCTTCATGGGCCTGAAAACCCTGTTGATGCAGATCAACGTTATGAACACGCACCGCGGCTACGACTTCGAGGTGATGTCGTTCACTGTGTTCCTGGTGCTGCTGCTGGCGCTTACGGTTGTGCTGGGCCGCTTCTTCTGCGGCTACGTGTGCAGCTTCGGCCTTCTGGGCGATGCGGTGTATGCCGCCGGAGATGCGGTGGCGAAGAAACTGGGCATCAAGCGCAAGCCCCTGCCCGCCAAGGTGGAGCTGGTGTTGCGCGGCATCAAGTACGTGGTGCTGGTGGCAATCTGCGCCGCGGTGCTTATGGGCTTCTACACCACCATCAACAACAACAGCCCCTGGACGGTGTTCGGCAAGCTGGCCAACCTTTCCATTTCCAACGTGACCGCAGTAGGCGCGGTGCTGTTGGGGCTTGTTGTGGTGGGCATGCTGCTGAAGGAGCGCTTCTTCTGCGAGTTCCTGTGCCCGCTGGGCGCCCTGTTCTCCATCATCCCCACGTTGCCAACGGGCCGTATGCGCCGTCAGCGCCCGAAGTGCCGTAAGAACTGCGCTGCCTGTAAACGCGCCTGCCCGGTGAGCATCGAGCCGAAGGGCAAGCTGCTCGCAGGCGAGTGCATCATGTGCAACGGCTGCGCCGACGTGTGCCCGCAGGAGAACGTCACTTGCGGGCTGGAGCTTCGCGCCGACCAGCTTGAGGCGCTTGCCGCCGCCGCTGCCAACGCGGCCTCGGTATCGCCTGTTGCCCCGAAGGCTGCCGAAAGCGTTGCCGCTTGGGTGCCCGAAGCGGCGGCAAAGGCCGAAGGAGCGGCGGCCCGCGACGGCGCTCAGCGCAAGCGCAGTGTCCGCGAGCTTCTGTTCAGCCGCCCGGTATCTGTGCTGTGGAAGGCCGCTATCGTGCTTCTTGTGTTGTGGCTGATGCAAGTGACGCGCTTCTTGCCGCTGCTGGGGTAGGCTGGAGCAAGACGGTTTGAGCGGGTTCGCGCAAGCGGGCCCGTTTTCATCTCGAAGCCAGCCGAACAGGCCGGCACTAAGGAGCTCGTGCGATGACGCTTGAAGAGGAAACCCCGGTACCCTGCTTCGATGGGTTCATCTTCGATATGGACGGAACCCTGCTGAACACTCTTCCCGATTTGACGGTGGTGGTTAACAAGGCCCTGGAAATGGAGGGTTTCCCCGCCCATTCCCAAGAAGAGGTGCTGTCGTACGTGGGCAACGGGGCCTTGGCGCTGGCGCGCCTTGCCGTGCCGGACGGCGCAACCGAGGAACAGGCGCAGAACGTGTTCCGCAGCTTCAAGGCGCTTTACAGCGAGTTCGGCATAGCGCTTACCACCGAGTTCGAGGGGATGGCCGAAACGCTGCGGGAGCTGAAGGCGGCGGGCAAGAAGCTGGGCATCGTGTCCAACAAGTTCGAGGGCGGCGTGCGCGATGTGGAGGCGAAGTTCTTCCCCGGGTTGTTCGACGTTTCCCATGGCGAGTCGGATGCTATCCCCCGCAAGCCCGATCCTACGGGGCTCTTGGTCTGCGCCGAGGAGATGGGCATTGCGCCCGACAACTGCGCCTACTTCGGCGATTCTGCCACCGACTTGGTGGCTGCCCACAATGCCGGCATGTACGCGGTGGGCTGCACCTGGGGCTACAATCCCCTCGAAAAGCTGGAAACCGGCCAGCCCGATGCCTTGATCCACGAGCCGAAGGATATGCTGAAGTTCGCCTAGGGCCCTTCGTTTGCCTGCTGGAACCCCGCCGGCGGCCTTGGGGCTAGCGCCCATCGGCCCTGGCCTACGCTCTTTTCGCTTTTCAAGAAGATGCGAAGGGGCAGCGCAGAAAATGGCTTGACGCATAGTTCGCCTTGTCCCGGCATCGAGGATCAAGTACCGGGGGCGCCGCCTTGAAGGCATCTTCTTGAAAACCGCGCTTCGGAAACAGGGCCGACAGGCACTGCCCCAAGGCCGTAAATACATGCACCGGCTTGCACGAACAACAACCAATGAAGGGAACCTAACGTGGACTCCGTTGAATTCGAGAACGAAGAGCTTGCCGAAGAGGCGCAAGGCGCTGTTGCCGATTTCGGCTCGTTGGGTGCGTTGGCTCCCGAATGGCGCACCGATGGTGCCGATGAGCTTTCGGCCGAAGAGGCGTTGGAGCTGTTCTACGACTGGCTTGCCGAGCGCGAGGTAGAGCTGTGGCCGCACCAAGACGAAGCACTGATGAGCCTGATGGTGGGCAACCATGTTATCTTGGGCACGCCTACGGGCTCGGGCAAGAGCATGGTGGCCATCGGCATGATGTTCATGGCGTTGTGCCAGGGCAAGCGCGCGTTCTACACAGCTCCCATAAAAGCCCTGGTGAGCGAGAAGTTCTTCGGTTTGGTGAACATGCTGGGGCGCGATAACGTGGGCATGATCACGGGCGATTCGCAGATAAACCCCGGAGCACCCGTAATCTGCTGCACGGCCGAGATCTTGGCGAACCAAGCGCTGCGCGAAGGCGAATGGTCGGATGTTGGCTGCGTGGCTATGGACGAGTTCCATTTCTATTCCGATCCCGACCGCGGCTGGGCCTGGCAGGTGCCGCTGCTCACGCTTCCGCACACCCAATTCCTGCTGATGAGCGCAACGTTGGGCGATGTAAGCGCCATCGCTACTGCCCTGAAGGCGAAAACGGGCACCGACGTCGATGTGATCGCCGATGCGCCACGTCCCGTTCCGCTGGAATACAAGTACGAGCTCATGTCGCTGGAGGGCACGGTGGAGCTTGCCCTGCGCAACGATGAGGGGCCGCTCTACATCGTGCATTTCTCGCAGGACGCAGCGCTGGCTTCCGCCCAGGCGCTTTCCAGCTTCGGCGTTACCAGCAAGGAACAGCGCGAGCAGATAAAGGCCACGCTGGGCCAGGGCAAGTTCACCACGCAGTTCGGCAAAACGCTGAAGCGCCTGCTGCTAAGCGGTATCGGCGTGCATCATGCTGGCATGCTGCCGCGCTACCGCCTGCTGGTGGAAAAGCTTGCCCAACAAGGGCTTCTTCCCGTTATCTGCGGAACCGACACTTTGGGCGTGGGCATCAACGTGCCCATCCATACGGTGGTGTTAACGCAGCTCACCAAGTTCGACGGTCACAAGATGCGCCGCCTGAAGAGCCGTGAGTTCCATCAGATTGCCGGCCGTGCTGGCCGCAGCGGGTTCGACACCAGCGGCATGGTGGTAGCCCTTGCGCCCGAGCACGAGATAGAGAACGCGAAGCTTCTGGCTAAAGCGGGCGACGACCCGAAGAAGCGCCGCAAGGTGAAGCGCAAGAAGCCGCCCGAGGGCTTTGTGGTGTGGAATGAGGACACCTTCAACCGCCTTATCGCCGCGGTGCCCGAAACGCTAACCCCGCGCATGCGCATCACCCATTCCATGGTGCTGGCGGAAGTGGAACAGGGCGGCGATGCCCGCAGCCGCGTGGATGCCCTTATCGACGATTCACTGCAGACGCCGGAAGAAAAGCTGAAGTTGAAGGTGCGTGCCGGCGAGGTGTTCAAGACCCTCATCGATGCCGGCGTGGTGGAAATCGAAGAGCTGGAAGACGGCACCCCCGACTACTATGTGACTATGGACCTGCCGGAGGATTTCGCGCTTGACCAGCCGCTTTCCCCATTCCTTTTGGCAGCGCTGGAATTGCTGGACCCTGAAAGCGAAACCTATACACTCGACGTGATTTCCATGGTGGAATCCACGCTGGAAGACCCGCGTCAGGTTCTGCGCGCGCAGGAGCGCAAGGCGAAGGATGCGGCCATGGCTGCCATGAAGGCGGAAGGCGTGGAATACGAGGAGCGTTTGGACCGCATTGCCGAGGTAACGTACCCGCGTCCCCTGCGCGAGCTGCTGTTCGCTGCGTTCGGCAAGTACTGCGAATCGGTGCCGTGGGCGCGCGACTACTACCTGCGCCCGAAATCCGTGCTGCGCGACATGTTGGAGTCGGCTGCCGATTTCAAGGGGTACATCCAGAAGCTGGGCATCATGCGCTACGAAGGTGCCCTGCTGCGCTACCTTTCCGAGGCGTACCGTGCGCTGGACCGCACCTTGCCTGCCGACAAGCGCAGCGAGGACATGGAGGACATCATTGCCTGGTTGGGGCTGGTGGTGCGCTCGGTAGACTCCAGCTTGGTGGACGAATGGGAGCAGGCCGGCCAAGAGCTGGATGCCCGTCCGCCTTCGGCCAAGGAAGCGGTGGTGCATGATCGCCGCGGCCTTACCGTGCTGGTGCGCAACGCGCTGTTCCGCCGTGTGCGCCTAGCTGCTGCCGACGATGCCGAGGCCTTGGGCGAAGCGGATGTGGAAAACGGCTGGCCGGCGCACAAATGGCGCACGGTGCTGGATGCGTTCTACGATGCGCATGAAGATGTGCTGCTCGATGCCGATGCCCGCTCGATGGCGTTTCTCTCTATCGATGATTCAGACGAGGAAGCCGGCCATGTGTGGCACGTGCAGCAAACCTTCAGCGATTCCGACGGAGACTGCGATTTCGCTATCCGTGCCGATGTGGACTTGGACGCCACCCAGGAAGGCGACGGCGTGGTATTCAGCGATTACCGCGTCGGCTTCATCGAGGACATCCTATAGAGAAGGATGCTGGTGGCCTGCGGCTAGAGATGATCGCATATGAAGAAGGGCACCCACGGCGATGGTGCTGCGGGAGCCCTTCGGGTTGCACGGTTCCGGAAACTCTACCGTGGTATTCGAGTCAGGCTGTTACTCCTGGGTTTTGCGGCGGGCGAGGACCAGCATGGTTGCTGCGCCCATTGCCA
>CAVIKC010000033.1:0-20118 GCA_963643405.1 Succinivibrio sp.
ACTTGCGGTACTCGTCGAGCGTGGTGGCGCCGATGGCGTGCAGCTCGCCGCGGGCAAGCGCGGGCTTCAGCATGTTGCCGGCGTCCATGGAGCTGTCGCCGGTGGATCCTGCGCCCACGATGGTGTGCAGCTCGTCGATGAACAGGATGATCTGCCCGTCAGACTGCTTCACCTCGCGCAGCACCGCCTTCAGGCGGTCCTCGAACTCACCGCGGTACTTGGCGCCGGCGAGCATGGCCGGAAGGTCGAGCGCGATAAGCTCGCGATCCTTCAGGCTGGAAGGCACGTCGCCTGCCACGATGCGCTGGGCCAGGCCCTCCACGATGGCCGTCTTGCCAACGCCGGGCTCGCCGATGAGCACCGGGTTGTTCTTGGTGCGGCGGGAAAGCACCTGCACCGTGCGACGGATCTCCTCGGAGCGGCCGATAACCGGGTCAAGCTTGCCCTCGCGGGCAGCCTTGGTAAGGTTGTTGCCGTACTGCTCCAGCACCTCGAACTCGGCCTTCGACTGGGCATCGGTGACGCGCGTATCGCCGCGCAGCTCCTCGTAGGCTTCCTCGATGTTCTTGCGGTTCACGCCGGCATCGTTCAGGATGCGGCCCGCAGCGCCCTTGTCTTCCGCCAGGGCGATGAGCAGGTGCTCGGTGGTGATGTAGTTGTCGCCCAGCTTGTCGGCGATCTTCTCGGCGTTGTTCATCAGCGCGTCGAACTCGCGCGAGGGCGCAACCATGCCCATGAAGGTTTGGCCGCTCACCTTGGGCTGGCGGGCCACTTCTTCCTCGGTGCGCGTCTTCAGCATGGCCGGGTCGGCGCCGATGCGCGTGATGATGGCCTTGAGGTTGTTCTCATCGGCCGAAAGGACCGCGTCCAGCAAGTGGAGCGGCTCGGTGGTTCCCGCCTCGTGCTTGGAGGCGATGTCCATGGCGTTCTTGAAGGCCTCCTGGGCCGTCACCGCCAGTTTCTCTATCCACATATGCTTCTCCTTTCTTTCGCTTCTTTGCGAAAGAAACGGGTCGGCGCATTGCCCAGGGCTTGGCCCCAGGCACAGGCGAACCCCTCGTTCGCCCGATGCGCCAATCGTTGTTTCCTCCCTGGTTGGGCCGGTGCTACACCAGCCGCTTCAAGACTATTGCGTGCGTTTCGTTTACCAGCGAGTTCACGCTTTCGCGGGTTTCCAGCTCGTGCACGCGGTCGGCAAGCTTGCGCACGCGCCGGTGCAGGGTGTCTATCTCGTCGTCGCGCTCATCCAGGCGCCCCTTCAAATCCAGGATGCGGATGACGCCGGCAAGGTTGATGCCCTCGTCGGTGAGCTCGTTGATGAGCTGCAGGCGCTCGATGTCGGCCTGCGAGTACATGCGCGTGTTGCCGCGCGTGCGCTGCGGGGACACCAAGCCCTTCTGCTCGTAGATGCGCAGGGTTTGAGGGTGCACGCCGGCAAGCTCTGCCGCCACGCTGATCATGTACAGCGGCCGGTCCTTGTCCTCTATTGCCATGACCTCACCCCTTCAGTGGTTGCTTCCTGGAACTCCTGAAGCGCCTTCTTCTGCGCCTCATTCAAACCGGTGGGAACAACCACCTTCACCGTTACCAGCAAATCGCCGTTGCCCGCGGCATCGCGGCCCAGCTTGGGCGCACCCTTGCCGCGCACCGTGAGCACCTGCCCATCGTGGCAGCCGGCGGGCACCTTCAGGCGCACTTTCGTGCCGTCGGGTGCCGGAACCACGATCGCGGCCCCAAGGGCCGCCTCGGGAAACGTCACCGGCAAGTCCATGAGCACATCGGCCTTCTTGCGAGCATACAGCGGATGGCTGCCGATCTTGATGTTCACCAGCAGGTCGCCGGCCGAACCGCCGTTTTGCCCCTGGCCGCCCTTGCCCTTAAGGCGAACGCGGCCGCCGTCCACCGCACCTGCAGGGATCTTGATGGTGAGCATTTCCTTCTCGGCGTTCCCGCCGCGGCCGATGCGAATCCTCTTCTCGCAGCCGTTGAAGGCGTCCTCGAAGCTCACCGTCATGGAAACCTCTTTATCGACCCCCTTCTGCGGACGGGGCTGGCTGCCGCCGAAGTCCCATTCGGAGCCATGGACGCCCGTGCCGTTGCGCAGGCTCTCCAGGATGTCTGCCCAGCTGCCGAAGCCCGATGCCCCGCCGAACCCGGCACCGGCAAACGGGTTGCCTCCCCCTGCGAAGGGGTTGCCGCCGCCGTAGGGAATCTGATTGGCGTTGGCGGTGCCGAACTGATCGTACATCTGGCGCTTCTTCTCGTCGGAAAGCACCTCGTACGCCTCGTTGATCTCCTTGAACTTGGCTTCATCGCCACCGGCATCGGGGTGATGGGTACGCGCAAGCTTGCGGAACGCCTTCTTTATGGTGTCTGCATCGGCGTCGCGTGGAACGCCCAGCGTTTTGTAGTAGTCGGGAGTTGCCGCCATTCGCTCCACCTTCTTCCATTCTTCTTGTAGGGAGCAAGCACGGCCCAGGCCTTCCCCAGCCCATGGCCAGGCAGAACGCCCGGGCGACCGCGCTTGCGACCCCCTGAACTTACCGGGCAGCAAACGCGCCCGGTACAGCAAGGGCGGACAATCTACTCGCCCGCCCTTGCCTCTTCTCTATTCTTCCTCGGTCTTTTCGCGCTTGGGGCCGCCGACCGTTACGGTGACCATCGCCGCGCGGATAACCTTGTTGCCCATGCGGTAGCCCTTCTGGTAAACCTCTGCAACCGTCTCATCGGGAACGCTTGCGTCGTCTACCGTGGCAACCGCCTGGCACTCGATGGCATCGAAGGCCTCACCCTTCGGGTCGATGATCTCGACGCCTTCCTTCTTCAGCACCTCGCCAAGCTTGGTGTGCACGGCCTTCACGCCGCCGAGCAGACCTTCTTCGCCGTTGCCCTCGGCGTAGGAGATGCTGCGCTCGAAGTCGTCGATGACCGGGAGCAACCCTTCCACCAGCTTCTCGGTAGCGCGGAGCTTCTCCTCTTCACGCTGCTCGTTCATGCGGCGGCGGTACGTGTCCCATTCGGCATGGAGCCTTAGGTACTTGTCTCGCCAGGCATCGGCCTGGGAAAGCGCAGCCTCCAGCGGATCCTCCTCGGGAGCGGCCTCTTCGGCTGCTTCCCCTTCGATCACTTCGGCTTCCACTTCCTCGGCTGCGGTTTCGGCCTTGGCCTCTTCCGCCTCCTGCCGTGCCTCGTCGTTCTCTGGCGCGGCCATGATTACTTGTCCTTCTTCTCGTCGTCGTCGACAACCTCGAAGTCTGCCTCGATGGTGTCGTCGTTGGCGGGCTGAGCCTGACCGGCTGCAGCGCCGGCGCCGGCCTGAGCCGCATCGCCGCTTGCGTACACAACCTCTGCCAGCTTGTAGCCAGCCTGCTGCATTGCCTCGATGGCGGCCTTGATGGCCTCCACATCGGTGCCCTCAAGTGCGCTCTTGCCCTGGGCGATGGCGCTTTCGGCCTGCTGCTTCACTTCGTTGCTCACCTTGTCGCCAACCTCGGCCAGGGTGGTCTCGGTTGCGTTGATCAGGGAGTCGCAGTTGTTGCGGACCTCGACCTCTTCCTTGCGGACCTTGTCTTCCTCGGCATGCGCCTCGGCGTCCTTCACCATGCGATCCACTTCGTCGTCGGTAAGGGCGGTGGAGCCGGAGATGGTGATCTGCTGCTGCTTGCCGGTGCCCAGATCCTTAGCGGAAACGTTCACGATGCCGTTGGCGTCGATGTCGAAGGTGACCTCGATTTGCGGAACGCCGCGGCGTGCAGCCGGGATGCCGGTGAGCTGGAACTTGCCCAGGGTCTTGTTGTCCTGAGCCATCTGGCGCTCGCCCTGCAGAACGTGGATCTCTACGGAAGTCTGGTTATCGGCTGCCGTGGAGTAGATCTCGGTCTTGCGGGTGGGGATGGTGGTGTTGCGGTCGATCATCTTGGTCATCACGCCGCCCATGGTCTCAACGCCCAGGGAAAGCGGGGTAACGTCCAGAAGGAGGATGCCCTCAACGTCGCCTGCCAGAACGCCGCCCTGAACAGCTGCGCCCATAGCCACAACCTCGTCGGGGTTCACCGACATGTTGGGCTGCTTGCCGGTCATCTGCTTCACCAGCTCCTGAACAGCGGGCATACGGGTGGAGCCGCCGACCAGGATTACCTCGTTCACGTCGCCGGTGGAAAGGCCGGCGTCGCGCAGCGCCTGCTCAACAGGCTTCTTGCAGCGGTCCAGCAGATCCTTGGTGATGCGCTCGAACTCGGCGCGGGTAAGCGTGTAGTCCAAGTGCAGCGGACCGGCGGCGCCTGCGGAGATGAAGGGCAGGTTGATGCTGGTCTGGCTGGTGGAGGAAAGCTCCATCTTCGCCTTCTCGGCTGCTTCCTTCAGGCGCTGCAGTGCCATCTTGTCGGTGCGCAGGTCGATGCCGTTGTCGGCCTTGAACTTGTCGGCCATCCAGTCGATGACGCGCTGATCCCAGTCGTCGCCGCCCAGGTGGTTGTCGCCGGCGGTGGAGCAAACCTCGAACACGCCGTCGCCCAGCTCAAGCACGGAAACGTCGAACGTGCCGCCGCCCAGGTCGAACACCAGGACCTTCTCGTCCTTGTTGGTCTTGTCCAGGCCGTAGGCAAGGGCTGCCGCCGTGGGCTCGTTGATGATGCGCAGAACCTCAAGGCCGGCGATCTTGCCGGCGTCCTTGGTGGCCTGGCGCTGTGCGTCGTTGAAGTAAGCCGGAACGGTGATGACGGCCTGGGTGATGGGCTCGCCAATGCGCTTCTCCGCGTCGGACTTGATCTTCTGCAGAACCATTGCGGAAACTTCCTCGGGCATGTAGTCCTTGCCGTCGATGTCCACAACAGCGCGGCCGCCGTTGCCGTTCTTCACGTTGTAGGCAACGGTCTTCTGCTCTTCCGCGGTCTCTGCATAGGAGCGGCCGATGAAGCGCTTCACGGAAGCGATGGTGTTCTCGGGGTTGGTGACGGCCTTGTTCTTTGCGGCCTTGCCCACCGTGCGCTCGCCGTCCTTGCCGAAGCCGACGACGGAAGGCGTGGTGCGATCGCCCTCGGCGTTAACCAAGATGTCGGGCTCGGAGCCTTCCATTACTGCCATTGCCGAATTGGTGGTACCCAAGTCGATGCCAATGATCTTAGCCATCTTTATTCCTTTCAGTTGCGACCGCTTGCGCTTTGCCGAGTTTGCAGGCGGCCAATCTGTTCTTACCTATGTTGGCGTCGAAGTATCGGCCGACGCTTGGCTGCCCCACCCGGTTTCCCAGGCTTGGGGCCCATCGTCCCCGCCGATACCAGCAAGGCCCGCACCTGCGGACCCTTTCGACAATTGGAATAATAAAATCTAAGTGCGTCATTGTCAAGTTTTGTAACCTTCCCGTTGAAGATTACTTCAGTGAATCGTGTTTCCGCAGATCAAAGCAGAAAAACAAAACAACGGTCAGCTGTTCCGCCCCTCCAAAAGATCTAACAAAACCTTGCTAAGGGGTTGCCATTGGGGACGAAGCTCGCCAGAAGAGCCCTGTCCGCAACCGCGCCGGCGGCAAGGGCCCGGAACGCAAAAGGAGCGCAGTTCCCATGCGTGAACTACGCTCCTTCTTGGTTGGGAAAGGATCTGCGAATCAACCGCGCTGGCGGCAAGCCACCGCAAAGCGGCGCCGTCCAGCGCTGGGAGGGATACCGGCCTCGCAAGCGGCGATGACGGGAACCCCCAGGCCATCGCGCAAACGGGCTGTACGCCGCCGAGGGTGCGAAACCGGGGTTACGCCAGCTTGATGACGTACAGGCAGCACACCAGGGCGTAGAACACCACCACCGCAACGAAGAACGCCCGTCGCAGGTCGTTGGGCATCTTGGCCGAGATGCTCTGCAGTGCCGGCCATACCGCCCATGTCATCAGCGTTGCCACCACGCCGAACGCCGTGGTGTTCTGCAGGCATATCTGCCCCATGAAGTTGAACGGCATGGTGCTGTAGTCCCATAGGGGGTACACGCCGTTGACCGGCTGGTTGGAAGTGAGCCCCAGGATAAGCTCGATGACGGCGCACACCAGGGTGTTCACGACGAAGCTCACCAGCAGCGGCTTCCATACGCCGCCCAGCTTTTCCTCCAACTTCGTCTTGATGGGATACAGAAGCAGGCCGCAGGCAACCATACCGGCGCCGTACACGGGGAACGGGCTTAGGTAGTCGCGCCAGATGCCGCTGTTCGGGTCGTAGATGCCCGGCACGATGCCGTACTTGATGAACAGGCACAGACCGGCTTCCATCCAGTGCCCCACAATGGAGAACAGGCAGAAATAGATGATCATGTTGCGCCAGAAGTCCCAGGTCTTGGGCTGCCAGATATCCCACGCATGCAGCTTGAGCTCCTTGCGGTACCGGGCATCGAACGTGCGGTTCAACGCTTCGCGCGGGCGCTTGGCGAAGGCGAAGTACAGGATAAGGAACGCATCCCACGCAAAGGAGAGGACCTGGGAGGCAACGTCGTCGGTGCCGGCGATGGCCAGGTAAATCAGGTTTGCCGCGATGTTGAGCGCGCTGATGCCGATGATCCAGTAGCGCGCAGCCTTGGAACGCTGGAAGATGAGCCAGAAGCCCACGCCATCGAGCACCAGGTTGGTGAAGCCCAGGACCACTGGGAACGTGAACGTGAAGCTGCTGCTGGCGTACATGCTACAGCCAACCAGGGTTATGCACACATTCAGCAGGAACATCAGCTGGATGAAGCGGATGAATCCCAGCTCGGCCTTGTACTTGTCGCCCTTGATCTCGGCGATGTCCTTCACCGCGCCGTCCCGGAAGCCCTGCGAGACATCGCGTGCGCATACCAGGCACAGGATGGCAAGCAGCGCAGGCACCATGGCGAAGGCGATGCTGGCGGCATCGAAGCCGTCCGTGACGGAAAAGTAAACGCCGACCACGACGTTGACGGCGAGGAGCACTACCGCCACCGCGCTGAAGCGCTTGGCCTTTGCCGGGTGCTTCGCCGCCGTACTGCCCATGAAACCCGCGACCATCTGGAAGATGGCGGTAAGGGCCAGGACGGGGATCATGTCCAGGTATGCCTCCATCAGCTGGGCGTCTTCGGGGGAAACCGCGGCGGCGAATTCCTCCCCTTCCTCCATCCCCGCCAAAAGCAGGCTGATGGAAAGCCCCGCGGCAGTCTGGCCGATGAAGAAGAGGATGGCCAATACGGCCATCAGAAGGCTGGTGGTTCGCAATATGCGCTGATGCGTGGTCATGGCGGCTCCTTAGAAGGTTGCGCGGCTTTGGCGCAGGGGCGGGCGGCGATCGGGGCTGCCAGGGCTGCGGGTTCTCTTTGCTGCGTTCCTATTGGCGATACAGTGCTTTACCCCGGTAATCCTACCAATTATCCAAGCCGCTAGGGCGAAAAGCACTGCAGGCGGCGGGAAGGCCGCCTTGCTTTCTTGCCGACAACGAAGCAGGACCCCAGCCGCCGCGGCGGCGCTGGCAGGCGCAAGCGCGGCATTTGCAGATAAGGCAGCCCTGACGGAAAGCGAACGCCGGCGGAAAGCGCCGAACCCTAGCCCGACTGGCCGCACGGCTTCTGCAAAGTGCCGTCGAAGGCGCGCACCCACCATACGTACCGATCTGGCGTGCCGGTGGCGGGGTCTTCCAGCCAGTGCTCCAGGTACAGCTTGGTTTCGCGGCCGCCCAGGCGCACATCGAAGCAGGCGGTGCGGCGGCCATGGTGCACCTTGCCGAAGCCGCTCGAGCCGAACACCTCGTCTATGCGGAACGCCCGGCAGTCGCGCAGCACCACCACGCAAGGCTCCAGACGGCCATCGCGCCCGAACCGCGCCAGCACGTCCACCTCCTCGCGGTGGACGCGCCGCATCTGCCCGTCTTTCATCCTATAGTCCATGCGTTTATACTAGAACAACTGTTCGTATGATAACCAGCGAACAAACTCTGTTTTCGATGTGGTGAGGGAGGTGCGCCGTGGTTGCGCCCAAACAGGGAAAAAGCTATGTGTGCATCGACCTGAAGAGCTTCTACGCCAGCGTGGAGTGCGCCGACCGCGGGCTGAACCCCTTCACCGAGAACCTGGTGGTAGCCGACCCGGACCGCGGCCCAGGCACCATCTGCCTTGCCATCACACCGGCGATGAAGGCGCTGGGCGTGAAGAACCGCTGCCGCGTGTTCCAGATTCCCGAAGGCATCGACTACACCATGGCAACACCGCGCATGGCGCGCTATATGGAAGTATCGGCGCAGATCAACGGCATATACCTGCGCTACGTGAGCCCCGATGACATGCACGTGTACAGCATCGACGAGTGCTTCATCGACGCCACGCCGTACCTTCGCCTGTACAAGATGGGCGCCCGCCAGTTCGCCGACCTGCTGCGGAGCAAGGTGATGGAGGAAACGGGCATCACCGCAACGGCCGGTATCGGCACGAACCTCTTCCTTGCCAAGGTGGCGCTCGACATCGAGGCGAAGAAGGCGGCCGACGGCATCGGCGCGCTGGACGAGGAGTCGTTCAAGCGGGAGATCTGGTTCCACCAGCCCATAACCGATATCTGGCAGGTGGGGCCAGGCATAGCGCATCGTCTTGCACGGCGCGGCATCCACGATTTGGCAGGCGTGTGCGCCGCAAGCCCGAAGTGGCTGCAGCGAGAACTGGGCAAGAACGGCGAGTACCTGCTGGACCACGCCTGGGGGCAGGAGCCCTGCACCATAGCCCAGATAAAGGAGTACCGGCCACAGGCGCACTCCCTTTCCAACGGCCAGGTGCTGATGCGCGACTACTCGTTCAGCGAGGCGCGCACCGTGCTGACGGAAATGATCGATGCCAGCTGCCTGGACCTGTGCGCGAAGGGGCTTTCCTGCGGCAACGTCGCCGTGCATGCCGGCTATGCGCAGCCCAGCCTTACCGAAAGCGGCAGATGGAAGATGGGGGCAGGCGGATCGGCGAAGCTGGGCCAGCGCACCGGTTCGCCCAGCCGCATACGCGCAGAGGCGCTTGCGCTGTTCGATGCCCACGTTGAGCGCGATTCGCCTATCCGCCGGCTCTCGGTTGCCCTGGGGCAGCTCCAACCCGCGAGATACGACCAGCCCAGCCTTTTCGGAGGCGAAAACGCGAAAGAGGCCGACTTGGCAAGGGCATCGGTGGCCGTGCGCCAGCGCTTCGGGAAGAACGCGCTGCTGAAGGGCACCAGCCTAAAGGAAGAGGCAACCATGCGCGAACGGAACAACCAGATCGGGGGCCATCGTGCTTAGGGAGGAGGATTTGATGGAAGGCGTTTCCTTCCAAGAGGCGCAGCGGCGCCGGCTCATCCTGCGGGACATCAGGGCGAACGTTGCCGAGCACGGCCCCCACCGCGCAGCAGACGACCCCAAGCGCGCAACCCAGTTCATGCCGTTCGATGCCCTTACCGGGTTCGATGAGCTTATGCGGAAAACCGAGCAGGCATCGGCAGAAGAACAGTAGGCGCAGCCGCCACGGCAGAACCAGGGGCCATCGATGCAGCGAACCGCGCAGCCGCAGGCTGATTGCAAGCGAGCAAGGGCCCATGTGCAAGCTGGAGCTGCCACAAGGCGAAAGCCCGTAGAAGCAAAGAAGCCCGCGCGATATGCACGGGCTTCAGGTGAATGCAGGCTATCCGCAAGCGCTACTTCTTGGCAACGCCGCCGATAAGGGACATCTTGGTGCCACAGTCGGGGCAGGTGCCCTTGGTGATGACGCGGCCGTTCTTGGTAACGCCCTCCTGGGGGTCGACCATTTCCTTCTTAGCCTTGCACTTAACGCAATATGCAACTACTGCCATCGTAACCTCTTTTCCTAAAAGCGGGAAAGCGAAGCACTCCCCCTTCGAACATCAGCCTATTGTATAGGTACCATAGCTGTTTCGCCAGATGAAACGCCAGCTCAAGCTTAAGAGACATGAAATCGGACCGCATACGGGCTGTGCGGCAATGGATACACGCACATTACGCAACAAGTGTGGCGGATGCTGGGCAACAGCAGCCCCAACCTGCCCCGAAGCCGAACCTGCCTTGAAGGGCCAGGTTCGCCCCAACGGCCCCCGAAAGGGCGGTTCCCTTTTGGCTTTCCAGGGCTCCGCAGCCACCGAGGAAGCGGAGCGCATCGCAAAAAACAAGAAAGCGAGCCCAGGGCTCGCCCTCCATTCGCTTGGATGCCGTTGCAGACACGCTAGTCTTCGACGATCTCCTCGATGCAACCCATCGGGCACTCCTCAAGGCAATCGCCGCAGGCGATGCAGGCTTCCTCGTTCACAACCTGGCAAACGCCGTCTACAACCTCGATACACTCCTGAGGGCACGCGTCGATGCAGATGCCGCAGCCGATGCACTCGTCGGCATTGATCACGGGATGAGACATGATAGACCTCTTCTCTTTTCAGGGCTCTTGAAATGCTTTGTCGGCGGGACAACCCCTCTACTGGTTAATCCCATGTTCGGGAAAATACCACAGCGCTTGGCGGATGCAAGCCACGCGCGCGGTTTTTCTGAGAACGGGCGTGAGCGGTAACCGACGCGTAACACGCCGACCGCTCACCGATGAATCAGGCAGCCCGAAAAGGGCAGCTAGCAGATGCGCGGCAGCTGCTCGCCCACCAACATGTCCATGATGCGCAAGGCGCCGAAGCCGGTGCGGATGGAAACGCGCGGGTCGCGGTCGGCGGGCTTTTCCACCACCTCGCCGATAAGGGCAGCGTCCACGCCGTACCTGTTCGCCTTCATGGCAGCAAGGGCAGCTTCAGCCTGGCTGGCGGGGACAACGCACACCATCTTGCCCTCGTTGGCAACCTGGTACACGTCGTAGCCCAGCATCTCGCAGGCGCCTTCCACCGCCGGCTTCACGGGTACCGCGCCCTCGTCGACGATGAAGTCCACGCCGCTCTGGCCAGCCAGCTCGTTCAACGTGGAAGCCAAGCCGCCACGCGTGGGATCGCGGAAGCAGCGCGTATCGGGCGCTGCAGCCAGGACTTCGGCGATAAGGTGGTTCAAGGGCGCCGCATCGGTTTGGATATCGGCATTGAAGGAAAGTTCCTCGCGGCACGACATGATGGTGATGCCGTGGTCGCCCATGGTGCCGGTTACCAGGATCTTGTCGCCCGGCTTGCAGTTGGCGCCCGACAGGCTCACGCCGGCGGGGATGAAGCCCACACCGCTGGTGTTGATGAACACGCCGTCGCCATGGCCGCGGTTCACCACCTTGGTGTCGCCGGTAACGATGCGCACGCCGGCCTCCTTGGCCATTTCGGCCATGCTGGCGCAGATGCGCTTCAAGTCGGCGATGGGGAACCCCTCTTCCAGGATGAAGCCGCAGCTTAGGTACTTCGGCACCGCGCCGCTGGTGGCAACGTCGTTCACCGTGCCGCACACCGCCAAGCGACCGATGTCGCCGCCGGGGAAGAACTGCGGGGTAACCACGAAGCTGTCGGTGGAATAGGCAATGCGCTCGCCGGGCTCGGGCGCGGGCAGGGTGGCGGCATCATCGCCCCTCAACAGCTCGTCACCCGCATATGCCTCGAAGAACACCTCGTCGATGATGCGCTTCATCATGGTGCCACCGCTGCCGTGGCCCAGCAAAACCGTTTCGTCCATTACGGCCTCTCTCGATATCCGCCGGCAAAGCACCGGCATTCGCTGAAAAACAAAACAGGGCAGCCGCAGATGCGCCGCCCGCGGGGAAACGCTGAACGGTTCCGCCAGCCCCGCGCACCGGGGGGCAAAATGCCGGGCTGCGTTTCCCTGAAACTTAAATGAAGGCGCCAGTGGTGGTCATGTTCAACCGGCCCGTCTTCACGCCCTTGGTGCCGATGATCAGGTTCGCCACATCCTGAACCTCGCCCGACTCGCCCTTCAGGATTATCACCTCAAGGCAGTTGTCCTCGTCCACATGCACGTGCATGGAGGCCACCACCATATCCAGGTACGTATGCTGGATATGGTGCAGCTTTTCCTGCAAGTCGTTGGCATGGTGGCTGTACACGATGGTGAGCGTGCCCATAACGATGCGCCCCGGAATGGAGCATTCGTCTTCCACCAGCGCATCGCGCACCAGGTCACGCACCACTTCGCTGCGGTTCTTCGCCAAGCCGCGGCGCGCCACCAGGTGGTCGAACTTCATCAGCAGGTCTTCGGGCATGGCCACCGAGAAACGCATAAGATCGTTGCTCATGCTGTTCCCTTCCTTAGGCGGGTGGGGCTAAACCAGGTTAACGGTTACGCCGGAAGCGCTCTGGGCATCTTCTTCCAGGGCATCCTTGGCGTCGTCGAGCGTGGCGCGCACCTCGTCGAGCAGCTGCATGGCGGCATGGAGCTTCTCGCCCACGGTGGCAAAGCCCGCATCAGACGCATTGTGGGCAAGGTTGTGGGCCCAGCGGCGCTCCAGCTTGATATGGTCGTCGATCTGGTCGATCATCTGCTCGAATTGGCCGGTGTTGATTCCGTTGGTGCACATAGCTGCTCCTTTTCATGGTATTTCCGCCGTTGCCCGCCCTCGGGACGCCGCGCAAATCGCGCCCGCCCCCACGGGCCAACGGTTTTCGTTTTCCCGCACGAATGCGCACAGCACCCGCGTTGCAGCCCCATTATGACCCTGGCCCGCAGCGCTTTCAGGGTGTTTCGGCGTGCGGTGTGAATTTTTACACAATTCGTGTGACTGGTACACTGGGCAGAAGGGCCGCTCGGGAAGGAGCTACCGTGGAAAAGCCGTCACCTTCGCTTTACGAGCGCGTTGCGCAGCAGCACGTTTCCCGCTTTACGGGCGCCTACGCCGGCAGTGTGAACGCCGCAGCACTGGTGGTTTCCTCCCGCGAGCCAAGCGACGCCGCGAAGACGGCCCTTGTCGCATCGTTTCGCACGCTGGGTTACTCCAGCCCGAGCATCGGGTGGGTTCGGTGTGCCGCTGCCGCACCCGCCGCCACACCAGCCAGCCCCGGCGACGAAACGCAAACGGAACCTGCCGATTGCCCCGCGCAAGCCAAGAACGGCGATCTGTTCACCCTGATAGAGGCCATATGCCCGCTGTGCGTTGTCTCGCTAGACCGGCAGGCAGCCACGGCACTCTCCCACGATTTCAACGCGCCTTTGCCCCTTGAGGCCCGTACCCTGCTGATGGGGCATGCCTGCATATGCTTCCAGGACTTCGATTCCCTTCTTTCCAGCGACGAAGGCAAACAGAAGGCCTGGGCACTGCTGAAAACGCTGCCGAAAATGCCGTAGCGCGAACGCCGCGCCAACGCCGAGCGTCACATCGCGTTACACCCCGCAGGCCAACGCGCCGCGGTGGTATCCTTTCCTATATCTTCGAAACAGACACGGCCCGACCCTTACTGCGGCGGGCTTCCAACCGAAAGGCATGCACATGGCAAACAAGAGCCTATCCGGCCAGCACAGCGATCAGACCATCCTGGTCACCGGCGGCGCGGGCTTCATCGGCAGCCACACCTGCATCGAGCTGCTTGAGCAAGGCTACAACGTGGTTATCCTGGACGACCTGTCCAATTCCAGCCTGGTAGCGGTCGACCGCATCCGCGAGCTCACCGGGGCATCGGCCGAGCAGCTGAAGTTCGTTGAGGCTTCCATCCTGGACCGCGAAGCGTGCGAGCGCACCTTCTCGGAGAACAGCATCAACGCCATCATCCACTTCGCCGGCTTCAAGGCCGTAGGCGAAAGCACCCAGAAGCCACTCGAGTACTACTGGAACAACGTGGCAGGATCGCTGGTGCTGTTCGACGTGGCGCGCAACCACGGCGTGAAGAACGTTATCTTCTCGTCTTCCGCAACGGTGTACGGCGAGCCCGAGCAGATTCCCATCACCGAAAGCTGCCCGCTGCACGAGGCCACCAACCCCTACGGCGAGACCAAGGCGATGCTCGAGCGCATCCTCACCGACTTCTACCGCGCCGACGATGAGTGGAACGTGGTGCTGCTCCGCTACTTCAATCCCATCGGTGCGCACGTTTCCGGCCGCATCGGCGAAGACCCGAAGGACATCCCCAACAACCTGCTGCCCTACGTTGCGCAGGTTGCCGTGGGCAAGCTGCAGTGCATCCAGGTGTTCGGCAACGACTACCCCACGCCCGATGGCACCGGCGTGCGCGACTACATCCATGTGGTAGACCTGGCCCGCGGCCACGTGAAGGCGCTCGATTACATGGCCGGCAAGGTTGGCACGGGAAAGGCCTTGGGCCTGGGGTCGCTGGAAGGCAAGGCAACCGCCGACGGCAACCGCACCGGAGTTGCCATCTTCAACCTGGGTACCGGCACCGGCTCTTCCGTGCTGGATGTTATCCATGCGTTCGAGAAGGCCTGCGGCAAGGAGCTGCCCTACAAGATCTGCCCGCGCCGTCCGGGCGACATCGCCACCAACTATGCCGCCTGCGACAAGGCCCGCGAAGAGCTGGGCTGGGTTGCGGAATACGACCTTGCGCGCATGTGCGAAGACGCATGGCGCTGGCAGTCCAACAACCCCAACGGCTACGGCGAGTAGCCGGTTACGCCGCTCTGCGGACAGCGCAATCAACCGACACGAAAAAGGCCTCGTTCCCAACCACGGAACGAGGCCTTTCCATTCCCCAAATGCAACGGGCGGCCAAAAGGCCGCCCATAATCAACGGTGGCCACGCTCCCCAGCATAGCCACCTACTTGGCAGGCTCCGATCCCCATTGGAACTCTGCCGCCATCCCCTGCATGCCCCCCAGCATGATGTGGGAATGGCCGTTGCGTTCTTGCCTCCCCAGGTAAGACCCGCAATCGGAATGTCTTCATTATGACCCCTGAAAAGAGCTTTTCCTTATAAACCTAAATTGATTCGCTTGGTCTTTATTATGTTTTTCAATCCGTAAGGCACTGAACACGTTTAACTGTAATAAGAAATTACAGTATTGCAATACTTGCAGCAATTTATATTGCGTTTTGCAATAGCCAGCTCAACCACCTATGGCGCCAGGCCTCACAAGGCACCTTCCACAGCACCAAGCACCGCACCGCCAAAATACCTACCGATCCTTTGCAGCTTCGGGGCGTCTGGGGGGGGTTGCACCACCGGAATGCCCAATACCCTAGCGCTGCCGGCAAGGCCGTGGCATCAGCCCCCAGCGCACCCTTCTATTCACTGCCCCCACTCGCCGGCAGGTCGCCATCGCCGGGATGCTTCGCCAGCACGAACACGGTGGACATGATGAACACGAACCCGACGATGTCTATCCATGTAAACGACGTGCCCAGCCACAGAACAGCGAACAACGTGGCCGAAACGGTTTCGATGCTGGCGATAAGCCCGCTCTTCGCCGCGCCGATATCCTTCACCGCCTGGAAGAACAGGGTGAAACCGACGATTGTGCCGAAGAACACCAAGCCCACGAAAAGCATCAGGTAACCCGTCGCGTCGAAGCCCGTATCGTACCCCCACGACTGGATGGCAACCGAAAGGATGATGCCGCCCACCAGCAGGCCGCCTGCAACCACCGGCACGCTGCCGAAATGGAGCATGAGCTTACGCGGGAGCAGCACGTACACGGCATACGTAAACGCCGAGACAAGGCCCCAGAACAAGCCAGCAGGCGAAAGCACCATGGTTGCCGGGTTGCCATGCGTTGCCAGAAGGAACGTGCCCGAAACCACAAGAAGCATCGCCGCAATCTCGCGCCCCGACGGGGCGCGCCGGGCACGAAGGCACAGGTAGAACACCACCAACACCGGGCCAATGTATTGGATAACCGTGGCGGTGCCGGCATTCGAGTTCTGGATCGCCAGCAAATAGGTAAGCTGGCACGCCATCAAGCCGAAAACGGCAACCACCACCAGCTGCAGCACCGTGGAGGGGCGCTTCCACAGCGCCAAGAACGGCTCGCGGTACGCGATAAGCGCGAATACGCACAGCACCAACCCGGCGAACAGCATGCGCACCGATGAGATCCACAGCGGGTCGGCGCCGTAGTTGGTGAACAGATATTGCGCACAAGCTCCCGAAAAACCCCAACCTATGCCGCCAGCCAAGGCGAATGCGAAGCCACGTATGTTCTTGTTGAAAGACACCGCATCAACGTATCACGCAGAAGCACGCACAGGGCGCAGCCTGCAAACAGCCCACTAAGGATCCATGCATCCCCGCAATTTGCCGCATCGCACCTGTTCACTAGGCAAATCAACCACTCACAGAAGAACGTGTTCATATTTTCTGAACACGTTCATTCCACAATCAATGCCATAATGTGGGCAAATTCACCTCATTTTGCATTGGATTTAGCTGCTTAGCAGAAAAAGTTGCCGCTCTTATTGATTGTCTCACGAAATGAAAGCCAAGTATTTGATTCACTTATAACGCGTTCATAACATGTTCACCCTGTTTTACCCTACAGATCTTACGCTTTTGTTACTTAGTTTAATTAAATTAAACGCATTCATAGGTATTCGGCTGTTGATTCCCCATGCATTATGAACGTGTTTTTTCGGCCTTTTAGCCCGATAATAACTTCCGCAAACCGCAACACCCATCAATGCGTGCAGCGGTTTCCATCCCCTTATTCGCGAATCGGGCATATCGCGAAAGCCCCCCAACGAGAAGCCCCTCAGGCATCTCTTCCCCGAATAAGCAGATGGACAAGAAGGGACGTTCCGCGAAAGAGGCGCGGAACATGATAAGGAGAGGGGTTTGAATGGCTCTCAAACGAGAATTCGGCGGCATCCAGCCGTGCATCCGTCTGGGCATGTTCCGCATTCGCATTCCGTTCATTCACTTCAAGATCTCTGGTCCTGAAGTGATCACCGGTTTGATGAATGCGTGCACTTCCTACGGTGCTCTGGCAGTCCTTACCGCCACGCTTGGCCTTGACCCAGACGTAGCATATGCACTGGTTCTGTTCGAAACGGCATGCTACACGCTTAACTGGTTGCTGGGCGAAAGCTCCATCTGCGGTTGGATCACCGCCGCCATGGCAGTTATCGTGCTCTACCTGGAAACGCTTCCCGAAGGCGTTGTGCGAATACAGGCACTTACCGCAATACAGTTAGAGCTAGGCATATTGTTCATAGTGTTAGGCGCCACAGGCTTATCTAAGAAGCTGAACACCATTATGCCTCCGGCATTGAAGGGCGGCATCGTTCTTGGCGCTGGCATCAACTCCGTTGCAGCTCGCCTGAAGGAAGGTGGCGCAATGGACACCGCAACCATCGGTTGCCTGGTTGGCCTTACCGTTGTTTGCCTGCTTATGTTCAGTCAGCGCGTCCGCGACAAGATGGGCACCAACAAGCTCCTGGCCCTGCTTGGCAACTACAGCTTCCTGTGGGCCGTTCTTGCCCTGTTCGTAATCGGTGGCCTTACCGGCGAGTTCAAGTATGAGTTCTCTGGCCAGATCATCGTTATCCCCGACTTCGGCGCCATGGTCGCAGCCGTATCCCCGTTCTGCATCGGCTTCAGCACCGATCCCACCATCTGGCTCACCGCTATTCCCTATGCGCTCACCGCATGGATCATCGCTTACGGCGACTTCATCACCGTGCAGGAGCTTGGCCTGAACGCTGTTCGCGAGGACGAGCACATCGAGTTCAACGCCAACCGCACCAACGTTATCTGCGGTATCCGCAACGTCGTCCTTTCGCTGGTGGCTCCTTACCCGGCACTCGCCGGCCCGCTGAGCCCTCCGTACTGCATCGCAACCTACGCTCGCTACAAGTCGGGCGGCCGCGAGGGCATGGACTCCATCTACGATGGTGCCGGCACCAACCTCATCTTCACGGTTATCGGCCTGTTCCTGTACCCGCTGTATGAGGCATCGCTGGCAGCATCCGGCGCACTGCTCGTGGTTATCATGGTTATCCAGGGCTTCGTATGCGCACAGATTGCCTGCAACATGTTGCGCGACGACATGGACAAGGGCCTGGCCGGCATGGGCGCTGGCCTGGTAGTAGCCCGTGGCGCTGCAATTGCCCTGCCTGCATCGATCATCATGTACCTGTTGCTCTGCAACAACCAGAAGATCAAGGACGACTATGCGGCAAGCAAGGAAGCCCAGCGTCTTGAGGATGAGGAAACCGAGCGTCAGCTGGCAATCCTCGAAGCTAAGATGCGCGGCGGAAAAGCCGAAGACGGCATGCCCGTGAAGGAGCATAAGGAATAGCACTTTACGTCGCCTAAGCTTCACGCATAGCTAGCCTGAAGGCATAAGCGATTGGCTCCGTTCAAATCGAACGGAGCCAATTTTTTTGTTGCACACAGGGGCGCCGGCATGCATGAGAGGGGCATCGGCGGCCCAAAAAAGACGTTCTATAAAGAGTGAGGCGAACATCAATCCTGGGCTCAAGTTGGTCCAACTACTCGTTCTAAGCCCCGTACCGACATGCATTTCGTTTTGGGGCCTACAAACCCACAGCCGGAGTAGAGCACTCCTGAGCTTAGGCCCCAACCCTCAGTGCCTATAGCCTCCGAGGCGAATGCGCCCTGAAGACAAAAGCGGCTCCGGTAATTACCGGAGCCGCTAGCGCTTTCGCGCGGAGGGTTGTGTTTCAGAGCTTACTTGTAGGAAGCAACGGCATCATCGAACTGACGAAGGTAAACATTCTTGGAAGCGGAAGCGAACTTAGCCTGGCGAGCGTTGCGAGCCTCGGAAGCCTTGGCCTGAAGCTCAGCAGCGTTGCCGCAGTCGAACTTGATGAATGCAGCAAAAGCAGCAACAACAAAGAAAGCAGAGATAGCAACTACGTAAGACATGGTGAATCCTCCTGGATAATGCTCAGCCCCATACTGAGCGTTTTTCTTGCTTCAACTGAAGCGGTGTGCCTTTCGCATCCCCGTTTCAATGTGGGTTCATAGTACGCCGCTGTATTTCGAATGCAAGCGCAGAAACACGCTCTGAGCTGCGCAAAACGCATGAACGGGTTCGAAACGCGTTCAGAACAAGTTCAACACCTAAAATGGTTACATTTTTGCGTATTTGGGTAATGTTTCATACACATTTCCGCCATACGCGACGCTTTTGACGATGATGTTTTATTATCATTAACGCACCAGGTCAGCCGCTTATTTACAACTATAATCCAGCAAATTGTTAGAGGCATTTAAACGCTATTAGCCATACCGAATGCAGCGAAATTAGCCATCTTACTGAATTAGATAAGCTCAACAAAGAAGCCCTCCGGCCAATGGCCGGAGGGCTTCGTGCAAGGCTCGTTAGATTGCGGGCCTTTTAGCTAGCCTTTAAGCTCTACGAGCTTTTTAGCGAAGGTTGCTCCTGCGGGAACGATGACGCAAGGCAATGGTGCCAGCTGCCGCTGCTGCTGCAGCACACAGGCCAAAGATAGGCGCGGAGTCGCCAGTCTTCGGAGTGTCATCCTTCTTGGCTTCTTCCTTCTGTGCTTCCTTCGTGGGCTCAGTGTACGTGTTCTTGAACACAGCGCCGTCGCCAGAAACCGTGGCCTCGAGCTGGCCCTTGCCATTATCAACAACCGTGACAGTTACGTCATAGCAGCTGGTGTCGTACTTGACATTAGCCTGCTGATCGTTGAACTCAGTGATCGTGAACTTATACTCGCCGGCGGCGGTGAACTCGTGAGAGAACTTAACGTTGCCGTTGGCATCGTTCTTTGCGGTCTCTACTGCATTGCCGTCAGCGTCCTTCAACTGGAAGAGGAACTGGCCATCCGAAAGGGTTGCACCAGAAAGAACCTTAGAAGCACCGATGGTGGCAGCTGCGGTCCCAGCCTTGTAGGTGTTGTAGAAGGTGATGCCCTGGCCGGACTCGGTGGAGGCCTTGGCGGAGAGGGTGCCGTCTCCGTTGTCGGAGACGGTGACGGTGACGGTGTACTCGGACTCGTCGTAGGTCACGCCGCCGAGGTCTCCCTTGGCCTCCTTGACGGTGTAGTCAAACTCACCCAAATCCTTGGAGGTATAGGTTAGTGCGTCGAAGGTTACCTTTCCGTCGGCATCGTTGGTAGCCTCGGCAACAACCTCGTCACCGTAGAGCAGCTGGAAGGTGAACTCGCCCTCGTTGAGCGCGCGGCCCTCGAGGGACTTGACCACGTCAACGTCGGTGGTCACGGAGTAGTCGATCGGGTCGGCTTCATACGTGTTCTTGAAGGTGATGCCCTTGCCGGACTCGGTGGAGGCCTCAGCGGAGAGGGTGCCGTCGCCGTTGTC
>CAVIKC010000034.1:0-19457 GCA_963643405.1 Succinivibrio sp.
GCGGGCGGCCCGCTCGCCGTTTCCGGCTCGCTTCCCTCGTTCGAGGGCTTAGCCACTATAACCCCTTAGCAGCCCAATGCAAGAGCCTTTTTACTTTTCGGCAAGACCAATTTGCCTCAAAGGTGCTTTTCATGATTGGATCATCCCTATTTGAGCTGGGGATTTGCATCTTAGAATCACACTCTTGAGCAATGCTGGCTTCAAATCCTCACGCTCACGACTCCTTCACAATTAGCACCGAGCGGCTCGGCACCACTCGCCTATAGCCTGCGCATTCGCCGCCAAGCAGAAGGAGATGCTTCTTTATTAATGCTATGCTTCCGCTTAGGGACGTTCCCGAAACAGATATCTACACTCAATGGAGGGATTAACTATGAGAACCGAGCTTTGCGATCTTCTTGGAATCGAATATCCGATTCTTCAGGGGGCTATGGCGCACATCACCGATGGCAAGTTTGCCGCTGCAGTATCCAACGCAGGCGCATTGGGCGTAATCCAGTGCGGCTTCGACACGCCAGAATATATGCGAGACGAGATCCGTACCGCCAAATCGCTCACCGATAAGCCCTTTGCCGTGAACCTTATTATGGAGAACAACCGAATCGACGAGATCGCCGATGTCTGCATCGAGGAGGGCGTGGGCATCTGCACCGTTTCCGCCGGCAACCCTGCGACTATCGTTCCCAAGCTCGCTGAAGCCGGAATCAAGGCAATAGTCCTGATTCCCCACGCCCGCGCCGCGAAGAAGATGGAAAAGCTGGGCGCTGCAGCCGTCATCTGCGAAGGCATCGAGGGCGGCGGCCACATCGGCTCCATGACAACGCTTCCACTTGTTGCCCAAGTTGTTGAAGAGGTAGATATCCCCGTTATCGCGGCCGGCGGTTTCGCGAACGGCAAGGGCCTGCTTACCGCCCTTGCGATGGGATGCGTTGGTATCCAGATGGGAACCGTCTTCCTTGCCTCTGACGAATGCTCCGTTTCCGATATCTACAAGAAGCTCATCGTGGACTCAAAGGATAACGCCACGGTTCTTTCCGGAATCCCCGGGAAGAAGCAGGTACGTTGCATCAAGAACCCCTTCACCGATGGCTTCTGGGAGCGCTACTACGCAGGAGCATCCGAAGAGGAGCTCAACGATTATTGCACCGGCTCCATCGCACGCGCACATAACGGAGACTACGAAAACGGGGCTTTTTCTGCCGGTATGATCTCCCCCGTCATCAAAGAGATTAAGCCTGTCGCCAAAATCATCGAAGATGTGATAGCAGAAGCCGATGAGGCCTATGCCGAGCTGAAGCGCATCTACGGTTAAGGGGAGCTAACGTGCGAAACGATCGCACCATAAGCGGCAAACAAAGCCGCTCGCTCGAAAAAGACAAGCAAACGCTGATGGCCATGGCACGTATCTACTGCCATGGCCATTGCCATATCAAGGGGGAAGAGCGTTGCGGCCTTTGCCCCGAATGCCTCAACATCGTGGATTACGCGCTGGAGCGAACATGGAAGTGCCCACACGAGCACAAGGGGACGTGCGATACTTGCACCATCCAATGCTACAAGCCCGCCATGAGGGCAGAGATCCGAAAGATCATGGCGTACAGCGGACCGCGCATGATGCTCCATCATCCGCTTATGGCCTTGCGGCATCTGGCGAAAAAGCATCACAACGGAAGAGGACGAGGATGAGCACCATAGATTCAATATTGGAATTCAACCAGCGCTTCGTCGAGGAAGAGGGTTACCGTAAATTCGAGACCGATAAGTACCCCGACAAGAAGCTTGCCATCGTAAGCTGCATGGATACGCGCCTCACCGAGCTTTTGCCCGCAGCTCTTGGCTTGAAAAACGGAGATGCCAAGATCATCAAGAACGCAGGCGGGGTTATCTCCCATCCCTTCGGAAGCGTGATACGCAGCCTGCTGGTTGCGGTGTTCGAGCTGCACGTTGAGACCATCATGGTTATCGGCCACTCGAACTGCGGTGCACAACACATGAATGCATCCGACATGATCGGCCATATGCTCAACGCCGGCATTTCGCACGACCATATCGACATGATGCATTACTGCGGCATCGACTTCGAGTCGTGGCTGGCTGGCTTCGGCGATGGAGAGGAAAGCGTACGTGAAACCGTTCACACAATAGCGCATCATCCTCTGATGCCCGCAGGTATCGAGGTGAGGGGCTTCATTATCGACTCGCAGACCGGGGAACTCGCACCTGTTAAGGCAGAGCAATGAGAATAGGCTTTCTGGGGGCAGGGAAAGTAGGATGTTCGCTGGGCAGGTACTTTTCCCAAATACACGAGTTGGTGGGATATACAAGCAAATCGTTTTCCTCGGCAGAAGAGGCAGCGAGGCTTACCGGCTCCGACACGTTCAACAGCGCCGCAGAGCTCTTCTCTTGCTGCGATGCTCTCTTCATCACCACGCCCGATAGCAAGATAGAGGCCGCATGGGCTTCGCTCAAAAGCGCCGTGCGAGAAAGCGGCCGCTCGCTGGAAGGCAAGATCGTATGCCACTGCAGCGGAGCAATGCCCTCCACAGTGCTTACGGAAGCAGCCGCGTTGGGGGTAAGCGCCTATTCTGTTCATCCGCTATTCGCCATATCATCGAAAAACGTGTCGGCTGTTGAGCTCTCGAAAGCGTTTTTCGCGATCGAGGGCTCAACAGATCACATCAACGCAGTTACCAACTTGGTGGCCGAGCTGGGCAATCCCTATCAAGTGATCAACACCGAGGAAAAAGCGCGCTATCACGCAGCGGCCGTGCTGGCATCGAACCAGGTTGTCGCCCTTTACCGCCTTGCCTGCAACGAGCTATGCCGGTGCGGGTTCGACTCTGATAGCGCAGAAAAGGCACTTGCTCCCTTGTTCCTGGGAAATGCCCAGCACATTGCGCATGACGGAACCGTTGCCGCACTGACCGGCCCGGCAGAGCGCGGGGACTTCGCAACCATAGAAAAACACCTCGCATGCCTGGATGGCCAGACGCGCGAGGTGTACGGGTTGCTCAACGACACCCTACTGCAGATAGCCGCCGAAAAGCATAGCAAAAAGTAGCCATCAGGCTCTGCTTCCCCCCGGGGAATCGGAGCCCGGGTGCTTGTCTATTGGGCCGTCAACCGAAGAAGAGCCACAGCCTGAAGCTTCCGAAGCAGTGCCGCTTTCGGAAGCCAGGGAATCGGCCTTGTGGACGACAGCAGGCTGGTTTTCCTTAAACGGCGCCTGAACAATAGGCTGCTGCCCAACAGAACGCTGCTCGAACGGCATGGGGTCTTCTTGGCCACCCCAGCGATTCACCTCGAACTGCCTGGTCCAATAACCAAGAGCCCTGATAAAGAGCGCTTCACACAATGCTGAGCAGAACACAACAAACAGCAGAAGCGCAACTCCGAACAAGAAAAAGATGCACGCTCCCACCAATGCGATAAAAACCGAATCAGATCCGCTCAGGGAAGCGGTGGACATAGCGATGGCTGCTATGAGCACGAACGTCAGCATTGCAGACAAAAAGGCAAACCCAATCACCAAACCGATGATGAGTACCATGGCGAAGATCCGCAGCAAGCCAGTGAAATCGTAGCGAAGCATTGCCCAGATCTTGTTGAGTTGGAAACCGGCAGAAAGGGTTCCGTACAGGGTGGTGCGCATCGAGCCCACCCAAAAGAAAAAGCAAACCGCAAAAGCAAGAAGAAGCGAGATAAAGGAAGACACCATGCTAAGGAACAAACCGCCCACAACAGGAGCGTAAGAATAGGAGGTACCGCCCATCAAAATACCAAGCGCCCCACCGGCGACAGTCGTGCCCGACACAAACGAAGAGAGGAAATTGAAAGCACCGGGCACCAAAGAGGCAACAAGCGCGATAAGGAAAATAAAGAAGCCGCGCTTGTAAAGGTTGCCGTCTTCGTTGCCGAAGATCTTGTCGGGCATAGGACGATGGACGTTCCATGCGATGTCGCGAGCCCAGGCGTAAAGATAGCCGTAGATCACGATCTGGCCGAATATCGGCACCAAGCCAAGAAGCCCCAGGCGCAATATCTTCGATACCCAACCGGGCGACTTCGTGACGTCGCCCCACGCAGCAGCAAAATAGCCTTTTTCCATTGGGCCGTCCCTTCCAATCCCCGAGATAGCCCCCAGGGAGAATCTGCTTACATGATGCAATATGGGAGCAAATGCCCAACTGCTCGTTCAACTATAGGCAACAATGCCGCCAGGTCGAAGACGGCAGCTCAAACGTTTCCATTCGGGAACCTTGGCGCACCAAAATGCCCGAAGAAACGAGAGAACGAAAAAAACGCCCGACCGATGGCCGGGCGTTTCGAAGATAACTCGAAGAAATGAGTTACTTGAGGGTAACAGCAGCGCCAGCTTCCTCGAGCTTAGCCTTGATCTCCTCAGCCTTGTCCTTGGCAACGCCCTCCTGTACAGGTGCGGGAGCCTTCTCGACAACTTCCTTAGCTTCCTTCAGGCCAAGACCGGTGATCTCACGGACAGCCTTGATGACAGCGATCTTGTTGTCGCCGAAGCCCTCGAGAACAACGTCGAACTCGGACTTCTCGGCAGCGCCGCCCTCAGCACCAGCAGCAGGTGCAGCAGCAACAGCAACAGGAGCAGCAGCGGATACGCCGAAGGTCTCCTCGATGTCCTTTACGAGTTCAGAAGCCTCGAGCAGGGACATTTCCTTAAGAGCCTCAATGATCTCTTCGCGAGAAACAGCCATGTTAGTTTCCTTTCATAGGGCCGAGAACCTTTCCCCGGCCGAATTTTCAAACAATGTCATGCGGCTAAGCCGCAATAGGAAGCCTTACGCAGCTTCCTTCTGGTCGGCAACAGCCTTGGTGGCCTGAGCCAAACCGCTGGGCACGCCGTTGAGGGCAACAGCGAGACCACGGGCAACGCCGGAGATAGCGCCGGCGATCTGAGCGTAGAGCTCTTCGCGAGAAGGCAGGGATGCGATAGCCTCCACTTCCTCTGCGCTGACAGCGGCACCCTCCATGAGACCACCCTTGATGGTGAGGGTTTCGTTGGTCTTGGAGAATTCCTTTACTGCCTTTGCAGCAGCGGCAACATCATCGCCCGCGAACACGAATGCGCTGGGGCCATGCAGGATGTCGTCGAGAGTGGGCAGCTCAGCCTCGGAAAGGGCAATGTGCATAAGGGTGTTCTTGTACACCTTCATGCTTGCGCCGGATTCACGAACGCTGCGGCGAAGAGCCTGGACCTCCTTGACGGTAAGACCGCAAGCGTCCACAACCCAAACCGCACCTGCGCCCTCGAGGTCTTCCTTGATGGTTGCGAGCGTAGCTTGATTCTTCGAACTTGGCATTGATACACCTCCTTTTTCCCAAACCCGGGTTCCGCCCCAAGGGGTGGAGTCGTGCTTGGAAAAAAGAACGACCCCTACCGTCCTAAGACGCAGGGGTCGAAAAGCGCGATACTTATCAACCACCTCGGCGGGCCGCTTCAATGCGATTAAACCTTTCGGTGCCTGCTGTCTAGGGCAGCGGAACAGATTTCCGTTCACTGTTAAACACAGCCTTGATAGTTTCCCAAAGTCTCAAAGGCGCGTCAAGCAACTTCTTTGTTTCGATCATATTTCCTGCATGCATATCCCGCAGACGGCGCCATTGAGCCTATTACCGCTCACAGCCCCAACCCCATCGCCCACGAACGCGGCCTTGAACAAGCGGAGGTAAAACCCGAATCTTGTATCCAGGTATAGAGAAAGGACCCCCATGAAAGTAGCGTTCTTCCCTGGGTGCATGGTTGACATGTTCTACCCCGAGGTGGGAATCGCTGCCGTGAATGTGCTTGAGCGTCTTGGGTGCGAGGTTATGCTGCCCGATGACCAGGTATGTTGCGGCCAGCCCTTCTCAAACTCTGGCTACATCGAAGAAGCCAAGCCCATGATGAGGAAGGTCGTTGACGCCTACAGTGGCTATGACACTATCGTGTCGCTGACAGGATCTTGCGCCTGGGCGATCAAAGCCGAGTACCCGCATTTCTTCGCCGACGACCCCATCTACCGTCAAAAGATCGCCGAGCTTGCCCCGCGTATATACGAGTTCACCCAGTTCATTGTGGACGTGTTGGGGGTCACCAACGTAGGCGCCCACCTCGATGGCACGGTGACCTATCACAAGAGCTGTCATCTCACCCGCATGCTGGGAGTGGAAGAGCAGCCGCTCAAGCTGCTCCAAAACGTTGAGGGGCTGAGCTACATCGAAATGCCCGAAGCAGGCCGTTGCTGCGGCTTCGGCGGCACGTTCAGCGTGAAGGAGCCCGAGGTTTCCGGCCATATGGTGCAGGAAAAGGTCGCTTTCGCGCTGGCAACCGACGCCGACTACCTGTGCGGTGCCGACCAGGCCTGCCTGATGAACATCAAAGGTGCCCTTGACCGCCTTATCGAGCAGGGCGTTGTCTCCAGCAACATGAAAGTGCTCCACATTGCGCAGATCCTCGATTCCCGATTGGAGGCATAACGATGGCCATCATCTACGACGACGCTCCCTTGGAGGATCGCATCCATCGGGCACTTTCCGACACTTTCAAGCATCATGCCATCGAAACAGCCCAGGACGTGATCACCGGCAAGCGCGATGCGCTGGTGGCCGAAGTGGACAACTGGGAGGACTTCCGCCAGCACGCCGCCGACATCCGCGACCATGTTCTGGCGAACCTCGACTACTACATACGCCAGTTCGCCACCAACGCCGAGAAGAACGGCGCCAAGGTGCACTTCGCCCCCACCGATGAGGATGCGCTTGAATGCATCCTGGATATCTTCGAGGAAACAGGCGCTAAAACCTGCGTGAAATCGAAGAGCATGATGACCGAGGAAATAGGCTTGAACCCCTTCCTCGAGGAACACGGCATCAAGCCGGTGGAGACGGACTGCGCCGAACATATCATCCAAACCGCAGGCAACGCACCTTCGCATATCGTGGTGCCGGCCCTGCATTTCGATCGCACCTCCATCCGAAACCTGTACCGCGAGCAGAAAGGGTACGAGGGCACCAACGATCCGGAGGAGATCACACGCTTCCTGCGAAAGACCCTTCGTCCCGAGTTCATGAACGCGCCCATCGGCGTGACCGGCTGCAACTTCGGCGTGGCAGAAACAGGATCGTGCACCCTGGTGTCCAACGAGGGCAACGCCCGCATGGCCTCGAGCATCCCCGAGACCCAGATCGTGGTTATGGGCATGGAGCGCATCGTGCCCGACCTGCGCTCCCTCGACGTGATGATGAAACTGCTGGTTCGCAGCGCTGTCGGTGCGAAGATCTCCGGATCCTTTTCCATCAACACCGGCTGCCGGCGAGAAGGCGAGGCCGATGGACCGAAGAACGTCCATATCGTGATGGTGAACAACGGCCGAACCAAGATACTGGAAAGCGAGTTCCGCCCGATGCTGCGCTGCATCCGTTGCGGCGCTTGCATGAACTCCTGCCCGGTATACCGCCACATCACCGGACATGGATACGGCTCCATCTATCCTGGCCCCATGGGCGTGGTGCTCACCCCGCTTTTGGTGGGCTACGAGAAAACGGCAAAACTGCCTTATGCCTGCTCGCTATGCGGCGAATGCGCAACGGTGTGCCCGGTGAAGGTGCCGCTTCCCATGCTCATCTCGCAGCATAGGCGCAACGTGGTTTCAGGGGGCTACGTCTCCCCTATCGAGAAGGCCATTTTCACCACAGCTGCGGCAACCTTCTCGAGCCGCAGGGCATACGGCCTGCTCACCACCGCGGCCGCACCGGCAATGAAAATCATCACCGGACAGACCAACCAGCTCGACCGCGGCAACACCTGGATCCCCGTGCTGAACGGCTGGCTCTCGTCGCGGAACCTGGACACCATGAGCAACAAGAAGTTCCGCGAGTGGTTTGCCGAGCATGAAAAGCAGGCAGCCAAGGAAAATCGGGGCGAAGCCGCTGCGCGGATTTCCGAGGCCTGCTGCAACGCCGCAAACAAGGAGGGCAACCGATGAGCACCGTGACCCTAGATGAATTCCTGAAGCCCATCACCAAGGCACTTGGGCACAGCACCGTTGCCGACTGGGTAGAGCCCTGCGAGGCAACCAAGGCACCCCTTCCGGGCGATTACCGCGATTACTCCATTGAGGAGCTCTCCGAATGGTTCACCGCCGAAGCCACCAAGATGGGCACGATCGTGCGTGAGGCGAACAGCGACGAGGTGGCCCAAGCGGTACTGGAACTGGTGCGTGAGATCGGCCAGGGCGGGCACATCGTGTACTCCGATGTGCCCGAGATCGACGGCTACGGTATCCCTGCACTGCTGAACGATAACTCGTTCGAGGCAGTTCGCTGGAATCCCACCAGCCGAGAGAAGAGCATGGGGCGCGCGGAAAGCGCCGATGTCGGCATAACCTACGCCAGCGCCGGCATTGCGGAAACGGCAACGATCATGCAGCGTTGCACCGAGAAGTCGGGGCGTGCGGTATGCCTTCTCCCTATCGGCCATATAGCCCTGCTGAAGAAAAGCAACCTGTTCCCTTACATGACCCAGCTCATGGATGCCTGGGAAGAGAAGGTCGCCGCGGGCGAGGAGCTGCCTTCCAATGTGACGTTCATCAGCGGCCCATCCAATACCGCAGACATCGAGCTGGTGCGCGTGGTTGGCGTGCATGGCCCCGTCTACGCCAGCGTGGTGCTGATCAACGACTAGGATCGCCACCGACCCGATACCCCATCCTCGTTTAGAGCGCCCCAGAGTCTGGGGCGCTTTTCTTATACAAGAAGAAATGGCCCTCCGATTCGCATCGAAGAGCCATTGACGCCTGGAACAGGGGCAGTGAGCGAAGGGCTATGCGCTTGCCTGCGCGGTTCCCTGCGAGGAGTTGCTGCCGGCAACGGACTCTACGGTGACCAAATTGCCACCGCCAGAGGCGAAGTTCAGCGTGATGGTGTCGCCCTCCTTGTAACGCACGATGTCGGTAACCGTGGCAATAGGGCAATCGTAGAGCGTGTCATCGCCATTGAGCATCACATAGTAATGCGAGTTGCCTTCGAGAACCACCGGAGATATGAGCGAGATGGTACCCGTTGCCGTGCTATCGGACTTTATGGAGCTCGACCCATCGTCGACAGATACGCCGTTGGCACGCAGAAGCTTCTTGTACGACTTCTCGGTTTCCTCGAGCGTATCGCCCACGGCTACGTTCTGGTAGCGCTGGATATCGATCATCGCGTACTTCTTCACCAAGCCCGCATTATCCTTCAATGCCATGAAGTACGTGGGCTGGTTGTCGACGTTGATGAGCAGCGGGAAGGTTGCCTCGTACTTCAGGTTCTGCACCTGGCCTTCCGCCGAGCTCATGGCCGATTCCTCCGTTGCGCCGGCAACAGCGAAGAACTTCGACTCTGCCGTACGCTGGTTGATGAGCACGAAGCCGATGATGGAGTTGTCGGCTGTGGCAGAGGTTACGCCGGAGTACACCCACACATCGTCATCCTTGGCAATGTAGTTGTAGCCCAGCTGGCCATCGGTACCGGGCGTGGTCTGCTTCACGCCGCTCTGGCCGAGCCAAGAGTTGATCCAACCGCCAGAAAGCGAGCCGCTCCAGTTGTACTGCTGGATAAGAAGCTCTGCAGGATAGGCGCGGTCAACCCATTGGGGAACCTCATCGATGGCAAGATCTTGGCACTCGCCAGAGCTCGCATCGCACAGCACGACACGGGAAACCGTTTCGCCGCCGAACAGGCCGACGGTATAGTCGATGACCGGGTAAATCCAGTACGGCTTGCCATCATCATCGATCTCGAACGACTTCTCGCCGAAAATGTAGAACGGATGCGTCAACTGCACATGGCGGTCAACGTTGTTGAAGAACGGATCGGAATCGGAGTAGTAGATGGGATTGTCGAGACGCACGATCTCAGTGTCCTGCGTGCTCATGTTCACGATAACGTACGCAGGGATGCCCGTGTCGTGGTTCGACCACCATTTGAAGATGTCGGCGTAGTTCAGCGGGCTTACGCGAACCGGAGCATCCTTGTAGTTGATCTGGGAATACAAGCTGGAAATCTCGAACTGGCTAACGTAATCGGCCATGGTGCCCATGGTACGGTTGCCCAAGAGCACCGCAGAATCACGATCGATGAACGGGATAGTGGAATAGTCCGCCTGCTGGATGTCCTGAGCGAAATCGGCATCCTGCGTGTTCAGGATGGTGGAGTACTTTTCCGCATTGCCCGGGAACAAGGTCAGCGAGGCCACCCCACCCAACACGCCGATAAGGGCAACGACCACCGGCACCACCATAAGGCGGCGAAAGCGCTTTGACTTGCGTTCGCTCTTCTCGCGCTTGCCCATGCCGCGATCGTAGATCTGGTAGAAGATGAAGAAAACCAAAAACGAGGGGAACAGGATGAAGATGCCCACGAACAACCATAGATCAAGGCTGTGGATGTTGATGGGGGGATGGAACCACCAATAGCAAAATGCCGCGACGAGAAGGATCACGACGCCCAATACGACAAACGCCCTCTTGCTCATCTGCGCAAATCTGTTCCGTAAGACCTCGAAATCGCCGGAAACGCCGCGCTGACCGCCCGAACGCCCACCGGCTCCCCCTTGACTGCCGCCGCCTGCGGCACCACCGAACTGGCTGAGCAAGTCTGCCCAGCTCATGGGTCCCTGCTGATTAGGATCCGCCATAGGTTTCCTCCCTCTAATGAATGCTAGGTAACAATATTACCTGAAGCGTTTCGCAACAACGAAAAAAGACGGGGTACCCGGCCATAGGCCGAGCACCCCGTCTTTGCAGTCAAGAAAGACGAGATCCCAAGAACACGCAGATCGTTTCCGCCAACCCTGCGCACACAGCGCAAGAGGCCTTAATCTGCGTTTCCCGAGGAGAGCATCCTCAAAACATATTGGAGGATACCGCCGTTGAAGTAGTACTCGCCTTCAGTAGGCGTATCGATGCGGACCACGGCCGTGAATTCCACCGTCGAGCCATCGGGCTTCACCGCCTTCACCGGCACATGGCTTGGGATTGGCAACCCGTTCGAGAAATCCACATCGCCTACCGTGATGACCTCGCTACCATCAAGGCCCAAGCTCTCAACGCTCTGCCCTTCCTCGAATTGCAAGGGAAGGATGCCCATACCGATAAGGTTGGAGCGGTGGATGCGCTCGAAGCTTTCAGCGAACGCGGCTCGAACCCCTTGGAGCATCGGCCCCTTTGCTGCCCAGTCGCGCGAAGAGCCGCTGCCGTACATCTTCCCCGCCAGAACTACCAGCGGGATTCCTTCCTGCCGGTAGTGCTCTGCGGCATCATAGACAGCTTTCACCTGGCCGTCCAGCAAATCAAGTGTCCAACCACCGCGCTTACCTTGGGCCATCTTGTTCATCAGCTTCACATTCGCGAAGGTACCGCGCATCATGACCTCGTGGTTACCCCTTCGCGAACCGTAAGTGTTGAAGTCGGCAGGGCATACACCATGCTCCTGAAGGTAACGCGCCGCAGGCGAGCCATCCGCGATGGAACCGGCTGGCGATATGTGGTCGGTGGTGATGAAATCGCCAACATTCAAAAGCGCACGAGCTCCCTTGATGCCAGCAGGAGCCTTAGGCTGAAGGCCCATGCCATCGAAATAAGGAGCGCGGCGGACATAGGTGGATCCGTCATTCCAGGCGAAGACGTCGCTCGCCTCTTTGCCGAGGGATTGCCACCTCTCGTCACCGTCGAACAAGCCTTCGCCCGCGCGGTCGAACACCTCTTTGGTGCGGCAGCGCGAAAGAAGATCCGCCACCTCTCCGGCATCGGGCCAGATATCGCGCAGGTACACCTCATTACCCGCACCATCGGTGCCCAGCGGCTGCGCCTCGAAGTCGAAGTCCATGGTGCCCACGAGCGAGTAAGCGATGACGAGCGCGGGAGCGCAGAGGTAATTCTGAGAGACATCGGGGGAAATACGCCCCTCGAAGTTGCGGTTACCAGAAAGGATGCTGGCAAGCTCTACCTCATCAGCGACTTCATGCATGCCAGGCAGAACCGGACCCGAGTTTCCGATGCAGCTCATGCATCCGAAGCCGCATGTGTAAAAGCCCAATTCGCGCAATGAGGGCATAAGGCCTGCTGCATCGAGGATGTCCTCGGTGGCACGGCTCCCCGGCGCCAAGATGGTCTTGACCCAGGGCTTTGGGCGAAGACCGGCTTTTGCCGCATTCCTGGCAAGAACGCCAGCAGAAAGCATCATGCTCGCATCCGTCGCAGTGGTGCAGCTGGTTACCGCGGCAATCGCCAAGGCGCCATGAGATATCTCGTAGCGCTGCCCAAGGACCTCGACCGAAACGGTCTTGGATCGATCAAGGGAGCGATCGGAGCAGATAGCCTCGAAGCGACTCTTCACTTTAGCAAGGTCGATGCGATCGTGCGGGCGGGAGGGGCCGGCCACACTGCGCCCCACCGTTGAAAGATCGAGCTTGAGAACCTTGGCATAAGAGCGCGCAGGAGCGGCAGGATCGTTCCAGAAACCCTGAGCCTTTGCGTATGCCTCCACCAAGGCGATCTGATCTTCGCTGCGACCGGTAAGACGTAAATAGTCGAGGGTGGCCTGGTCTACCGGGAACAACGTGCACGTTGCGCCGTATTCGGGGGTCATGTTCGAAATGCATGCGCGCTGGGTGGCGCTCAGGCTCTCCAAACCTTCACCAAAGCACTCGACAAAACAACCAACTACACCTTCAGCGCGAAGCATCTGCGCAAAGGTAAGGGACACATCCATCGCGCTTACCTCGGGCGAAAGCTTTCCCGTAAGCTCGATACCGTATACGCGCGGAACCAAAGTGGTGATGGGCTGCCCCAGGGCGGCAGCCTCGGCTTCAATACCGCCAACGCCCCAACCAAGCACGCCAATGCCATTGGCGGTAGGGGTATGCGAATCGGTGCCGACAAGTGTGTCGAAGTACGCCACAGTACCCTGATCGGTTTCCTTGGTCATGGCCACCGTGGCGAAACGTTCGATGTTCAGCTGATGGCAGATACCTGCCCCAGGGGGCACGATCCTGACGTTCTTGAAGGAACTCTGCGCCCACTTCAGGAATTCATAACGCTCCTCGTTGCGCTCGAACTCCAGCTCCATATTCTTCTGCAGAGCACCAGCACAGCCTGCCTCATCGGCGATAACGGAATGGTCGATCACCAGATCACACGGTACCTGCGGGTTGATGCTCGCAGGGTCTCCCCCAAGCTGCATGCACGCTTCACGCATAACAGCAAAATCAACGAAGACTGGAACACCGGTGAAATCCTGAAATAGAACCCTGGCGGGGCTGAACTCGATCTCGCTACCGACTTCGCCAGATGTGCCAGCTTCGACCAAACGGCCAGACAGCTCGTGCGCACGCTCGTCAGATTCGGCATTGCGCAGTATATTCTCAAGCAAAACCGTCAGAGAGTACGGCAGCTTCTCGTGCCCGGACACCTGATTCACCGGATAATAGCGGTATTCGGATGCGCCAACCTTCAAAATCTTGGAACGATCGGACATGAAAGACCCTTCTTTCCGAGGCTCTCATCAAGCCTCTAAACGTACATCGCCCTAATGATGCTCGCTGCGTTCGCGCAGCTATACTATGTGGTTCTAAAGACTAGCCCTCGAGAACACGAACAAGCTCGTCGGTGAACTCGGTGCAGGAACATGCCGGTTCGGCAGAGCAAGTTGCCTTGCGAATGTCGGCTGTGAGAACCCTGCCTTCCGCGTAGACCTTACGAACCGCATCTCGGATCCTTTGCGCGGTATCCAGCTCGCCGAGATGGTCGAGCATCATAGCAGCAGACAAGATCTCTGCAGTGGGATTGCAAACGTCTTTTCCGGCGATATCCGGCGCAGAGCCATGAACTGCTTCGAAGATCGCATAATCGGGCCCGATGTTGGCGCCAGGGGCGATACCCAAGCCACCGACCAGACCAGCGCAAAGATCGCTGGCGATGTCGCCATACAGGTTGGGGAAAACGATGACATCGAATTGCGAAGGATCCATAACCAGATTCATGCAGAAGGCGTCAATGATGTTGTCGTTGAATTCAATGTCGGCGTAGGACTCGGCAACCTTGCGGGCGGTGGAAAGGAACAATCCGTCCGAATGCTTCATGATGTTGGCTTTATGCGCGGCGGTAACCTTAGCCCTTCCATGCTTCTTGGCATACTCGAACGCATAACGAACAATGTTCTCGGAGGCAGTGACGGAGATTGGCTTAATGGATATGCCGGAATCGGGACGTATCACCCCAGCGCCCTTCTGCGCGCAGAATTCGATAAGCTCAGAAGCTTCTTTACTCCCCTCTTCGAATTCGATGCCAGCATACAGATCCTCAGAGTTCTCACGGACAATAACCAAGTCGACATCCTGATATCGGCCGCCTGCACCAGGAATGGAGATAACAGGACGAAGGCACACATTGAGGTTTAGGGTCTTGCGCAGGGCAACGTTGACGCTTCGGAAACCCGTGCCGACAGGGGTAGTGATAGGGCCTTTAATGGCCACCTTGTTCTTGCGAACCGCCTCGATCGTGGATTCGGGAAGAGGTGTACCGCACGAATCCATCATGTGAGCGCCAGCTTCGGCTATTTCCCATTCGATATCGGCCCCAGCAGCCTTCACGACTTGCTGCATCGCAGCGGAGGTCTCAACGCCGATTCCATCGCCTGGGATAAGGGTAACTGTATGCCTTGCCATCAATACGCTCCTTGGTTTAACAGCCGGCAACGTTACATCCACATTGCCGATCAGTGACTAATCCATATCGTAACGGCAAAAGGGTACGCGGGCTTGTCAACGTCGAGAATTAACGTAAGCGTAGCGTTTTCAAAGGTTTAAGAAAGAGAATCTATGATCTGCTGACTCCGACGCTTCAAGGCACCTTTACCGTGCTCGGCATCGAATGCGACTCGAGACCTCAGACCATCCTTCGCCTCTTGCGAGATCTTGCCACCCGCAAACGAGTTGATCGCAACAAGCATGTCCTGATACTCGAAATCGCCGTGATAGCACTGGATAGCCTCATCCAGAAGAGGCCACACCTTCATGGAGCGATTTTCGGTTGTGGCACCCAGGGTGCAAAGGAATCGAAGAGCCGCAAGGCGAACAAAGCCATTATCCTCATCGAAAAGCGCTGCTTCAGCACCCCCGAGAGCCTTATCGCATGCGCGGGAATCAATAGGAACCAGCTCGGTTAGAACATCAAGGCATTCCCACCTTGTTTGGGCTTCAGGTCGATTGAGAGCATCGATGAACTCGTCAGAATAAGGAGCAAGGGCCTCGGGATTGATTTTTGCAGCCTGGGCAAGAACAGCAGAAGCATTCTGACGATTACGACGAGAGGACCCAGAAAGAGCGGCAACGATTTCCTTCAGCATGCCGTCAGTGTTCAACACTTGGATGGCGAGCTCCTTGGATTTCTGCGTCTTTTCGCTCATTGCTTCCTCCGATCAACGCAACTCAATGCGCCATATAAGGCCATTTGAATACCAATGTTCAGGAATGGCGTCTATATTTCCAAGATCATTATAGAACGAAAGCTCTACGAGGAAGAAAAGACCATCAATTTAGACATAATGACCATAAAGAATGCCACTATGACCAAAAATGCAGTTAACTTTTTGGATTATTGGAAAAGCTGAAATAATAAAAAAGCGCCCTCAAAAAGAGGGCGCCACAGTCACGATATGGTAAGCGATGACTACTGAGCGTTGGTGTAATCGCGGTTAACGCTGGAATCCACAGGAACACCAGGGCCCATGGTAGAGGTTACTGTGACGGACTTAACATAACGGCCCTTTGCAGATGCAGGCTTCATGCGAAGGATCTCGTCATACAGAGCGCCATAGTTTTCAGCCAGCTGCTCAGCGGTGAAGGAAACCTTGCCGAGGATTACGTGGCAGATACCGTAACGATCCGCACGATACTCAACGCGACCGCCCTTGAGTTCCTTGATTGCCTTGGCAACATCAGGAGTAACGGTGCCGAGCTTGGGATTGGGCATAAGTCCACGGGGGCCGAGGATCTTACCGAGGCGACCAACCTTGGCCATCTGGTCCGGGGTAGCAACGGTGGCATCAAAATCGATGTTGCCAGCCTGGATCTCTGCAACCAGATCGTCGGAACCCACGATCTCAGCGCCAGCTTCCTTAGCTGCACGGGCAGCGTCGCCCTCTGCGAAAACAGCGATGCGAACAGTCTTGCCGGAGCCGTTTGGAAGGCTCACGGTGCCGCGGAGCTGCTGATCTGCCTGACGGGTATCGATACCCAGACGGAAGTGAGCTTCTACGGTCTCATCGAAGTTCGCAAATGCGATCTCCTTAACCAGGGAAAGGGCAGCGATAGGGCTGTATACCTTGCCAGCCTCAACCTTTTCCTCTGCAGCTTTGTACTTCTTGTTAGCCATGTTTCTTAATTCCTTTCGTGGTTTTAGCGGATCCTGCTTCTGACGGATCCTTCCACCTCATGCCCCTTGGGGCGAAGATTCACATAAGAGAGAAATTGCGACTATTCGCCAGCGTCCTCGCCATTGAGCAGAGCCTGCAGGCGGCGGGTAACCTTGTACTCGGTCTTAGGAGCGCGGCCCTCGATGGTAACACCCATGGAACGAGCGGTGCCGGCAACAATCTCCATTGCAGCCTCGATGTCGTTTGCATTGAGGTCGGGCATCTTGATCTCGGCGATCTTGCGAAGCTGATCGAGGGAAAGCTCGCCAACCTTCTTCAGTTGAGGGATGCCAGAGGCGCTCTTCAGACCAAGTTCCTGCTTGATGAGGAAGGCTGCCGGAGGGGTCTTGCAAACGAAATCGAAGGTCTTGTCTTCGTAGATCGTGATCTCTACAGGAACGATGGTGCCTGCCTTGTCCTGCGTAGCAGCGTTGAACGCCTGGCAGAACTGCATGATGTTGACGCCCTGAGCACCAAGAGCAGGACCAACAGGAGGAGCAGGATTCGCTGCACCTGCAGGAATCTGCAGCTTAACGAAGCCCGTTACATTCTTCTCAGCCATTTCAGTTAAATCCTTTCGACTGAAATATCTTGCTTACCATTTATGACAAGCGCCTTTGCGAGAAGCCCCGTCCACATGCGGGCGCGAAAAGACGCATTGCATTCAAAGTTAGATGTTAGCCACCTGATCGAAGGAAAGCTCAACGGGGGTTTCGCGTCCGAAGATGGAAACCATGACCTTGACCTTGCCAGACTCAGGGGAAACCTCGGAGACAACTCCATCGAACTCCGCCAGAGGACCTGAAACAACCTTTACGGTTTGACCGATCTCCAGACTCGTAGAAGTGATTTTCTTGGGAGCCTCATGAGCGGTGCGCTTCATGATCTTGTTGTACTCATCGCGAGTAAGTGGCGCAGGGTTGCCCTGACTGCCTACGAACCCGGTTACACCGGGCGTATTGCGAACCGCAGCCCAGCTGCGATCGTCAAGCTCCATGCGGACAAGGACATATCCAGGGAAAACCTTCTTGTCGCTTTCCACACGGCGACCACCTTCCTTGATCTCCGTAACCGTTTCGGTAGGGATCTGGATGGCGAACACGTTGTTTTCTAGACCCATAGTCTCAATGCGGGTCTCAAGATTCTTCTTCACTTTGTTTTCGTACCCAGAGTACGTATGAAGGACATACCATTTCTTCGTCATGGATTAAGCCCCCAAGCTAGAGATTGCGAGAAGAATCGGGGTTACAACCCAAGTATCGAGGATCGTAACGAACACACCAAAGAACAGAAGTGCGAGAATAACTACGCCTGTCCACTGCAGTACGTCCTGCTTGGTCGGCCACGTAACGCGGCGCATCTCGGAACGCACATCAGAAAGAAAGGCAAAGCGCTTTTTCTTAGGCTTAGCAGATGCCTTCTTCGGCTGCTTCTTCGAAGACTCAGCCTTGTTGGCATCAGAGGAATCCTTACCGAAACCGAAACGCTTCTTAGACTCCTCTTCTACAACGGGGGTAGCCTCGGACTGCTGTGAGCGCTCTTTTTTTGCTGCGCGGTTAGCAGATGCCTTAGCCCTCTGTGTTTTAGACTTCTTTGCCATACAACTTCCTGCTCTGGAAATTACTACTCTCTATACGCCAAACAAGCAGCTACACGAGCTGCTCATTAACAAGCTGGCAGGCCAGGAGGGACTCGAACCCCCAACATGCGGTTTTGGAGACCGCCGCTCTACCAATTGGAGCTACTGGCCTATTTTGTTCCTAAATCCTTAGCGAGTTTCCTTGTGCAAGGTATGATGACCACACCATTTGCAGTACTTCTTGAACTCAATACGATCAGGATTGTTCTGCTTGTTCTTCTTGGTCGTGTAGTTTCGACGCTTGCATTCAGTGCATGCAAGGGTGACCAAAGTACGCATCAATTCTCCTTTAAGTACAGTATTCGCATCGCTCGACAATAGCACATGATCAATGGAGAGGGGAGCCTGTTTCCAGGCTCCCCTACCGAATTCGATGAAAAGATCAGTTATTTGATGATCTTGGTTACACGACCGGAGCCAACGGTGCGGCCACCTTCGCGGATAGCGAAGCGGAGACCTTCCTCCATAGCAACGGGATGGATGAGCTCGGCAGTGATGGTCACATTGTCGCCAGGCATAACCATTTCGGTGCCCTCGGGGAGGTGTGCAACACCGGTGATGTCGGTGGTGCGGAAGTAGAACTGAGGACGATAGCCATCGAAGAACGGGGTATGACGGCCACCCTCATCCTTGGTGAGGATGTAGACCTGACCCTCGAACTCCTGATGCGGGGTAACAGAACCGGGCTTGCACAGAACCTGGCCGCGGAGGATGTCCTCGCGCTTGATGCCACGGAGCAGGCAGCCGATGTTGTCGCCAGCCTGAGCCTCGTCGAGCAGCTTACGGAACATCTCGATGCCGGTGCAAACCGTCTTCTCGGTGTCCTTGATGCCGACGATCTCGAGTTCGTCGTTGACGTGCAGAACGCCGCGCTCAACACGACCAGTGGCAACGGTGCCACGGCCGGTGATGGTCATGGTGTCCTCGACAGCCATCAGGAAGGGCTTGTCAACGTCACGCTCAGGGGTAGGAATGTGCTCATCAACGGTGTCCATGAGCTCCCAGATCTTGTCCTGCCATTCCTTCTCGCCCTCGAGGGCCTTAAGAGCGGAACCGCGGATGATCGGGCAATCCTCGAAGCCATAGGACTCGAGAAGCTCGGAAACTTCCATCTCAACGAGCTCGAGGAGCTCTTCGTCGTCGACCATGTCGCACTTGTTCAGGAATACGACGATGTAGGGAACGCCAACCTGACGGGCAAGCAGGATGTGCTCGCGGGTCTGAGCCATAGGGCCGTCGGTTGCAGCGATAACGAGGATAGCGCCGTCCATCTGAGCAGCACCGGTGATCATGTTCTTAACGTAGTCAGCATGGCCGGGGCAGTCAACGTGTGCGTAGTGACGCTTGTCGGTTT
>CAVIKC010000035.1:0-17977 GCA_963643405.1 Succinivibrio sp.
TCCGCGTGTCGCGGGTTCAAGTCCCGCCCCGACCACCACAATCCAAAAGCCGCCTCCGGGCGGCTTTTTCTTTCTGTTTATCCTTTTGGTACTGCTGAACAGGACTGTAGGTCTTCGCAACCCGTCCGCGCCGCGGGCTGGGGCATCATCCCTTCGGGGATTCCCGCTACCCTGCTCGCTTCGCTCGTGCGGTCGCTGCTTCATGCTTTAGAAGAAGGTTCGCTTCGCGAACCGTTCAGGATGTGATCTCAGAGAACCCCTCAGGGCGATGCCCCAACCCACGCCGCTGCCCAACTGGGGCCGAACGCGTCGCCTACCAGCCGGACCTCGGTAGCGCCGCGCATGCTCCGTCCGTCGTTATGGCAACGGGAACGCAGCGACATGGGCCGGGCACCATCCCTTCGGGGATTCCGTCCGCTGTTTGGTCTGTTAGCTACCGAATACCGTTCCGTTGATGTGCGGCCGCTATTCCTGGTCGGCGTACATGCGCCGCGTTTCATCCAATAAGTGCGTGAACTGCTCGACAGCCTGCTTAGGATGTGTAATCCGTACCATTGTGCCCAGCTGCAGCAGCCAACCGAAGAATTGGGGGCTTAGAGGTGCTTTTACATGAGCCCTCCCTCGGCCATCGCTCGTTTCGAATACGATGGCATCAAGACCGAATTTATCGATGATGGGATTCATGGCATCTTGATCGAATTCCAAGACTACAGGTACTTTCTTTGTTGCGAAAATGCCGAAACCCGGCGATAAACGTTCATCGCTTCGCCAGCCGGCAATGCGCGGATCGCGTGGAGCCTCTTCCTCAGACACGTGCACGTCTATCATGCGGTCTACGCGATAGGGCGCAAAGGGTTGGTGTCCCTCTACGTCTGCCCACTGCTCCATAAAAGAAACTAGGTAATATAGCTCGTCGGCATAGATCAGGCGCACAGGGGTCACGGAGTAGACTTTACCGCCACCGTTTAAGACGCGTTGCTTTTTCATGTCGTAGTGGAAGTAGTGGAATTCTACGTTGCGTTTCAGCCGCATGGCTTGTTGGATGATATCCAGATTCCGTAGCACCTCGGTATTGCTGGCTTTCACGCGCCCAGGAACCTCGATACGCTTTGCTAGCATTTTCCTCTGGTCAAGGCTTGCAAGGCCCTGTATGCGGCCTATGAGGGCTTCGGTCATTTCATCGGTAAGAAAAGGCGAGCTTTGCACGGCATCCAATAGCATGATCATCTCTTGCATATCTATGGGACGGGAGGCCAGATACCATTTCTTCCCGCAACGCTGCTCGACCTTAAGCCCGAAATCGCGCATAGCATGCATATCGCGGTAAAGCGCCTTGCGCTCTACGTCAAGGCTGCGGCAAGCCAGCTCATCTATAAGTTGCTGGGTAGTGAGTCCGTTTTCGCTGTCGGTCTTCTCGAACATGATTTTAATCAGGCAGAGTAGGCGGAGTTTCTGGTTGGGTTTGTTTGGCATGGGCTCCCTCGTTCCGGGCTTGACCTCTGCTTTTATACATGCTCAGGGTTATTATTGGGTCTCATTATAAGATCTGCAAATAGATTGAGCGCTCCGGCCGCCTTGCTCTTCTAAGGATGCCTTCGCTTTTTCTTTTCACGGGCTGCATTCACCGAAATATAGCTTCAGTCCCCTTTATGGGCCTAGTTAGCATTTACCCTGGTCATATACTGTTGAAAACAGACGATGCTACAAGGGCGAAATCGAAAACTAGAGCCAATATGTCGGCAAAATGCTGACAGGTATATGCTCTTCTACCTGCATGTTTAACGAATTCTGATCGGGTTTTTGCGAATTCAGGATTGCCGTACTCACAGCATAAAGATTGAGCCTCGCCCAAAAGGAGGAGCTGTGTCTTTTGGATACGTTGAGCAGATGATCAACGGACGTTGGTGCGCGCAATGCGGATCCGACTCGGAAATTGACAAGTTTTTCCTATCCTCGTCGGATACGCTTGAAGGGGCAATCTCCATATTGCTCTGGCCTGATCTGCCCGACGACGAAAGGGTTCCGAGCGATCTGGATGAGGTTGAGTGCATCTATGTTCTGCAAGACTTCAGCTTTGGGGCAAGGGACAAAAACTTTCCTATGTGTGTGGTCAAAGAGATTTCGGCCAAGGAATACAAGGGCTCCCATGAGCGAAGCGATGACGAGAGCTATTCGCTGCTGTTCCCCAGTTCGTTTTTCGTATGGCACCACGAGTGTGGGGAGTAACGACAAAGGTTAAGAGAAAGGAAAAGAACGATGGCAGAGTATAAGGTTGATTATGTAAGCCCTGGCTGCAATTGCGCAAGGTTGTCTAGGGACGATGGCGAGACGATCGATATCCACGTTCCTGGGCTGTGCGGGGTAAACAGGACCTTAAGGTTCGACTTCAGCGGCGAGACCCTCATTATCAAGGACGAATGGGATAGCAGTTTCAATGTAGTGTACGACCTGACGGGCTCATCCTACGGTGGATACGTGGAACCGATCAGTTCCTGATAGGCAGTAGCATCGGGCAGGTTGAAGCGCAGAAACAACCTCGAAGCAGTAGGCATAAACACGATTGGTGCTCTGTTGCCGGGAGACAAAATCGAGAATACGAAAAGCGGTTAACCGCTTAAGCATTGGAGACAGAAGAGATGAGTGAAACAGTTGAGATCGATGTGCCTGCTTTGATAAAAAAGCTGAAAAGCGCAGATGAAATCGATCCATACAGATATGACGGCAGCTATGAGACGGTTCAGCTAGCAGGTAGGTTGTATTACGAAAACTGGCCTACAGCGGTAAACCATTCTGATCTCGATTTGTTCTACTACCTTGTGACCATTAGAACGAAATGGACCAAAGACAAGAAAATCAACGCTTGCTCTCTCTCGGAAACAGAAAAAGAGAAATTGCTTGCCTGCAACGAGCGGGTTCACGATTTATTTGAAAAAAATACTGGCCACAAAAAACTGGGGATGTTCTACGGTCCGATTGGAACATTCGCCAGGGACAACAGTGTGCCTCTTGAGGAAGTAGAGCCTATCGTCAAGATGTTCGCTTGGCTGGCAGGGAATCCAGACGCAAGCAGTGAAGAGAAAATCAACCTGGTGGAGAAGACATTCGACCACCATATTCGTGGCTTCAAAAACGGAACCGCCTCGATAATCCTTCATTGCATCGACCCTTTCACGTTCCCGGTTATCAATTCTAATCAGGGAAGAGATACGGTGTTTTCAGTGCTAGGGGTTGAAGGCCTCCCTTCGAAGCCTGCACAGTTGAACGACCTAACGAGATACGCGGATTACTGCCGCTCGATTCAAGGATTTCGCGATAATGGGGGCTATTCGTTCAAAAACTATCGCGTCATTGACCTTATTGGGTTCGACATGCCTGTTGTCCGCAAAAACACTGGCGGTGTTGCAATCGACCCCCTTGAGGATATTCCCGAGGAAGAGCAGCTTGCGGCCCTTCAAGTGTTTTTGGGGGATGCAAGCTGCCTGGATAGGGTAACCAGCCTTCTTGAGCAAGTTAACCTGTTTGACGTTCTGAAGATAACCACCACCGAGATTCGGCACAGCAACGTTCTGGCCTGGCTTCTCGATGCCTGTCAGAACCATGGCTTCGAAGAGCTGTTCCTTTCTAAATTCCTAGGTCTCATAGGAGCTGCTGATGTCAATTCGATCGACGATTACAAAGACTTCCTTGTAAGAAATGAGGTGTCGATTGATGATGGCGGCCGGATCGACATCCTTATGGAATCAGAGAAGAACAATCTCGTTATAGCGATAGAAAACAAGGTCTTCACGGGCGAGCACGACGATCAGCTCTCTAGGTACTATGGTTATCTGGAAGAGCATTATCCCGAAATGGATAAATCCTATGTGTTCCTCACCCCTCAAGGAACCGAGGCGAGCGATTCTGAAAATTGGCAGTCTGTCGGATACGCCCAGATTGCCGAAATCCTAGACAACTGCCTCGAAGAGGCCAAGGGCACTATCTCTGATGATGCCAGGATGATTGTCGAGCACTACCTTGAAGCGGTGAGAAAAGATGTGCTTGGAAATGATCCGGTAAAAAAGGTTGCCAGAAAGATTTACCGGAAGCATAGGCTAGCTCTCGATGCCATTTATGCGCATCGACCCGATGAGCAAACGGATGTGATGGAACGCCTTTCTGAGGCTCTAGATGAGAATGGTGCCCATACGATCAAACGGGATAGAAGCAGGGTTCTCTTCACAACCGATTCGCTGCCCACTTTAAGGCAGGGCGGCCTCTACGGCAGTGCTGCAGCATGCTGCTTTGAATTGTCGCCAAGCAGAGAAACGATGAAGCTGACTTTTCGCTATCCTGGTTCGGATGATGCGAGCCCGGATGAAAATGCGGAGAGAAAAAGGTTTGTAGAAAACCTCGGAGGAGATGCGGACGACGGAAGCTGGGCCATGGAAGGATTTGGCCCGGAGTGCACGATCGGTGAGCTCTATCGCTCGAGCAAAGCACTCGCAGCTTTCGTTCAAAGCGTGCTCTCGGAGTCAGAAGACTTGCTATCAATCCAATAGTTACCTTTTCGGATTTTTATCGGCCCTCAACTTGAGGGCCGTTTTTGTCTCAGCATGGCAGGCGCCTACCAGCAGAATTTCGGCAGCGCCGGGCGGGGCCTGCGCGGCGAGGAGCCTTTCCGTAGCGCGGCTTCCGAGCAAGCGCCTTCAAGGCGGCGCCACAGGTACTTGATCAAAGATGCCGGGATGCGGCGAACCATGCGTCAAGCCATTTCCCGCGCCGCCCCTTCGCGCTTGCTCGGAAGCCGAAATAAGCGAAGGTGGCGACGAGCTGCGTGGGCCCCGCCCGGCGCTACGGCAACGGAAACGCAGTGGCGTGGGTTGGGGCATCGCCCTGAGGGGTTCTCTGAACACTGAGCTTGTTCGATTCGCGAAGCGAATCTTCTTCCAAAGCATGAAGCAGTGCAGCGCATGCAGATGGGGCCCGCCTAAGCGGGCTCCATCAAACAGCGGAACGGGAATCCCCGAAGGGCTGGTGCCCCAGCCCGCGGCGCGGATAGGTCGGGTATGGCTTTGCGCTGCTGATGTGGGCGAGAGTGTGATGATTCGCCCTGGTTTTCACGCCGCTGAACGTAAACGTTCGTAAACGGAAGGCCCAGCCTGTGGGCTGAACGCGCCCCAAGCGTTGCCATTTGGTAAAATCGGAGAACTATTGAAAGAAGGAACAATGATCGATTTTGCCATTCAGGGGATCTACCCTCCCTCCCTACAAGCGCTGGTCGACGGCAAAGTAGCCAGTCGCATCAGGCGCAAGGACAGCTCTCTTTATGGCTTTTCCGAAGAGGCGCAGCAGTGCGCCAGTGAATATATGGGTTGGGCAACGCTTGCCAGCGAGCCGCCTTATCCTATTGCCGATATCCAGGAGTTCGCCGACAAGAAGATCGCTGCCGGCCTGAAAACCGTGATCCTTATCGGCCAGGGCGGCTCTACCCAGGCCCCCATGACCATCACCAAGTACAACAAGCCGGACTCTTCGCTCGTCACGTTCAAGACGCTCGATTCCGACTCCCCGGTTCGTGTGCGCAGCATCCTTTCTGAATGCGACCCGCGCACCACCCTTATCATCCAATCCTCCAAATCGGGCGGCACCATCGAGCCCACGCTCATCATGAAGGCGGTTCGCTCGGTGCTCGAGGAAAGCATGCCCGCCGAAGAGATCCCCTCTCACCTTATCGCCATTACCGATCCTGGCTCCGACCTGGAAAAGCGTGCGAAAGAAGAGGGCTGGTGCAAGGTGTTCTCGGGCGAGCCTACCGTTGGTGGCCGCTATTCCGCCCTTTCGGTGTTCGGCTTGGTGCCGGCGGCGCTGGTGGGCATCAACCTTGCGGACCTGATGGAAAGCGCCCGCGCTGCCGAGGACCTGTGCGCTTCGGACGACATCGACAACCCTGCCGCCAACCTGGCCGCCTTCCTGTACGACAACTACAAGGCGGGGCGCGACAAGTTCTCGTTCTTCACGCCGAAGCGCGGCCGCGTTCTTGGCCTGTGGATCGAGCAGCTGGTTGCCGAGAGCTTGGGCAAGAACGGCTACGGCATCTTGCCGAACATCGAGGTTGACTCGCTGGTGCTGCGCGAAGATCCGAAGGACCGCACGGTTATCACCTACACCACCAAGACCGACCTTTGGGACGATCGCCAGAACTTCGCTCATGCGCTTGAGTTCATCGACCCGGCCATCCCGCGCATGAACTTCAAGGTCATGAACGTGGTGGACCTGGCAGCGCACTTCGTTATGTGGGAATACGCTATTGCGATGGTCGGTTACCTCATGGAGGTGTGCCCGTTCGACCAGCCTGATGTGGCGGTCGCCAAGAAGGAAGTGCTGCGCATCCTGGCCGAAGGCGCACGTCAACCTGAGTTCGTGGAGAACGGATTGGCCGGTATCCCCGTTGGCGATGCCGAGGTTCATGTTTCCGAGGCCTTGCGTGGCGAGCTGGAGGAAAAGAACCTGGTCTGTGCGCTTAAGGCGCTTATGGACAGCATCCAGCCTGGCGACTACTTCTGCCTGAACGCCTTTCTTCCCTTTGCGGGGGAAGGCCGCCGCGAGGCGCTTGAGGAGATCCGCCATTCGGTTGCAGACTTGAAGGGCGTGCCTTCCTGCCTGGAAATCGGCCCGCGCTACCTTCATTCCACCGGCCAGCTGCATAAGGGCGGCCCCAACAAGGGCGTGTTCCTTATCGTTTCCGCAGACGAGCCGCGAGACATCGACATCACCGACAACCGTGCCGATAGCCTCGGCGCGCTGGCGAAAGCTCAGGCGTCCGGCGATTTCTCTATCCTTTCCGAACGCGGCCGCCGTTGCGTGCAGGTTCATCTTGCCGACAATTCCGCGGTTTCTATCCGTGCCTTGGTAAAGGTGTTCAAGGAGGCAGTCTACGCATGACGCGTGAAGCGCTTGAACTGAAGATTTCTGGCGTAGTGCAAGGGGTGGGTTTCCGCCCCTTTGTCTATCGTGAGGCAAAACTGCATATGATCACCGGTTGGGTCTTGAACAACGTCCATGGCGTTGAGGTGCATGCCGAAGGCGAGGCCGATGCTCTGGATCGCTTCGTTTTGGACTTGTCGGAGCACGCCCCCGCAGCTGCCCAGGTTAAGGAAATCGCCATAGCGGAAGTGCCCATGGAAGGCTTCGACTCGTTCGAGATACGCTTCTCGGAACAAGGGCCTGAAACGGAAACAACCTTGGTGTCGCCCGACTTGGCCACCTGCGATGCTTGCGTTGATGAGCTGTTTGACCCACAGAATAGGCGCTACCATTACCCATTCATAAACTGCACCAATTGCGGCCCCCGATTCACTATCATGCGCGGGTTGCCCTATGACCGCCCGGCCACCTCTATGGCGGAGTTCGAGATGTGCCCCGAATGCCAGGCCGAATACGACAACCCTGCAAATCGCCGATTCCATGCTCAGCCCGATGCCTGCTTCGAGTGTGGTCCGCATTTGGGATGGGTTCGCGTTGCCGAGAGCGGCAACCCCTGCGTTCAGGACATCGAATGGGCCTACGATGTCCAGGCTTCCGACGGGTTCATCGATGAGGCTGTGCGTGTTATACGCGAAGGCGGCATCGTGGCGGTGAAGGGTTTGGGTGGCTACCATCTGGTGTGCGATGCCCAGAATCCCGATGCGCTGATGCGCCTTAGGGCACGCAAGTGCCGTCCGGGCAAGGCTTTCGCCGTCATGGCGGCATCGGTGAGCCAGGCGCGTGGGTTCTGCGAGGTGAACAAGGCCGAGGCTGCCCAGCTGAACAGCCCTGCCCGCCCCATCGTGCTGCTGCGCAAGCGAATGGACGTTTCCCTTGCCCACGGCCTGGCCGATAAGCTGCCTGAGCTTGGGGTGATGCTGCCAACCACCCCGGTTCAGCATCTGCTTATCCGCGCATTCGGCGGCTTGCTGGTCATGACCTCCGGGAATATCCACAACGAACCCATCGTCACGGATGAGGAAAGCGCGTTTACCCAGTTGGGATCGGTGGCAGATGCCTTCCTGGTGAATGATCGTGCCATCGAGGGGCGCTATGACGATTCCGTGTTGCGCGTGCTTGACGGAGGTCCTGCTGGCGAGGTGATCCAGTTCATCCGCCGCGCCCGAGGCTTTGCCCCTCTTCCTATCGCCGTCCCCTGCGCCGCCGCTGCTGCGCCCGAGGTTTTGGCTGTGGGCCCGGAGCAGAAGAGCACCATCACCTACACGCGCGGAAACGCCGCGTTCACCTCGCAGCATATCGGCGACCTGGAAAGCGCCGCGGTTATGGACGCCTGGGACGAAACGCGTCGCCGCTATGCCGACCTGCTTCGCCTTAACCCCCAGCGCTTGGTGTGCGACCGCCATCCCGAATACCTTTCTACCAAATGGGCCCTGTCCCAAGGCTTGCCGATAACGCAGGTCCAGCATCACCATGCCCATATCCTTTCCGTTATGGGCGAAAACGGGCTGGAGGGCCCTGTATGCGGTTTCGCCTTCGACGGAACAGGCTACGGCTTGGACGGAGCTGTTTGGGGCGGTGAGGTTCTGCTGGCGAACTTGTGCGCCTACGAGCGCTTCATGAACTTCGCCTATATCCCGCTTCCCGGCGGCGCTGCTGCCATCAAGGACCCAGCGCGCATCGCCTTCGGGGCGCTGTGGGCGTTCGACCTGCTTGACCACCCCTGCGCCCAGAGCTTCGTTGCCCAGGCGGTGGAAGGGGCCTCCGTATTCGAGCAGATGATAGAGAAGGGCCTGAACACCCCCGAAACCTCTTCGGTGGGACGGTTGTTCGACGCCGCTTCGGCGCTGCTGGGCATCTGCCGGCAGCCGAGCTACGAAGGCGAGGCGGCCATCTTGTTGGAGGCTGCCGCACACGAGGGCCTTGTCCGCGCAGCCTACGAGGACTTTCCCGTGAAAGACAGCCGCTACCAGGTCGGCTTCCTGAAGAACACGGCTACCGAGCATAGCACCGCGGCCGACACCTCGGTCCTGCTGATGGACGCCGCCGGCGTGTTCTCTGCCATGCTCGATGACCTTCAGGCAAACGTCCCCGAAACGGTTATCGCTGCCCGCTTCCACGAGGCTTTCGTTGCCGCTGTGACGGAAGCTGCTGAGCTGGTGCGCGCTGCGTACGGAATAGAGACCATGGCCCTTGCCGGCGGGGTGTTTATGAATCGCTACCTGGTAGAACGTTGCCTAACATCCTTGCAGGAGCGAGGTTTCACTGTGGCACTGAATAAAGACCTGCCACCGAACGACGCATCCATTTCCTACGGGCAGGCTGTGCTAGGATTGCAGGCGCAAAGTAAGGAGTGATGAGCAATGTGTTTGGCTATTCCCGCACAGGTGAAGACCATCGAAGACAACAGCCTTGCTATCGTGGATATCCTCGGTGTCACGCGCGAAGTGGCGCTTGATCTTACCCCCCAGGCCCAAGTGGGCGATTTCGTCTTGGTTCATGCCGGCTTCGCCATCGAGGTGGTGAACGAGGAAGATGCGCAGCAGACCCTCGACCTTATCAAGCAGATCCCCGAGTTGGCCGATGTAGAGGGCCTGTAGGGCGGCATCATGGACCTTTCGCAGTTCAAGGACCCCGAGCTTGCCCGGGGTCTTATCCATTCCATCCAGAAGTGGGCGCCCGAGCATGCCACGCTTATGGAGGTGTGCGGCACCCACACGGTTGCCATCGCCCGCAACGGCCTGCGCGGCCTGATGCCCGAAGGCACCCGCCTTGCTTCCGGCCCGGGCTGCCCGGTATGCGTTACCTCCAACAAGGACATCGATACGGTAATAGCCTTATCGCGCGTGCCCGGCGTTACCATCGCCACGTTCGGCGATATGACGCGTGTGCCCGGTTCCACCTCGAGCTTGCTGAAAGAACAGGCCGAAGGGCGCTCGGTGAGCATCGTGTACTCGCCGCTCGATGCGCTGAAGCTCGCGCAGGAAAACCCCGACCAGCAGGTTGTGTTCGTGGGCGTGGGCTTCGAGACCACCACCCCGCTTGTGGCCATGGCCGTGAAGCGCGCGAAGGCCCTGGGCCTGAAGAACTTCAGCGTGTTCGTCGCCCATAAGAACATGCCCGGCGCTCTGGAGACCATCGTTTCCGACCCGAAGCTGCAGATAGATGCGCTCATCTTGCCGGGGCATGTGAGCACCATCATCGGCATGGAGCCTTACCGCTTCCTGGCGGAAAAGTACGGCATCCCCGGCGTCATCACCGGCTTCGAGGCAGTAGATGTGCTGCAGGGCATCGCCATGCTCATGCGCCAGCTGCACGAGGGCCGCGCCGAGATCGAGATCGCCTACACCCGCGGTGTGGCGCCCGAGGGCAACCCGGTTGCCATAGCGGCCATCAACGAGGTGTTCCGCACGGTAGATGCCACCTGGCGCGGCCTGGGCGTTATCCCCGGGTCGGGCTACGCCATCCGCCCCGAGTATGCTGCGTTCGATGCGTTCCAGCGCTTCGAGCCCGAGGTGGAGCCCACGCAAGAACCCAAGGGGTGCCGCTGCGGCGATGTGCTGCGCGGCATGATGGCCCCCAACGAATGCCCGCTGTTCCGCAAGGTGTGCACGCCCGAGAATCCGGTTGGGCCGTGCATGGTATCGAGCGAAGGGTCTTGCGCAGCTTATTTCAGGTACCTGTAGCTGTTGGCTTCCGTCGTCGCCCCGGCGGAGCGACGCTCTTCTTGCCTGCGCTGCCCTCGCCGCCCGATTCGGCCTAGGTACCAGAGCGTTTGAGGGCTTGCATCTGCCCCGGACGGAAGTAAACGATTCCCCAACGAAGACGGCATCATGCCCGTGCCCGTTGTTCAATGGTCGAGTGGGAAAGGAGCGAATTGGATACGCAGGTCCAGCATGACTCATTGCATGCGCGCGAAGGCGCCCATAAGCCCCTTTTCCGTGGGGAAGATCGGGTTCTGGCGGGCGTGTGCTCGGGGATCGCCGAGCATCTGGACGCCGATGCGGTCGTTGTCCGCGTTACCGCAGTGGTGCTTGTGCTGTGCACCTTCGGACTAGCGGTTATCCCCTATGTTGCCCTTGCAGCTTTCCTTCCTTCCTGCAACGACGACCGGCGCCCGTTGGACGTCGATCCCCTCTCCATCCATTCGGACAGGTACCAGCGCGTCGTCCACGCCGAGGACCGCCCGTACGTTTCTTCCCGTGCCTATGGCGTCCATGCCGGCGCTGGCCATATTCCCCCTGCGCCGCCGACGGGCGAAGATGCTCCCGAACGGTTCTGCCCGTGCATCTCCCCGCAAGACCCCTTCGAGTTCAACCGCGAGCGCGCAGCACATCGCCTGCCTGTCGTTCTTTCCCTGGTCGTATTCGTTGCAGCCTTGTTCGCCGTAGCGGTGAACTACGGCGTTTCCTATATGCCCCAACTTTCCACTTGGGGGTTCTGGCCGCTGCTGTTCGTGGTGGTGGGAACCACCCTGTTGGTGTGCTTCGGCCATAAACTCTCGCTGCGGGTGCGCCTGTGCGGGCTCGTTGCCTGCATGGAGGTGTGTCTCGCCTTCTTGCCGTTCACCCTTGGCATCTGCCCGATCCAGTCCTTGTCGCGCATCGGGGATGCAACGGAGGTTCTCTGGCTCGTCGTCGTTGCCTGCATAGCCGTTGCGCTTATCTTCGATAGGGGCGATTTCCTTGCGCTGGGCACCGGGCTGGCAGCATTGGCCCTGGCTGTTTCGTACTTTGATATGGGCGTTATCGATCGCATCGCCATGTTTTCGTCGTACTTTCATCACAACATGACATCACCGCTGTTCAGGGGCTAGTTAAAGCCCGGATCTATGTTGTTTCCGGCATGTTGTCGACCTTGCCGCAGGCCGTTCGCCGGCAGCCGGATTTGGTTCAGATCCGCTGAAACGGTATAATTTGAATCCGCGTGGTCACACGCATCGGCATGCTGCGCCGTTTCTCTTCGGTGGGCATGCAGCAAGGTCTGAGCTGCCGGCAACGCTGGACAGCAAGGACGAAGCCGCGTTCAAGGAGCTTTTTGGCTAATACCGCGAAACATAGCAAGAAGGGGCTCGTGCTCTTCGCCATGACCGGCCTCGTGCTCGTTATGGCAATGGCTGTGGTAGCCCTCTTCTCGGTAGGCCAGGCCCAGGGCTCCGGTGCGGAAGATCCTTCCACACTCGGCCTTTCCGGCACCCGCTCTGTTGATGCGCAGATCTCATCATCCCAGCGCGCAGCCGGCAGCCAGGCTTCAACAAGCCAGTCCGGCGACATCGCGGTATCCGAGGCGTCCAATGCGGCCGCTTCCGCCCAGCGTTCCATCACGGTGAAGGACCCCGACCCGGTGGTCGTTCCCATCGCGGTGGATCCGGCGAACCCCCTTGCCCAGCAGAAGGCCGCAGAGGTCTGCACGCTTGACCCGCTTCCTACTGCTCCGCATGTTGCCCCCGATGTCAACGACGGTACCTGGTCTTCCGGCGTTGCCAGCGCATACTGCATCGCCACGAACGACGACGGCAACGGTAACTTCGGCGTTACCAGCACAGCTTCCGGCGTCGACCTTACCGACAACTCCATCACCGTTGCAGTGCCCGAGTCCCAGGCGTACCGCGTGGGCAGCATCTGCGAGGTATGCTATGACGGCAAGGTGGTAATCGCCACCGTCACCGATACGGGTGGCTTCGCCCGCTACGGCCGTGCACTCGATCTAGCCCCCGGCGTTTGGAAGGCGTTCGGCTTCAGCTCCTATGGAGACTGGGGTACCCGCACGGTTAGCTATCGGTTCTTGTAACGCAAAGGAGGCGCTGCGCGAAGCGGCGCGATCATCATGGGCAACATCATCATCGTAGGCTGCGGGCGCGTTGGCTCCCGTCTGGCCCTTATGCTATCCGAGCGCGACAACAACGTCTGCGTCATCGATCGCGACCCGAAGGCCTTCGTTTCCCTTGGGCGCGACTTCAACGGATCCACCTTCGTTGGCGTGGGCTACGACGAGGAGATCTTGGTCAACGCGGGCATCGAGGAGTGCGATTTCGTTGCCGCGGTAACCCAGAGCGACAATGCCAACCTGATGGTGGTCGAGATCGCCCGTCGCCTCTACGACGTTCCCCACGCGGTGGCGCGCTTGTACGATAGCAGCCATGAGCGCACCTATCTGCAGCTTGGCATCGACTACGTGTGCGGCACCACACTCGTGGCGGAAGAGATATTCTCGAAGGCCATCTCCGGTATCGGCGACCATATAGCAACCTTCGGTGATTTCGAGGTGCTCCAATTCGCCTTGGACCTTTCCGAAAAGGAGCAGAAGTCCATCAAGGTGTCCGAGTTGGAGAGCCTGCATGGCGTGCGTGTGTGCGCATTTGAGCGGGCCGATGGCACGGTCAGCTCGATCCCCTCGCCTTCGAGCATCCTCTACCATGGCGATGCAGTGCTTGCCGTGGTCTCCCATGCCATGATCCCCACCATCGCGAAGTACGCGAAAGACTAGGAGGCTCCGGTCATGTACATCGTAATCATGGGCGGCGGCAAGTTGGGAGCCTACCTTGCCGGCACGCTCCTGCGCGACGGCAACCAGGTTGCACTGGTTGAGAAGAGCGAACCGGGCGCCCGAAGGCTTTCCGAGACCATAGACGGCTCCTGCCTGGTTATCAATGGCGATGGCTGCTCGGCGACCGTGCTGGAAGACGCCGGCGCCCAGCAAGCCGATATCTTCGTGGCGGCCACCGGCCAGGACGAGGATAACCTTGCCGCGTGCGAGATCGCCTCGCGGGTATTCGATGTGCCGCGCTGCATCGCCCGCGTGAACAGCCCGCGCAACCTGCGCATCTTCCGCCGCATGGGAATCGAATCCGTATCGTCAACGGCGCTTATCGCCCATATGATCCAGGAAGAGGCGATGCTTGGCTCCATGGGCGTGGCCGTTTCGCTCACCAGCGACCAGATCGGTCTGCTGGACATCAAGGTGCCCTCCATGCGCTACCACGACAACTACAAAGGGGTGCGCGCGCTCGACCTTGAGTTCGAGGACGGCATCCGCCTTATCGCGGTTTCGCACGCCGACGACATGGAGGTTGTGGGCAGTGAAACGCGTATTTTCCCCGGTGACCAGGTGATCGTCGCCGCCGATACCGATCTGCTCAACCGTGCACGCGAAATCGTGCGATCGTTATAGGTTCGCCGTTCGGTAAACTCCCTATAGTGTTGGTAGAATACCAATCGATTCGAAACGCCCGGCGAAGGGCCTGCGATAAGGGAGGAACAGGATGATCGGTCGCTACACGCGCCCCAAGATGGGTGCCATCTGGGAGCTGCAGAACAAGTTCGAGATCTGGAAAGAGATTGAGGTCCTGGCCTGCGAGGCTCAAGCTGAGCTGGGCAAATCGGGCATCACGAAGGAAGAGGCTGCCTGGATCCGCGCACATGCCGATTTCACGGTTGAGCGCATCGATGAGATCGAGAAGGTGACGAACCACGACGTCATCGCCTTCACCACCAACATGGCCGAGTACATCGATGCCGACGTTCCCGAGGGCAAGGAGCCTCCGAGCCGTTGGGTCCATTACGGTATGACCTCCTCCGACCTGGGTGACACCGCCCTTTCCTACCAGATCACCCAAGCGGTGGACATCATCCTCGAGGACGTGAAGCAGCTCGGCGAAACCTGCAAGCGCCGCGCCTTCGAGTTCCAGGAAACCCTGTGCGTGGGCCGCACCCATGGCATTCATGCCGAGCCCATGACCTTCGGCATGAAGTTCGGCAGCTGGGCTTGGGCGCTCAAGCGCGCCCAGACGCGTCTGGAGGAAGCCCGCAAGGTTGCCGCCACCGGTGCCATCAGCGGTGCTGTGGGCACGTACTCCAGCATCGACCCGTTCGTTGAGCAGTATGTCTGCGAGAAGCTCGGCCTTACGCCCGACCCGCTTTCCACCCAGGTACTTGCCAGAGACCGCCACGCCCAGGTAATGACAGCCCTCGCCGTTACTGCTTCCACTCTCGAGTCCATCGCCATGCAGGTGCGCTTGCTGCAGCAGTCCGACGTCATCGAGGCGGAAGAGCCGTTCGCCAAGGGCCAGAAAGGCTCTTCGGCCATGCCTCACAAGCGCAACCCCATCACCGCCGAACGCGTGTGCGGCCTTTCGCGCGTGGTGAAGTCAAATGCCCAGGTGGCTCTTGACGATGTTGCCCTATGGTACGAGCGCGACATCAGCCATTCCGGCGCCGAGCGCGTTGCCCTGGCCGACAGCTTCATTGCCCTGGACTACATGTTCGGCAAGATGCAGTGGATGCTCGATGGCCTGCAGACCTACCCTGCCAAGATGGAGCACAACCTGTGGCGCACCAAGGGCCTTATCTTCTCTTCGAAGGTCCTGCTTGCGTTGGTTCAGACGGGCATCACCCGCGAAGATGCCTACGTTATCGTTCAGCGCAACGCCATGAAGGTTTGGGCCGACATCCAGAACGCCGTCGACGGCCCCACCTACCGGGAGAACCTGGAAAACGACCCCGAGGCAACGCTCACCAAGGAACAGCTCGACGAGATCTTCGATCCGTGGGATTTCCTTACCCGCAAGGATGTTGTGTTCGAGCGCCTGGAGAAGCTGGAGTTCTAGCCCTTCTTGCCCATCGGCCCCTGTCGCCCTCGTAGCACCGTTGTGCTGCGGGGGCGTTATTCTTCCCGCGAAGGTTGCTGGGACTGCCGCCCTGCAGACAGGCGCTAGAGCGCGCTGCCGATGCTGCCTGAGATGGGGGTGAACACGCGTACGAGCGCGTGGTCTTCGTCGCTGCTGGTGTCGGAGGATATCTGCGAGAGCCCCACGAACGATTCGCAGGTGCCGCTCGATACCAGGTGCTCGCCGTAGTCGTCTGAGCCGCTGACGGTGTCGATGGTGAAATAGCGCTTGTTCGCGAAGTTGACGCAGCATAGGGCGGTCGTGGACTTCACCACGAACCATTCGCCGCTCCAGCAGGGCGTGGCCATGGGGGTGCGGGCGAAGCGGAACCACTGCTTGTCATCGTAGCCGTAGGCCTGCGCGGCAGAGCGGGGAGTGTAGGTTCCCAGGTTGGCGATGCCGCCTCCGTAGCTGTAAATGCTGCTGAATCCGAAGTTGAACCCGCTTTTCCCGTAACCGGCAAGGTCGGGGCTCATGGAAGAGGGCAGCGTCATGGTGTCCTCAACCGAAAGTCCGTTGGCCGATATCTTGGTGAGCGTGTAGTAAGTGCCCGTCGCCTCGGCGCGCGGGGTTACCACCACCCCATCGGTTGCTGCGGTGACGCGCGTGGCGAACGGCTTCTTCGAGGTACAGGGAACAGAGATATCGCTCGATCCGAAACGTGCTGCCTTCAATGCCGAGCGCTCGTTGGCGGCGTCTCCGCTTTGGTTGGGCGAAACCTGCCAGAACGCGGTCTGGCCGACGGCGGCAAGGGAGGGCATCCGCCAGTTGGCATCCCCGCTGTCCACCATGGTGATGGAGGACAGCTCCGAGTTGCTCAGTTTGGCGGTGTATATGCGCCACGAGGAAAGGTAGGCGTTCGATTCCGTCCACACCATGCCCTCTTCGCTGCAGCGCACGTCCACGATCTCGTAGCCGTCGTCGGCGCCCTGCGCGGCCTTCAGGGTGGTGACGCTCTTGCCGTTGGAAAGGAACAGCACGCCCGCAGTGTTCAACGGGCTGGCGCTCTCGGTGGGCGAAAGGAAGGCGGCAACCGTGTCGTTGTCTGCCCATACCAATGTGCCGTAGGGCATTTTGTACCTTCCGGATATCTCCACATGGTCGCTGTAGCTTGCCTGCTCGTAGCCGCTCAGCGTCTCCACGTTCCCCTCCGCCACGCTGATGCTGTTCACGGTAGGTTCCTTGCCGCCGGTAAACTGGCCGATGGCGTAGGTTGCCCCACCCCCGATGGCTGCTATGCCGCCGATGGCCGCCGCGCCGATAACGAGGTTGCGGCGGGAGAGCAGGACCTTGGGCTCGAGGGTGCTTTTGGTGGCCCCACTGGCAACCTCGCCGAACGCCGGGCCGAAGGTTTGGGGCTGCTGCGGCCTTTTGGGGCTGCGACCGGGAACGGAAGTGGAAAAGCCCTGTGCTGCGCTTTTGCGCACAGAGGGCTTCGGGCCGCTTTTCACGGATGGCCGCACCGAGGCATTGCGGCCGCGTACGGCAACCTTTGGACGGGTGGCCCTGCTTGGTGGGTTCTGTCTGCGTTTGGTGGGCACATGATCTCCTGGAACAGCGTTCAGCCTGCTCTTCGGCAGGCAGGCTATGCTGAGGGGTATTGTGACATTTGGGTATCTGTTGGTTCTGCCCGAAACCCAATTGATACAATATTTGCAAACGGCACTGCGCGCGCCACAGCCTAGTGCGCCCATATGCAGGCCGCTGCTTTCGCAGACAAGCCCGCAAGGGCTGTTGATACATGCTAGGAGGCATTGATGACTTCTATGAACAACAACGAGAACACCCGTCGCATCCTTCTTGTGGAAGACGAGAAGGCCATTCGCGATGCGGTAGCAGCGTATCTTGAGCGTGAGAACTATTGGGTAACCGCCGTGGGCGATGGTCAGGAAGCGCTGGAGGAATTCTCCAAGCACCACTTCGACCTGGTTGTCCTCGACCTTATGCTTCCCCGTGTGCCGGGCGAGCGCGTTTGCCGCGCCATCCGCGACAACTCCGACACCCCCATCATCATGCTCACCGCGAAGGGCGAGGTGGAAGACCGCATCATCGGCTTGGAGCTGGGCGCCGACGACTACCTCATCAAGCCCTTCAGCCCCCGCGAGCTGGTTGCGCGCGTTCGCGCACTGCTCCGCCGCGTGCATTCCGATTCCGAGCCCCAGCGTGAGGTTCTGGAGTTCGGCGAGCTTACCATCGACATCTCGGGCCACAAGATCATGGTCAGCGGCAAGGAGGTCGACCTTACCGCTTCCGAGTTCAAGCTGCTCACTACCTTGTGCCGCTACCCCGGCCGCGTGTACTCGCGCATGGAGCTGGTGGAAAAGGTGCTCGGCTACGATTTCGAGGGCTACG
>CAVIKC010000036.1:0-17849 GCA_963643405.1 Succinivibrio sp.
ACGTCGAGGTGGAGAGCGGCGTGGCTGCCGAGGGCGACGTCACCTGGGATGCCGTGGAGGGCTTCGACGCCGACGCCGCCGCGGCCCAGGAGCTGACAGCGCACGGCACTGTGACCGGGATAGTCACCGCCGACGAATCGAAGATCGACGATAGCGGCATCTCCCACGATGTGACCTGCAAGATAAAGGTAGCCGCACCGGCCCAGGGTGGCGACGGGGGCGATGGCCAGCCCGCTGCCGGCGACGCCGACAGCAAGTCGGCCCTGGCCAAGACCGGCGACTCCATCCCGGTGCTCGCCGTAGCGGCGGTGGTCGTTGTGGCGATTGCTGCTGTGGTTGTTGCCATCGTGGCCGCCCGCCGCAGGAGGGGCTAGTGCATATCGCCCCTCTGTTGGGCCCAGCTTGCTGAAGATAGATAGATAGGTGTTTTACCGCTATGCGGTTAAAGTAAGGTGTTCTGTAGGGGGGGACCGAGCAGCGAGAGCAGCGTGGCCGCGCATAGCGCCGCAGGCGGGGTCCATACGGCACTTCGGCTATGGTTTATGGGCTAAGAGGGGAGGCTGCGGATGGATATATCTACATATATCGATAACTGGTTTCGGTTGATGTGCATGGGATTCGAGAGGAATCTCTCTGGACAGGATCTATTTGTGTTCGAAGTATCCCTTGGTGCCATCATATTGTCACTGTTGGTGATCATTGCTGGATGCGTTCAGTTGCTCATCATTGAGCAACAAAGGAAACGTCAAGCAGATTTACGGCAAAGCGTCCTGGGTTCTCAATTGATCCCTGCGAGCATATTCCTTGGTAATTGGAAAACAACCAAAGATGGAAACAGGATAACTGGCGGGTATAAAACGCTAGATCAGCCGGGGTGCTACGTTATTGTGACTTCCCCTTCGCCCGATGGTGTAGCTTACGAAAACGTTTACGTTGGACAGTCCCTGCATGTTTGCTCACGCGTAAGAAGCCATCTTACGGGACATGGAAATGGTGATGTCTATGCCGATGTGCGAATGGGGAAACCGGTATTCGTTAAGATTGTGCCTTGTCCTGCCCAGCAGATGAATGCTATGGAAAGGAATCTCATCAAGACCTTCAATGCAACCAGCTCTTACAATGCTACGGCGGGTGGATCAAGAAGGAGATAGCCCAGTTAAGAGCAGTAGGTTATGGGCGCTATACTTGTTCGACTGGGATCGCCTTTGCTGGCGTTCTGATTCAACGTTCGAGGCAGGGGTGCGTATGCAAGGTAAGGCTGGGCATATTGTTGGCAGAGCTTTCCGCAACCCGCATTCGCTTGCGCCCTTGGTTATGGCGATGGGCTTCATCGGCGCATCGTTGCGCTACGTGTTAGAAATGGCATTGCCCGCAGATGGTGGCTTCCCTTTCGCAACGCTGGCGGTGAACATCTTCGGATGCTTCGTGCTGGAGATAATCAATGAGCATATAGCGGTTCGTACGCAGTTGCCGTCAATGTTGGTGAAATCTATGGGCGTTGGGCTCATTGGAGCGTTTACCACTGTTGCTGCGTTTTCCACCGAGAGCCTATCGTTTCTACAGAGCGGCAGATACGGCGTATTCGCGTTGTACCTGCTAACAACCGTCGTTGTCACGTTCGCCGCCGCTTGGGTCGGCAAGTTGGTGGCCGATAGACTGGGCATGCGTATGCGCGGGGCTCAGGAAGCGCATGTTGCTATGCAAGATGATACTGCCGCAAAAAAGGGGGCGGGGGAATGAGCCCGATCACCCTGCTTCTGGTCGGCCTTGGTGGCGCAGTGGGCGCGCTTTGCCGTCACAAGGCTTCCGTGTTCATGAAACCGAAATGCCAAAGCCCCTTCCCTTGGCCTACGCTTGCCATAAACCTTACCTCGTGCACCATTGCGGGTTGCGCTTTGGCGGCGGCAACGGTGATGGACAGCCTTGCGTTCACGGTGCTTACCATGGGCTTCCTCGGTGGCTTCTCCACCCTTTCCACCATGAATTGCGAAGCGGTCGACTGCTTCAGCAGGGGCGATGCGGGAATAGGCGCCCTGTATCTGGCTGCCAGCTATGCAGGAACGCTCGGTGCTGCTGCGGTTGGTTTCGCTCTTACGGCCGTGGCTATCGGGTAGGGACCCTTCTGCAAGGGTGTTGTAAGGTTGTTTTCCTTGGCGTTAAACCTGCCGTTTCGACCGCATGCGCGATGGCGACCAGTGTATGGTTCTAGCGAAATATACACTGGTCGTAGCCGAATCGGCGCATTGCGAAGATGGAGCTGATTGCGGTAAAGCCGATCGCAGCCACGAGGAAAGGGAACGCCATGGAATTCAGTGAAGTTATTGCAAACCGCTATTCGTGCAAGAAGTTCGACGGTAAAGCCGTGCCGACAGAAAAGCTAGATGCCATTTTGGGCGCCGCGCGCCTTGCCCCAACGGCTAAGAACCTGCAGGAGCAGCATATCTACGTGGTGCAATCTGCTGAAAAGCTGGCGATTATCGACGAGATCACCCCTTGCCGATACAACGCGCCGTGCGTCTTGGTGGTTGCCTTCGATACGGGCAACACCTTCACGTATCCCGGTGGTGAGCGCGATTCGGGCATAGAGGATGCCAGCATCGTGGCAACGCATCTGGTGCTTGCTGCCTACAACGAAGGGGTAGACAGTTGTTGGATCAACTTCTTCGACCCGGCGGTTGCCAAGGAGAAGCTGGGCCTGCCAGAAAACGAGGAAGTGCTGATGCTACTTGATTTGGGCTTTGCCGCCGAAGGTACCGGCCCGTTGAAGAACCACGCCAGCCGTAAACCTTTGGGCGAGACGGTAACGTACCTGTAGGGCAGGCGATAACGGTCGAACTTGCTGCTTGCTATGAGCATAGGATTTGATATAATGCCCTAGCGCTTGTTTTCAGCGCAATGGGGTGCCAACGTGGCTCAGTTGGTAGAGCAACGCATTCGTAATGCGTGGGTCGCCGGTTCGAGTCCGGCCGTTGGCTCCATTAAAGCACCAGGCCACCGGGTTGTTTTCGCCCGGTGGCCTTCTTGCTTTCAGGGTGGATTTGGGGAGCAGTCCACACTTAAGGACAACATCATCAATCCGCTTATCTCGGTTATTGCCGGCGGTGGGACAGGGACGATATCGGGCTTGGTTGCGCTGGGCGCGGTGTATTGCGTGCAGCGTCCATAGCGTTCGAAACTTCGGTTCGCCCGCAATTGCTTGCAGGCCTACAATGTTCACTATGAAGTTTCCGAGCGAGTACATAGAGGATCAAAGGGTAAAGCGCCACGGAGAGAATCTTACGGGCATTCGCGTTCGCGCCGCCGAAAGGGAAGCGGAGCGCGCCATCACCCGCAACCCCATGTTGGTTGTTTCTGCCATTGCGGCGCTTATCACCATGATCTTCGTCCCGCCTTCGCCGGCGTATTTGGACTACTTCCACTGGCATACGCTTGTGTGCCTGCTGTGCATCTTGATGGTGATATCAGCCTTCGATTCCTCGGGCCTGCTCGAATTCGTGGCGCATTCTGTGGTCGAGCGCGTGAAGAGCCTGCGGGCGCTGGTCATCGTTTTGGTGTTGGTTACCCTGGGCTGTTCGATGATCCTGTCGAACGACATGACGCTGGTAACCATCCTTCCCTTGGCGGTGCTGCTGCTGCGTTCCATCAGGCGTGAGCGCGACATCCCCTTCGTGTTCATAATGATCACGCTTACGGCGAACTTGGGAGGTATGCTGCTGCCCTTCGGAAATCCGCACAATCTGTACTTGTACACGCTGTTCGATGTGGACTTCGGCGAGTTCGTTTCCCTTATGGCGCCGCCGCTTGTTCTTTCGATGGTGCTGATACTTGCTTGCTGTCTGTTCGTGGGGAAGGCCGAGTTCCATTACCGCAAGCCGCCCGCCATCATCCTCTCGAAGCCGCACGTTGTCCTTTACGCGGCGCTGTTCGCGCTCTGCATTGCCATGACGGTCGAGGCTGTTCCCTATGTTGCCGGCGCGCTGGTGATTATCATCGCACTTGCGCTTGCCGATAGGACGGTGCTGGCAAAAACCGACTACGCGCTGGTGCTTACCTTCGTGTGCTTCTTCGTGTTCAGCGGCAATATCGCGCAGATGCCGGAAGTGTCCGCCTTCTTCGAGGCGCTGATCCAGAACTGCGGCGCATTCATCGCCTCGCTGTTGAGCAGTCAGGTGATCAGCAACGTCCCAACTGCCATCCTGTTTTCCCATTTCTCGAACGATTGGGCAGGCATCGCCCTTGGCACCAACATCGGCGCCGTGGGAACCCCTATCTCTTCGTTGGCCACGCTTATTGCTTTGCGTCAGTACCAGAAGGTCCTGGCTGAGGATGTGGGGAAGGGCGACGGGGAAGACGTGGTGGACGGCGGCTCTGCCGGCGCCAATGTTGGCGCGAGCGGTGAAGCTGCGGCCGGGAAGGGCGACGTGGCAACCGAGGGAACCTTCTCCGAAAAGGGCAAAGCTTCCAGCAAGGAATCCGCGCACGGCCTGATAAGCAACGGGCGCTTCATCCTGCGCTTTGAGGTGTACAACTTCGCGTTCCTCATCGTTGTGGCCCTGTTCGAGTTCTTCGTTATCGGCATCCGCTAGCCTACAGAGGCGCTGTGGCCCGTGTTGAACCTCGCATTTCGCAAAATATTGCGAGTCAAGGCATTCTCAATATTCTGCTAAACGGCACGCGGCCAACGCTTGCCGTTTAGCAGGGGAGCCCGGGTTTGGCCCGGCAATCGGTCTGGGCAGGTTCGCCTAGAGCTGGTCGCTGTCCAGCCAGATGGTGAAGGGGCCGTTGTTCGTTAGGCTCACGTCCATCATGGCGCCGAACCAGCCGGTTTTCACCTCTACGCCATCGGCTACGATAAGGCCGGCGAAGTATTCGTAGAGACGGTTGGCCATATCGGGCGCAGCGCCCTGCCCGAACGACGGGCGGTTGCCCTTCTTGCAATTGGCGTACAGCGTGAACTGGGAAACCAGTAGTACGCTGCCGCCTACGTCCTTAAGTGACAGGTTAGTCTTTCCGTCTTGGTCTTCGAATATGCGCAGTTTCAGCGTTTTCGACCAAAGCTTCTGCGCGGTTTCCTCGGTGTCTTCCGGCCCTACGCCCAGTAGGATGCAGTAGCCGTTTCCTATGCTGCGCGGCTCTTCGCCCTCGGTGGAAACCGAAGCCTGGCTTACGCGCTGGATAAGTGCTCTCATAACCCTCTCCTTTTGGCGAACAGGTCGATGCCCAGCATGGTGGCTCGACGATGGCTTTTCGCTCGTTTTCGTTCGGTGCTCGCTCGGCGGCGAAACGCGGTGGACATACGGTGCGTATAGTATGATAAACCGCGTTAAACGAATGAACGGGCGTGCGCCGTTGCGGCCTGCGCCCTTGGTGAAAAGGAGATTTTCGTGGCCAACGTCAACGAGAACTACGCAAAGCTTCCCGGCAGCTACCTGTTTTCCGAGATCGCTCGTCGTACCGCCGAGTACACGGCTGCCCATCCCGAGGCGAAGATGATCAAGATGGGCATCGGCGATGTTACCCGCCCGCTGGCGCCTGCGGTTATCGAGGCCATGCATGCTGCCGTGGACGACATGGCCACGTTCGAGAACTTCCATGGCTACGGCCCCGAGCAGGGCTACGATTTCCTGCGCTCTGTCGTTGCTGAAAATGACTTCCGTGCCCGCGGCGTAGATATCGAAGACGACGAGATCTTCATTTCCGACGGTGCCAAGAGCGACTGCGGCAACATCGGCGATATCCTTGCCATCGACAACAAGATCGCCGTGTGCGACCCGGTGTACCCCGTCTACGTTGATACCAACGCCATGGCCGGCCGCGCGGGAGAATACGACGAGGAAGCTCAGGGCTGGACGAACATCATCTACATGCCCACCACGGCCGAAAACGACTTCGTTCCCGCGCTCCCCGACGAGGTTGCCGATGTTATCTACCTGTGCAGCCCCAACAATCCCACCGGCACCGTTCTGAATGCCGACCAGCTGAAGGTGTGGGTTGATTACGCCAACGAACACGGCTCCATCATCATGTTCGATGCCGCGTATGAGCGCTTCATCGCCGAAGAGAACGTGCCCCACTCCATCTACGAGGTGGAAGGCGCCAAGACCTGCGCCATCGAGTTCCGTTCCTTCTCGAAGACCGCTGGCTTCACCGGTGCACGCTGCGGCTACACCGTGGTTCCCAAGGCGCTTGTACGCAACGGCCAGAGCCTGAATGCCATGTGGAACCGCCGCCAGTGCACCAAGTTCAACGGCGCTTCCTACATCATCCAGCGCGGCGCGGCTGCCATCTACACCGAAGAGGGTGCCAAGCAGGTAGAGGAAACGCTGGACTACTACCGCAACAACGCGCGTGTTATCAAGGAAGGCCTTGAGCGCGCCGGCTTCCAGGTATTCGGTGCAGTGAACAGCCCGTATGTATGGTGCAAGGCTCCCAACGGCATGGGTTCGTGGGACTTGTTCACCCTGCTGCTTGAAAAGGCCAACGTCATCACCACGCCTGGCGCCGGTTTCGGCCCTTCGGGCGAAGGCTACATCCGCCTTTCCGCCTTCGGCGATGCCGAGGCAACCAAGGAAGGCGTGGCTCGCATCGAGAAGCTGTTCGCCGAGTAGCATAGACCGGCGGCAGTAGGCGGGCAGCGGCTTCCTGCTCGCTGAAAACGTTGATAAGGCCCCGGGTTTGGGCGGGTGCTCTGCATTCCGAATTGCTGGGATGCAGGGCTGCTCGCCTGAATCCGGGGTTTTGTTTATAAATTTCCCTATGCTGTATATCGAGTAACGATATTTCACTCTTATAAGCAGTTTTTCTAATCTGGCATTAGGGAATCTTGAACGCGTTCAACAAAACCGCGTTTGCATTGGAAGGGGAATAACATGGCAAGTTTCTTCAAGGAGATCGATCCGGCTCAGTTCAAGCGTTATTGGCTTGATGTTCCATTCGGCACCGATCCGCGTCAGAAGATGGATATCTGGTTGCCCGATGAAGGTGATGGCCCCTTCCCGACCATCCTTTTCGTCCATGGTGGTGGCTGGGTAGGCGGCGACAAGCGCGAGAACACCATGCCCGGTGCCTTCAAGGTGATGAGCCAGGGCTACGCGCTTGCCTGCATCAATTACCGCATCGCCCCCGACGTGGTGTGGCCGGAGCCTTTGCTGGACGTTCGCGCTGGCATCCGTTACCTGCGTGCGCATGGCGATGAGTTCATGCTGAAGACCGACAAGCTTGCCGCCTGGGGCAATTCCGCTGGTGCGCATATCATCAACATGATCGCCGCGCTGGGCGGGCGTCCCATCATGAAGGGCAAGGCCCTGGGCAACCCCGAGGTCGATGACTCCATCCAGTGCCTGGTAAGCCTGTACGGCCCCACCGACATGTACCAGGTAGACCTGTGCAACCGTCTTACTGAGGAAGACGTGGTGAACGCCACGGGCGGCACCGAGGTGCGAAACGACTTGGGTGAGGGCATGGTGTTCCCCCACAACCTGATCATGGGCTTCAAGTGCTCGCGCAATCCCGCCGCGGCAAGCTTCGGCGGTCCCATCAACTACGTTACCGACGACTTCCCACCCACGTTTTTGCTGCATGGCATCAACGACCCGGTGGTTCCGTACACGCAGTCGGTTTCGTTCCGCAACAAGATCAACGAGACCTGCCACGACAATCGCTGCAAGCTGAAGCTGTTCGACAACGCGGTGCATGGCGACCCGTGCATGAAGACCAACGAGGTTGTGGACGAGATTCTGGATTTCATCGATGAGACGCTGTGGGAAGGTCCGCACGAGCGCACCGCGCTTCCTGATGAGATCGCCGTGCGCGATGTGCATGGCGCGGGTGACGATTTCGAAAACTAACGCTGATTCAAAATGCGGGCAGGTCTTCTCTGCCCGCTTTTTTGTGGGGAAGCAAATGGGGATTTGCGTGCCTGCGCTTATGGGGAAGAAGGGGTGCCGCGGGCTGGTAGGTGCGCCAGTAGGGACTGTTCCTGCCGGCATTGGCATTGGGTCCGTCGACTTCGGCTGGCACGTGGCTGCTATTCCTTGCCTTCGGCGCAATCTTGCAGGTAGTCGATGAACGCCCACGTGGCATCGGACGGGGTTTGGTGGTCGGGGATGCGGGCGTACAGGTAGCGGCAGCGGTGTATATCGGCAGGCTCGCGCGCTACGAAGCTGTAGGCTTCCTGCATGTTCTGCAGCCAGGCGAACTCCCCACCCAGGCAGCAGCCTATGCCATGGGCAACCAAGCTCAGCGCTTCGCTGTACAGCTGCGTTTCCATCACGATCTTCGGCGTGAAGCCCGCTTCGCGGCACATCGTTTCGGTGATGGTGCGCATTTCGCTGGGGTCGGTGAACACGAACGGCTCGTCCTTGAAATCGGCCAGCTTAAGGTCGGGCTTGTTGGCCAACGGATGATTGGGCGGCATAACCAGCATGATGCGCTCGCGCCCTAGGGGGATAACGTTGCTGCCCTCCAGCTTCACTGCCGAGCCGATAAGCTCCATATCCAGCGGGCGATTGTTGAACTGGGCGGATGTGGGGTAGCCCATGCTGATGGAGATATCATCGTGCTTTTTGTAGAAGCCTGCCAGCAATGCGCCGATGTTGCCAACGGGGATGTTCATCCCACAGCACACGGTGCGCTTCTGCTTTTCGGCGTTGTCTTGAATGGTGCGTTTGGCTTCGTCCAAAATGGCGAATGCGGTGTGTGCTTGCTTGGCAAGGTAGCGGCCGTTCTCGTTGATGACCAGCTTCTTTCCCACGCGGTCGAACAGTTGGTGGCCTATCTCTTTTTCCAGGTTGCGCAGGGCGCTCGAAAGCGCGGGCTGTGAGATATGCAGCACTTCGGCTGCTTCAGACATGTTCTCGCACGAGGCGATGGCCAAAAAGTAGTGAAGCTGACGTGACTCCATTGATGGTCCCCCTTATAAGTTCCGAAAGCGCAAACGGCATTTCGTATTTGATCCCCTTATCGATTCTACCTTCCTGAGTGGGGTTTGGGCAGGTGAAAGAGGTGGAAACCTGAGCTATTCAGGTGAGTATGGTTGTTAATGCAGATGCGCGTCGGTTCGTGTGGCATGGTTGGGTATACTGGGTTAGCTGGTTTGCCTGTGGCGGGCCGGCGGAACCGACAGTTCGAGAACCTCCTGTCGTTAAACAAAACTAGGTAAAGAAGAACGCTTGTTGCGTGTGATCGACCTGCCGCGACACGATGCTCGCAGTGGCTGCGGTCCGTGCTTGCGCGTTTGCCCGTGGGCACAGCGGCGAAGGTTGCATGCGTCGTGCGGGCTTCGCACTTGCGGGTCGGGCTGCTGTACCGGCGTGCCGGAGCTTGCCTTTGCGTGCCATGGGTGTCGTCGCAGCTGGCGTGGTCGCATAACCACGCGCTGCGCACCTGCTGTTTCTTCTTGCCTTGTTTTTGCGACGGGCAAGAAGGAGCATCTATGTACGGCCTTAAGACCGAAAGCAGCTTCGACGCTGCACATTTCCTTACCGACTACCACGGCAAGTGCGAGAACCTGCACGGCCACCGTTGGCGTGTGGTTGCGTACTTGGCGCAAGATGCACTGTGCACCGAGGGTACCCACAAAGACATGGTGCTGGATTTCGGCGATTTCAAGCATGCGCTGCGCGACCTTACCGAAGAGTTGGACCATTCCTTCATCGTTGAAGAGGGCTCGCTTATGCCTAAAACGCTGGCATGCCTGGAGGAAGAGGGCTTCACGCTTTCCATGATGCCGTTCCGCACCACGGCGGAAAACCTGGCGCGTTACTTCTATAGGCGCTTGGCCGAGCGCAACCTGCCTGTTTCGCAGGTAGAGGTGTACGAGACGCCGAACAACTGCGCTATCTACTACGGGGAAAACTAGTGGCTTCATCTGCGGACATGCGTTTCCCCGACAGCGACTGCTGTGCGCTGCCTGTGGTGGAGCGCTTCGTTTCCATCAACGGGGAAGGGCCGCGTGCGGGCAGGCTTGCGGCGTTCATCCGCTTTGCCGGGTGCAACCTGGCCTGCTCGTGGTGCGACACAGCCTGGGCCAACGTGGGCAATTGCGCCCACGAGGATTGCACGCCCGACGAATTGGTGGAATGGGTTGCTGGATCGGGCGCTGCCTGCGTAACGCTTACTGGCGGCGAGCCTGCTCTGCAGCCTGGGCTTCCCGATCTGATTCGCGCGCTGCACTGCTCGGATGTGTGGGGTGCCGGCCTTGGTGCGCAGCGCGTGGTGGAAGTTGAGACCAATGGTGCGGTGGACCTGGCTTCGTTGGATGCCTTGCGAAACCAGCTGGCGGCAGGTCGGCTGCCGGGCTCGGTGGCATGCGATGCCCGTGAGGCAGGCGTGCCAGCTGGGCTTTCGGGCCAGCGCCCCACCTCGGCACCAGGCATGCGGTCGGAAGCCCCCCGCCAATTGGGGCCAGCGCCTGCGGCGTGCGCTGACGATGGTGCTTGCCAGGTGCGCTTCACCGTAGACTGCAAAATGCCCTCTTCGGGGATGACCGCGGAAATGCTGCCCAGCAACTACGAGCTGCTTCGCTGGGGCGATGCGGTGAAGTTCGTGGTTGCCTCGCGTGAAGACCTGGAATGCGCGCAGGGAGTCATAGAGCGCTACGACCTATGTGGTCGATGCGAGGTGTTCTTCAGCCCCGTGTTCAGCTGCATCGAGCCTTCGCAGATAGTGGACTTCATGCAGGAGCAGCGTCTTTCCCGCGTGCGTTTGCAACTTCAGCTTCATAAGATCATCTGGCCCGGCCAAGAAAAAGGAGTGTGACCATGGGCGATCAAACCGCTTCAACCGAAAAGGGCTTTAACGTGGCAACGGGTACGAATGCCCCCGAGCGCGCCTTGGTGCTGTGCAGCGGCGGCGTGGATTCCACCACGCTGCTGGCCATGGCGGTAGAACGTTACGGCGCGGCCAACGTGTTCGCGCTCTCCATCAGCTACGGCCAGCGCCACAACAAGGAAATCGAATCCGCCAAGGCGGTTGCCGTTCATTACGGCGTGCAGCAGCGCTTCTTGGATTTGGCGGCAATCTTCGCCGACAGCAACTGCTCGCTCTTGGGGCATTCCACGCAGGATGTTCCACGGGAAAGCTATGCCGAACAGCTGCAGGAAACCGACGGCAAGCCGGTAAGTACTTACGTGCCGTTCCGCAACGGGCTGTTCCTTTCCTCGGCGGCTTCGATGGCGCTTTCGCTGGGGTGCTCCGTGTTGTATTACGGCGCCCATCATGATGACTGGGCGGGCAACGCGTATCCCGATTGCTCGCAGGAATTCGTTGATGCCATGAACCATGCCATCGTGGAAGGCACGGGTGGCGAGCTTCGCATGGAAGCGCCCTTTGTGCAGTGGAGCAAGGCCGACATCGTGAAGCGCGGCCTTGAGCTGGGTGTTCCCTACGAGCTTACCTGGAGCTGCTACGAGGGCGGCGAAAAGCCCTGCGGCGTGTGCGGCACCTGCATCGACCGTACGCGCGCCTTCGAATTGAACGGCGCCACCGACCCGCTGTTGCGCTAGCCTCGCGTGCCGGCGGGTGTCAGGGGCGTGCCGGCAGGCGCGTGCCAGTAGGGATTCCCCCAACTGGCGTAACCGTGCCAAGGGGGCTGTCCCAACTGGCTCCACCATGCTGGGGGTGTCCCTATTGGCGCCCTGGCACCCAGCCGGCATGAACCATTGCCCACAACCTTTACAGGAGTACCGATATGACGAACAAAGAACGCGAATCCGAAGAGAGCATCTCGCTGCTGGGCAACCAGCACACCGAGTATCCCACCGATTACGATCCCAGCGTGCTGGAGACGTTCATCAACAAGCACCCGGGCAACGACTACTTCGTGAAGTTCAACTGCCCCGAGTTCACCAGCTTGTGCCCCATCACCGGACAGCCCGATTTCGCCACCATCTACATCTCCTACGTTCCCGGCGAGCGCATGGTGGAAAGCAAGAGCCTGAAGCTGTACCTGTTCAGCTTCCGCAACCATGGCGATTTCCACGAGGACTGCATGAACATCATCATGAAAGACCTGGTGGCGCTTATGGATCCGAAATACATCGAGGTGTGGGGCAAGTTCACCCCGCGCGGCGGCATCTCCATCGACCCGTATTGCAACTACGGCAAGCCTGGCACGAAGTGGGAAGCGGTTGCCTGGGAACGTCTTTCCCATCATGACCTGTACCCCGAAAAGGTGGACAACCGCTAGGTTTACGCCGCGCTTTGCCTGCTGGGAAGGTATCATCTTGGCTGTAAGCGTTGGGTGGTGAGCCTGCGCCCCGGCCTTCTTGGCGTAGGGCCACAGGCTCGTTACCGATGCATGCGATTATCGTTTTAGGGGGAGTTATGGTTTCGGGAACGTACCGTGCGCAGGTGGAAACGCCCATTGGCACCAAAGAAGGAACCTTGACGCTCGAAGAGCATGATGGCGCCCTTTCCGGGTTGCTCCATGTGCTGGGCGGAGACACTCCCATACAGAACGGCGTTGTCGATATGGAAGGCAACCTTTCCTTTTCGGGGACATTGCAGGTTCCCTTTATCGGCGCACTGCCATTCACGTTCGAGGGAACGCATGAGGGCGATGCCATCAGCGGCACGGCCGTAACCAAGATGGGCGCTATCGGGATATCCGGTTCGCGCGTTTAGCGGCACCCCTGCCGCCTGCTGTCCCAGCTGCCATTTTGCCTGCTATTCCGTTAGTTGTTGGGTGGTTGCCCAAGATACGCGCATTCACTTCTTTGGCCTCTTCGGGCTATCCAAGTTCATCCCCTTCATGTACCAGGCTGCAACTTGTTCGGGGCTGTTCTCGGATCCCTTGCTGAACCACCAGGAAACGGTGTGCGAAAAGGAGCTTACGTACAGCACGCACGCCAGGCTCCTGGGTATGTCGGCGCGTTTCGCCGGCCCACTTTTCGTGAACAGGACCTCCAGCTGTGATTCGAAATAGTCGGTGAAGTGAGGCTCGCCCTCGCGGATGAGCTTCCCGCATATGCCGCTGTGAGTGTCGCGCAGGTGATACAGCAGGTGCGCCAGCTTGCCTTCCAGGCTTTCGGTGACCAGGGTGGGGTGCGTTATGCAGTACTCGTTCACACCTTCGAAGATGTGGTCGAACATCTCGCGGCACATTTGGTCTAGCAAATCGTCCTTCGTCTCGAAATGCGCGTAGAACGTGCTGCGGCCGATATCGGCCTCCTCGATGATCTGCGCCACGGTTACGGCGCTGTAGTGCGATCTCCCCATAAGCCGCTCGAAGGCATCGTAGATGGCCTTGCGTGTTTTGCGCTGGCGGCGGTCGAGTTGTTTCTGCATGTGGGCCTTCCGAACGATTGTTGGCAAGTGTTCGGTAACCGCCAATACGCCGCAGCTGTGCCTTAGCGCTCACCAGGGCGGTTTTGCGTCTGTATTTGCCGTACTCGATGAATTATACCGAACATATAGTTCGGTAACGTAGGATCGGTACGGTATATATGGAAAGCCTTAAACCTTATTTCGAACCCTTGGAAAAGCTGCTGGAACTGGGCGGTGCCAAGAAAGACATCGCCTTCCTGCTTGTTTCCGCAATTGCCCTGGTTGCAAGTTTCGCATGCGGAAACAGCCTGCCCTTCGACCCCGCGTGGGTGGCCATCGTGTTGTGCGGCGTGCCTATTGTGTGCGAGGCGTTCATCGCTGTGGTTACCGAGTTCGATGTGAAGGCCGACCTGCTGGTTTCCCTGGCGCTTATTGCCGCCGTTGCCATCGGCGAGTTCTTCGCTGCTGGGGAGGTTGCCCTTATCATGCAGCTGGGCGGCCTATTGGAAGAGCTGACGGTTGCCCGCGCCCAGAAGGGCATCAAGCACCTGGTGGAGCTTACCCCGCGCAGGGCGCGCATCGTGGAAGCCGATGGCGCCGAGCGCGAAATCGATGCCGAAAAAGTGCAACAGGGCCAATTGGTGCGCGTGCTTCCCGGTGAAACCGTTCCCGTAGACGGCGTGGTGGCCACAGGGGCAACCAGCATCGATGAAAGCGCCGTTACCGGCGAGCCTATGCCGGTCGATAAACAGCCCGGCAGCGAGGTTTCCGCTGGCACGGTTAACCAGTTCGGATCCATCGATGTACGTGCCACGCGGGTGGGGGAGGACAGCTCCATCCGCCGCATGACGCGCTTGGTGCAGAGCGCCGATGCCGGTAAGGCGAAGATTGTGCGCATGGCAGACAAGTGGGCCACTTGGGTGGTGGTGGGCGCTCTTGCATCTGCGGTGGGTGTGTACCTGGTAACAGGCGAGATCCTGCGTGCGGTTACGGTTTTGGTCGTGTTCTGCCCTTGCTCGCTGGTGCTGGCAACCCCCACCGCCATCGTGGCGGCAATCGGCAACGCTACCAAACGTGGCTTCCTGGTGAAGGAAGGCGATGCCCTGGAGCGCTTGGCGAAGGTGGGTTGTGTGGTGTTCGATAAGACGGGCACCTTAACCGTGGGCAAGCCGCGGGTGGGCGGCGTTTACCCGAGTCCGGCCAGCGGCTTAGCGGAAGCTGATCTGTACGCGTTGGTTGCCTCGGCAGAGCTTCGCAGCGAGCATCCGTTGGGCAAAGCTGTGGTTCGCTGCGCCCGTGAAGAAGGCCTGATGCCCATCGAGCCTGAAAGCTTCGAGATGAAGCCGGGATTGGGTGTGGCGGCCCAGGTGGACGGTCGAATGATTGCCGTTGGAAACGAACGTCTGATGGACGAGTTGGGTGTTTCGTTGGAAGGCTTCGACGGGGAAGTGCTGGCCAAGCTGCGCGAGAGGGGCGAAACCTTGGCGTTCGTATCGGTGGATTTCGCTGCCTCCGGCATCGTTTCCTTAACCGATACCGTGCGCAGCGAGTCGGCGCAGACCATCCTCTCCATCAATGCCATGGGCGTGGAATCCGTGTTGCTTACCGGCGACAACCAGGCTGCGGCAAATGCGGTATGTGCTGAAGTAGGCATTGGACAATGCATTGCGGAGTGCCGACCTGAAGACAAGATGGGCTTCATCGAGCGCAATGAGGCAGAAGGGAGGCTTTGCGCAATGGTGGGCGACGGCATAAACGACGCCCCGGCCCTGAAGCGCTCGTTCGTGGGCATAGCTGTGGGCGGCGTGGGAAGCGATGTGGCCATCGAGGCCGCCGACATCGCCATGGTGGACGGTGGCATAGGCTCGCTTCCGCACCTGCTGGCGCTGTCGCGCCATACCATGCGCGTCATCAAGGCGAACCTCGCCTTTGCCATGACGCTTAATTTCGTTGCCATCATCCTGGCGTTCATTGCCGTGCTGGACCCGGTAAGCGGGGCGCTGGTTCACAACTGCGGCAGCGTGATCGTTATCGTGAATTCCGCATTCCTGCTTCGTTGGGCAGCGAAAAGCTAGGGGATAATGGGGCAAACCTGATCCCCGCGTGGAAGACCTCTGCATGACCGAAGAGCTTATATCACTTGCCGTTATCGTTCTGGTTGCGGCGCTGTGCCCCATCGTTGCCCAGTCCATCCCCAGGAAACCCATTCCCGAAACCGTGTTCCTTCTTATCGCAGGTGCGCTTTTGGGTCCGAACATGGCCGGCTTGATAGAGCTCTCCGACTCCATCAGCTTGCTTTCCGAGCTTGGGTTGGCATTCCTGTTTCTTCTTGCAGGTTTCGAGATAGACCCTAAGAACATCACAGGCCATCAGGGGAAACGGGGGTTCGCTACCTGGTTGGTGTGCTTGGCGTTGGGCTTTGCCGCAGTAGCGGCTGTTTCATTCGCTGTGCCTGAGCATGCACCGAGTGACTTGGGAGGCGTGGCGGTGGCTATTGCCCTGGGCACCACGGCGCTGGGTACGCTGATGCCCATATTGAAGGAGCGCAATCTCATAGGCACCCGGGTGGGTGATTCGGTGCTTGCCTATGGAACCTGGGGCGAGCTTGGCCCCATCATCGCCATGGCATTGCTGCTTTCCTCGCGCGCCGAGTGGAAAACCCTTGCGGTTCTGTTCGCGTTTGCGGCTGTGGCAGTGCTTGCTGCGGTAATTCCCGCGAAGGCGAAGAAGGCCGGCAGCCGCTTGCACCGCTTCCTCTCGGAAAACGCCAACACTACCTCGCAGACCACCATGCGCGTTACCGTGCTGTTGCTGGTGGCGCTCGTTGCTCTCTCGGCGGTGTTCGAGCTGGATGCGGTGTTGGGCGCGTTTGCGGCGGGTTTCGTGCTGCGCTATATCATCCCATCGGGCAACCACGACCTGGAGCATAAGCTCGACGGTGCCGCCTTCGGGTTCTTCGTGCCCCTGTTCTTCGTGGTTTCCGGAGCGAAGATCGATCTTATGGCGGTTTTCGAGAAGCCGGAGCTGTTGGCTGGATTCATCCTTGCGCTGCTGCTTATCCGTGCGGTTCCGATATTCGTTTCCCTTTCCACCGATCGCGAGACCAGAACCATGTCCTCGCACAATCGGGTGAGCGTGGCGCTGTACTGCACCACGGCGTTGCCCCTAATCGTGGCGGTCACCTCGGTGGCCACCAAAGCGGGCGCTATGTCCGCCGATACGGCCTCGGTGCTGGTGGCGGCAGGCGCCATCACGGTTTTGGCCATGCCCCTGCTGGCGCAGCTGACCTACCGGGTTGCCGATGTGCACCCGGTGGAGACGGCGCGCGAGGTGGCGCACGACCCGCGGCATATGGGCGATATCGTGGCCGACCATCTGGCCTATGCCCAGTTGGCCGATGCTTCCGATGGTGAGCAGGGCGCTCGACGCGCGCGGAGCCTTGCCAAGGCCAAAGAGCGACTGGAAAAGCAGCATAAGCGCCACGACTTGGTAGAACAGGCGAAGCAGGAACGCAGGCAACGTCGTTTGGAATTGATGCGCGAGGTGCGTGAAGAGCGTGACCAGCAGCGAGCTCAGTTGGTGCAGCTGCTGAAAGAGGTTGACAAGGGTAAGTAACTGTAGGTTCGAACCCTTAAGGTGCGTTTCGTTTATTGCCCGGATCTGCCATGGATGCCCTTGATTGGAGCCAGGTAAAACAACGGGAGCTGCAGTCGGCGGACTGCAGCTCCCGTTTGTGCTTGCTGGCTGTGCGTTGAAGCTTTAGCGGCAAACGATGTCTACCGGCACGTTCAGGATCTTGGCAACCTTCAGGATGGTGTCGGTGTGGCTGCCCAGCGCAGCTGCCATGTGGTGCGTGGGGCCGGTTTCGTTCCAGCGGTTCATGAACTCGCGAGCACCGATGCTGAACTTCATGCGCATGTTGGTGTCGCCGAAGGTGAAGATGGGGCCTTCGACGTTTTCGCCCTCGGCAACAACGAACTTGAAGTTGCCGTCGCCGTCCTGCGTGATGCCCAGGTAGGTAACCGTGCCCAGGCCCGGGTAGAACTGGGTAAGGTAGCCGCCGCCGGTCTTGCCGTGGAACACGGGTACGACCTTGAGCGTGGGCTTCTTGGCGGTGGAGATGTCGGCGTCGCCGCTGCCGGAATGGCCGATGATAACCACGTCTTCGGGGAAGTCGATGGAGTACATCTCGGAAAGCTGGCCGGTGCCGGCGATGGTCTTCAGGATGCTCATGGCGATGGCGACCTTCATGTCGCCCTCAACAGCGCAGGAAGTGCCCTGCTTGATGAGCATCGAGAACGCGGGGATAAGCATGCTGTCCAGCACGCCGGCCTTGCCCTGGGCGAAGCCGTCGTAGTGGCTGGCGATAAGGCCAAGCTGCTCGTCTTTCACCCACTGCTCGAAGGCGACGACGTACTTCGCCATGTCCTGGATGGGCTTGTCGGAAACGGAGGCGCCGCCCTCGATGTCGAAGGTGTCGATGATCTCGGCTGCCTTGGCATCGATAGCTGCCTGGTCGTCGATATCGTCGGCGATGGCCCACATCTTCTCCCAGTCGAACTGCTTGGTGTACAGGCCCAGGC
>CAVIKC010000037.1:0-17511 GCA_963643405.1 Succinivibrio sp.
CTGGAGCGGGTGACGGGAATCGAACCCGCCTCATCAGCTTGGAAGGCTGAGGTTCTACCAATGAACTACACCCGCATGATAATGGTCGGGATGACAGGATTCGAACCTGCGACATCCTGCTCCCAAAGCAGGCGCGCTACCAAACTGCGCCACATCCCGAACACAACGTTTACGAAGTATAGCAGACAATCAAGCGGTCTGCAGCTTCGTTTTAAGCTCCCTCAACGCATTCCCACGATGGGAGATGGAGTTCTTTTCCGCCTGTGTTAACTCAGCCATCGTTTTTTTGCCCTTGTACCTATTGGGCATGAACAGAGGGTCGTAACCAAATCCGTTGCTCCCCTTCAGCTCGAATCCGATTTTGCCCTCCACAAATCCCTCAGCAACCGTCTCCGATCCATCCTCATCAATAAATACGAGGACGCTGGCGAAACGGGCAGAGCGCTCATCTGCCGGAACGGCCTTAAGCTCGCGAAGAAGCTTCTCGTTGTTGGCGGCATCATCCCCGTCCACTCCGCTATAGCGCGAAGAGTACACACCAGGAGCGCCATCAAGGGCATCGACCATCAGGCCCGAGTCATCGGCCAGCACCGCGCAGCCCGCCAGTGCGAAAGCCGCCTGCGCCTTGATTCGGGCATTGTCGATGAACAACGAGCCGGTTTCCTGCGGGGCAGAATGGATTCCGGCATCCTTCAAACTCCTGAACTCCCAGCCTTCGAAGTTAAGCGCCGTCTCGATCTCCTCGACTTTATGAGGGTTATTTGTTGCAATAACGACGATCTTGCTCATATGGAAGCCTTCCTTGAATAACAAACAGCTAAAGAACAACGTGCTCGACTACGCCTAACGGCATACGGAGAACACGCTCGCCAAATGAGGCGAAATCACCGATGTTCTCAGACGAAGACACGAAACGGCGCGCAGGCAGGTTGCCGGGTTCGGCAAAAGCCTCACGACGCGAAAGGACATCTTTGCAGTCAAGAGAGGCCTCTGTGGCGGAAGAGATCAACTTCACATTGCTTCCCACAACCGCACCGATAAGGGCTTTCAGCAAGGGGAAATGGGTACAGCCCATTACCAGGGTATCTATATCGCACCTGCGAAGAGGGTCAAGATAATCCTGCGCGATTTCCTGGAACTCGGGGCGGATATAAACCTTCGAGGCCAATGAGGTATAGCTTTCGATTGGCCCCTTCGCCATCTGAATACCCAATTCCGCGATCTCGACGAATCGCGGAGTGGCAGTAGAGAACACCGTGATGCCTGCATCGATATTGCGGATGGCGCGCGTGTACACCCCGGAATCGACGGTACCTTGCGTCGCGATAACGCCCACTCGTCTGTTATGGGTGGCACGGGCAGCGGCGCGCGCGCCAGGCTCAACAACGCCTATAACCGGCACATCGAAGGTTCTCTGGGCAATCTCGAGCCCTGCTGCCGTTGCCGTGTTGCAGGCAATAACGATAAGCTTCACGTTTTGCCGAACAAGCCACGAACAGATACGCAGCACGAACGACTGCACCTCTTCGAGGCTCCGCGGGCCATAGGGGCAATGAGCCGTATCGCCGTAATAGACAAGGTTTTCTTCAGGCAAAAGCTTGATGACCTCACGAGCCACCGTAAGGCCACCGAATCCCGAATCGAACACGCCAATAGGGCGATTGTCGAAAGCCATCGGTTTCCTTCCTCTTCTGCCCTGCTATTAAGGCGTCGAACCCATGCTGCAATGCAGAGCGCTACGCGTACGCCCTGCAGCTAACCCAAAGGGATAGCGAACAATAAGGGTCACAGCTCGAAAACAGCTGTGACCCAATGCTTCAATGGTGCGCCCAGGGGGATTCGAACCCTCGACCTTCGGATTAGAAGTCCACTGCTCTATCCAGCTGAGCTATGGGCGCGCAAAAAAGGATTATAGCGCACACCAACCATCTGATCGTTTCATCATGCAAGGCACAGCAAACCGCCAGAAAGAAACGTGCCGCCCGAAGGCGGCACTGCCGATTAATTGTGGGTAATGATGCATACGCCCTTGCTCAAGTTCTGATAGAACCATTGAGCATCGGAGGTGGAGAGGTTCACGCAACCATGGCTGCCGTTCGTCTGATAGCGGGTTCCGCCAAACGAGGACTGCCAAGAGGCGTCGTGCAAGCCCACCGAATTCCCAACAAAGGGCATCCAATAGGTAACCTTCGTCTCATATTCCTTCTCGCCATTGGACTTGTACCCGATAAGCGTAGAAGGGCTCTGCTTGTTGTTAAGGTAGTACACACCGGTAGGCGTAGCGCGGCCATCCACCGGCTTGCCCGAGACAATGCCGCACGAGTGGAGCAGGTTACCGCTGGCATCGTAATAGCGTGCGGTCTGCTCGGAAAGGTCTACGTCGACGTAGGCACCCCAATCGCGCTGGCCGGCCCCGTTGTACACGTCGCCGGTTTGGCTGCACGCAACGTCCACCGTAGTGGCACCGCCTGCAACCAAGGTGTTGTAAACATCCTGGGAAAGCGTTTCGGTGTCGACCTTCCAACCATACGTACCACCCGAAGCAGTGCAGGCCTTGCCGTCTTCACGGGTCCATGAGCGAGTAGTGCCCACCGTGTTCATGCCGCTTGCCTTGTCTTCCACCCATTCGGTAACCATGTCTTGGTTGATAACGAGCGAATAATCTTCAGGGTTAACATAGATCCAGCTGCCGAATGTCGCTTTATCGATGGTTGCTGCCTTTACCGAGCCATTCAGCATAAGCGACAGGCTGCTGGGGAACAGCGTGTTGGCCTGCTGGGCAGCAGTGGCCAAACGCTCATCAGATGACAACACCTTGGGCTTGATAAGCTCGTCGTCGGTAACAGAGCACTCGGTCCTCATCTCGCACAAGCAGTCACCGGCTTTCTTGCAAAGCTTATCGGCATCGATCTGGTTGCCATAGACCTCGGCTTTAGGGACAAAGGCGTCAACGGACTCGTTGTAGGTGACCGTAGCGTTCTTCGAGGCATCCTGGTTTTCGTTGAACGCACCGACCTTTTCCTTGATCACCGAATCGATCGAGCCCTCTTCGTAAGAGGCGACAACCACATCGGAGATATCGTGCTCTTTAAAAATCTCAACGAACCAGAATGCTATGTCCTGATTGGCTGCCGCATCCGAAGCGGTCTTGGCCGAATCGATCTGGATAGCCGTCTCGCCTTGACCGAAATTGAGCGTGAAGCCCTTGCCAGAAATTGTAAGGGTGTACTTATCTGCTTGGTTCTGAATCTTCTGAGCAAGGGAGCCACTGGATTCCAGCGAAACATCCTCGTTGTTCAACCTGGTGTTAGGGAAGAAATGCCCGCTGAAGAATAGAGCTCCCCCGCCGTAGATGGCAATCAGAGCCAGAAGCAGAACACCCACAATGATAAAGGGCAGCTTCTTGTTGCGCGGCTTAGAGGAAACCTCAGCCGGAAAACCATTGCCATAGGGGAATTGCGTCTTCTCGGCAGGGTTAAAGGCAACGGTATTTGCGGCAGACTCTGAAGGTGACGCTTTATCAGGTATCGCCGCGTGCTTACCCTGTGGCTGCTCCGCTTTCAAGCCGAAACCGTTCTTGCCCTTCATATAGCCCAAATCTCTTTCCCTAGATACGTTCCATTTAATCTTTGACAGTCTAGCGCAATACCGGAAGCCAACAGCGGAAAAGATAACTTCAAACTGAGTTTTAGACGCACTTTCACACTTTCCCGATAACCAATCCTATTGCCCGAAGCGAACAAACCCGTATGATGAACCTCACTCGCTAATCAAGGAAGTTGAAGGACATAAGAAAGGAAAACAAACAATGCAGAAGTCCCAAGTGAAGAAGAAAGGGGCAATCGCCCTTTTCGCCGGCGTTCTCGCCCTGGGTATCGGCGCCCTCGCGCTTACCGGCTGCTCGAGCAACTCCAACTCCAGTTCGGATGACAAGACCATCACCATCGCCGCAGTTCCCACCCCTCACGCAGAGGTTCTGAACAACGCTGTTGCCCCCATTCTTGAAAAGGACGGCTACACGCTGGTAGTGAAGGAATTCACCGACTACGTTCAGCCCAACACGGTTACCGAGAGCGGCGACGTTGACGCAAATTACTTCCAGCACAAGCCCTACCTTGACAACTTCAACGAAGAGCAGGGCACGCATCTGGTTTCCGTTGAGGGTATCCACTTCGAGCCCATGGGCGTGTACTCCAAGAAGCTCACCAACCTCTCCGAGCTTGAGGACGGCGCTGCCGTTGCCGTGCCCAACGACGCCACCAACGAGGCACGCGCACTTCTGCTGCTTCAGCAGGAAGGCCTGATCACCCTTAAGGACGGCGTTGGCGTGAACGCCACCCCCAACGACATCGTCTCCAACCCCAAGAACCTCACATTCAAGGAGGTAGAGGCCGCAAATGTTCCGAACATCGTCGATGACGTTGCCATCGCCTGCATCAACGGCAACTACGCAATCGCCGCTGGCTTCAAGGTGAACACCGACGCCCTGGCTGTAGAGTCCGCTGAGTCCGAGGCTGCCCAGACCTACGCAAACCTGCTGGTCGTGAAGGAAGGCAACGAGAACTCAGACAAGACCAAGGAACTCGCCAAAGCCCTGAACTCCGATGAAGTCCGCGATTACATCAACGCCACCTACGAAGGAGCGGTGGTTCCCGTTTTCTAATCTTAGAAAACGGATTACGTGAGCAGATAGAGCCCCAATCGGGGCTCTATTTTTATGCCCTGAACCGAAATACTCCTAGACAAAGGTGCGTAACCATGACCAAGCGACCCGCAAGTGACTTTCACCAAAACGCAAGAGCGAAAACGGTCGACCGCTATTTGTTCTCGATCTGGCCGATATTCTTCAGCTCGATAGAGATCAGCCCATTGGGCATACTGGCGAACTCTATGAAATCTGGGTTATGCGCGTACTCGGAAGGGAACGTGATCTCAATGCCGGTATCAGTACGGATCTTGTGATTGCGCGTTATCCGCTCAGCAGCCTTCTTGTCCACCCTTACGCACTCCGGAATCTTCTCTTCTGCGGCAGTCTGAACAAAACGTTCCTGCAATGGCTCGTCTTCAAACACTTCTTCGGCCAATTCTTGGGGGGAGACGCCCCTACCCTCCTCTGCGACTTCGGACACATAGGCCTTTGCGCGCGAAAGGGCAACGGCACTGTTGGCACCGTATTCCACTGCCACCTCTTCGACGATGTTGGTTATCTCGTCGATAACCTCCTTACTCGATGCCTCCATAGAGCATTGAAGCAGGCCATCGGGGATCAGATACGTGTCCTGACCCGCTATCGAACGGAGCTTGTCCTGGAAGGCAACCTCCAAAGTGCGGGAATCGATGATGGCAAAAGAGGGAATTTTCTGGGAAGGATTCGGCATGATGGCATGGTGACGCTCGATGGCATTGGAGGGCGCCCCATCCTCACTGTATCCCACTGAGTGGATGTAAGCCTGCTTGCTCTCAAGCAAGAGCAAACCGAAGTAACGGTTCACGCGGCCATCGAACGAAGCAGCTATCACCTCATCTTCGGTACTACCGGCTTCAAGCTTGATCTCCTCCTCGAAATCCACTACCAGAAGATCGATAGACTCAGACTTGCCCATGCGGCCCAGCTCACCAGCGATGAAGTCGGCGATCTGAACGGAAAGATCGATGAAGCCGCGCTCCCCGCAGAAGTAGGCACGCAGCTCAAGCGCGAAGCTGCTATCCGGGGAAAACTCACCGCGCTTGTTGTCCAGATGGGTAAGGCATTTCCGAGCTTGCTTCGCAACGTAGGACTTGATCTGACGGGAATCAAGGTCGAGCTCTTCCTGCGAGAAAACGTTGACGCAGGAAGTGAAATCAAAAACATGCAGTATGGCGTGGTTGATGCGAATCATCCCGATCCTTTCCCTTCTAAAAACAGTTAGGAACATACCATCAATAGCCATCGCCACCAAGAGATTCGCTATTCGCACCACCGCACATGAGCGCCGGTCCAACCGCGAGGCTCTCGCGGAAAGGTAAGTGCTTTGAGGTATATGCCGAACATCCCAATCGACATATACCTAAGAGGAAAACCCCAACATGGCGCGAGCGCAAAGTAAACGCAGCCGCTCAGTGCCCCGAACCGTGAAGCCATAGAAAGAGTGCCGCTGATTGCGAGTGATATAATCCTTCAACTGAAAGACCACTAAAGCGCGGCCAATTCGGCTGCAACGCAAGGAGCATGCTATAGATGGGTTGCACAGTTATCGGCTGCGGCAAAGCACTTCCAGAGCTTTCAGTGAAGAACGACGATTTTCTCGAACTGGTAGATACCAGCGACGAATGGATCACGAAGCGCACCGGCATCAAGTCACGACGTATCTCAACAACGGAAACCAATGTCGATTTGGCTGAAGCTGCAGCAAGACGCGCTTTGGGCTGGGCTGATGGCGGCTTTTCGACCAAGCCCTTAGATGCAGAGAGCATAGACCTAGTTATTTATTCCACGGTTTCGCCCGATTCCATCGTGCCCTCTTGCTCGGCCCTTCTGCGCAAGCGCTTGGGACTGGAGAACGCAGCTACTTTCGACCTGAATGCCGCCTGCACCGGCTTCGTCTACGGAACCGTCGTTGCCGAGGCTATGCTGGCCGCTTCGTCTGTCAACGCCACAGGCTCTTGCTCACGCAATCCCTTCAAGCGGGCTTTGGTTATCGGATCGGAGCGCATCAGCCGAATCACCAACTGGGAAGATCGCGCAACCTGCATTCTGCTGGGCGATGGCGCCGGCGCCGCTGTACTGGAATGGAACAGCGAGAAGCCGGGCATCCTTGCAACCTACATCGTGAACGACACCGACAACGACAACGCCCTCACCTGCCCCATGTCCTTCGACTCGAAGCCGCCGTTCAATGCGGAAGGCGTGTCGAAAGAGGCGATGGTAACTCCCGACCCAAGCCTTTCTGCCGTGGATAAAGAGATCGGCATCGACGAGGCCGTGCAGGACGGCCGAGCACGGCAGCTTCTGTACATGCATGGGCAGAAGGTGTTCAAGTTCGCTGCCATGGCAATGGGACGCGCCATCGATGAGGTGTGCCGCCGCGCTGGAATCAATGCGTTTGAGGTGAAATGCATCATCCCGCACCAAGCGAACGAACGAATCATCAAATACGCCGCAAAGCGCTGCGGCCTTTCGTTGGACAACTTCCAGGTTTCCATAGCAGAGCGCGGCAACTCTTCCTCCGCGTGCGTGCCCATGGCGCTCGCCGATGCCTACGAGAACGGCACCATCCAACCGGGCGATAAGGTTATCTTGGTGGCATTCGGCGGCGGATTCACCAGCGGCGCCGTGCTGTTCGAAGCGTAGGGGTAGCAGCAGGCGCTGCTACCCTGAACGCAGAGCGAGCCGAAGGACAGCGCATAAGGATATAGGCATATGAGCAATAACCCCGAGTCGAATTTCTGCGAACGAACATGAGCATAAACGAAAAGGGCGACCATATGGCCGCCCTTTTTTCTACGCCGAACTCACTTCCCTATTCGAAAGAAAGTTCGACCGTTACTCGTCTGGTGGAGGCGCGGAGAATCGAACTCCGGTCCATACTAAATCATCGACGAGGCCCTACAAGCTTATTCAATGTTCAGGCTTCAGGCGCTCAAGACCCATTGACAGGTCCAAAAAGTGCCCTAGCGGGTTTGATCTTAGCCTTGCGCATACCAGCTACATCGCAAGGAGCATTCCCCTGAAAATGATAACGGCAACAAGCGCGGAGAAAGAACCTGCGCCGTCACGCTGCGATTAGATTAAGCAGCGAGGGCCAGCTGGCCCTGAGTGTTGCTTTTGCCAATTAACTTGACGGTACCCCTGTTTAACGTGGCGAGGAGACCACGACCTGCTCCTCGGGTCCGACTTACCATGTCGAAACCAGTCGCCCCCCAAAAAATGGATATTGCATTGTGAATGTGCCAAGGTTTACGTTGGAAACCTATTGTACCCGCCGTAGCATTCCTGTCAAAGAAAGCCGGCAACACATCGATGGGTATCCCGCACTTTGGCATGGAACATGCCGGAAAGCCTTATGCTGTATAAACCAAACGAAAGGAAACCATGGACGCTCCAGCCAACGGCCTCTCACGCCGCACCTTCCTGAAAGCAAGCGGCATATCCGCATTGGGCCTAGGGCTCATGCTCTCCGGATGCAGCTCGAACAGCTCCGAATCAAACTCCAGCGAGAAGAGCAAGAGCACCGAGAACCTCAGCTACGACGACATAAGCTTCGACCTGATCAAGGAGGCTGAAGAGGTTCTCAAGGACGTGACGATAGCTACCCCGCTCGTGCCCGTCTCGCTGCCCTTGAGCAATGCCCAGGCCTACCTTAAGCTCGAGAACCTGCAGCACACCGGCGTCTTCAAGCTTCGCGGTGCCTACTTCAAGATGAGCACCCTCAGCGATGAGCAGAAGAAGCTCGGCGTGGTAACGTGCTCAGCAGGCAACCATGCGCAGGGCGTAGGATATTCCTCTCGCGCCTTCGGCATACCCGCCACCATCTTCATTCCGTCTATCGCGCCCCAATCGAAGATCGATCGTACGGCGGCATACGGCGTGGATATCAAGATCATCGATGGCAGCTTCGAAGCAGCCAAGGAGGCGGCCGAGAAGTTCGCCGAGGATACCGGGGCAATCTATGTGCCGCCCTACAACGATGCCTGCATCATGGCTGGCCAAGGAACCATCGGCCTTGAGATCATGGATGCCTGCAGCGACCTTGACGCCATCGTTGTGCCGGTAGGTGGCGGCGGCCTGATCGGCGGCATCGCCATCGCAGCGAAAACCATCAACCCCAACATCAAGGTGTACGGCGTGGAGTCCGAAGGCGCACCGAGCATGCACGCTTCCCTTGCCGCCGGCGAGCCCACCACCGTTCCCACCGAGGAGTCGTTGGCCGACGGCCTGGACATCGCCTGCCCGGGCGACAAGACCTTCGCCGTTGCCAAGGAATACGTGGACGACGTGTTCGTGATCAACGAAGACCAGATCGCGCAAGCCATCAAGACGCTGGGCACGGAAGAGAAGATCATCGCTGAAGGTGCCGGCGCCTGTGCATTCGCTGCGGTCTCCCTGGGCCTTGTTCCCCTGGAAGCGGATTCCAAGGTTGCGTGCGTGGTGTCCGGCGGCAACATCGATGCTGCGAAGTTCTCGCAGATCCTCACCGCATAATGCTCACCATCGGTTGCCACTTATCCAGCGCGCGCGGTTTTGCCGCTATGGGCGAAACCGCGCTTGAGCTGGGCGCCAACACGTTCGCGTTCTTCACGCGCAACCCGCGCGGCGGGAAGGCCAAAACCATCGACCCCGAAGACGTTTCCAACCTGCGACACATCATGGAGGAAAAGGGCTTCGGAACGCTGGTAGCCCATGCCCCTTACACGCTTAATCCCTGCTCGAACAAAGAGCATGCACAGCAATTCGCCCACGAGTGCATGGCTGACGATCTTAAGCGGATGGAGGAGGTGCCGCATAGCTACTACAACTTCCATCCCGGGAGCCATGTTGGGCAAGGGGCCGAGGCGGGCATCAACATGATCTCATCGCTGCTGAACCAAGTGCTAAAGCCCGAGCAAACCACCATGGTCCTGCTTGAGACCATGGCTGGAAAAGGTACCGAGGTCGGCAGAGCTTTCGAAGAGCTTGCCCAGATAATGCAGAGGGTGGATCTCTCGAACCATGTCGGCGTGTGCCTTGATACCTGTCACGTGAGCGATGCAGGCTACGATATCGTCAACAACCTGGAAGGCGTGCTGGAAGAATTCGACCGTGTTATAGGCATCCAAAAGCTGAAGGCATTGCATCTGAACGACTCCAAGAACCCCTGCGGCTCACACAAAGATCGTCACGAGAAGATCGGCCAAGGCTACCTGGGCATTGAAACCTTCGAGCGCATCGTGAACCATCCGGTACTTTCGCAGCTGCCGATGATCCTAGAAACGCCGAACGAGCTTCCCGGATACGCCGAAGAGATCAGCAGGCTCAAGGGCCTGGTCGGCTGAACGGCAGCTGTAGGCCTCGATCTTTCATCGGCGCACCCAAGCCGCTACAATGATTCAGCTACACACTAACCGCACCGGCCACACGGAGCTGCATCCGCGCAGGCCAACGAAAGGAACCGCCCTATGGCAAGCCTGCAGGACAAGATCGCGTCGCGTCGAACCTTCGCCATCATCTCGCACCCCGATGCGGGCAAGACCACCATCACCGAGAAGCTTTTGCTGTACACCGGCAGCATCCAAACAGCAGGCTCGGTAAAGGGCAAGGCAAGCTCGAAGCACGCCGTTTCCGACTGGATGGAGATCGAAAAGGAACGCGGCATCTCGGTAACGTCTTCAGTTCTGCAGTTCGAGTACGAGGGCCATTGCGTGAACATCCTGGACACCCCTGGTCACCAGGACTTTTCCGAGGACACCTACCGCACCCTTATGGCTGCGGACGCTGCCGTGATGGTGATCGATGGCGCAAAGGGCGTAGAAGCGCAGACCAAGAAACTGTTCAAGGTGTGCACTCTGCGCCATATCCCCATCTTCACCTTCGTGAACAAACTCGATCGCGAAACGCGCGACCCGTTCGACCTGATGGAGGAAATCGAGACGGTGCTGGGCATCGGCACCTACCCCATGAACTGGCCCATCGGCTGCGGACAGAACTTCCGCGGCGTGTTCGATCGCCAATCAAGGCGCGTCATAGCCTTCGAGGGAACCGGGCGCGGCAATTCCACCAAGAAGGTAGCCGAGATCGAGGTTGAGCTGGGCGATGCGAAGATGGACGAGCTCATCGGCGAGGCGAACCATAAGAATCTCATGGACGATGTGGAGCTGCTCGATGGCGCAGGAGATGAGCTGGACTTGGACGCCATTGCGGCAGGCAGGCTTTCGCCGGTATTCTTCGGCTCAGCCCTTACCAACTTCGGCGTAGAGCCATTCCTCCGCGAGTTCCTGCGACTGGCTCCTACTCCCCGCCCTTACACCAACTCGCTCACCGGCGAAGAGGTTGATCCTATGCGCCAAGATTTCTCGGGGTTCGTGTTCAAGATCCAGGCGAATATGGATAAGAACCATCGCGACCGCATCGCGTTCGTGCGCATCTGCTCGGGCAAGTTCGAGCGTGGCATGGAAGCATTCCATATGCAGGGCGGCAAGAAGATGAAGCTTGCCACCGGCACTTCGCTTATGGCAGACGACCGCGCCATCGTCGATGAAGCCTACGCGGGCGACATCGTCGGGCTTTTCGACCCGGGCATCTTCAGCATCGGCGACACCATCTGCGCCGGAAAGGACCGCGTACAGTTCCCCGAGATTCCCATGTTCGCACCCGAGATGTTCGCACGTATCTCGCAGGTGAACACCTTGAAGCGCAAGCAGTTCGTGAAAGGCATGGAGGAACTTGCGCAAGAAGGTGCTGTTCAGGTATTCCGCGTTCCAGGCTTCGGCATGGAGAGCGTAATCGTGGGCGTTGTGGGCGTTCTTCAGTTCGAGGTGCTAGAGCAACGCTTGAAAACCGAGTACAACGTGGAGGTGCGCCGCGAAGCCCTTCCCTACCGTGAGGTTCGCTGGGTGGCGAACAAGCCTGGCGAAATAGACGTGGACAAGCTGAACCTTACGCGCGACACGCTGCGCGTAGAGGACATGCGCGGGCGCAAGCTCTTGCTGTTCACCACGCCGTGGAACGTGAACTGGGCTGTAGACCACAACCCCGATTTAGAGATGTCGGAAGTGGGAAACTTCGATTTCAAGTAAACGCGCGCTTCTGGCACCTACCCATTACATGCTTGCAACCGGGACCGCAGTCTTTAAACAGGCTGCGGTACTTTTTTCGTTAAGTCCATACGATAAGCAGCAGAGAAGGTTAACGCAGCACCCACGCAATCCCCTTTGCGGTTCGCAAATCTGGATCCTTGAAGTGATTGCCGGGATTCCACTCGAACACGCTCTCGATACCGCGTAAGCATAAGAGCTCATAGGCACCCTGGGTTGCATCGGAAACATTGCGCAAGAGCCTACTGGGAGTGCGCGTTTCCTTCTTCCCGAGGCTGAAATAGACGCGGTATGGCCGATGCGGGAAAGCATGGCATGCAAGGTATTCGTTGAAACCGGGGAACCAAAGTGAACCCGAAACGCTCACTGCGTTTCGGAATATCGGGCAATTGAGCAGTGCCCAGAGCGCGAACAAGCCGCCAAGCGAGTATCCCGCAATCGTCCTGGTACAATGTCCCACCAAGAGCGTTTGCTCCACAGCCGGAACCACTTCATCAACCAGCATTCGAAGCGTTAGATTGGCATTCCCCCGAAACGGCTCATCCTCTGAAAAGACCCCTTCGCATTCCCAAGGAGAAAGAGCGTTGTCCCAGTCCAAGCCAGAGATACAGGCGAGGGCAAAATCCGCGGAGCTAAGGCTATTGCAGCAATCCCAGACATCCTGGCCATCGCCCTTGACAATCGGCAAGTACACTATGTTCGGTTGAGCATGGGAGTCGAAGCCCTCGGTACAACGCAAAGTAACCTGAAGGTCGGAAATACTCAGATTAACCGAGTCCAAGCTTTCCCCTCCAATCCCTCATGGATACAGCCAACATATCTCACGCCTAACCGATGCGGGAGACGTGTCATCGTTCCATCATAAATCGCAATAAAGAATGGATCTGCACTTGAGCCAGTGGAACGGTTCCGCCTGATCTCGAAAAAGCTCGGACCGATCCTGCGGTTTGCAGATCGGCCCGAGCTTCCATAAACAGTTTGGCACAGATGCTACAGCAGGGAAATAACGTCCCAGTCATGTCCAGCCGCTTCGCTGGGACCAATCAGGGAAAGGATGGCAACCGGCTTAGCGCCCTGCTTGCTTACCAGGTCGATGAGCGATTGCGCAGTAGCCTCGTCGTAGGAATCGATAACCAAGATGGTCTTCTCGTTCTTATTGATGGAGGTACCAGCAGGAAGGGCGAACGATCCGTCTTCCGACTTCTGTGCGCAGAGGAAGCGCATCCAGGCGGAAAGAGCCACCGAGTAGCCGAAGTAGGAATCGATTCCCTCGGGAGCAACAACAAGCTCGGGCTTAGCGTCACGATCGACTCGCTGGAGAAGCTCAACAGCCAAACGATTGGCAACGATGGGATCCTGCATCATCGCAACGGAATCGACTGCATTGCCCTCGTCGTCAAAGGCATTCATCTTCTTGAGCAGATCTTTGATCTCGGAAATTTCCATGCTTAGAGCTCCTTAGCAATGGCATCGAACGCGGCAGCTGGATGGGCGTTCTCGGTGATAGGACGACCAACAACGATGTGCGATGCGCCGTTGTCGAATGCCTGGCGCGGTGTGGTAACGCGGGTTTGATCGCCAAGGGCAGAGCCGGCAGGGCGAACACCAGGCGTGACGATGAATGCCTCTGGGCCCAGTAGCTCGCGAAGCATAGGGGCTTCCTGCGGGGATGCAACTACGCCGGAAAGACCTGCCTCCTTGGCTTGCTGCGCAAGCGAGGCAACCTGATCGACAACGGCTCGCTCCACACCGGTAGCGGCAAGATCTTCAGAGCTCATGCTGGTAAGGACAGTGATGCCCAAGCTAATAGGCTCATGATCGATCCAGCAAGCCTCGGCCAAGCCTTCTTTGGCGGCCTGCATCATCTTCACGCCGCCAACAGCGTGCATCGTAAGCATGTCGGCGCCGGCTTCGGCAGAAGCCTTGGCAGCACCCTTAACCTGGTGCGGGATATCGTGGAACTTCAAGTCCAGGAAAACCTTGAAGCCGCGCTTCTGCAGCATGTGGATAAAGTAAGGCCCTTCCTGATAGAAAAGCGTCATTCCGACCTTAAGCCACTTGGCGCGCCCGGAAAGCATGTCGGCGAGCTCTAGGGCTCGGGCACGATCGCAGTCAAGCGCAACGATCACGCGATCTTTGCGCGGGATGCTGTTGAAATCTAGCATTCAAGTGCTCCAATCAGTTCTTTCACATCGTTAACGCCCATATCCTCGCAGTACCGCTCGATGCCCTTTACAACATCGAGGGTGGCCTTGGGGTTGTTGAAGTTGGCCGTGCCAACAGCAACGGAAGTCGCACCGGCGAGAATGAACTCGACGGCGTCGGTGCCGTTCATGATGCCGCCCATTCCCAGTACGGGAACCTGAACTGCATTGTGGACTTGCCACACCATGCGAAGCGCAACCGGTTTCACGGCAGGGCCGGAAAGCCCTCCAACCACACGGGCAAGAACGGGTTTCTTTTGACGGGCATCGATAGCCATGCCAAGAAGCGTGTTGATGAGGGAGATCGCATCGGCGCCAGCAGCTTCAGCCGCCTTGGCGATCTCTGCGATATCGGTGACGTTTGGCGTGAGCTTCACGAACATAGGCCGTTTGGTTGCGGCCCTGCACGCAGAGACAACCTCTTCGACCATCTTGGGGTCGGTGCCAAAGGTGAGGCCACCGGAATCAACGTTCGGGCACGAGATGTTAACCTCATAGGCATCGACATCATCGGTCTGCTCGAGCGCCTCGATGACCGAGACATACTCGAGGACGCTATGGCCGGAAACGTTGACGATGATGGTAGCTCCCTGGCTGCGAAGCCAGGGCAAGTCGCGATTCTTCAGAACCTCAACGCCCGGATTCTGAAGCCCAATGGAGTTGAGCATGCCGCTAGGGGTTTCGGCGATGCGCGGCGCGTCGTTGCCCGCCCAACCGTTCAGGGAAACGCCCTTTGTGGTAACCGCGCCCAAAGCGGCAGGGTTCACGAAAGCCGCGTACTCGCGGCCAGAAGCATACGTGCCGGAAGCAGTGGTTACCGGGTTCTTCATAAGAAGCCCGCCCAGGTTCACTGAAAGGTCTACGCTCATCTACCACACCACCTTAGCGAAATCGAACACCGGACCGTCGATGCAAGAGCGCTTGCGCCCGTCCACCGTTTCAACGATGCAGGAAAGGCAGGCGCCGATGCCGCATGCCATGCGCTTCTCCAGCGAGATGAAGGTAGGGATGCCGGCCTTCAGGGTTATATCGGATACCGCATGCATCATCGGCTCAGGCCCGCAGCAAGCCACGTAGTCGAACTGCTTTTCGGCAATGTGCCGGGAAACCAAGTCGGTGACGAAACCGGCATGCCCACGGGTGCCATCGTCGGTCGCAAGATGCGGCTCGTGGCCCAAAAGCTCGGTGTACTTAGGCTCGCACACCAAAGCATTGGCCGTTTGCGCGCCCAATACAGCATTGGCCGTTTGCGCGCCCAATACCACCTCAACATCGACACCGGCGGCAACAAGCTCCTGCGCGTGCATGAACAGGGGCGCGGCGCCCACGCCACCAGCCACCAGCAGCGCACTGCGAGTGCCCTCTGGAGCCTGCCAACCATGGCCAATCGGCCCCATAACGCCAACCGATGCACCAGATCCCACGGTGGTAAGCTGCCCGCTACCGAACCCAACAACCTGATAAAGGATTGCTAGCATCGACTTGTCCGCATCAACGTAGAACACCGAGAACGGGCGACGCAGGATATGGCCCTCCATGCCAGGTATCAACATGTGCACGAATTGGCCAGGCTGCACCTTGGAAGCCAAGTCCCCTGCCTCAACGGTAAGGAGCCAAAGCCTATCGGTAAGCTGCTCGTTGGCAAGCACCTTGGCTTGCGCGTCTTGGATAGTTGCCATGCGGCTTACCTTTCCTCCCACTGCTCAAGATCCTGCAGGGCAACGATGGGAAGGTTCTCGTCGCGCAAGGTCTCGATGGCGGAAACGAACGCCTGGGCGCCCGCAAGCGTGGTGACGTAGCACAGGTTCTGGCGCACGCACATAGTGCGAAGCTGATAGCCATCGCCGCGAGTTTCCTGTCCGAACGGCGTATTGATAACCAGATCGATCTCGCCGTCCATGATCTTCGTGCCGATGTTCGGCTCTTCAGTGCCGATGCGCCCAATCTGCTCGCACGGGATACCGGCAGATACCAGCGCTCGCGCAGTGCCCTCGGTACACAACAGGTTGAAGCCCATACGGGAAAGATCGCGAGCCAACGGCAGGATGGCACGCTTGTCACGGTCGCACACCGAGACGAAGCACGTACCGCCCGTAGGGAGCTCCATGCTGGCTGCCGCCTGGGTTTTCGCGTAAGCCGAAGGGAAGTTGTTGGCAATGCCCATAACCTCGCCAGTGGACTTCATCTCAGGCCCAAGGATGACATCAGCGCCAGGGAAGCGGCCGAACGGCATAACGGCTTCCTTCACGCAGAAATGGCTTTGACGGCGCTCGTCGGAAGGCAAACCGAACGAGGCGATCTTCTCGCCCGACATGATTCGGGCAGCAAGCTTGGCCAGAGGAACACCGGTAGCCTTCGAAACGAACGGCACCGTGCGCGAAGCACGGGGATTCGCCTCGATAACGTAGACGACAGCGTCCTTGATGGCGAACTGGATGTTGATAAGGCCAACTACGCCCAAGCGCTTGGCCAGGCGACGCGTGATATCGCGCAGTTGGGAAACCTGAGCCTCCGAAAGGGTGAACGGCGGAATGCAGCAGGCGGAGTCGCCCGAATGAACGCCAGCTTCCTCGATGTGCTCAAGGACACCGCCGATGTACACATCCTCGCCATCGCACAAAGCATCGACGTCACTTTCGATGGCACCTTCCAAGAAGCGGTCAAGATATACCGGATGATCAGGAGTGATGCGGGCTGCTTCCGCCATGTACTTTTCCAGGTACTTCGCATCGTAGGCGATAACCATACCGCGGCCGCCCAGAACGTAGCTGGGACGTACCAACAGCGGGAAGCCGATGCGGTCGGCAACCTGGCAAGCCTCCTCGAACGAAGAGGCCATACCGGCAGCAGGATAGGTAATGGACAGCTCGTCGAGGATAGCCGAGAAGCGGTCGCGATCTTCAGCCAGGTCGATGGCCTCGGGCTTGGTGCCCATGATATGCACGCCGGCATCCTGCAGCGCACGGGCAAGCTTGAGCGGCGTCTGGCCTCCAAGGGTAACCACTACCCCATCAGGCTGCTCCACATCAATGATGTCCATCACGTCTTCATAGGTCAAAGGCTCAAAGTACAAACGGTCAGACGTGTCGTAGTCAGTGGAAACCGTTTCCGGATTGCAGTTAACCATGATGGTCTCGTAGCCTGCATCGTGCAAAGCATAGCTTGCATGCACGCAACAGTAATCGAACTCGATGCCCTGGCCGATGCGGTTCGGGCCCGCGCCCAAGATCATCGCACGCTTCTTGGTGGCGGGGCGCACTTCGGAATCGCCCAGCTCGTAGGTCTTGTAATGGTACTCGGTAAGGCTCTGGAACTCGGCGGCGCAGGTGTCCACCGTCTTGAACACGGGAACCACGCCAAGCTCTTTGCGGCGTGCGCGCACCGTAAGCTCATCGGAACCGGTAAGGTAGGCGATCTGATCATCGGAAAGGCCGTAGCGCTTGGCGGCGAGCATGTCCTCAGCGGTAAGCTCGTCCAGCTTGCACTGGGCAACGGCGCGTTCCACAGAAACGATATCGGCAATACGGTTCAGGAACCA
>CAVIKC010000038.1:0-17029 GCA_963643405.1 Succinivibrio sp.
TTCGAATGCAACATGCATAGCTAGCTCCATAGTATACTTGTCCCACACTGCAAACATTTCACGAAAGATGGATTCATGCCTACCAATCGTTACGTTGACACCCGCGGGCGGTGCGCCGAGCCGGCAACCTTCACCGAAGCCGTTGTGAAAGGCCTCGCCGATGGCGGCGGGCTCTTCGTCCCCGAAGAGCTCCCACGCCTGAGCCTGGAAGAGATCCTGTCCCTGGCAAAGCTTCCCTATGCCAAGCGTGCGGCATTCATCTACCGCTCCTTCAACATCGACCTGCCCGAAGGCAAAATCGATGAGCTTATGGAAGCCACCTACGGGAACCGCTTCGACGATGAGGCCATCTGTCCCATCCACTCCATCGATGAATCCACCCACGTGCTTGAGCTTTGGCACGGCCCCACCAGCGCCTTCAAGGACATGGCGCTGCAGTGCCTGCCCAACTTCTTCAGCGCCAGCGCACAGCAGCTGCGCGAGCAAGGTAAGCTGAGCAACACATTCCTTATCCTGGTTGCAACCTCAGGCGATACCGGCAAGGCAGCGCTCGAGGGCTTCAAGAACCAAGATGGCGTCAAGATAGCGGTCATGTACCCCGATGGCGGCGTAAGCGACATCCAGTACAAGCAGATGGCAACCCAGGGCGGCAGCAACACCATGGTGTGGGCCGTGAAGGGCAACTTCGATGATTGCCAGACCGGCGCAAAGAACGTTTTCGGCGATGAGGCCTTCGCCAAGCGGCTCATGGACGGCAGCCAGGTTGCCCTTTCCAGCGCGAACTCCATCAACTGGGGTCGTCTGCTTCCCCAGGTCGTGTACTACGTTTCCAGTTATGCAGAGCTTGTCGAACAGGGCAAGCTCGAGGCAGGACAGCCTTTGGATGTTTGCGTGCCCACCGGCAACTTCGGCAACATCCTTGCCGCCTGGTACGCAAAGCAGATCGGCACGCCCTTGGGAACCCTGTTCTGCGCAAGCAACGAGAACCGCGTGCTCACCGACTTCATCAACACCGGAAGCTACGACATCTCCGACCGCACGTTCGTGCTCACCCCGTCCCCTTCCATGGACATCCTGGTTTCCTCGAACGTGGAGCGTCAGCTTTTCGAGCTCACCGGACGCAATGCCCAGGCTATCGCCACCTGGATGGACGAGCTGAAGAAGAACAAGCGTTTCACCGTTGACGGCGAAACGCTCGCAAAGCTCCAGGCAGACTTCAAGTCCGACTCCGTTGACAGCGCAACCTGCCTGGCAACCATCAAGGAAGTACTTGACGAGCATGGCTACCTCATCGACCCGCATACCGCCGTTGCCTACAAGGTTGCCCAACGGTTGAAGGGCGAAAACCCTGTGCTTATCGCCTCCACTGCGCATTGGGCAAAATTCGGCGAGAACGTCTACCGCGCCCTTCATGAGCTGAATCCCGGCGATGCCCTACCCGCTCAGGTTGCAGAGCTCAGCGGTTGCCAGCTCAACGACCTCATCGCCGAGGAAGCAAGCAGCCACAACATCCCCAAGGGGTTGGCCGAGCTCGATTCTCTGCCTATTCGATTCAAAGAGGTAATCGAAGGAACAACCCCGGCTATCGAGGAAGCGGTTCTTTCGTTCCTGGAATAATCGATATCCCGCTCGCGTGCTGCCGCAAGGCATCCTCGCAAGCACCCCAGCATCGGTCGACCCAACCGGATATCGCATCGAAGCTTTACCAAGCTCCCTGGCGCCTGCAAGCACCAGGGAGCTTTCTTCTTAAGGCCAACCGCCTTTCCGCAAACCAGCTGGCAAAGTCGCCGACGGATGCCATAGCGGCACCGCAGGCTGCGTATCACCCCCTACTGTGCAGACAAGGCCTCTCGCCTCGCACGGGCATCTTGAGCCACCTTGATGCTGATGACCACTTCCATCAGCTGCCCAGTGCGCACAGGCTGGGGGGGCACTGCACTCACAGGCCGCAGACAACCCCTCGGGAACGCTCACCGTGATATCGAAAGGCTCGCCCAAGGGGATCGCCGTTGCCCCAGCAAGCGACACATCGCCCCGATTTTCCTCTGTCGGCGAAACGGCATGCGTCTCCTGCTCGAAAGGCATATCACGGCAATCAGCGTCAGCGCCGCCTGCTTCTTGCCAGTCAACGGCAAAGTCATCGTCGTCGCATTGCCCACCCGTTGCATCACCGACGGTCAACTCGGTGCCCTGGGAGGCGCTCTTCTGCTCAAGGAACCCAAACGAATGCAGGCAGTTGTAGCAAACCGGCATATCCGCAAAACACCGGGCTTTGCAAACGGGGCATTCTTTCATAGCCGTAGACGATTCAACCACCACAGCCCCCTTGCATGGCCGAGAGCCATCACCCACGTCGAAACCCGCCCCAGCTGAGGGGGTTTCCGCGGCGGCCGCCGCGCTGACTATCGTGCGCCCGCGCCTTGCACGCATCGCCTGTTGACCGTTCATCTTCGTATACATACCGATATCTCCTCTCCTTCTCGATACCACGCACTCTCATCACCGGGGGCGCATACCCGCTCAAGAACCGCGCATGCGCGCGGACACCGAATCACCTTATTGGGCGGCACGCTCCTCAACGAGCGCAACACTGTTCCATCGCGAGCGAAAAAGGCCACATCCAACGGATGCTTCATCCCGAACGTGTGGATAGACCAGCAAGGAGCAATCAGGAGCACGCACCCCCTTGGCCGGGGAACAAGGAAGCCCTTCGCGCGATCGAGAAAACCTACTGCCGCAACCAATGCATACGTTTCGATCTCCCTATCCATCGCATCCCCTTGCATTTATCACCACGGCAGCGCCGCCGCCCACTTCGGTGCAGGTCATCGTTGCCCAGCGGTACATCCCGACATCCTTGACGAAGCTTGCCGCAGATTGGCTTCCACTAGAAACGTATGTCCAGCCCCTCCCCTCCATCTCGGCCCTCAGATGATCGAACGCGGAAGATGCCCCGCCCTCGAAGGTGAAGCCCACTACCACCCCACCGGAGCTTGCCGAGCAAAGCGCATCCACAGGAAACGGCACCTCGTCCTGCGCGCCATCGGGAAGCTCAACCTCATACCGCGAAAGGGATTCCTCCGAAAGCGCTTGAGCCAACCCTTTCACGTCTCCGCCGCCGATCGCAGATGAAGCGAGGGAGAAGCCGTCAAGAGCCCCCGCATCCCAAACGCCGTCCGATCTTCCCTCGGTAGACCACAGGAGCAATCCGAGAGACATCAGCGCTACCAACGCAAGAACCAGCCAGGCCCTTGGATAAAGAATTCGGCGCGCTGGCCGTGCAGCAGCCTTACCCCTCGCCATTCAGAACACCGCCCCGGGCTTATAGGCAGAAACCGAGAGCTTCGACTCGTGGTTCAAGGCCGGGAACGCAACCCCGAACACCCCTCCAAGCCTGCCCTTGCCGAACAGCGTAGGTTCGAATGTCAGCTTCCCTGAAAACGAGACGATGCCTCCCTCTACCCCAGAAGAGGAAACGCTGATGCTCAGGTTGTCTTCCGTGAACTCCTCTTCCATGGCAGCTTGCACCAACGCCGAGCTTTGCGCGGGCCCCTGGCCGTATGCGGGCGAAGCGGCATAGGTGCAAACCGCATTCCGGAACACCCGATCGAAGGCGGCGCAATCGGACAGGAACAACACGGCATTCATCGCTGTCAGCGCTATCAGCAGCATCACCGGGAACATCACAACGAACTCAACGGTCATTTGGCCAGGAATTTTCTTGATGATCATCTCCATTGACGTACCCCCGTCCAACTCGCTGCCACATCCCTTAGATAGCCGATGCCCTTATCGACTGCCTGCCCCAAGCCATCGGAGACCGCAGCGGGCAAGGCAACGGTAATCGGAATCTCCACAACGCCGTTGAAGAGGACAAGAGTCGCCACGATGTACTCCCCACCCAGATCATCGATCGCCTGCAATGCCGCAGATTGCACGGTGGAAAGAGCTCCATCTATGCTGGTGCTGCCCCCCAAAGCGATCGCCTGATCCTTAGCCGAAAGCAACGTTGCGGAAAACGAAGAATCCTCCGCCTGCAGAACATGAGAGGAATTCACCAACACCGCCTTGCGCGCCCGCAAGTCCGGTGGCGCGAAGCCCACGTCGGCAACCACATCCTCGAACTTGTCGGAAGCCCATGGCCCCAATCCACTGGCGCTGGTCAAAGGTATCGAGTCGAGCACTTTCGCGACCGTGTCGCTCATGGCATCATGCCCCTGGGTGTAAACCCCCAACAACCCGGACCAAAGCTTCAAAACGAGCCTCATCGGACCGGCAAACACGCTGCCTTCAGCAGAGATGCCGTCCAGGAACGATGTGACAACGTTGCTGCCCTCATCGGACGATTCGCGAACCAAGGCTGCACAAGAAAGCCCCACCCGCGGGCCCAACGCTGCCGAACCCTCGGAATCGACGAAGGACGATGGGAATCGCGATGCGGGCGCTTGCGTATCGACAACAAGCACCACGGCACCGTAATGCCCTGGCGGTGTTATGTCTATGCGATTTGCGCAGGCTTCAGCTAAAGCAGCCTCCACTGAAGAGAGCAAACCCCCGGCCTCTTCCTTCACCTTGCCGCTTATCGGGTCGAGCTCGGCGCGGGCCTTCTGGTACTCCGCCGCAGCCTTGGCAACCTCGTTGTAGTGGTACTCGAACCCGTTTTCGATGGCTGATGAAGCTGCGGCAACCTTACCCAAACTGCTGGGGACGAATTTGCAATACGGGCATGGCGTATAGCTTGAACCGGTATCCATTTCGCGGATGCAGCCAAGGCCCGAATATGAACCCTGCGCCACACCAGGACAGCCCTCCCAGACGTGCAGGACCATAGCCCCGCTGCCATCAACTGTTTTAGGGTAAACCGCATCAAGGTAAAGAGCCGTTGCCCTCATCTCGTCGGTGTTCTTCGGGAGCAGGGGAAACAGCGCATCGAACGACCCGTCTGTTTCATGGACGTACCCCTTTTCGACTTCCGCCTGCGCATATGCGTAGAACCGCTTCCTTAAAACGGAATCGGCCTGATCATCGATCGAGGACCCTTGGGGTTCTTCCTTTAGGCAGCGCTCCCGGTAGTACGCCTTCGCCCTTTCAAGGGACGCTGAGAAGCTCCAGGTGTCGACCGTGGAGAAAAACGGGTTCTGAAGCCCCGTCATCCCTGCAAGCTTCGCTGCACGTTCGTACATGCAATAGGCCTCCTGGCTTCCCGAATCATGCTGGTAGGCATGTTTCTTCCACTCGTTGGCACGCTGAGCTGCCTCTTCTGCCTTGCGGGCGTTCTCTCTCAGCCCCTCTTGGCGCTCTTCTACCTCCTCTAGCGTTCCGTCCGACTCGTTGAAGGAGAGTTCGCTCCCCTGCTCCATCTCCCAGGGTTGCAGTATGGCGATTCCCTGGTAGTTGGCATCCGAAGTAGAATTCGCAGAGAAAACCTCCTGCGCTTTGACGGTCGCTAAAAACGGCAGCGCTTCCGCTATCCTTGTCAGCGATTCTTGAGCAGACTCGCGGAAGGAATCGCGCGATTCCTTCAGCTGCTTTGCCGCATCGATAAACGCCTTGGACAGCCCTTCGGTCGGCGGGATGCACGCGCACACCACCCCTAAGCCCATCGAACAAACCATGGTAAGCGACAGGCTCAGAACCACCGCATCGCATATGCTTGCCGCAATATAGAACTCCCCAACCGTGTTTTCTGCCGCCAGCGCTGCCGCATCGGCAACTTCCTGCACCTGAGCTGAAGCGGTGTTCACCTCATAAACACGCGCTGCGGTAAATATCAGCGCCAAGGTGAGCAGAAGCGCTATAGCCATCCCAGCAGTGGAAAACCCCTCTTCAGCCCAAAATGCAGACCGTTTCGCCTCTTCCCGCTTCATCACAAACGCCCCGCCGTCGAGCCATCTTGCCCAACCCATGAATCGGGGACAAGACCTAAATCGTTGTTCAGAACCCAATCGCTTTTCGCCTGTTGGCTGACCTCGACCTTCTGGAAGAGATATCCATCGCTGCCGGTAAGCCCCAAAGCACTTGCCCCAAAATCGAAGAAGGGCAGCGGCTTCACGCGATTCTCTATGGAAACGCCGACTCTCTCGTGGGTCTCATCACCTTCGAGCTCAACCACCCACGAGCAACCCGATTCATGGATATGGAAATTGTCCTGCTGCGGTATCGAGCCAAGATGGCGCAATACATATTCCTTGAAAGCCGCCTCCGAGCCATAGTTGTCAACAGGCCGCGTTGCCAACAACCTGCACCCCTCCGCAGCTGCGGACTGCATCACCATGCGGTTGTACAGCAATATCCCCGGCTGTATCAGCATCATCAGCGAAAGCAGTAAAAGGGGGATAAGGAACGCCCCCTCCACTGTTGCCTGACCGCACGCTTGCCTTTTCTCCATGGGTTCCACTCCCCCTTCTTTCCCTAATAGAGCAGCACATCTGCCCAGGCGCCCGTCGCAACATCCTTCAAGTGATGGGACGCCGACTGCAAGGCATGCTCAACCACCAATCCAGACTGGAACAGATCCGCCATAGCCCCCAACCCAAGCACAAGGGCCAGGAATGCGGCGAAGACGATGACGTACTCAACCGTTGATTGCCCAGAGACCATCTCCGTTGCCATCACAAACCGTTGATCCCCGAAGAGATGGCATCCCACAGCTCTTGGATCTTCGGGCGGAATACCGTGATGGCCAAGATAGCGATCACCACCAGTACGCCGACCAATATCGCGTACTCGGTTGTCCCCTGACCGGATGCTTTCCGCAGCTCATGGCGCAAGTCCCAGACCTTCCGAACCGAATGGAACCCGCAACCGACGGATTGCCTGAAGGACCGCATCGCCGCCGATGCCGATCGGCAAACAGCCATCTTTTGCCCAACAGGGCTTCCGTCTCCTGAAGATAATCCGTATCTCTTCCCCATTTTGTTTTCCTCACTTTCAAAAATCCCTCATCAGATCCAACATGATCGGACCCATGATCAATATCAGCATTGCCGGCAGGATAAGGGCGCCTACAGGCAGCAGCATCTTCACCGGCGCTTTTGCCACTTGCTCCTCGAGCTTTGCCTTCCTTGCGGATCGAGCCTCCACCGCAAGGAGCCCCAGACTGTCTGCCAACGATGTCCCGAACCTCAATGACCGGATCACGTTTTCCGCAAACCTATCGAATAGCTGGGAATCGTATGATCGGGCAATGCCCCTGAGCCCCTCAGCACGAGAGATCAGGCTATGGCTCCATTGCCTCTGGGCAGAAGCAAGCGAGGCGGACAGCGATCCGTTGAAGGAATCGCAGTACAGCAAAAGGGATCTATCGAAGGACATACCGCTTTTGAGCCCGAGCACCACCACTTCGATCATCTGGCTCAACTGATGATCGGCGGAAAACGAACGACTGCGAGATTCCTCTTTGAGCGCTCGCATTGGAGCAGCCCATCCCATCAGCGCGCCAAGTGCAAGCCCGATGCACATCAGCAGCGGAGAGAAGAAACAGCCGATCAATGCACCCGACAAGGCGGCAATGCCGGCAAAACGCAAGCGAGCCGAAACGAAACCGCTCTGCGTCAAAACAGACTCAAGTCCCGCCTTTGCGATGAGATCCCCACTTCTTCCGAAATCCCTAGCCGCCAGCCGTCCCAAAGCCGACTCGGTATCGTCGATAGCGCCCGAAAGGGAAACCATCTGCTCGATCACCAATACGGCCAACCCCTTCGAGTCCAGGGACACTCCCATGGCCTCAAGAAGGGAGGCGCGACCCATGGCTTGCAGTGCGGCTCTTTTGCGCCTTAGAACCTCCTTTCTGTCGAACCACCCGTACCCAACCATCCCGCCTACCGCAAAAGCGCAGGCCATTGCCGTTCCGGCGAGGACACCCGCGATCATCTCGTACCCACTTTCAGCATCTTCCCCACAAGGACGATCCCTGAAGCCTGCATCCCCAAGGCAACAGCCAAAAGAACCAGCCCCATCGGGCTCTCGAAAAATGGACTGAGGAACCCAGGGGATACGAGGGAGAACAAACCGATAAGGGCAAACGGCATGACTGTAACGATCTGGGCTGAAAGCTTGGCCTGCGCCGTCTGGGTTCGCAGCGAGCGTTTCAATTCCAGCTCATCGGAGACCGATTGGCGCGTTGCCTCCAGGATCCGCAGCATGCTGCTTCCCGTTCGGTGCTGGATCTCCAACGCTGTGGCAAGAAATACCAATTCTGGTTCGGTGGACCCCCTCTTAAGCTCATCCAAGGCAGCATCGGTGCTCCCCCCGGTCTCGAGGACGCCCGATACTTTCGAGAAAAGTTCTTTCAGAGCGCCACTGCATCCCTGTTCAACCTCACCAATCGTCTGGCTAAGGGAATACCCCGTCTGAAAGCAAGCCTTCATCGACTGCAGCGCTTCGGGTATTCCCTCGCGCATTTCCTCTCTCCGCTTTTCGCATCTCTTGGAAACCCAAGCGCCCAGCCCCAAAAAGAGGCACGCCCATATCGCCAACACGCAAACAAGGGAACCCGACAAAACGAACGCGGCAACCCCTGCCACCAAGACGGCGAATGCGAGACAGGTTGCAACTGACTCCCTTGTGCACGCACGCCCCGCAGCCTGTACCTCAACAGCCAGGCAATCGACAAATAGAGCAACTCGCCTTGATCGCAGGGCGATAGATGCAAGCCCCTTGAAAGCAGGCACCCCATCGGACAACATCATCGAGGCAAACGAGGCGTCTATCCCCGAGCGAGCCACTGCCCGCTTGGACCTCAACTTCTCGGAGAGCGCCCCGCTCAAACCAACGGCAACAACCAATCCGAAGAGGCCTGCCAAAACCGCCGAGGCTACAAGCAAGATGCCTTTCGCTTCCATGCAAGCACCTCCTCCCTGTTCGCTATACCCAAAAAAGGCAGATCATCCAACCAAGCGGGAAAAAGCTCCCAACCCCTCTTTCCCGTTACGAGGTTTTGACTGAAAAAGCGCTGAACGCAGCAAGCGGATTTTTCCTTATCCCAGAAGTAGCCTGATATCTCGCAGATACCACGTCTCCCGTCGGGATAGCGGGTGGTTTGCACAACCAGATCGATTGCGCTCGCTATCTGCGCCTCGATCGCATCAATGGGAAGCTCTGCACCGTAACGCACCATGGTCGAAAGACGGGCCACCGCCTCGGTCGGAGAATTCGCATGCAAGGTGGTCAACGATCCATCGTGCCCAGTAGACATGGCCTGGAGCATGTCGAGAGCCTCGGGACCTCGGCATTCGCCCACAACGATACGATCTGGCCTCATTCGCAACGAATTGACCACCAGGTCCCGGATGGAAACCTCACCCTGCCCTTCTGCATTCCTCGGCCGAGCTTCCAGGCGAACGACATGAGGATGCTCGGAAAAGCGCAGTTCGGCAGAATCCTCTATCGTGACGATCCTCTCTTCGTGCGGGATGATTGCCGAAAGCGCATTGAGCAATGTAGTTTTGCCGCTGCCCGTGCCGCCCGAAACCGCAATATTGCAGCGTCTGCGAACCGCCCATTCCAGCAAAGTCTCGATCGAGGAGTCGAACGAGCCCAGATTTCTCATCTCCCGCAAGGAAAAGGCATGGGATCTGAACTTGCGGATTGTTACCGCAGGACCATCCAAGGCCAGCGGCGGAATAACCGCATTGACTCTATGCCCCTCTTTCAAACGAGCATTCACCATGGGCGAAGACTCGTCGACACGCCTGCCCAAAGGCCCCACGATCCTGTCTATCAGCGAATACACCTGAGCATCGTCCGCGAATGGATGGCCGGCTCGATAGAGACGCCCTTCCCTCTCGTAATACAAGGATCTCGATCCGTTTACCATGATCTCCGTAATGGACTCGTCCTCCAACATTTCCTCTAACGGTCCAAGCCCAAATACCTCATCGAGGTACCGTTCCACCAGAGAGTCAGGCATCACCGATTCGCCCACGATCCAAGGCTCTTCCCTCAGCACGCGCTTGCAGGCCTGACGGATCTCGTTTCTTGCCTGTCGAGGATTCCGGGCTATCATACGTGCTGCCTGGCTTGCGGGAACCAGTTCTCCCACTTTCACCCGCAGCTCCTCCATGGCACCATCAGATGCGCTCTTTCCCGCCAAACAGCTGGAAGACCCAATCGCCGATGCGCGTCCGATCAAAGACATGCCGCCCGCCTTTTCTTGAAATTGCCAAAGAAAGACCTTTTCGGCGCCGCATCTGTATCGGAAAGCAATAAGAGATCTGGGCATACGCCATCCGGGACGACCGTAGCCAGCAGCTTTTCCATCGATGCAACGAATACGTTCTTGGAGGCTATCAGGTCCCTGGGCAGGCCAGCGCCCAATAGCTCGCCCACTTCCTTTCCGCCGTCCCTCAGCTCTTCCACACGCGCACCATGCAGTGCGCAGGAGACGTCGATAGAGGTGAGAAGCGCATGCCTAGAGCAAAAATTAAGAACAAATAAGAATTGCTGCGTTGCGATGCCGCAACGTTCGCATAACTCAAGCGCATGCGAACATGAGCGTACCGACGATGGACGCTGGTCGAGCATGAACAGGATCTTGTCGGAAGCTTCGATGACCTGCATGTGCGACTCAGACCAAAATGCCCCGGTGTTGACCACCACCAAATCGAAAGAGCCCTTAAGGCAGCAGATGAACTCAGCCAGTCGCCCCATAATCAACTCCGACTGTTCAAGTTTCCGAGGAGACCTGATCAGTGCCGGCAGACCGCCCTTAGGCTCGACCTGCGTCAACCGCTCTGGTTGCGCCATAAGATCAGCAATGTCGAAACCATCCTCTGCTCCGAGGAGGAAACCCATATCGCCGAACTGCAAGTCCGCGTCCAGCAAAAGCGTCTTAAGCCCGCGCGATTGCGCCATCGTTGCAAGGCTTACCGCTACCGTGCTTTTCCCAACACCGCCGCATCCTCCAACTACCGACACGACGAAAGCGCTATCCTCTGATTGCGGCTGCCTGAATATTGCATGGGAAATCAGCTCCTCTTGGGTTTGCCAAGCCTTGGCTTCAGGTGGTCTCGGGAGAGTGCGAGCCACCGAGGCGGAAACCGGCTTGGCTTCACTATCGAGAAACTCACCGCAACTATCGAAAGGCAAAGGCCTTTCGGCTGACGACCAGTCCCGATCGATCCGAACAGCATCAGGCTCTTCCAACGGGATATCAGCGATCTTCCTGAAGCCGCCCATATCGTTGCGCCCTATCACATTCAATCCCGAGTTTTCGCGAATAGCCCTATCTGCTGATTCGGCCATCCACCGCCTTTTCTGCTCGGAGTACTTGCCGACAAACTCGTCCAGGCCCCTTACAAGACCCACTCCCGCCGCTTGGCACCTCCCAACTTCCGAGCCCGTCCCTCCGAACGAGATCAAGTCTACTTCTCGGCCTATCCTGTCACCCTTCAATGCGGCCGCAAGGTTGATGCCCTCCATGTCATCAGAGGAGACAACCCAGATACGAGAGGAACCCCCATCGGAACCAAGGGCTCTACGCACATCGGCGGCACAGCTGAACACCCGCAGCCATGGCTGGGCAACAAGGTTTTCATCGACCAAGCCGATCGCTTCTGGATGCATCAAAGTTTGGGAATCAACGCACAGCACTGTTTTCTGCATTTCCATATCCTTCCACCGCGGGAAACCATTACTCGTCCGTCAGGTCGGCTTAGACCGCCCAATCCGCTAAGGGTTCGCTGTCGAACCGGCCGTATCAAACCCACCCGAACCAGCAGGACTGCTCTCAGAGGAACCCTCTTCTGTTAGCTGTGATGAGCTCAAAGGGTCTAAGCTTTGGGCCGGCAAGACGAAATAGATATCCATGGATTGGGACGCCGTCACGAATTCCTGCGATTGCTCAAGCGGAACTGCCAAAGTGACCCAACTTACCTTTGATTTGGAGGAGCTGCTCCCCTCGACATTCGTGGCCAAGACCAGGATGCTCTTGCCGATGCAGGCTGTTTGCGAACCAGTCGCATACACATCGACCAGGCAGCCCGCGCAAAGGGAGCCACCTACAGCCTGGACATCCTGGGCAGCAACCGAAAGCGCAACACATCCCTGAGGAACCTCCAAGCTTGCTGAACTCGATTCGAATCTTCGCTTAGAGATTGCTTCGCCCTTGATGATCATCGAGGAAACCTGGACGTCCTTCACTTCGGTCAAATTGGTTATGCAATCATCGGGGAGAAGATCGCTTAACCAGGTTTTGATGGCAGAGTTCGAGGAGCTTAGCGTTTCGCCTGGGTAGATATCTTTTGTGGCGACAAGAACCTCTACCTGTTCACCGCCATAGCGCTGCATCGCTTCCGCCCGAGCAGAATCCGCCTCTCCACGAACAACCGACGAGTACATAAACACGCATACCGCGCAGAAAACCCCGCACAGAATCCCTGTTATCAACGCGCCTTTCTTCATCCGCTCCCCCTCTCGATCTTTGCGTTCATGGTGAAGGCGAGACTTAACTGAAATTGAGAAGAGAATGAGAAAATCAGTCGAAACCAAAGGTAAAACGAGCAAAAGAAAAGGCTGCGAAACGAAGTTCGCAGCCTTGAATCAAAATGGTGAAGAGGGTCTGTAGCAACTATTGAGGCTTCCTCTTTCCGCACTGAGAGCAAAACGATCCCGATTTGTTATTGGCTCCACAACTCGGACAAGTCCATGCAGAGGGCGAAGCCGCAGAGGAATAGCCGGAAGAGGAGGGATGAGCAGCGGGGGCTGCAGGCTGGGACGGCGCAGAATATCCAGCAGACACACCTTCCGTTGGGAAGGCGGAGCCTGAAACAGGGGCACTACCGGTAGAGCCGGAAGACGCATTCCCGAAAAGCCGATCACCTACAAGGCCCTTGCGGAGATCAGAGGTATTGCGCCAAACAAGGATCATAAGCATGGTTTGCTCGAAGCCCAGACGATTCAACACCTCCAAAACAACGCAGCCTATGGCTATAAGGACAATGCCAACTAATGCACCGAGAGGATTTGCGATGAACGAGCATAGGCCGGCAACGATAGCGGCAACGGACTCGAAAGCGATCAAGCAGCTGGTAAAGATGTAAAAAGCCTTCAGGATCTTATCGATGAGAAGCGTCTCGAACCTGAAGAAGGGGCGCCAATCACGCTTGCCCGAAACGCGGGGCGTGCCGTCAGAAACGAACTTTCGGTACAGAAGAACCGTTACGACTATTGCAGCAACAAAGCCAATAAAGCCCAATACCAAGAAGATCCCAAAAGACCCCAAGATGGCGCTGGACTGGACATTGCTGAATCCGCTTCCATATCCGTACATAAACAAACCTTTCCTTTGGACGTTGATCAAATATCAATAACTGAAAAGAAATGACTAGTTGCTGGGCGCAACAGGTTTGGCCTTGGGGTAATTTTGCTGAAAATCAGTGAAGTACTTATTGCTGCCATTGACCTTGTCCCTTGAGAGAGGCGCACAAATGGCATCGTCATGTCCCGTTGGATCGGAATACCCCAAGCTATTAGTCCAAGCTTCGCAGATAACGCTGATCCTCTGAACGCAATCGTTGTAACAAGTAACCATTGAATTGTAGGAAGAGCTGTTAGAGGAAGAGGACGGAACGCTCAAAGACTCCAAAGCCGAATAATCCGATTTAACCTGAGAAAGAAGGCTTTCAGCTTCCTTTGCATAAGCCTGGCGAGTCGACATATCCTTCTTCAAAAAGTTCGAATTAAAGGTAGAGGCACAGGAAACTATCTGCGAATCGTAATTGCCGAGCTTTGAATAGTAGGAGTTCAGCTGACTATAGATCTCCTGCTCGGAAGCAGAATTTCCGCTAGAAGCAGATGAAGAGGTATTTAACGATGAGTCAGATTGCTGGGACTGTGATTGGGAAGTAGCGCCGCCATCTGCAGAGCCTTGCTGTCCTGTTCCCCCAAGAACATTTCCAAGCAATACACCCACTAAAACACACAGAACCACAGCCAATACGGCAATGATACCAATCAGGATTTTCCTATTGCCAGATCCCGCCGGCTGGGAAGTAGGCACGCTATCGACAGCTGCCTGACGATACTGCCTTACTGTGGAATCTTGAATAGAAGGCATGGGAGAAGTGTTGGAGGGTCTACTCGAATAAGAGCGAGGCATTTGCACTGTCTCTCCGTTGGAGAAAACATCGATTCCCGAATCATTGGGCAAGTGAGGGATTGCCGCATCCGCCGAAGCGGCAGCATCCAGATCAATTGAAGCTCCGCATGCTGTGCAAAACTTTTGACCAGGATCAACCGGAGAGCCGCAAGAGGTACAAAACTTAGGACTAGACATATACATTTCCTAGAAGGTTGAAGTCGGACGGAGACATTATCCCACATAAAGCATATGTTTGCGGACATTGCCATCAGACGAAGCAAGCAACCTGCCAACGGATCTGCTACGTGCAAAGAGGCGAGAAATAACCCTACTCACAACCACAAATTGACACACAGACACAATGCAAATAGTATCTACTGCCGCGCCCATACCCCCCGTCAAGCCCGAGCCGCGCACGCGCGCGCCGGTGCGGCGGCGACCAGGCGAGCCGGTGCGGCGCCGATGCAGCCAGCCGCAGGGCGCGCGCCCAGCCGCGCGGGCTCCCCAGCCCCCAGAGACGCGGAAGGCCCCCTCGGGGGCCTAAGACGCAGGAATGCCCTGCATGAGCGGAACTTCCTATCCTCCCACGGACTGCACCGCAGTACTTTCGGCGATGGGGAGCTTAACTGCCGAGTTCGGCATGGGATCGGGTGATCCTCCCCTCCATGGTTCCGCTCATGCAGGGCATTGGCCTTGCAGAGGGTGCTATTCCCTTTTCAATGAGGGGGCTACCCTGGGGGTTGCATAGCGTTTTCAGCGAACGTTTTCCTTACCACGAATCGAGAAGATGAAATCGAGATGAAGAGCTCGGCCGATTAGTACCGCTCGCCTGAGCCCCTCGCAGGGCTTGCAGCTGCGGCCTATCGAACTCCTGGTCTAGAAGTGGCCTTACCGAAGAGAGAACTCATCTCGAGGCCGGCTTCCCGCTTAGATGCTTTCAGCGGTTATCCGTTCCGCACGTAGCTAGGCAGCGACGCCGTTGGTCGACGACTGCGGCACCAGAGGTGCGTCCATCCCGGTCCTCTCGTACTAGGGACAGATCCTCTCAATTCTCTTGCGCCCACGGAGGATAGGGACCGAACTGTCTCACGACGTTCTGAACCCAGCTCGCGTACCGCTTTAAACGGCGAACAGCCGTACCCTTGGGACCTGCTCCAGCCCCAGGATGCGATGAGCCGACATCGAGGTGCCAAACCTTGCCGTCGATGTGGACTCTTGGGCAAGATCAGCCTGTTATCCCCGGAGTACCTTTTATCCGTTGAGCGACGGCCATTCCACGCTGGGCCGCCGGATCACTAGAACCGACTTTCGTCTCTGCTCGGCTTGTGGGCCTCGCAGTCAGGCTCGCTTGTACTCTTGTGCTCTGCGGGCGATTGCCGACCGCCCTGAGCGAACCTTACGCACGCCTCCGTTACGTTTTAGGAGGCGACCGCCCCAGTCAAACTACCCACCTGGCACGGTCCGCGCCCCCGATGAGGGCGGCGCGTTAGGCTGCCGATGCGGTGAGGGCAGTATTCCAAGGGCGCCTCCCCGCGAGCTGGCGCTCGCGGTTCTCCGGCTCCTGCCTATCCTCTACGCACCGCACCAACAGCCAATGCCAAGCTGCAGTAAAGGTTCACGGGGTCTTTCCGTCCTTCCGCAGGTAATTCGCATCTTCACGAATAATACAATTTCACCGGGTCCATGGTTGAGACAGCGCCCAAGTCGTTACGCCATTCGTGCAGGTCGGAACTTACCCGACAAGGAATTTCGCTACCTTAGGACCGTTATAGTTACGGCCGCCGTTTACTGGGGCTTGGCTTCAGCGCCTCGCTTGCGCTAACGCATCCGCGTAACCTTCCAGCACCGGGCAGGCGTCAGACCCTATACGTCGCCTTGCGGCTTAGCAGAGTCCTGTGTTTTTGGTAAACAGTCGCTTGGGCCGTTTCGCTGCGACCCCCCGCCGCTCGTGGGGCAAGCCCAGTCACCGCAGGGGGCACCCCTTCTCCCGAAGTTACGGGGTCAGTATGCCGAGTTCCTTAACCATGGTTCTCCCGATCGCCTTGGTATGCTCTACCCGCCTACCTGTGTCGGTTTTGGTACGGGCACCATGCTCGCTCCTTAGGGGTTTTTCTTGGAAGCATGGGCTCACCGGCTTCACTCGAAGCTTCGTCTAACGTCTCAGGCACGTGGCTGCGCGGATTTGCCAACGCAGCCGCCCTACGCGCTTTCACGGGGACGTCCAGAACCCCGCCCGGCTACCCTTCTCCGTCACCCCGTCGTCAAACGCGGCATGGTGGTACAGGAATATCCGCCTGTTGTGCATCGGCTACGCCTGTCGGCCTCGCCTTAGCTCCCGACTGACCCTGGGAGGATTAGCCTTGCCCAGGAACCCTTAGGCTTACGGCGGAGGGGTTTCCCGCCCCTCTCTCGTTACTCATGCCAGCATTCTCACTTCCGCGCGGTCCACCGCAGGTCGCCCTGCAGCTTCGCCCCCCGCGGAAAGCTCCCCTACCACTGATAAAACAGTCCGCTGCTTCGGTACAACGCTTAGCCCCGTGTATTGTCGGCGCATGTCCACTTGACCAGTGAGCTGTTACGCACTCTTTAAATGCATGGCTGCTTCTAAGCCAACATCCTGGTTGTCTAGGCAAACGCACATCCTTTGCCACTCAGCGTTGATTTGGGGACCTTAGCAGGCGGTCTGGGCTGTTTCCCTCTCGAACACACGGCTTAGCCCACATGTTCTGACTCCCGATCTCGGGACCCTGGGCATTCGGAGTTTGGTTCCGGTTGGTAGGCGGTGAAGCCCCCTCGTGGATCCAGTGCTCTACCACCCAGGGTAAGCGATCGAGGCTAGCCCTAAAGCTATTTCGGGGAGAACGAGATATCTCCGGGTTTGATTGGCCTTTCACCCCTATCCACAGGTCATCCCCTCCGTTTTCAACCGAAGTGGGTTCGGCCCTCCAC
>CAVIKC010000039.1:0-16756 GCA_963643405.1 Succinivibrio sp.
CCTTCAATTTGGCGAAGGAGGTATATGCGGATGACGAGACGGGCGACGCGCCCGGCGACGCGCCCGAGCCCCACGGCGGCTTCTTCGGCCTGGGGCAGCCCAACGACGCCTTCGCGCAGTACTTCATCGGTCAAAGCTACCTGAACCAGCTGAGCCAACCCGGCGACTACCTGCCCATCTTCAACGTCACGTTCGAGCCGGGCTGCCGCAACAACTGGCATATCCACCATGCTAGTGCCGGCGGCGGGCAAGTCCTTATCTGCGTTGACGGTGAAGGCTGGTATCAGGAGGAGGGGAAGCCGGCGCAAGCCTTGAAGCCTGGTGACATCGTGGAGATCCCCGCGAACGTCAAGCATTGGCATGGCGCCAGGGCCGACAGTTGGTTCAGCCATCTCGCTTTCGAATGCCCCGGCGAGGACTGCTCCAACGAGTGGTGCGAGTCCGTTGACAACGCAGCCTATAACGCATTGGAAGAGTAAGAAACCGCGAACGAATACGCCCGATTGGAAGGAACCGCAATGAGCAAGAACATGCTGGTTGTCTATTACACCTGGACCAACGGAAACACCAAGAAGATCGCCGAGCAGCTAGCCGCGGCCTGCGGCGCCGACCTTGCGCGTATCGATACCGTTGTACCTTATCCCGAGGACTATGAAGCAACCGTTCAGCAAGCGCAAGACGAGGTCAATGCCGGTTTCGAGCCGGAAATCAAGGCTCTCGCACACGACCCTGCCGACTATGACATCATCGCCGTGGGAACGCCTACCTGGTGGTACACCATGGCACCGGCGGTGAAAACCTTCATGGGCGGCATCGAGTGGGCCGGCAAGACCATTGTGCCCTTCTCGACCAGTGCCGGCTGGCCCGGCAGCACCAACGCCGACATCCAGAATGTCGCAACGGGCGCCGCTCCGGCTGCCGGCCTTGAAGTCACCTTCGAATCCTCCGGTGGCGCGCGCATGAAGACCGCGCAGGTCGAAGTGGACGCCTGGATCGAAACCGTCAAGGAGCTGATGAATTAAATAAGCCCCCTTGCTGGCTCGATGAGCATGACAACGGGGCGCATTGCCTACACGATGGCGATGGCACCGCAGCCGCTTGCCTGCTGGTTTTCCACAGCGCTCTTCAGGATTTGGAGCCCTTCGACCAAATCTTCGTCCGATCGTGGCGACGAAGTTGCAACCCGCACGTAGTTGGAGGCAGCGCTCCTGTCCACCGAAAACCGCTCGGCCCCCAAGACGTTCGCTCCTCTTTTCGCAGCCTCCGCTTCGCAAAGCGCTCCCGACATCCCCTTGGGGAGCTCGACCCACTGGTAGTAAGAGTCTCGTACGGTGCGTACCCCAGGGAACACCTGCGAGAATAGATCGTTTCTTGACTCTGCGAGCACACGTTTGCTGTCTGCGATGTCACGCGCAGCACCCGTCCTTATCAACTCGGCCGCTATCTCGGCGTTCAGGCCAGGCACTTTCAAGTACCCGAAGAGGGCACCCTGCTGCAGGCTGTCCATCAACTGCCGGGGCACGGAAAGGTAGGCTATGCGCAATCCTGAGCACACGGCCTTCGATAGGCCGGCCAGGTAGATGCAGCACTCCGGGGCGTACGAGGAGAGTGGCGAGAGCCTTTCGCCCAAAACGGCAGCCCCGTTGTCGTCTTCGAGAACGATGAGATTCCTCTTGCGGATAACGGACGCTATATCCATGCGCCTGGCGTCCGAGAGCCGAACATTCGTTGGGTTGTTCCTCGCCGGAACGATGTACATCCCCTTCACTTCCTGTATCGAGCAAATCCTATCGAGCTCGTCGGCCCGCATCCCCTCCTCGTCGCCGGCTATGGGGACGAGCTGCAATCCGAGCAACTTGGCCAGGCCTATGAGGTTCGGGTAGGTGTAGCTGTCGACCGCAATGCGGTCTCCGCGCTCGAAAAGTGTCGTTAGAACGAGCGTGAGCGCGCTCTGAATCCCAAGCGCGATGAGCGTGCCCGATGCATCGGCGTCCACCCCCAACGATCGCATCCAGTCCACGCCGGCCGCGATCTGGCTCGCGCTGCCGAGGGGGTCCGAGTACTCGAACAATCTCTCGGCCCCGGGCATTCCCACCACAGCGCGAGCAACATCGACAACGCGCGCGTTGTGCTCGTAGAAGGGGTGCACCGACCCCATGTCTATGCCAGGAAAGCGGCTTGGCTCCTCTACCATCGTCCGAGCCGTCGCATACGGGGTCACGAACGTGCCGCTTCCAACAGTCGCATGCACAAGTCCCCGCGTCTCGCAGAGCTTGTACGCCTTGGTCACTGTAGAGAGGCTGAGGTCCAGGAAGTCGGCGAGCTCCCGCTGGGGCGGCATCTTCGTGTTAGCCGGCAGCCGACCGGAGCGAATCTCGTCCTCCATCATGTTCGCTAGGCAGAGGTAGTAAGGCCGCGCGAGCGCCGACCTCTCGGGGCGCCAGGACATGTAGTAGTCGTCGAAAGAGTTTATCGGCATGGGGCACCTTGTCTCTTGTGGTCAGAATTATGGTGAAACGCGCAATGATCAGGCCTGCACGGGCTGGGGTGCGGCAGACGAAGATGCCGAAGAGCTGGTCGAAGCCATAGAGAGACTGGGGCGCTGGCCCGTGTGACCGCCAACGCAGCACGATCATGAAAGAAGCACGGGTAAGCAGCCTTAATTGTATTGCACACAATAAAACAATTGTATTGCTATTGTTTGCTTTTTACATTGGTTCCAGAGAAGAGAACCGCAAGAGAAGATTCCATGACCTTCGAGCATGTTACAGGGAGGTTCGCGGGTGCCCTGAAGAAAGATCAGGATTCTCGCAGGCTCAACCTCAGCCAAGCAGATAAGGAGAAAAGGAAATGATAAAGCAGTACACCGTTGATGCGTTCACCGACAGACTGTTTTCCGGAAATCCCGCTGCCGTGTGCCTCTTGGACTCGTGGCTCGAAGACGAAATCATGCAGGGCATCGCCTGCGAGAACAACCTATCCGAGACAGCCTTCCTCGTAAGAAAGAACGAAAACTACCTGCTGCGCTGGTTCACCCCCGGCGGAGAGGTTGACCTGTGCGGGCACGCAACGCTGGCATCGGCCCATGTGGTATGTACCTGCGTCGATGAGGGGCGCAATGCGGTGGAGTTCGACACCAGGAGCGGGATTCTCCGCGTAAGCAGAAAAGGGGATTTTTATGAGATGAGCTTCCCCTCCTACGAGCTCGCTCCTGTGGACGTGACCGCAGAGATGGCTGAAGCGCTCGGCACGAGGCCCCGCAAAGCGTATCTCGGCCGCGACCTGCTGTGTATCTTCGGCTCGGAGTCCGAGGTACGCTCGCTCGACCCCGATTTCGCTAAGCTCGCGCAGCTTGAGGGGCTGCTCGTCCATGCAACCGCCCCCGGCGGCGGTGATGCCGATTGCGTTTCCCGATCGTTCGCCCCCAAGCTCGATGTAGACGAGGACCCGGTGTGCGGGTCGGGCCATTGCCATATCTTCCCCTACTGGGCTCGCGTCCTGGGAAAGGCCGAGCTTACGGGGGTGCAGGCGTCCAAGCGAGGAGGCATCCTCTACGGTCGAGTCGGCGCAGGCAAAGTAGAGCTCGGCGGCAACGCGCGGCTGTTCTGCGAATCGACCCTTGTCCTCGATTAAGGGCGCACGATACTGTGTGCAAGAAGAAGCCATAGCGGTAACCGTGGATTGGCAAGAACGGCTCGCCAACGATCTTGTTAAGCTCAATGACGGCCTCCTGCATGGATATAGCCCTGCCGTCGCTTGCGGTAAGCACGCCTGCCTTGAAGGAGATGGCGATCCCGGCGGGCGATGGCGATCATCGACGAATGGCTAAAAGGCGATTGCGAAGACAGCGTCGCGCAGGTTATTGCGGTCATGCCGCAATGCGTGAAGCGAGCCTCGTGAATTAGTGTGCATAAATCCCAATAATGCTAGTAATCTAGGCCTTGTCAGTGGCGTTTCTCGGGTTTATGCACATCATTTCGCCGGTAGATAGAGGGTGCTCCCGATAAGTCGGGAACACCCTCTTTATGCCTCGTGAGACCTTGCGTAGCAAAACGCGGCCGCTCTTCGTGTATTGTAATGTTCTTGCGTGCTGGTGCCGTGAGCTAGCACATGATGGCGTCGTCGGCAGTGAAGGCGCCGAGCGAGCCTTCCTTTACCTGGATACAAACGTAGGCGATGCCCGAGTCGGACGCTGCGCGGAACTGGCGATGTGCCGCAGGAGAGACGTGCAGCCAGTCACCAGCCGCGAGCTCGACTTCCTCGCCGTCGATTGTGGCCGAGCCGGCGCCCTCGAGCACGCCGTAGATCTCCTCGTTGTCCTTGTGCGCATGCACGAAGGGCACGCCCGCACCAGCGGGGAGCTTGTTGATGCTCACCTCGGCTCCGGTGAGGCCAAGCGCCTCGTGCAGCTCGACGCGGCCTTCGTTGCTGATGCTGGTCTTTGCGTAGTTTGCCATGACGGTTCCTCTCTTTGAGCTGGTTTTCTTCGCGGGCGCATCCCGCTTGAGTTATATTCAAAGTTAGTACGCATGCAAAAACGAGTACGCACTTTTATGTAACTACGTATCGTTTGAGAAACCGGTGCGAAGCAAGAAAGGCAGGCTTCCCATGAAGACCAAAGAAGAGCTCCCGGAGTGCCCAGTCGCGACGGCGGTGGCGCTCATCGGCGGAAAGTGGAAGCTGCTTATCATCCGCAACTTGCGCGTGCGGCCCTGGCGCTTCAACGAGCTGCGCCGCGACCTCGATGGCATCTCGCAAAAGGTGCTCACCGACAGCCTCCGCCAGATGGAGGACGACGGCCTGGTCTTTCGCCGCGACTACGGAGAGAACCCGCCGCGCGTCGAGTACGGCCTCACCGAGCTCGGCCAGCAGATGCTGCCTATCATGGACTCGCTCGCTGCCTTTGGTGCTTACTACAAGACGATTGTTTCGTAGGAGGTTCAAAGGCGCTGTCCATGCGAGATGATCACTTGATGAAATTGGTATAAGTGGTTGCCTCGGGTGGGGCGGGTCTGATTCCCGCCTGCTTGGCTTGGTGGATCGCCTTGATGAGAAACGCCATGTTGCGACCGAGCATGCGCATCGTCCGAAGGCCTTCGGTGTCCCGCTCGACGTCGGCAGGCGTGGCGCCGTGCACGATGTTCCAGTAGCTTGAAGTGGCAATGGGCATTTGCATAAGCTGGAAATAGCGGTTGAGCTGGTCGATGGTCGCAGTATTGCCCGCGCGTCGGCAGCTTGTCACGGCAGCGCCGACTTTCATGCGCAGGGCGTTTCCCGCCGAGCTTCGCAAAAGGGCGTAGAATGCGCGATCGTAAAATGCCGTGGCGGCTCCGGTTGCGGCGCCGAAGTGCACCGGCGAGCCCAAGACGATCCCATTGTAATCGGGCGCCAAGGCGACGAAATCGTTCACGCGGTCGTTCATCACGCAGCGACCCAACTTATCGCATCGGCGGCATGCCAAGCAACTTGCCACGGGCTTGTTGCCAACCCAGAACACCTCCGTGGCTAGGCCTTCCCCACGCAATGTGCGTGCAACCTCTTCAAGAGCCCGATTGGTGCATCCGGCCTTGTGAGGCCCCGCGTTGACGAGCAAGACCTTCAGCTGTTGGCGGTCATTTGGCAGCGATTCCATTTTCCTTCCCCCTCTTCTTTCAGCCCTCAAAGAGCCAGCCCATGATCTGCGGGGTCTACCCCTGAAAGGACGAGTGTGCTTCAAATCCCAGCGGCCCAGCTGCGCACCTCGCTGTCCGAGACTCCGGACGAGAAACGCTGGCCCGCCTGCCAGTTACCGTTGCCGGCTGCATCGGCTAGGAGCTTGCCGCTCTGGCCCAGGCCCGAGGACGAGGAGGTGCAGAAGGGGACAACTTTCTTACCGGTGAAGTCGTTGTCTGTGGCAAAGTGGTTGCACGGCCAGGCTGCGATGGCCCACCAGATGGGATAGCCGATGAGCACGGTGTCGTAATCTGCCCAGTTGTCGGGTGCTGTCTGCCTCAAGGGCACGTCACGCAGGCTCTCGTCCTCGTATTCGCGGGAAACGCGGCTCTGCTCGTTGGTCCAATCGAGGTCGGCATCGGAATAGGGCTCCTGCGGCACGATCTCGAACAGGTCGGCGTTCAGCTCTTCGGCTGCAGCCTCTGCAACGCGCTTGGTGTGGCCCTGCGCCGAGTAATATGCGACAAGGACCTTGTTGGCGCTGTTGGTGTTTGACGCTGCGGCAGCGCCCTGCGCTTGCTGCTCGTTGGCATCGGTTGGGCTGGCCTGCTCGGTATCTCCATTGCCCGAAGAACACGCCGAGAGTACCCCTCCCATTGCGATGGCGCCTACGGCCGTAACCCCCATCTTCATGAAGCCCCTTCTTGTGATGCTTGCTTTGGCCATGGTTTTACCTCCTACCAGTTCTTCTTGTCTTGGCGGCAATCGTGGTTGGTTTTGCGCTCGTTCACGATGTTGGCGAACCACTGCACCATGGCAGGGTCGCTGTGGCTGAAGAAGCTCGAGGTCTTGGTGTCGAGTGCGGCAATCTGCGCCATCTCGTCGCCCGTAAGCTCAAAATCGAACACGTCGAGGTTCTCTTCCATGCGCTCGCGGTGCACGGACTTGGGGATCACCACCACGCCGCGCTGCAGGTTCCAACGCAGCATCGCCTGTGCGGTGGTTTTGTTGTGTGCCGCGCCGATTTTGGCCAGTACCTCGTTCTGGAACAGGCCGCCGCGGCCCTCGCCGAAGGGCGCCCAGGCCTCTGGGACGATGCCGTATTTGGCTTCCCATTCCTGGAGCTCGGTGTTCTGGTTCAGGGGGTGGCGCTCCATCTGGTTCACCATGGGCGCAACGTCGTTGAACTCACAGAACTCGACCATGCGGTCCACGTAGAAGTTGGAGATGCCGATGGCACGAACCTTGCCTTCTTCGTAGAGCTTCACCAGGTCACGCCAGGCACCGTATGCATCGCTGAAGGGCTGGTGCAGCAACACCAAGTCCAGGTAGTCGGTCTTGAGCTTGCGCAGCGATTCCTCGACCGAGGCGCGCGTGGCGCCCTCGCCGTAGTGCTCCAGCCACACCTTGGTGGTGAGCCAGATATCGCTGCGGTCGATACCCGATGCGGCGACGGCTGCGCCCACCTGCTCCTCGTTGAAGTAGCTCTGCGCGGTGTCGATGTGGCGGTAGCCCACTTCCAGCGCATTGCGTACGCAGCGCTCGCATTCTTCCTGGGTTACCTGGTACACGCCGTAGCCGAGCTGCGGCATCTTCAGGCCGTTGGAAAGTTCTACGTACATCATGTCGTTTTGATCGAAAGCCATTGCTGCTCCTTTGCGTTGTTGAATTTCCTTGACAATGCGGTTATAGCAACCGATAGTTACTACCGGTCAAGAAAAAATTTCGAAATTTGGAGGAGCTATGGCTAAAGAGGCGGCAACATTGACGAATGCTCCAAAGAATGCCCAGGTAGGCGGCAAGCTGTACACCATGATGGACGTATGTCGCGAGGCGAACATGACGTACCAGACGCTCAAGTTCTACTGCAATCAGGGGCTTGTTCCTAATGTCAAGCGCGACAAGAACAACCGTCGCGTATTCGACGACCGCGATTTGGAATGGGTAAAGAGCCTGGCCTGCCTTAAGAAGTGCGGCATGAGCATTGCCGAGATGCGTGAGTATCTTGGGCTGTGCCTGGAGGGGGAGGGGAGCATTCCTCGGCGCAAGATAATGCTGGCCGAAAAACGCGAGCGATTGGTTGAACAGTTGGCCGAGATTCAGGGCAGCATCGACTACATCGACTGGAAGCAAGGTTTCTACGATGACGTGCTCGCCGGCCGTACGGAGTATTACAGCAACTTGGTGCCCAGCGGCGGTGCGGCAAAAGAAGCCGATGAATGCTAACGGCCGCTTCGAAACTGTTCCGCTAACGGAATAATTTCTGTATACCGGTATCCATAAAACTATTCCGATAGCGGAACAGCTTTAGAGTGGGTTGCCTCCTTCGTACGAGCCTTTTAGCCCAGCGCTACATCGAGCACCATCATCAGCACGAAGCCGAAGGAGAGGGCTATGGCACCGATGTTGGTGTGACTGCCGGTTTGTGTTTCAGGGATAAGCTCTTCCACCACTACGTACATCATGGCACCGGCGGCGAAGGCCAGGACGTAGGGCAGAAGCGGGGTCATCAGGCCCACGCAGGCAACCATCGCCGCTGCTCCGATGGGCTCTACCACGCCCGAGAGGAAGCCGTACAGAAATGCCTTCGGCCGCGAAAGCCCGCAGCCTACCAGCGGCATGGATATGATGGCGCCCTCGGGCACGTTCTGGATGGCGATGCCTGCGGCCAGCGCTACCACGCCGGCAAGGGCGATGCCCGTCTGCCCGGTTAGGAACCCTGCCAGTACAACGCCCACTGCCATGCCCTCAGGCAAGTTGTGCAGCGCCACCGCGAAGATAAGCATTGTGGGTTTCTTCATGCTGGTGGGCACGCCCTCGGGTTCGGGGCTGTCAAGGTGCAGGTGCGGCAGGAAATGGTCGAATAGCAGCAGGAAACCCATGCCTGCCAGGAAGCCCACCGCAGCGGGCAGCCAGCCGACCACGCCTTGTCCTTGAGCCATCTCAATAGATGGTACGAGAAGGCTCCATACGCTGGCAGCTATCATCACGCCCGCCGCAAACCCCAGCAGCATCTTCTGAACCAGCTCGCTCATCTGGCCCTTCATGAAGAAGGCGAAGGCAGAGCCCAGCGTTGTGCCGGCTAAGGGCACGCAGAGCGCGATAAGCGTGCCCAGGGTTGCGTTGTCCATGCTCTGGTCCTATTCGGCAGGCTGGCTGGCCTTGAGCTTGCGGCAGGTCTCGGCCATTTCGTCCACCAGCTCGCTGAACTGCGCAAGGGCATCTTTGACGGGCTTGGGGCTGAGCATGTCCACGCCGGCGCCGCGCAGAAGCTCGATGGGGGGCTTGCTGCTGCCGCCCCTCAAGAAGCCCAGGTAGTCTTCGCGCCCCTGTTTGCCCAGCTCAACGATGCGTCGCGAAAGGGCAATGGCGGCGGCGAAGCCGGTGGCGTACTGATACACGTAGAAGCGGTAGTAGAAGTGCGGGATGCGCGCCCACTCCAGGGCTATGCGGTCGTCGAGTTCGATCCCGTCGCCGAAGTACAGGCGGTTCAGATCCTTGTAAATGCCGCACAGCGCATCGGCGGTAACGCCGGCGCCGGTGGCAACCAGCTGGCTTACCTTCAGCTCGAACTCGGCGAACATGGTTTGGCGGTACAGCGTGGCGCGGAACTGCTCCAGGAAGTGGTTCAGGAAGTAGGCGCGCTCGCGCTCGTTCTTCGCGTGCTCCAGGAAGTAGCGGGTAAGCAGGGCCTCGTTGCAGGTGGATGCCACCTCGGCCACGAAGATGACGTAATCGGAATAGCAAACAGGCTGGTTGGCGCACGAAAGGTACGTATGGATGGAATGCCCCATCTCGTGGATGAGGGTGAATACGTCGTCGAGCTTGCCCTGGAAGTTCATCAGTATCACGGGATGCATGCCGAAGCCGCCGGCGGAATACGCTCCGCTGCGCTTGCCGGGGGTCTCGTACACGTCTACCCAGCGCTCGGAAAGGCCTTTGCGCACCAGGGCCAGGTAGTCTTCGCCCATGGGCTCGAGCGCCTTCAATATGATGTCGCAGGCTTCCTCGTAGGTGAACGTGAGGTCGCATTCGTCCACGATGGGCACGTACAGATCCGAGAACTTCAGCTGGTCAACGCCGAGCATCTCCTTGCGCAGGGCAACGTAGCGGTACATGGCGGGCATGTTGCTGTGCACTGTTTCGATGAGGTTGGTGTACACCTCGGTGGGAACCTCGTTGCCTGAAAGCGCCGCTTCCAGCGCGGAATCGTAGCGGCGAGCGTCGGCGAAGAACTTCAGCTGCTTGTTCTGCGCTCCCAGCGTTGCGGCAAAGGTGTTGCGGAACTGGTGATAGGTGGAATACAGGCTTTCGTAGGCGGATTCACGCAGCGTGCGGTCGGTGGACATCATCAGCGGGACGTAGCTGCCATGCGTTACCGGGTGCTTTTTGCCCTGAGCGTCGGTTGCGTCGGGGAAGGTGAGGTCGGCATCGTTCAGCAGGCTGAAGATGTTGTCGGGCTGGTTGGCCATGTCGCCCGCCGCGGCCAGCAGCTTCTCTTCGGCGGGGGAGAGCACGTGCGCGCGCCGCTGGAAGATGACGTCCAGGCAGCGGCGGTACACCTCAAGGCCGGGCTCGGCGGCATAGAACGCCTCCATCTGTTCTTCGGAAAGCGAGAGCAGCTCGGAAGTGAACCAGGCGCAGGCGCTGGAAAGGGAAACCCACAGCGTCATAACCTGGCTGGAATAGTCTTGGTAGCGCGACTGGCGGGTGTCTTCGTCGCTCTTGCGCTCGGCGTAGTTCACCAGCTTGGTAAGGGCCAAGTCGGCCTGGTCGTCAAGTTTCAGGTAGGCCAGCAAGTCGGCGGCGGACTGGCTGATTTTGCCCTGGTAGGCGGCGAACTGCGCAGGAAGCTCCTTTGCTGCCTCCAGTGCGGCCTCGAACGCGGCGTCGTCTGCGAAGATGCTGGAAAGGTCCCAGCGGTATCTCTCTTCTATCTGGTCGCGGGATTCGTATGCGGTTGCCATGTGCGTGCTCCTTGGGTGCGCGGGCGTGAAGGTAAGTTCGCCAAAGGTATCTTTCGCAAGCAATGGTACGGCAACTAGCCCAGGTTGCGCTGCTGATACAGGCCATTGTCATAGAATCCGAGTTTTCGGTAGTAGCCGCGGGTTCCCACGGCGCTTATGACGTTGATGCGCTGGTACCCGGCTTCTGCCGCCAGTTCGCAGGCGCGGTTCACCAGCTGGGTTCCCAGCCCGCGATGCTGCGCGTTGCTTTTGCCATCGTGGGCGATGCGCTCGACGCGCCCGTATACGTGTACCTCGCGGATCATCGCCTCGCCTAGGGCGAAGGGCGCGGTGGCTGCGGGTGGTTCGCCGGGTGCAGGGGCCGTGACCAGCGCGGTTGCTGTGGCGCCTCGCCGGTTCGGCTCTTCAGCCGCGGCGGCTCCAGCGCCAAGCTCGTCTAGCATCGCGGCCATAGCCTGCTGCTTCGGCAGTGAAAGCCGCAGGAACCCGGCGATCTTCCCTTCGGGGGTAACCCATTCCAGGAAGCGCTCGCTGGTTGCCGTGGTCTCATACGGGGTTATATGCAGCTCAAGCTCGCCGGCGCTCACGTCCGCCAGGCTCACTTCCCGGTGTCGGATCTCGGACGTGGCAAGCCCCTGGTCGTCGATGCGCGATTCCACCATCTGTCGAAGGTTCACCTTCTTGTTGCCCGCCACGATGTCGGGCGCGCAGATGTCGCGGATCATGCGCGATATGCGGCAGAACCGCGGGGTGGCGCAGGTGTCTGCCACCAGCACATCCACCAGCTCGCTTTCGCTGTAGGGGCGCCACGAGTCGTCGGTGTAATGGCCGCAGAGCCCCGTTCCCTCAACCAGCACGCAAGGGTAGAGCTTCACCTCGTCGGGCTGGAAGGCCCTATCGGTTGCCAGGCGCAGGTAATCTTCCTTGTCGGCTTCGGGGGTGGAGCCCAGCAGGTTCACCATGGCGTGCACGTGCGTCTTGAATCCGAACAGGCGCAGCAGCTCGAAGGCGCGCTGTATCTGGGCGTTCGTGGTGTGGCGGTTGTTCGCCAGGCGGACGCCCTCATCCAGGCTTTGGATTCCCATCTGCACCTTGGTGCAGCCCAGGCGCCGCAGGGTAAGAAGGTGTCCGGGCACGATTCGCTCGGGGCGCGTTTCCACCACCAGACCCACCACGCGGTGGGTGGCTTGCTCGTTGGCGCGGTGCTCTGCTTCGAGCTGTTCCCAGGCAGCGCTTTGCCAGCCGGCTGCTTCCTGCCATCCGGGGTGCGATCCGTAGAAACGGTCGAAGGCCTGGTTGTAGGAGCGTACCCCCTGGTTCACCTGGCCTTGCGCGGATCCTGCCTGCGCGGCAAGCTCTGCCGGGTCGCTGGATATCCCGGCCTGCCGATAGCGCTGACGGATGCCCGCTACGTTGGCTTGGCCCGACATGCCGTCGTTCAGGGCGCGGAACAGCTCGCGGACGAACCAGATCTGGTACTCCGCGGGGTAGTCGCTCCAGGTGCCGCCCAGAACGATTAGCTCCACTTTGTCGGTTATGTGCCCCATTTCGGTAAGGGCCTTCAGGCGGGCCTGCACCTGCAGGTACGGGTCGAAGCAGCAGCGCTCGGCTCGCTGGCAGGCAGGCTCATCGGCCAGGTAGCTCTTCGGCATGCGCAGGTCGTTGGGGCAGTACAGGCATTCGCTGCCGCACTTCCATGGCTTGGTGAGCACGGTGATGGTTGCCACGCCCGAAGCGGTGCGGCGCGGCTTCATCTGCAGGGTGCGCTCCAAACGGCGCTGCTGTTCGGGGCCAAGCCCCCAGGCGGCCCAGCGCTCTGGCTGGTTCTGTCGCACATCAAGGTAGTAGGCCATAAGGCGGCGCTTCGAAAGCGGGCGTGTGTCGGCGTGCCCTTGGCACTGGTTTGTGTTGCCGTTGCGTTCTGCCTGTTCAATCAAGCGTTTGTTGTTGCGGTTGATCACCTGGGTAAGCTCGCGTTCGCCCAGCTGCTTGCAGGTTTCCAGCTGCTTGAGTATGTCGAAGAGCGCCTGTTCCATGGGTGCGATTATAGCGTGCGGTTTTGCCCGTTCCCCCGCGGCGGCAAGGGGCGCTTGCGTGTATCATGGTGACAACTGTTCTATTCGGCGTGAAGGTGCTCCTTCGCCGGCTGGAGCGGTCATAAAACCCACCGAACACAGAAGGGTAGGATCCATGGTTTCTCGCATTTATGTTGAGAAGAAGCCCGGTTTCGATGTGGAGGCCCAGCAGCTTCTGCATGAGCTGCGCACGGTTGTGGCGGAAGGCCTTCCGCAGCAGGCAACCTTGCGCATCGTTAACAGATACGATGTCGAGGGCATTGCCGAAGACCTGTTCAAGCAGTGCATCCCCACGGTTTTCAGCGAACCCCAGGTAGACGTTGCTTCGCGCGAGTTCCCGGTTGAAGGCGTGAGCATCTCTGCCGATGGCGCGGTTGCCGCCCCTGCGGGAACCAGCGTGTTCGCGGTAGAGGCGCTGCCGGGTCAGTTCGACCAGCGCGCCGATTCCGCCTCTGAGTGCATCCAGCTTATCAGCCAGGGCGAGCGCCCCACCGTGCAGTACGCCAAGGTGTACGTGCTGGAAGGCCAGATCTCCGATTCCTCCCTTGCCGCCATCAAGCGCTACGTCATCAACCCCGTTGAATCGCGTGAGGCTTCCCTTGCCCAGCGCCAAACGCTCGAAGTGAAGGCTCCCGAGCCCCAGCCCGTGGAAGTGGTGGAGGGCTTCACCGAGCTTGGCCCCGAAGGGCTGGCGCAGTTCCGCGCCGAGCGCGGCCTTGCCATGGATCAGGCCGACATCGAGTTCTTCCAGGCGCACTTCAAGGAAATCGGCCGCAACCCCACCATCACCGAGGTGCGCGTGGTGGATACCTACTGGTCCGACCACTGCCGCCACACCACCTTCGGCACCGAGCTCACCGATGTCGTCATCGACGACGAAACGGTGAAGCTCGCATTCGAGAAGTACCTTTCCATGCGCTCCGAGCTGGGGCGCGAGCACAAGCCCGTGTGCCTGATGGACATGGGCACCATCGGCGCCAAGTACCTGCGCGCACACGGCGGCCTTGCCGGCTTGGATGAATCGGAGGAAGTGAACGCCTGCACCGTGAAGTGCAAGGTCGATGTCGGTGGCGAAGAACAGGATTGGCTGTTCCTGTTCAAGAACGAGACGCACAACCATCCCACCGAGATCGAGCCGTTCGGCGGCGCGGCAACCTGCGTGGGCGGTGCCATCCGCGACCCCCTTTCGGGCCGCAGCTACGTGTACCAGGCCATGCGCGTCACCGGAGCGGGCGACCCCACGGTTCCCGTTTCCGAAACGCTTCCCGGCAAGCTGCCCCAGCGCAAGCTGGTAACCACCGCCGCTGCCGGCTATTCCAGCTACGGCAACCAGATCGGCCTGGCAACCGGCCAGGTGAACGAGCTGTACCACCCGGGTTACGTGGCCAAGCGCATGGAAGTGGGCGCCGTGGTGGGCGCTACCCCGGCCAGCCATGTACGCCGCGAAGAGCCCGCCCCGGGCGACAAGATCGTGCTGTTGGGCGGCCGCACCGGCCGTGACGGCATCGGCGGCGCCACCGGTTCCTCCAAGACGCAGAACGTGGAAAGCGTGGAGAAGTCGGGCGCCGAGGTGCAGAAGGGCAACGCTCCGGTCGAGCGCAAGATCCAGCGCCTATTCCGCCGCGGCGAGGCATGCCGCCTTATCAAGCGCTGCAACGACTTCGGCGCCGGCGGTGTTTCCGTTTCCATCGGCGAGCTGTGCGACGGCCTGCTCATCGACTTGAACGCGGTTCCGAAGAAGTACGACGGCCTCGACGGCACCGAGCTTGCCATCTCCGAGAGCCAGGAGCGCATGAGCGTTGCCTTGGCTGCTGAAGACGTGGAGGAGTTCATCGGCTACGCGCACGAGGAAAACCTCGAGGCCACCGTGGTTGCCACGGTAACCGAGGAACCGCGTCTTCGCATGGAATGGAACGGCAGCGCCATCGTGGATATCAGCCGCGCGTTCCTGGACACCAACGGCGCCCCCAAGTACCAGGGCGTTCATGTGCAGGAAGCGGAGAGCTACCAGCCCGAATGGGCGGGCGCCACGCTTTCCGAGCGAATGACCTCGCTGGTAACCGATTTGAATGTTGCCTCCAACAAGGGCTTGGGCGAGCGCTTCGATTCCACCATCGGCGCGGCAACGGTGCTCATGCCCTTCGGCGGCAAGCGCCAGCTCACGCCCGCGCAGGCCATGGTGGCGAAGTTCCCGGTCGATGGCGAAACCACCACAGCAAGCGCCATGGCATGGGGCTTCAACCCGTATCTTTCCGAGAAGAACCAGTTCAAGGGCGCATACCTTGCGGTAGTGGAAAGCGTTGCCCGCCTGGTGGCAACCGGTTTCACCCGCGAAGCCGCCTATCTTTCCCTGCAGGAGTACTTCGAGCGCCTGCGCGATGTCCCCGAGCGTTGGGGTAAGCCCACTGCCTCGGTGCTGGGCGCCTTGATGGCCCAGGTAGACCTGAAGATCGGCGCCATCGGCGGCAAGGATTCCATGTCGGGCAGCTTCGAGGAAGGCCAGCACGAGCTGCACGTTCCGCCGACGCTCATCAGCTTCGCGGTTTCCACCGGATCCATCGACCGCGTGGTCTCGCCGGAATTCAAGCGCGCCGGCTCCCGCGTGGTGCGCATCGCGCCTGCCTTCTACGACGAAGATGCCCTGGTGCCTGAAGCCGAGGGTATGGATGCTGCATTCAGCCTGATGGAGCGCCTGATCGGCGAAGGTGCGGTTGCTGCGGCTTCCACGCCAGGCTACGGCTGCACCGCAGAGGCGCTGTTCAAGATGTGCGTAGGCAACGGCATCGGCGTTTCGCTTTCCGAGGATGTTGAGGCGGACGACCTGTTCAGCCTGGCCTACGGCAGCTTCATCGTGGAGCTTGCCGAAGGTGCCGAGCTGCCCCAGGGCAACGGCGAGGTGGCCGTTTCCGTTATCGGCGAAACCACCGAGGCCTACCAGCTTTCCGCTTGCGGCGAGACCATCGATCTGGCGCAGCTGCAGGAAGCCTGGGAGGGCGGCATCGAGTCCGTGTTCCCGTATCGCCAGAAGGGCGAAGCGGTGGAAGCTGTTTCCTGGTCGGAGAAGCTTCCCCTGGTGTGCGGCGAGTCGTTCGCCAAGCCCCGTGTGGTTATTCCGGTGTTCCCTGGCACGAACTGCGAGTACGACACGGCCCGTGCCTTCAAGCGCGTCGGCGCCGACCCGCACGTTCTGGTGGTGAACAACCTTACCCCTGCGGCGGTTGCCGAAAGCACGGCCGCGCTGGTGAAGGCCATCAAGGAAAGCCAGATAGTCATGCTGCCCGGCGGCTTCAGCGGCGGCGACGAGCCCGACGGCTCCGCGAAGTTCATCACGGCGTTCTTCCGCGCACCCGAGGTTACCGAGGCGGTTCGCGAGCTGCTGCAGAAGCGCGACGGCTTGATGCTGGGCATCTGCAACGGCTTCCAGGCGCTAATCAAGTTGGGCCTGGTTCCCTATGGCGATATTGTTCCCGCCGCTGCCGATGCCCCCACGCTCACCTTCAACACGGTGGGCCGCCACCAGAGCGGCTTGGTGCGCACGCGCATTGCTTCCAGCCTTTCGCCCTGGCTTTCCCATTGCAGCGTGGGCGATGTGCACACTGTTGCCATCAGCCACGGCGAAGGCCGCTTCGTTGCAAGCCCAGAAACGGTAGCGCAGTTGGCGGCAGCGGGTCAGATTGCCACGCAGTATGTGGACGAGCAAGGCAAGCCTTCCATGGACTGGTCGGTGAACCCCAACGGCTCCATCAAGGCGATCGAGGGCATTACCAGCCCTGACGGCCGCGTGTTGGGCAAGATGGGCCACACCGAGCGCAGCGGCAACGGCCTGTACCAGAACGTCCCCGGCGATCTGTACCAGCCCTTGTTCGAAGGTGGCGTGGACTACTTCAAGTAGCGCCCGCTAAAAACAGCGCCGCAGTCGCTGCCTTACGATTGGATGAAAAAGGAGGTCGGTGCCCGCTGAGGGTGCCGACCTCCTTTGCGTTTGCGGAGGGAGCTAACCCTCCTACCCGCGCCGCGGGTTGGGGCACCAGCCCTTCGGGGATTCCCGTTCCGCTGTTTGAT
>CAVIKC010000040.1:0-9892 GCA_963643405.1 Succinivibrio sp.
GGGAACGCCGGGGTGATCCACACGCCCGCCTCGTTCTTCACGCCCTCGTAGCGCTGGCGCAGCACCTCTTCGATGATGATGGCCAGATCAGCTTTCTCCTGGTCGGAGCGGGCTTCGTTGAGGTACATGAACACGGTTACGAAGGGCGCCTGGCCGTTGGTGGTCATCAGCGTTACCACCTGGTACTGGATGGTCTGGACGCCGCGACGCACCTCGTCGCGCAAGCGCGTCTCCACAATGCGGGAAAGCTGCTCTGCGCTGGGCTCTACCCCAACCTCGTTCAGCTCGCGGATAACATCGGCACGGATCTTCTTGCGGCTAACCTCAACAAAGGGAGCAAGATGGGTAAGCGAGATGGACTGCCCACCGTACTGGCTGGAGGCGACCTGCGCGATGATCTGGGTTGCGATGTTGCAGGCGGTGCTGAAGCTGTGCGGCTTCTCGATGAGCGTGCCCGAGATAACCGTGCCGTTCTGCAGCATATCCTCGAGGTTCACCAGATCGCAGTTGTGCATATGCTGCGCGAAGTAGTCGGAATCATGGAAGTGGATGATGCCCTCTTCGTGAGCGCGCACCACGTCTTCGGGAAGAAGGATGCGCGTAGCCAAGTCCTTGGAAACCTCGCCGGCCATGTAGTCGCGCTGGACGGAATTCACCGTTGGGTTCTTGTTGGAGTTCTCCTGCTTGACCTCTTCATTATTGCACTCGATCAGGGCAAGGATCTTATCGTCAGTGGTATTTGACTGACGCTTCAGGTTCTGCACGTAACGGTAGATGATGTAGCGTCGGGCTACCTCGAACTTATGCAAGGCCATGATCTCGTTTTCGACCATGTCCTGCACCTCTTCAACCGACACGGTGTGACCCAGCGCCTGGCATGTATCGGCAACATTATGGGCAGCATAGTCGATCTGACGCGCAGTAAGACGCTCCTCCTCGGGAGCCTCGTCGCTGGCGCCCTTGATGGCATTGGCAATCTTAAGAAGGTCGAATACCGCTTCTGAGCCGTCACGTTTGATGATCTTCATGCGTACCTCGTTTCTCTATAGTGAAGGCGGTTCTGCCGCCCTGTTGCCGAGAAGGCTTGATACGGGATTGCTTAAGCGCCGCGCATCACCTCCTGCAGAACATTCATGTTCTGCAGGAGCGAGGGCTATATTACGCCGAAGATTTCTAGAATTAACCCCTTGATTTTATAAACGGCTAAATTTTTATATCGCTATATATACGCTATATATTGTATTCGTGAATAATTACGAACACAGTATGTCGATTCCGTGACTTTTTAAGGACATCGCAAGCAGTAGAGAGAATCGAACCCGTGACACGGCACCGGGATTACGCTACGCATGTCCAAGAACGCAGCAAGCATTGGATAGGCACAATAGGAAAAGCCCATCAAAATAGCATCGCCCACAGGGTTACGCACTCAAAACAATAAGGGGAATCTCGAAGACTACGATTTCTTCTCTACCGTCGTACCGCATTTAGGGCAAGTTACGCGCATCTTTCCCTTGCCCTTTGGCACATTGAGGATCGCGCCGCATCCCCTGCATTTGAAATACAGCGTGGTCTTGCGGTTCTCATAACGCTTGTTCGCAAGCCGCCACCAAACCTTCGGTTTCTCCATAATGCGTAGGTACATATCAAGCTCTTTACGGCGTGCTGCGAAGTTCCGGGAATAACACCGGTAAATGGCGAAGACCATGAGCACAAGCGAGAGAAGGGAGAGGATACCGGAGTGCACGAAGAAGTTGACGACGATAAGCAGGCAAGCGACGATCATCAGGGCCTGCATCAACTCATCGATTCCATACCTGCCCATCATCCATTGGGCCATACGGTATTTCCAGGCATTCCCGCGGTTGTTCATCAGCGCAGCACTTCCTTTCGTTGCGAAGCAATATCCATAGTAGCCATCGACAACAACAGACATGAACTTGGCACGAGAACGCCATCAATACGTTGCCGGCCCCTAACGCAACATCCACTCAGAAACAAAAAAGGGATCCGATCGATCGGATCCCTTTGAAATTCGGATGCAAAGCAACCTTGGAAAAGTTATTCAGCCTTTTCCTCGGCAGGTGCTTCCTCGGCTGCAGCCTCTTCTGCCTTAGGCTCTTCAGCAGGCTTCTCTTCCTTCTTGGGAGCTTCCTTCTTAGCAGCAGGCTTTTCTGCCTTTGCCTTGGGCTGGCAAGGCTCGGTAACGAGCTCCATGATTACCATGGAAGCGTTGTCGCCCTTGCGGTTGCCAAGCTTCATGATGCGGGTGTAGCCACCCTGGCGGTCAGCGAACTGGCCCTGGGCAACCTTCTCGAATACCTCACGTACCAGTTCCTTATCGCCGAGTTTGGCAATGGCCAGACGGCGGGAATGCAGGTCACCCTTCTTGGCCCACGTGATGATCTTGTCCACATCAGGACGGATCTCCTTGGCGCGAGCCTCGACCGTCTTGATGCGGTCGTTGGTGAACAGAGCGGCAACAAGGCTCTTCTTCATTGCCTTGGTGTGGCTGAAGTCGGTGCCAAGCTTACGGCCCTTGTAGTTGTGCCTCATCTTAAAATCTCCTATTGCTTCAAATTGAGGTCCATGGAAATGAGCTTGTCCTTCACTTCCTCGATGGACTTCGCACCAAAGTTCCTAATGTTGAGCAGGTCGTTCTCGGAGTACTCGACCAGCTGACGCACGGAATGGATACCGGCGCGCTTAAGGCAGTTGTAGGAACGGACGGAAAGGTCCAGATCCTCGATCTGCTTATCGAGCTCGGCGTTCGTCTCCTGATTCTCCGGGGCGAAGATGGAAACTACCTCGCCCTCCTCATCTTCCTCAACCTCGTCGAGCATAAGGAATGCGCCCATGTACTGATTGATGATATTCGCAGCACGGCACACAGCCTCGGTGGGGTTGATGGAGCCGTCGGTCTCAACCTCAAGAACAAGCTTGTCATAGTCGGTACGCTGGCCAACACGGGTATCGGTGACGCCCATGGTGCAACGGCGAACCGGCGAGAACAGCGAATCAACGTGGATGATGCCGATGGGATCCTCCGTGCGCTTGTTGCGCTCGGCGGAAACATACCCACGGCCAACGCCGATGCGAACGGTCATATCAAGCGTTCCGCCATCAGCGACGGTTGCGATAACATGCTCAGGATTGATCAAGGTGAACTCGGTGGGAACCTCAAGATCAGCGCCCGTGACGGTGCAGGGGCCTTCAGCATGCACATGCGCAGTTGCCTCGCTGATGTCGCCGTTAAGGGCGCTGAATACCAGGCCCTTAACGTTCAAGACGATATCGGTGATGTCCTCGATCACGCCCTCGGCGGTGGTGAACTCATGCTGAACGCCATCGATCTGGATAGCGGTCGCCTTCGCTCCGTCCAAAGACGAGAGCAGAACACGACGCATGCAGTTGCCAAGAGTGTAACCGTAGCCACGCTCTAGCGGCTCTACGATGTAGCGGGCAACGGTTTCGTTGACCTCTTCGATCGTTACTGTCGGCCTCATGAACTCTGTCATATTGAATAAGCCTCCTTAATAAACCGCAGTGCGTTTGCTACTTCGAGTAAAGTTCGACGATAAGCTGCTCGTTGATGTCGAGATCGATCTGATCGCGCTCGGGAAGAGCAAGTACGCTGCCCTGAAGCTTCTCGATGTCAACCTCGAGCCAAGCAGGAACCTGAACGCCCTCGTTGGAAACGAGTGCGGACTTGATCACCAGAAGCTCCTTGGCCTTCGGCGCAACCGCAACAAGGTCGCCGGGGCGCACGCGGAAGGACGGGATGTCCACGCGGCGGCCGTTCACCTGGATGTGACCGTGGGTCACGATCTGGCGGGCTTCCTTGCGGGTCTTGGCGAAGCCAAGGCGGAACACAACGTTGTCGAGACGGGACTCAAGGATGCGCATGAGGTTTGCACCGGTTACGCCGGGCATGGACTTGGCGCGCTTGAAGTAACCCAGGAACTGCTTTTCCAGAACGCCGTAGATGAACTTGGCCTTCTGCTTTTCGCGCAGCTGCATACCGTATTCGGATTCCTTGCGACGACGCTTGGGCTGACGGATGGATTCCTTCTTGCTGCTGTAACCGAGAACAGCAGGATCCAGACCGAGCTGGCGACAACGCTTGAGAACCGGAGTCCTGTTAATTGCCATAGTGTATCGATCCTTTCAGTTAGACGCGACGACGCTTGCGCTGACGGCAACCGTTGTGCGGGATAGGGGTGCAATCCTGGATGCTGGCTACTTCGAGGCCTGCTGCCTGAAGGGAGCGGATAGCGGTCTCGCGACCGGAGCCGGGGCCCTTCACGTACACAGCAACCTTCTTGAGGCCATGCTCCATAGCGGTCTTTGCTGCTGCCTCAGCTGCCATCTGAGCTGCGAACGGCGTGGACTTACGAGAGCCCTTGAAGCCGACGGTACCAGCGGACTGCCAGGAGATCACATTGCCCTGAGGATCCGTGATGGAAACGATCGTGTTGTTGAAAGTGGATTTGATGTGTGCAGCGCCAACAGCGATGTTCTTGCGGTCAGAACGCTTGATGCGCGTGCGAACGTTTTTCTTAGCTGCCACTAGTTACACCCCTATTTCTTCTTGCCGCCGATTTGACGCTTCGGGCCCTTGCGGGTGCGAGCGTTCGTGTGAGTGCGCTGACCGCGAACGGGAAGACCGCGGCGATGGCGCAGGCCACGATAGCAGCCGATCTCCATGAGGCGCTTGATGTTCTGGGATACCTCGCGATGCAGGTCGCCCTCAGTGGTGAGGTTAGCCTGGATGTAATCGCGAAGCTTGGAAAGCTCATCTTCCGTAAGATCGTTCACGCGGGTGTCCGGGTTTACGCCGGTCTCTGCGAGGATCTTCTTAGAGGTGGTAAGGCCGATGCCGTAGATATAGGTCAAGCCGACTTCAATGCGCTTGTCGCGAGGAAGGTCGACACCAACGAGACGTGCCATGAATACGTTCCCTTTCTCTTTAACCCTGACGCTGCTTATGACGGGGGTTCTCGCAGATTACGAGCACCTTGCCATGACGTCGAATGATCTTGCACTTGTCGCACATTTTCTTGACCGAAGGACGTACCTTCATATCATTTTCCTTTCGGTAATGTGTTTCTTTTTATCTACCACGCCCAGCCGCAGGCGATAGTTTGCTTGGTGAAATAGCGTTTCCTACTTGTAGCGATAGGTGATGCGGCCACGATCGAGGTCGTACACCGAAAGCTCGACCTGAACCTTGTCGCCGGGAAGGATCTTGATGTAGTGCATGCGCATCTTGCCGGAAATGTGGGCCAAGATCTCATGACCGTTCTCAAGCTCAACCTTGAACATGGCGTTCGGGAGGGCTTCCACAACGGTTCCCTCAAGCTCGATTGCATCTTGTTTAGCCAAGACAGCTCCTTTGATACAGGTAGGTAGTCAAACGCAAATGGAAAGTCTACCAACCCGGCAGTTTTTTTTCAAGGGAACCCCACAAGGCCACCACATGTTCGGCAAGGAGCCGCGGGCGGCCTTTTCGCCGGCCGCTTTTGGCGGCCAACGGTGGCCGTTTCGCCCAACAGGCGCAAAAAAGCCGCAGCCCGAACAAGGCTGCGGCCGATGTTGCGATGGTGCGCCGTGAGGGAGTCGAACCCGCGGCCTTGGGATTAAAAGTCCCCTGCTCTACCAGCTGAGCTAACGGCGCATTGCATAAGCAGACGTTGATTTTACGGCATGCCTGGGATTTGGTCAATCGCGCAATACCGGGCTTGGAGCCTTAATGGGTTCAGCAACCGAACGCTGCGCTGCCGCAGCAGATCCGTTGCCCTTCGCAGGGGAATAGATACGCTCCAATCAGGCGAAAGCTTGATCGTACTTTGATCTAGAGTCTGCTACTTCACCTTCAGGAAGCGGTATACCGCTGCTGCAAGCGCGCCGCCCACCAGCGGGGCAACGATGAACAGCCAAACCTGGCCCAGAGCCACTGCGTCGCCGTTGAAGAACATCATGAGCGCGGGACCGAAAGAGCGGGCAGGGTTTACGGACGTGCCGGTAAGAGCGATGCCGAACAGGTGCACGAAGGTGAGCGAAAGGCCGATGATGAGGCCAGCAAACGGGGCAGTCTTCTCGGAATCGGTGGAGCCGAGCACAGCCATCACGAATGCACAGGTAAGGATGATCTCGACCAGGAAGGCGCCGCCCATGGAAAGCTCGACGGAGCTGCGGGCATCGTAGCCATTGCACCCCAGGCCGGTTTCGGCAACGGAAAGGCCGGAGCAGGAAATGATAAGAGCCAGCACTGCAGCAGCGCAGATGCCGCCGATGAACTGACCGACCCAGTAGCCGATGAGGTCCTTGCCGGAAAGGCGCTTGTCAAGGAACAGGCCAAGGGAGACCGCAGGGTTGATATGACAGCCGGAAACGTTGCCAATGACGAACGCCATGCACACGATGGAAAGACCGAATGCCAAGGCGATGCCGACGGTGCCGACAAGGACGCCTACAGTTGCGGCAGTGCCGCAGCCGAACAGGGTAAGCACGAAGGTTCCGATCGCCTCGGCGCCGTACTTCTGGATAGAGGTTGCTTCCATGATTCTCCAATCTACAACGGAACAGATAAGTGCGGCCGGCCGCCGTGCAAACTCCCTCGACGCTGAAATCGCGTTGATCTTTGCAAACCGGCAGACCGGCCGCCGTGTGAACGTTTTCTAACGTTATCAGATCAGGCAGCAGGTCCCCAGCTGGATAAGCTCAATCTTTTCGCTGCAGGCTGAATAGACATCAGCAGGAAGCGCACTCCAGGTCAACGAACTCGACGCCGGCAACCTTTCCTGCCTCTATGGAGATGCGGGCGATGCTCTTCTTGCTGCCACCACGGGGCTTTGTTGGGCTACCCGGATTCAGGTACAGAACCTCGCCGATGCGCTCTTCGCGCGGAACATGGGTGTGCCCATGCACCACCACGCGCACGTCTTCGGCAGGCGTGCCGATATCCTCAGGGCGGTGCGTCATGAAGAAGCGCACACCGCCGATGCGCGGGCTTGCCGTAAACGGGATGTCCATCCCGCGCAGGCTGGTATCGCAGTTGCCCAGCACGGCAACAGTTGGGGCGATGGCATCGAGCTCCATAAGGATAGAGGGACGCTCTACGTCGCCAGCGCAGAGAATAAGGTCGCAGGGCGAAAGGGCCTGTTCGGCCTGGGTGCTTAGATTGCCATGTATGTCCGAGATGATGCCAACCAGCATGCTGCATTTCCTTTCTGCGCTCGGCCTATCGCAACCCCGATGGCTGAAAAGAAGCTCAGGCAGCGAAATCAGCCGCAATCGGACTGCGATGGACGCAGGACCGGCCGCCCTGCTAGAAGCGCAGGGCTTCGGGGTTCAGGCAATCGGCAGGGCGCTTGCCCAGCACCACGTCTATCGCCGCCTGCATGCTGCGATGATGCAGCTCGAGCCCCGATTCCTCGGACCAGTAGGCCACGTGCGGGCTGAGCACGGTATGGGGAGCCTTCAGAAGCGGATGGCTGAAATCGACCGGTTCGCCCTCGAACACATCGATGCCGGCGCCCCAAAGCTTGCCTTCTTGCAGCGCATCGGCAAGCGCCACGGTGTCGATGACGGCCCCACGCGAGGTGTTCACCACCACAGCGGTTTCCTTCATGAGCGCAATATGCTGCGCATCGAGCATATGGTGCGTCTGCGGGGTAAGCGCCGTATGGAAGCTCACCACGTCGGATACGCGCAGAAGGTCTTCGTAGGAAAGTATCTCGTAGCCTTCGGGCGTGCGCCTGCCCGGAACGAGCGAGCGTGAATAACACACCACCTTGAAGCCCAAGCCGGCCGCCTTCTTCGCGCAGCAGCGGCCGATCTCGCCCATGCCCACCACGCCGAACGTACGGCCGAGCACCTGGCCATAGGGGCGGTGCCGGGCGTAATCCCATATGCCGGCACGCATGTCGGCATCGGTTTCGTTCAGACGGCGCAAGCAGGCGAGCGCCAACGATATTGCCTGGTCGGAAACCACTTCGGTGCCGTAGCCGGGAACCACGCACACCGCGGTGCGGTTCTTGGTGGCGGCTTCGACGTCGATGCTGTCGTAGCCGATTCCGGTGCGGCTTACCACCTGCAGGTTGGGCAGCGCCTCGAACACCTTTGCGGGGAAGTTGCCGTACGAGGTAACCACGCCATCGGCATCGGCGGCGTGCTCAATAATGGCCTCGGGGCTGCGGTCCTGGAACAGGGCTATCTCGATACCGGCCTTGGCGGCCATCTCCACTTCGATGTCGTTGCTATCGAAATCGGTGTCTACGACGACGATCTTCGGCACGGCTCTTCCCTTCTTCCGCTTGGCTTGCAAACCCGCGAGCTGCCGGAGGCTGCCCTGCGGCAACATCTGCGCAAGGCTGGCACCCCACTCAGCGCGAACGGGTAGCACCTACGCCGCTACCACCACTGGGTAACGGTGCCCGACTGGTTCAGCGAGACGGGCTCGCTCTTCGTTTCCGGCTCCATCCTGGTAAGCACGCCGGCAAAATCCTTGATGCGCGCCAGGAACTCGCGCTCCTCGTACGACTGCATATCGGCGTACTCGCTTAGGCTGCTGCTCACGCCGCGGGCATCTATGCCGAAGGCGCGCGCATCGTACAAGGCGCGATACAGATGGTACTCCTGGGTAACCACAACGCAGCGCTGCACGCTGAAAACATTCTTTAAGCGGTACATGGAATCGTACGTGGAAAGGCCGGCATGGTCGCAGAATATATCGCTGGCCGGAACGCCGTTCGCGCGTGCGTACTTTGCCATGGCCATGACCTCGTTGTACGAGGAATCGGAATTGTCGCCGCTCATGATGACTTTAGGGGCAACGCCGGCACTGTAGAGCGCGATGGCGACATCGAGCCGGTCCTTCAAGATGGCCGAAGGGCTACCGTCCCAGTTGATGCCCGCGCCCAGAACAACGATGGCATCGGCATCGAAGCTTGCAGCTTCGGCCACGGCCTGCTGCTGGGTCTGTATCGCAGAACGGGTGGAACCGCAGACCCAGGCGTTGATCCCCAAGGAGATGCCCACCACCACTATTGCGGCAGCAAGAATCAAGCCCAATACTGCCCGTACCAGCCTGAATAGGCATCCGTGTTGTTTACGCCTGCTTCCCATAGGAACCGATCATAGCAAACAGAAAAGAAGGTTCCGTACCCTTCACGCGGTAAGCGCGTTTTGTTCGATTACGGACGCCAAAAACAAGAAAGGGCTCCGAAAATCGGAGCCCTTTCGGTTACACCAAGCGGAGCTTGGAGTTAGCTGTTCTTGCGGCGACGTGCCAGTGCGACGGCGCCTGCAGCAGAGGCGGCAACCGCTACGGCTGCTCCGCCGAACACAATCGAGTCGTCCCCTGTCTTAGCACCGGAAGACTTCTTTGCGGTTTCCTTTTCCTCAGTCTTAGGCTGATCGGTCCCCTCGCTCGGCTGGTCGGGCTGAACAAATTTGTTATCGAACCAAGCGGCGCCCTCCTTGGTGTTGGAGTATTCCACGGCGACGTCCAGGCCGCCCTTGCCGTTGTCGGTGGCGGTCACGGTGGCGGTCACGTCGGAGGCGGCGGTCCAGCCGTCGGAGTTGTGGCCGGTCTCGTGGACGACGTAGGCGTAGGTGCCGGCCTCGGTGAGCTTCAGGGCGTCGAAGCTGGCGACCCTGCCCATCTCGGTCTCGACGGTGCCGAGCGCCTCGCCGGTGGCCTTGCCGTCGGCGCCGGCCCTGTACAGCTCGAAGGTGAACCTCTCGCCGGGCTTGGCGTCGGTGCCGCCGTTGACGGTCTTGTAGACGCTGATCGTGGCCTCGCCGGTGGCCTTGTAGGTGTTGTCGAAGCCGGCGGCGCCCTCCTTGGTGTTGGAGTATTCCACGGCGACGTCCAGGCCGCCCTTGC
>CAVIKC010000040.1:10095-16337 GCA_963643405.1 Succinivibrio sp.
AGCTCGAAGGTGAACCTCTCGCCGGGCTTGGCGTCGGTGCCGCCGTTGACGGTCTTGTAGACGCTGATCGTGGCCTCGCCGGAGGCGGCGTAGGTGTTGTCGAAGGCCGCGGCGCCGGTGCCGTTGGAGTAGGTCACGTCCGCCTTGAGGGTGCCGTCGCCGTTGTCGGAGACCTCCACGGTGGCGGTCACGTCGTCGGCGGCGGTCCAGCCGTCGGAGTTGTGGCCGGTCTCGTGGACGGTGTAGGTGAACCTCTTGCCCGCGTCGTCGAAGCCGTAGCTCAGCTTGCCGAAGTCGGCGGTCTGGCCGGCGACGGCCTCGACGGTGTCGACGGTCTTGCCGGAGGCGTCGACGAGCTCGAAGGTGAACCTCTCGCCGGGCTTGGCGTCGGTGCCGCCGTTGACGGTCTTGTAGACGCTGATCGTGGCCTCGCCGGAGGCGGCGTAGGTGTTCGTGAAGGGCATCTTGAGCTCACCGGTGGGTACTAGCTCCCCGCTCTCATCAGCCTTCCAGTACATCACCTCGCCAACGAGCCTGCCATCTTTCTCGACAACCTCGACCTTGGCCGTATACGTTGTGGCATCGAATGTCCAGCCATCTGGAGCGACGCCACTCTCACTAACGACATAGGTGAATGTCTCGCCTTTCATGCCGTCCGTCAGGGTACCGATGAACTTGTTGTCGGGGTATATCATGTCGCCGGTGGCAAAAGCAGTGACCGTAACATCGTCCAGTACCGGAGCAGAAGAGGCATTCTCTCCCGTGGCCTCGGCATGAAACGTGAATGTGGTCCCCTCCGGCGCAGATACGCCCTTAACGGTTTTCTCTACATTCAGCTCAAACGACCCCGCCGAGAGCTCGTCGAACGCACTGTAGCTACGGGCCGAACTCGGGGTGACGCCAAGAGCCATGGCCTTATCGTATGCGGCCTGGTAATCGCTCTTTGTGGCATCGCTCTTAAGCATCACGTACGTGTTGCCCTCGAAGCTGATCTCGTAACCCTCAGGCGCTTCAGTCTCGACGAAGTAGTAAAGCTTGTTGGAAAGTAGCGGCGCATCCTCAGTGCCGAAGCTCACCTTGCCGCTGGCATCGCTCACCTGAGTATCGACCTTATTCTTCACGATATTGTCTGCGGTGGACTGATCGAGATCGATTTCCCAAAGCTCGAAGGTGGCCCCCTCGAGGGTCTTTTTACCCGAGGAGTCGTACTTGGTGAGCGAGATGCCCCAACTCTCAGCGCCAGTTCCGCCACTCGAGGAGGCGACGTTGAACGTCTGGGAGACGCTTGTAGAAGAGTTCTTGACGCCGTTCAGCGAGCAGGAATTGGAGAAGTTCTCCATAAGGTCGCCGGCATTACCCGAGGGAATGACCTTGTAGGTAACGATGACCTTCATGGAATCGGGCACCGTAAGCGTTAGACGCGTGTGTGCATTACCACCTTCAGCGACCTTGGTGAGCTCATAAGTTGCCTGACCGCTAGCGAGAAGATCGATGCCGGCTGATGATTTGACGCTAATAGTAGAGGCAGAGAGCTGACCACGATAGTCGAGGTCGTCGACAAGCGTAAGCGTATCGGAGCCAGATATAAGGTCATAAGCGTTCTCGTTCACCGTAATGGTGTACTCACGAGCGGAGGAACCAGAAACGGCATTGCCAGTCTTGGTGAGAGCTTTGTTATTGAAAGCAGCGGTGCCACTGCCCTCGGGGAAGCTGTAGCTACCCGAAGAAGCCTGAGCGGTATTGGTAATAGTCTGCTCACCGTCGACGACGCCCTTAGTGGCAGTCTGGTAGGACAGGATCACGGAGACCTTCGTGCCCATGTCAGAACCCCAAGTGTATTTAGCGTCAGCAGTTGGAATGACGTAAGTTGCCGCTCCGTCTTTTGTTGTGCAATCGATTGACGATTCAGCCGAGCCATTCCAGCCGCCGGCGTCCATCAATTTATATTTCGAGCTGCCAGAAACAACCTCCGAATTACCAGGGAGCGTATCGCTAACCGTCACTTCTTTCCCCTGGAGGTCGAAGACGGCGCCAGGCGCATCCTTCGTGCGGTTTACATATACCACCCAATCGGTGATCCAAGCGCCCGTGGTGCCGTCATCCCACCGATAGTCGCCATCCCATGAAGCGCTGGTGCCGTTCTTGATAACGGCCGGAGACGTACCTCCAAGGCTGTAGTCTGCCTCGGCAGAAACCTCGCTCTTCATGTCGGTCTTTACACTCGATTTGTTCTTATAGGTACCGGTTGGATACTCACCGCTAACTTGGGTAGTCAACGTGCTGTAGCTCACAACGACCTTGGCGCCAGCTTGACCGATGAGGGCCTTGACTGTATCGGAATCCTTGAAATTGATCTTGATGAGCTCGCCCCATGTGCCCTGTGCACTTGTAGCCTTGGTAATGGTGTAGTCAGTTCCCTCGACAAGAGAGGCGCCGCCATCGCCTACCGTGAGCGTCACCTCGCCATCAAGGGCAACCTGCACGCCATTGGGCAAGCTGCTGAACACGTCTCTGAACTCAACCGAAGAGGCCGTCGTATCGGAGGCCATGTCGCTAAAAAGGATTTCGGACTTCCAAGACGCCTTGCCGTCATAGCTGTCAGAGGAAGGGGTGCTCGTCAGGTCCTTCGTGATGTACGTGCCGGTATCAGGCGGGTTGTAGGTTCCCGTGCCCTCGCCTTCCGGGCCATGGGTAGGATCTGACGGGGTGACCTTCGCCGTGTTCTTGACGGCACCGATGGATGACGTATCGGTCATCTTGGTGTAGTAAGTGACCGTATACCCCTTCCTTCCGGCATCGCTGGGGAACGTGAAACTGAGCGAGGAGTCAGTCTTGGTAATCGCCGTAGAAACGATATTGCCATCGGAATCCCTGATCTCGACATCAGCATCCGTGAATTCCTGATCGCTACCCAAGTTGTCGCTGAAGGTATAGCCGCCCATGTCGGCCTTAATTGAGCCGTTGTTGAGCTTCACGACCCACTTGATGGCAGAAGGCGTGCTGCCGCCATCGGCAGACTTAGATACCATTGAGTAACGGGTACTCTGGGGCGTGCTGGACACCTCACCATCTTGGCGCTTGCCGTCGGCGCCCCAACTGTACTTAGCCGTATTGCCGACATTGGAGATATCCTCGTTGTCCGCACTCGGAAGCGATCTCACATAAGTCTTGTACTGAATATAGTAATCGCCGGCCTTGAGGTCGCCGAGGGAGATGGTCGCATTCTGGCCGTTGATGGAAACGTCGCACTGGCCAGAGACCTCCTGGCCACTCGCGTCTACAAGCTTGAATGAACCTTCATCGAAGGTGAGATTCGAGCCAATGGTGTCTTCGACCTTGACGTTGGTCGCATAGGTCTCTGGGGAAATCTTGATGGTCCAGGTATAGCTGTTGTCTTCTTGGTTGTAGGCGGGGGCAGCCCAGTGCTGGCTTACGTTGCCGCCATACTTGGCTCCATTGACCTTACCGTCCTTGATATAGACGGTCGCACTTGTGCTTGTGCCAGGGAAGGCAATGGTTTCACTGCTGCCGTCGCCCTTGTCAACGTTGTTCAGCGAGCAATCGAAGTTTATGTATGCATGAGTGACCGTTTGGTTAAGGTAGTCCTCGTTGTATTCAAAGTATGCGACGTTGTCTTCGATGTACCATTTGCCGGCAATCGTATCTCCATCCATAAGATCGGTCTCTGCCATATCGGCAACTTTGACGTTGGATGGGAACGCGTACTTCACGTTAGGGTTAGCGAGGGTAGGCCGCGTACTGTCCTTAAAAAGGATATTCAGATTCACGTAGAATGTCTGACCTGCAGTGATGGCATTATCGCCCAAAGGCATGCTATGGCTAGCGTCTAGATAGAGGCTGACCGTGGCATCGCAATCATTGCTTACATCGACGAAATCGGCAGACGGGTTGTAAGAGCCGGAGTTTTCGCCTTCTAAGGCAACGGATATGCCGCTCTCGTTAGACTGATCAGCTAGTTCACTGGAACCATTATCGGAGTTACTGCCGGACACCGTTTCGCCCTGCAACGAATTGAGAGAACCTGTTTGATCGGCATTGTCGCTCGCAGATACACCCTTATCCGCGGAGGCCTTCGTCTCAGACTCGGCGCTGATCCCATTGACGGAACTGCTGAAAGAGCTAGCTGCCGGGGAACCGGAACCGACCGAGTCATTGCTGGTCACATTGGCTTCGGTTTCGCCGCCAGCAGTAAGACCCTGCTGTTCAATGCCTTGATCTACTGAGTCGCTCTGGGCAACTGCCGCGTACGACTTTACCGGGGAAAGTCCCATAACAAGAACGACAGCCATCAAACTGTTCACGATCTTGGTTCTGAGACCCCCCGCGATATTTTGCTTCATAGTCATCCCTCTCCCCAATGCTAACCATGCCTCGGTACCGATTTCCCCCAACGAAAGCCCCACGCTACTGCAGAGCCAAAAGCCCCAGCAATACGCCATGGCTCGGATTATCTTTTTCACTGCACGATGGGAGTTAGCCGTAGCTGAACAAACACCACGGCATGCAACCGCCATGTCACCCTCTGTGGAACGTGACACATCCGTGACAAAACTAGACTAAACGGCCTACTTTGGCAACAGAAACAGATAAATGAACATGTTTACCGCGGTTTACCAGGCAATAAAGGGCAAGAGGTCTTCCGTGGTCGAAATCAAGCACATCATCAGCGAGCTGCCCAACAGCTCGGCCCAGAGTGAAAAGGGACCGAGTATCGAAGCCCCCGCAAAGCAAAGAAGGCCGACCCCGGAATACACCAAGGTCGGTCTTCTTGAATTGTTCACGCCTTTCTTAGCGCAAAAAGTGTTGGTCGCATACAGAAAAGCGTCGCCTTCCTGGAGGAGGCTCAAGGCTCCCTTGCTATTTGGCGACCACGTTCACCAGGCGGCCGGGGATCACGATTACCTTCTTGATGTCCTTGCCGTTGGTGGCAGAGGCGACCGCTTCCAGCGCGGCTTCGCGCACGGCTTCCTCGGCAGCGTCGGCAGCAACGGTGATCTTGGCCTTCACCTTGCCGTTCACCTGCACTGCCAGCTCGACCTCGGCCGACTTGGCGGCGTTCGGGTCGAATTCCGGCCATGCCTGCTTGTGCACAGAGCCTTCGTTGCCCAGAACGTCCTGCCACAGCTCTTCGGCCCAATGCGGGGCCATAGGCGCCAGCAGCTTCACGATGACACCGGCCACTTCCTTGTCGAATGCAGAAAGCTCGGCGTTGGCGGCGCGGGCTTCGGCAGAGTTGCTGCGCAGGTAATCACCCGTGGCGTTCACCAGTTCCATGATGGCGGCGATGGCGGTGTTGAAGTTATTGCGCGCGAAGTCATCGATGACCTTGCCCACCACGCGATGGCGCTCGCGAAGCAGCTCGTCGTGGGCTTTCATCGCATCGGCTTCCTTGGCGCCTGCCTGGAAATAGGTTTCCTCGCCCGCGTTGCCGGCCAGGTCGTTCACCATACGCCAGGCGCGGTTCAGGAACTTGTACATGCCCGCCAGGCCGTCTTCATTCCACTGCAGCTCCTTGTCGGGCGGAGCCATGAACAGGATGTAGGCGCGCACCGCATCGGCGCCGTAGCCGGCGATCATGTCCTCGGGGCTGATGACGTTACCCTTGGACTTCGACATGACCTCGCCGTTCTCGTCGAGTACCATGCCTTGGCACAGCAGATTGGTGAAGGGCTCGTCGAAGCTGAGCATATCCATATCGCGCAGCACCTTCGTGAAGAAGCGGCTGTACAGCAAGTGCAGGATGGCGTGCTCGATGCCGCCGATGTACTGATCGACCGGCATCCAGCGGTTCACGCGCTCGGGCGCGAAGGGCAGCTCGGTGTTGTGCGGGTCGGTATAGCGCATGTAGTACCAGCTGGAGCACGTAAAGGTGTCCATGGTGTCGGTTTCGCGGCGCGCGGGCTTGCCGCACTTCGGGCACGTGCACTGGGCAAAGCCCTCGTGGGTGGCCAGTGTCTCGCCGGCTGCCAGGTCGATATCCTCGGGCAGCTTCACGGGCAGCTGGTCTTCAGGGACGGGAACGATGCCGCAGTCGTCGCAGTACACGATGGGAATGGGGTTGCCCCAGTAGCGCTGGCGGGAGATGAGCCAGTCGCGCAGGCGGAACTGCACCGACTTCTTGCCCTTGCCCTGCGCTTCCAGGTCGCCGATGATGGCATCCACCGCAGGCGAGTGCTTGCCGCCCACCATACCGGTGTACTTGCCGGACTGCACCAGCACGC
>CAVIKC010000041.1:0-14783 GCA_963643405.1 Succinivibrio sp.
CGAACACCGCCTACAAGGCCTACCTCGCGGCGCCCGAGGCCGGCGGCCTGGGCTTCTTCTACGACAAGGAGGTCAGCGTGGCCGTGAGCCTGGTCTCGGCGTCCGGCGACCTCGTGAAAGAGCCCAAGGTCACCAAGTCCTACCTCACCCTGTCCAACAGCCTGGCCGCCCACGTGGCCCCGTACACGACCGGCGCCGGTTCGGGCGACGTCAAGACCGGCACGGTGGAGGTGCAGCTCAAGAAGAAGGGGCTGGCAGGCGAGGCTGAGGCCAATGCCGTTGCGCTTATGGCCGACGGTGACGGCGACGCCCAGGCGGACAACACGGGCGTCGTCGACACCGTGGAGATCTCGTACGCCTACAGCGACGATGCCGACACCGTAACGATTGCCGCGCCTGCCCTGGAAGGCTACAACTTCTGCAACTGGGCGGACACCGGCAGCATCCCGATATCGGACGAAGACACCGTGACCATTCCCGCCTCGGAGCTTAAGGATATAGAGTCCCTGACCGCGGTCTACACCCCGGTTGCGACTGCGCTCGATGTGAGTCTTGATGCGCCGGTGGCCGGCGATCCGCTGGCTGCGACCTGCGCGGACATCGAAGCTACCTGCTCAGACAAGGAGACCGTGAGCTTGGCTAAGGGCTTCGGCGCCGAGGACGACGGCTTCAAGGTGACCTGGTCGCCCGAGCCCGGGGACGGCAAGGCCGGCTACTCGACCGCGTACACCGCGCTGATAAAGCTCTGCGATGGCGAAGGCTTCGAGGACGTGGAGAAGGCCCTGGCCGCCGCCGCGAAGGTGACCTGCAACGGCACCGAGACCACAGCGGCTGGCTTCACCGTGAAGGACGGCGAACTCTGCCTGGCCGTCACGTTCCCTGCCACCGCCGTTGCCAAGGCGACGGGTATTGCCCAACCCGCCGATATTGAGCTTACCTTCGAGCAGGCCAAGGCCTGCTCCGAGCTGGGCATCTGGCCGCTGGCCAGCAGCGTTGACGTTGCCGTGGAAAGCGGCGTAGCCGCCGAGGGCGACGTCACCTGGCAGCCCGTGGAGGGCTTCGACGCCGACGCAGCCGGTGCCCAGGAGCTTACCGCCCACGGCACCGTAACCCGCATCGCCACCGCCGACGGCTCGGAGATCGACGACAGCACCGTCTCCCACGAGGTGGCCTGCAAGATCAAGGTGGCCGCACCGGCCCAGGGCGGCGACGAGGGCAACGGCCAGCTTGCTGCCGGCGACGAGGACAGCAAGTCGGCCCTGGTCAAGACCAGCGACTCCATCCCGGTGCTCGCCGTGGCGGCGGTTGTTGCCATCGCCATAGCAGCCATAGCGGTGGCCATCGTGGCCGCTCGCCGCAGGAAGGGCTAGCGCACAGCCCGCTGCCCGTTCGGCACAGCCTGACTGATTGGCTTTCAGAGCCCGTCACCTTCGCGGTGGCGGGCTCTCTTCGTTTGCGGGCGATCCCGCTTTTCAGCCGGTTTGTGACCGGCTTGGATGATGGGTTCGGTAAAAGGCCGGTCTTGTTCGGGCGGTTCGTCTTCCGGCTCGGGCGGCGTTGACGTTGACGACTTGGCGCGGCGTGTTATTGCCGGCGAGTTCGGCAACGGGGGATGCCCGCAAGGCGGCGCTGGGTGCCAACTACTCGGTCGTGCAGGCAAGGGTGAACGAGATGCTGAGGTGCGGTTCTTCCGGCGGGTCGTCGGGATTTTCCGGCGGCGTGGACATAGACGCGCTGGCGCGGGCCGTGATAAACGGCGACTACGGGAACGGCGAGGAGCGCTAGCAGCGCTTGGGCGCCAACTACGCGTCGGTGCAGAGGCGCGTTAACGAGATGCTGTCGTGAGCGGGGGTTTCAGCTGCCGCAGCGGTCTTCACGTGGTATGATCCTTCCTGTTAGGGGTTTGACTGTTAGCGGTTCATAAGGTCTTGGACGATCCGAGCGGCTATCGCCGTTAGAACCGTCCCGATGATGACTAGTTCCATGGTTCGAACTCCTTTCTGCTGGGGGCGAGCTCTCGCCAGCCCCGTGTCGGCTACTTCCGTAGCTGCTTTATAAGAGCTTTGATCAGGTCATATAGCGAGTTAGCGGCTAAACCTATCGCTATCCCAGTCATAAGCTCGTGGAACAGTTCCGTAGCTATCACCTCCTTGTCGGTCGGTGGGCTCCGGATTGAGCCCCGGCGGATGCTCTTAACCAGTGCGCCCGCCGGGGCATTCCTTTTGCTGGGGCCATTACAGCCGGCGCCCCCTGTATCGCTGCGGGGACGGCTATGTGGGAAGCGCGTTGGACACCTGCAGCCTCGTATGCTGCTAACGTGGGCAGTATCGATCCGTTTGGAAGGAGACCGCAGATGTACCCCAGGGAAAACGAGGATGTGCTCGAGGCTATCCGAGAGGGGCTTGAGCAGGGCGCCGCGCTGCGCCGTGCCGTGGCCGAGGGCCGCATCAGCGAGGACACGGCGGTTGCCGCGATATGCGCGCCTCCCAACAGGAGGGGCGAGTTCAAGGCCGTTGCCGCCAAGGGGCGGAAAACGCAGGGTAGCCAGAAGACCAGGTAACGCCGAGTTTTCCGTGCTATCATGACGGCATAGCGACGAGCGCCCCCCGGGTTAGGAACCTGGGAAGAGCATCGTCGCTATTTTTAGCTTCGCGTTTGGGCGGGCATGTCCAGCGCGATGTACACCCGGCTCTTCAGTCGCCGCTACCGTGGTAAGCGTTGTTGCCACATTTGAGGGGAGCCGGGATGATCGCTGCGTTACGGGATGCGGCTCTCGTCGCCTTAGTCGTTTTCCCGATCTATCTAATCGCCAAGGACTGGTTCTGCGACTGGCGCGATATGCACGCACTGAAGGAGACACAGCAGAGTTATGCCCGGCTTCTGGCAAGGTGCCGACGGTACCGCGATGAGGGGGCCGAGATCCCCGACGAGCTGAGGCACGATCTGCAATGCACGAGGAGCCGCTACAACACGCTGGTGTGGAAGCTCGGCCAAGATGCTGAGAAAAGATACCCCATCGAGCACGATTGGTCGCTTTAGGCCTACGGCGGGGAGCGGGAATGTTTGCGTTTCTCCATCGCCGAGCGTCCTGAACGGTACAAATACCGGTACAAAGGAGCCTGTACGGAGTGTCTTGCAGGGTTCTGTAGGATCACATCATGCTTCTAAAAAACCGCTTTTCACCTGCGGAAACGTACTATAGAGTCCTATGGCGTAATCCAATGTGATATTGGCAAAGTTTAGTATTCAGAGAACCCCTCGCGGCAATGCCCCAACCCACGCCGCTACTTATCCGTTGCTGCAGCGACAGCCGGGGCCTGGGCGGCGAAGCGCTCTTCCGTAGCGCGGCTTTCGAGCAAGCGCCTCCAAAGGCGGCGCCCCAGGTACTTGATCGTGGATTCCGGGATGAGGCGAACCATGCGTCAAGCCGTTTCTTCGCGCCGCCCCTTCGCGCTTGCTCGAAAGCCGAATCAAGCGAAGGCGAGCGCTGAGGTGCGCAGGCCCCGGCTGGCGCGGACGGGCAACGAGAGCATCCGGGCGCGACCGAAGCAACAACCTTCCCTAGCACTTTCCGGAACTGCTCTTCCGCTACAATGGCAAGGAATACGAGGGGAAGGGGTTTGCGCATGGCGCAAGACAAGGAAGAAAACCAGCAGCCTGAAGAAAAGCCTGCTGCCGCACAGAGCATTTCCGAAGGCGTAGCTGCTGCACGTGCTGAAATGCAGCGCCGTGCGGAAATGAAGTCGGGCGTGAAGAAGCCCGAGCGTACTGCGGGCAAGGGCGGCGCCCCTGGCGGGCAATCGCTGAAGGCGTTCGCGCTCAAGGCGGTTATCTCGCTCATAGTGCTGGTGTGCATCGGGTATTTCCTGGTGGCTTCCCTTGCAGGCACGCTGAACCTTGCGGTGAACAGCAACAATCCCGATCTGAAGGGTCGTGCGGTAACCGTCTCCATCTACAGCGGCGATGTGTCGTCCCAGCTTTCCGACGACGACCCTTCCAATGACCCCGAGCCGGCCGAAACGCACAACTGCACCATCGGCCAGCGCACCACCTTCAACCTGCATGATTTCGGCTCGCATACGCTGTGGGCACAGCTTTCCGACGGCAACACGGAAGACGGCACTTGCCAGCCTTATGTGGTAACCGCCTGGGGCCTGGACATCGGCACGCAGCTTTGGTTCGACTAGTTCGCCGGACCGCCTGTGCCGCTGGTGTGTTCGTTTTGCTTCTGTAACCTGGATGCGCGTCTTTGTCGTGGTACCATGACAGCACCCTGTGGGGGAGTAGTTGGCACGGCGAATGCCGTGTGACCCGTCAACAATCCTGGCTGAAACGAGCCTGGCGTGTCTTAAACGATGAGACTCACGGTGTGGAAGCAAGCCCGCTTCCCGCCGTGGGTCTTTTTTATGGGCGGGTGCGGAAGAAAGGCAAAGCACTTAATGGATCTCTCGATTTTCGCAACGCCCGAAGCGTGGATCAGCCTGGTAACCCTGATGTTCCTGGAGATCATCCTGGGTGTGGACAACCTGGTGTTCATCATCCTTACCACCGACCGCCTGCCTGCCGAAAAGCAGCATCTAGGCCGCAAATTGGGCTTGGCGGCAGCGCTCGTTTCGCGCTGTATCTTCCTGTGCTTTGCCTCGTACCTGGTGCATATGACCGACAAGCTGTTCTATGTGCCCGGTATCTTCATCGGCGGCGAGCAGCTGGGCTTTTCCGTCCGCGACCTCATCTTGTTCCTGGGTGGCGTTTACCTTATCTACAAGGGTGTATCCGAGCTTCGTAGTGTGCTCAACCTTACCGAGGAAAAGGAAAGCCAGGGCGATGCCGATAAGCCGCGTAAGACCATCGGCTTCGGCGGTGCCATCGCTACCATCATGGTGATGGACATCGTGTTCTCCATCGACTCGGTTATCACGGCGGTAGGCTTGGCGAACCACCTTATCGTCATGATCATCGCGGTTATGGCCGCTATCGTTTTGATGATGGTGTTCATCGATGCCATCTCCGGCTTCATCAACGCGCATACGGAAATGACCATCTTGGCGTTGGTGTTCATTGCCGTTATCGGCATTCTGCTGGTACTCGACGGCCTGGGCATCAACTCCGGCATCGAGGTTATGGACATGCACGCCGAGAAGCTGATGGTGTACTTCGCCATGGTGTTCGCGGTGGTGCTCGAGCTTCTGCAGATGCGCTACAACAAGAACTTCCAGGAATGGACGGCGCAGAAGAACCTGGAGATGATGCGTGCGAAGGGCTTCGAGCCGCAGAACACCGACACGCTGCAGCTTGCCGCCGCCATCATGGAAGCGCAGAAGCTCAAGGATGGCTCTTCGCGGGAAACCGAGAGCACCCCGGGCAAGGAATAGCCCCGAACGGGGAGCGGGGTGCGGACGATTTCGTTGATTCGGATCGGCGCACGGCAGCCGTGTGCCATAGGCATACCTAGCTGGCTTTCCGGCTTATTTCTCGGGCTGGAAGTGCTTCAAGCACTCGTCGGTTACCACGAAGCGTGCGGCCTTCGGAAGGCAGCGCACGGTGATGGGCGTTGCCACCTCGGAAGGCTCGCCGTCGTATTCCACCTGCATGGCGGGAGCGGCATCGACGCGCACCTCGCGGCCGCGGTACAGCTGTAGGCCGCCAACCTTCTTTGCCAAGGCGCCGGTATGGTCGAACACCTTTGCCAGCACGGTAGGGATAAGCTGGATGGCGTTTTCCGTCTTCAGGATGATGATGTCCAGCAGGCCATCGCGCGGAAGGTTCTGGTCGCTCACCATAAGGTCGAACTGCATCTTCGAGAAGTTCGCGAACACCACGCCGATGCCCGACTCGTGCACTTCCTTGCCGTCGATGGTAAGGGTGAAGTCGGAAACCTGGGGCGTGGGGTTGGAGAACGCCGCCTCGAAATAGGCCATGTCGCCTAGCAGGTGCTTGTGGCCGGTGGCGTTGCGCATGATCAGCTCGTCGTAACCACAGCCGGCCATAACCGTGAAGCCGAAGGTCTTCCCGTCGGCGGATTCGATTTCACCCATGTCGAAGTCGAGGGTGAGGGCTTCGTCTACCACCTTGCACAAGGCGTGGCTCTCGTTCGGCTCGAAGAGGTTCAGTGCCAAGAGGTTGGCGGTGCCGGCGGGGAAGGGCAGGATGGGGATGCCCGAGTAGCGCAGCTCGTAGGCAACGCTGGCGATGGTGCCGTCGCCGCCGCTGGCGATGACGAAGTCGAAATCGGCGGCATCGGCAAGCAGACTCGAAAGCTCGGTATTGCTGCCCAAAAGGCGCATAGTAACCGAATCGCCCTCTTCGGCATAGCTTCGCACGAAGTCGTACACGGCTCCGTTGCGCAGGCCGGAGCGTAGATTATGTATGACGAGAACTTTCAACGGCACCCCTTTTGTTACCCTGTCATGGTACATGAAATGCCCGCCGTTGGGACGCGCCTCGTCTTCCGACCCGCATCCCTGCCGGCGCTGTTCAATAAATCGACATGAAGGACCGTACATGCTCGTCGAAACCGACGCTAAGCTGCGGGATTTCCTGGCACGTTGCTCGGAAAGCCCTTATATGGCAATCGACACGGAGTTTTTGCGTGAGAAAACCTATTACGCCAAGCTCTGCCTGGTTCAGGTGGCCATAGAGGGGGAAGTGGCGATCATCGATCCGCTTGGCATCCGTGACCTTTCCGTGATGGCGCCCGTGCTCACCGATGAGCGCATCGTGAAGATATTCCATGCCTCTTCGCAGGATATCGAGATCCTGTACCACGAAACGGGCGTGGTGCCCAAGCCCGTGTTCGACACGCAGGTGGCCGCAGCCATCTTGGGCAAGAGCCAGCAGGCCTCCTATGCTTCCCTGGTGCAGTCGTTTTGCCACGTTACCCTGCCGAAGAAAGACTCGTTCACCGATTGGAGCCGCCGCCCGCTTTCGCCTTCGCAGGTGGAATACGCCGCCGATGACGTGAACTACCTGCCGCGCATCTATTCGTCCATGATGCGCATGCTGGAAGAAAAGAACCGCCTGAGCTGGCTTGACGATGCGTTCGATGAGATTTCCAACCCTAAGAAGTACGAGGTTGACCCGCGCACGCGCTACCGCAAGCTCAAGCGCGTGAACCAGCTTACCGCCCGTCAGCTTTCCGCCGCGCGCGAGTTCGCTGCCTGGCGTGAAGAGCGTGCGCAGCATGCCAACATTCCCCGCAAATGGGTGGTCTCCGACGAGCAGATCGTGGAAGCCTGCCGCCGCGAGGCCCGCTCGCTCGACGAGCTGTACATGGTACGCGGCATGCGCGAGGCCCTTCGCCCGGCAGAGGCGCGCCTTGCCCTGAAGTGCATCAAGCGCGGCCTGGACTGCCCGGCTGAGGAGCTGCCGGTGGTGCAGGGTCACGGTAAGAACGAGGCGAACGTCGATGTTGCGGTGGACCTCATGAACGCCATCGTGCACCTCCGCGCGAAGGAAAGCAGCATCGCGGCGCAGACGCTCGCCCCGCAAAACGAGCTTATGAAGCTGGCTCGCGGCCATGTGGAAGACTGCGAGCTTCTGCAGGGCTGGCGCTACCGCGTGGTGGGCAAGGAACTTTCCGAGCTGTTGGAGGGCCGCTACTCTTTACGCCTTGATGACGGAAACCTGGTTATCGATCGCAACGGGCAAGACAACGCGTAGTTACCTGTATCCTTTAGTCCAACAAACGATTTCCCCCAAGGAGACCTACCTATGATGACCTATATCCTTCTGATCGTCGTAACCATGGCCATCGGCGGCGGAGCCCAATGGTACGTGAACCATCAGATCAAGAAGTACTCGCACGTTCCCAACACCAGCCGCATGACCGGCCAGCAGGTTGCCGAGGGCATGCTGCACTACTACGGCATCTACGATGTGCCGGTGCGCATGGGCGGCCACGAGCAGAACTTCTTCGATCCGAAAAGCAACTCCATCACGCTTGACCCCAGCTCGTTCAACGGCACCTCCATCACGGCAACGGCCACGGCCTGCCATGAGGTTGGCCATGCTTGCCAGTACGCGCAGGGCTATATGCCTATGAAGGTCCGCGGTGCCATGGTTCCGGCGGTGAACTTCGTTTCCAATGCCTGGATCTTCCTGCTGATGATCGGTATCTTCCTGAACCTTGCCGGCCTGGTGCAGCTCGCCATCATCTTCTACGCCGTTGCGGTGCTGTTCCAGATCGTTACCCTCCCCGTGGAGTTCGATGCCAGCCATCGCGCCATGACCTACATGGCCACCACGGGCATTCCCGGCGGCGAGCAGGCAGGTGCCTGGAGCGTTCTGCGCGCCTGTGCCCTTACCTACGTTGCCGCTGCGCTCATCTCGGTGCTCCAGCTGGTGTATCTGCTTTCCAGCCACGAGGAATAAGCCGTGGCGCGCGACGATGCTCCCTGCATGGGCGGCGTGCAGTCGCTTGCATCGGGTTGCTCCCAAAGCGACGTGGTAGCTGCGGCCAAGAGCGCTGCTGCGCGCGCGGCGAGCTACCGTGAATCATTCGCCTTCGGGGTCGATGTCCCTTCGGGTGGGCATCCCAAGAACGCCAATGGGCAGGATCTGCTCACGGTTACCGAGGTAACCAGTATCGCCAACTCCGTTTTGGCCAGGCACACCTTCTGCGTGTTGGGTGAGGTGAGCGAGCTCTCCAACAAGCCTGGGTACAAGGCGGTGTACTTCACCGTGAAGGACGAAGGCGCCGTGATGGATTGCAAGATGTGGCGCAACCGCTACAACGCCAGTGCCATCGAGCTGTTCATCGGCGCGAAGGTGCAGATCACCGGCCGCTTCAATGTGTATGCCCGTACCGGGCGCATGACCTTTGATGTCTCCAGCATCGCCCTGGAAGGCGAAGGCGTGCTGCGCCAGCGCGTTGCCCAGCTTGCCCAGAAGCTGAAGGCGGAAGGGCTCATGGATCCCGCCCGCAAGCGCCCGCTGCCTGAAATGCCGCTTACGGTGGGCATCGTCACCTCGCCGCGCGGTGCGGTGGTCCACGATGCCCTGCGCACCTTCCGCCGCCGCTTCCCCTTGGCCCATATCGTTTTCGCCGGCGTGCCGGTGGAAGGCGCCAACGCCGCACAAGAGCTTACGCGTGCCTTGGAAGCGGTGGGGCATTCGGGCGCCGAGGTGGTGCTGCTCATGCGCGGCGGCGGATCGTTTGAAAGCTTCATGCCCTTCAACGACGAGGGGCTGGCACGTGCCATTGCGAACTGCCCTGTCCCGGTGGTTACCGGCATCGGACACGAGCCCGACACCTCCATCGCCGACATGGTGGCCGACCATCGTGCTTCCACCCCCACGGATGCCGCGCTTACCGTGAGCCCCGATAGGCAAGAGCTTGCCCAGCAGATAGACGTGCTGTACGGGCGCATGACGCGGACGCTGACGAACCGTTTGAACCGCTCGGTTTCCTACCTCGACCAGGTTTCTTCCCGCCCGCTGTTCTGCGACCCTGCCACGCTCTATGCCACCGACGCCCAGAGCTTGGACGAGTACCAGGGGCGTTTGGAGCGAATTGCCCAGGGCTTTGTTCCGTCGCATGCCGAGAAGCTCTCTGCGTGCGAAGATCGGCTTGCCCGCGTTGGCAAGGGCCTGGCGAAGGCGAGCCTCGAGGGAGTTGGCTCGCTGGAACAGCGCCTGCAGGCTGCGCTTCCACGTGCGGCGGATTCCTCTCGGGCCGAGGTCTTGCGCATGGAGTCTCAGCTTCGCAGCAGCGGCATCGCGCTTGCAACGCGTCCGCGCCACGAAGTTGACCTTGCGAACGAGTCGTTGTTGCGCATTGGGAAGGGCCTGCTGAGCAGGTACTGCTCCGAGGCTGCTGTTGCCACGGCGCGCCTGGGCGACCTTTCGCCCCTGGGCACGCTCGAGCGTGGTTGGTCCATTGCGCGCACCGAGGACGGCTCGGTGCTGAAGAGCGTTTCCCAGGTACGTCCCGACGATAAGATCCAGGTGCAGCTAAGGGACGGCGCCCTGAATTGCCGCATCGAGGAAGAGGCGGTATCCGAGCTTACCGAGTTACTATCATTGGAGGATGGCAATGAGTGAAGAATCCAAAATCGCCGAAGTGGAAGGCCTTACGTTTCGCCAGGCCATGACGGAGTTGAGCCAGATCGTGCAAGCGCTGGAAAGCAACACCCTCGAGCTCGAGGAAAGCCTGGTGAAATACGAGCGCGGCATCGCGCTTCTGCGTTTCTTGAAGCAGAGCCTTACCAATGCCCAGCAGAAGATCGATGTGCTTATGGGCGAGCTTGACACCCCGGTAGACGATGCCGTGGTGGACACCACGCTTCAAAAGGCTTAAACCCTTGTAAAGCCCAACGAGCGCGCCGAGCTGGCGCGCAGCCCCACGAAAGGAACAAACCATGGCCGATTGCCTGTTCTGCAACATCATCGAGGGAAGCATTCCCTCCACCAAGGTCTACGAAGACGACGTGTGCTACGCCTTCGACGACATCGCCCCCGAGGCGCCGGTTCACACCCTCATCGTCCCCAAGGAGCACTACGCCTCGCTTGGCGACGATGTCCCCGCCGATCTCTTGGGCGAGCTTTTGGCCCGCGTGCCCAAGATCGCCGAGATCAAGGGAATCGCCGAAAGTGGTTACCGCACCATCGTGAACACGGGCGCCGATGCCGGTCAGACGGTGTTCCATCTCCATATCCATGTGTTGGGCGGCAAGAACCTGGGCGAGCACGTCTTGTAGCCGTTTCGTGAAGGCCCCACGCCGTTCATCGGCTGCAGGGATCCTTTGAGGCGGCATAGGCTACCGCTCACCAGTCACCGTTCAGACGGCTTGCCGTGCACGTGCAGGCAACTGTTTTTGCGTACAATGAATTGAGCGATTCTCACGCTCAAGGAGGGATTGTCTTGAATATTCTTGTTGTTAACGCGGGTTCTTCGTCTTTGAAGTACCAGCTTGTTGACATTGCCGTCAACAAGGTACTGGCAAAGGGCCTATGCGAACGCGTTGGCACGGAACAGTCCCTTCACAAGCACGGCATCGATGACGACGAGTACGTGTACAACCTGCCGCTGCCCGACCACACCGCAGCCATGCGCGTGGTGCTTGATGTGCTTTCCACCGGCCCGAAGGCCGTTATCAAGGACATGAGCGAGATCTCGGCGGTTGGGCATCGCATCGTGCACGGCGGCGAGTTCTTCAAGAAATCTGCCCTTATCACCGAAGACGTTATCTCGAAGATCGACGACCTGGCCGAACTGGCGCCCCTTCACAACAAGGCGGCGCTGGCGGGCATCAACGCCTGCCGCGAGCTAATGCCCGATACCCCCATGGTTGCCGTGTTCGATACCTCGTTCTTCCAAACGCTGCCGACGTACTCCTACATGTACCCCATCCCGTATGAGTACTACGAGAAGTACGGCATCCGTAAGTACGGTTTCCACGGCACTTCGCATCGTTACCTTTGCGAGCGCGCTGCAGCCATCCTCGGCGAAGACCTCAGCGAGATCCGCCTTATCACCTGCCATCTGGGCAACGGCTGCTCCATCACCGCGGTAGACCATGGCGTTCCCGTGGATACCACGATGGGCTTCACGCCGCTCGATGGCCTGATGATGGGCACGCGCTGCGGCGCCATCGACCCGGCAATCGTCACGTTCCTCATGGAGCACGAGGGCTTCACCCCCGACGAGATGAGCGACTTGATGAACAAGAAGTCGGGCCTGTTGGGAATCTCCGGCATCAGCAACGACCTGCGCAGCGTGCGGGAGGCCTCCGATGCGGGCGACAAGCGCGCCATCTTGGCCTACGAGATGTACTCCACCCGTGTGAAGAAGTTCATCGGCCAGTCCCTGGCGCTTATGTCGGGCACCGATGCCATCGTGCTTGCCGGCGGTGTGGGCGAGAACTGCGAGAAGATGCGCCGCATGATCTTTGCCGGTTGGCAGCCCCTGGGCATCATCCTGGACCCGGAGCGCAACAAGCAGCGCGGCTTTGAGCGCATCATTTCCTCCGACAAGTCGAAGGTGCCTATTATCGTTGTTCCCACCGACGAGGAGTACATGATCGCCCGCGACACGTACGAGATCGTCCATTCGCGCAGCCAGATCGTGCCCGCTTCCCACTACGCGAAGAAACTGGGCTAGGCACGGCAACAGTGTTCTGTCGGCATTTCTTTTGCCCGGGTGTGGCACTGCATAGCTTTTCTTATGGAAGGCCCGCATTCGCGGGCCTTCCGTTTTCTGAGGGGATGGCAATATTGGCGCCACGACGATCCGGCAGGCTTGCCGCAGATGGCATAGTCGGCGATGGCAATGGGTGCGCGGTTATGAGGGTTTTGGCATTTGCGCGGAAGATGTCGCTGCTGGATGGGTCGATTGCGGCTGCCGGTGCTGCCGGTGACGAGCGTTTCCTTGCCCCGGTTCGACGCATGAAAAAGGGCGCTGGCTTGCGCCAACGCCCTGAAACGGATATGCAGGTTTGCCTTGGTAGGCGGTTACTGCTCCTGCGCCTGAACGCAGGTGATGGCGATAACGCCCACCACGTCTTCTGCGGTGCAGCCGCGGGAAAGGTCATTCACCGGAGCTGCCAGGCCCTGCAGGATGGGGCCGTAGGCGTTGGCGCCCGCCAGGCGCTGAACCAGCTTGTAGCCGATGTTGCCCGCATCCAGGTCGGGGAACACCAGGGTGTTTGCCTTGCCCGCAACGGGGGAGCCGGGGGCCTTAGAAGCGCCCACCTCGGGGATGATGGCGGCATCAAGCTGCAGCTCGCCGTCGGCGTTCAGCTCGGGGTAGTTCTCCTTGATGTAGGCCATGGCGTCGCGCACCTTCTGGGCGTCGTCGTTGTTGGCGCTGCCGTAAGAGGAATGGGAGAGCAAGGCGATGCGCGCCTCCGTTCCCATCAGGCGCTCGAATCCCTTGCTTGCCAGGCTTGCGATGTGCGCCAGCTTTTCGGCCGTGGGCTGGATTTCCAGCGCGCAGTCGGCGAAGGCGAACACGCCGTTTTCACCCAGATCGCAGTTGGGGACTTCCATAAGGAAGATGGAGCTTACCATGGGGGCGCCGGGAGCGGTTTTCAGCACGCGCAGCGCAGGGGAAAGGATCTTCACCGTAGCGCAGCTTGCACCGCCCACCAAACCGTCGACGGCACCGGTCTTGATCATCATGGTGGCGAAGTACACGTTGTCGGTGGTTACCAGCTCATGTGCTTCCTCTTCGGTCATGCCCTTCTTCTTGCGAAGCTCGAACAGGAGGTTCGCGTACTCTTCGGCCTTTTCGGAGGTTGCGGGATCGATGATCTGGGCACCTTCCAGGTTGTAGCCCTTCGCATTGATCTCATCGGGGTTGCCTAGGATAACGAGGTTGGCAATGCCCTGCTTCAGGGTTTCCTCGGCGGCGGCAAGGATGCGGTCGTCGAAGCCTTCGGGCAGGACGATGGTCTTCTTGTCGGACTTGGCGCGTTCGATCATCGAGTCGATGAGCGTGGTCATAAACATTCCTTTCGTGGGTGATGTTCGTCTCGTGCCCCATTCTACCGCTCGTATGCGCTGGCAGGTATAATGAGCCGCTGAGACAAAGCTCTAACGGAGTGAACGGAAAGGTAAGGTGCAGCCGCGCATGAAGACGATCTCCTTTGCGGTGCCGTGTTTCAATTCGGCCAACTATATGGAGAAGTGCGTGGAGTCGCTGCTTCCCTGCGGCGACGACATCGAGATCATCCTGGTGGACGATGGCTCTACCCGCGATAATACCGCTGAGATCTGCGATAGGCTGGAAGCCGAGCATCCGGGAATCGTCCGCGCCATCCATAAGCCCAACGGCGGGCATGGCTCTGCGGTAAACGCCGGCCTGGCTGCTGCGGAAGGGCTGTACTACAAGGTGGTCGATTCCGACGACTGGATGGACCGTGCGGCCATGGAAACGCTGATGGCCTACCTTCGCCAGCAGAAGGCCAAGGTGGAAGCTGGCGGTGCGAACGAGGACGCCACCGATCTGGTTATCTCGAACTACGTGTACGAGAAGGTGTTCGAGGGCACGCATACCACCATCCGCTACACCAATGTGTTCCCCACCGATAGGGAATTCGGCTGGTCGGACTGCGGGCATTTCCGTTCCTCGCAGTACTTGCTTATGCACTCGGTGATCTATCGCACCAAGCTGCTGCGCGATATGGGGCTGAAGCTCCCCGAGCATTGCTTCTACGTGGACAACGTGTTCGTGTACGTGCCCCTGCCCAATGTGCGCACCATCCGTTACTTCGATGTGGATGCGTACCGCTACTTCATCGGCCGCGAAGACCAGTCAGTGAACGAGAAGGTCATGCTTTCCCGTATCGACCAGCAGATTCGCGTTACCAAGACCATGATCGACGCCGTAGATCTGAACACGGTGGAAAACGAGCGCCTGCGCAAGTACATGCACAACTACCTTTCCATGATGATGTGCATCTGCTCGATATTCCTGCGTATGGAGAAAACGCCCGAAAACGAGGCCAAGCGTGCCGACATCTGGGCGTACTTGAAGGCCAAGGACGAAAAGCTCTACGGGCAGATCAAGCACACGCTCATCAACTCGTTCACCAACATCCCCTCGCCGGTTGGCAGGCAGCTGGGCCTTACCGGCTACCATCTGGCGCAGAAGATCTTCAAATTCAACTAGCGGAAAGCCCCAGCACGGGGCTTTCTTGTTCTTCGGGGAATTCCCAGCAGGCCTTTAGGGGTTGGCCGTGTCCGGCTTCAGTCCTTGTAGTCTTCGGGGTTCTTGGCGCTCGAGCCGGTGGTGTCTTGATAGGAGCGAACCTCATGCCCGAAGCGCACCGCCCCTTCGCCGA
>CAVIKC010000042.1:0-14553 GCA_963643405.1 Succinivibrio sp.
AAGCTGAACCCGGTTTCCCGCACCAAGGATGAGGTGGAGCGCAAGAAGACCTGGCGCATGTGGGGCATGGTGGTAATCGGCAGCGTTCCCGCTGCGGTATTGGGCTTGGCCTTGGACGACTGGGTCCACGACCGCTTCTACAACGCCTACTGCGTGGCGGCCATGCTCATCCTGTACGGCATCATCTTCATTGTCCTGGAAGCCTACAACCGCAAGCGCAAGCGCGCGGTATTGGAGCAGGCTGTGGAGCCTTTGGGCAAGCATGCCCGTCCTGTCGACATCGCCGACCAGGACAGTGTGGAGCACGCGTTGTTCCGCATCACCGATCCGTACGAGATGGACTGGAAAACCGCGCTGAAGATCGGCTTCTTCGAGGTTCTGGCTATCGTTCCGGGCACCAGCCGCTCGGGCGCCACTATCATCGGCGGCATGCTGTGCGGCTGCTCGCGCACGGCGGCGGCCGAGTTCACGTTCTTCCTTGCCATTCCGGTCATGTTCGGCTGGGGCATGGTGAAGGCTGTGAAGTTCTTCCTGGCTGGTATTGCCATGACCCAGGTGGAGATCGTGGTGCTTGTGGTGGGCATCGTTTCGGCTTTTGCCATGGGTATGATCGCTATCCGCTTCCTGATGGGCTACATCAAGCAGAACGACTTCACGGTTTTCGGCGTGTACCGCATCTTCGTGGGTCTTGTGGTCCTGGGCTACTTCGGCACGAAGGCGATGGGGCTTATCTAGCTTGTAGGCCGGCGTTGGGTTGGCGCCTCCGCTTGGCGTTCTTGAAGCCCGGCGGCCAGGAAGTAGGGTATCCTTTCGATATGAGCATGAAGCGCGAAAGACCCAAATGGAAAGAGCTCTCTGAAGAAGAGCGCACCCATCTGCGCGAACGTACCAATAAACTGATCTCCCGAACATGCAATTATGCAGCGCTGGTCATCATCCTCATTGCCCTGGCGGCGTATGTGGTGGGGCAGGCCGACCTGTTCTTCGGGCAGTTTGGCATCATGGTCGCAGTGGCGCTTTTGGCTATCGCCGCTATCAACGACCCTTCCCGCAAGTAAGCTCCTATCCTTTTCGGCACCGTGCACCTGCTCTGATATGCGGTTTGCCGGAAGGTATATAAATTCGGCTAACAACATATAGGTATTTGTTATTATTGGTGGGCACCGTGCCGAAGCCGCGGTGCTTTTGGCTTACGAAAGGAATTCAAAATGCCAGAACAGAATGCAGCTTTCCAGGAGATCGAGAAGCATCGCGCCCAGATCGACGAGATCGACAAGAAACTGGTCGCCCTGTTGAACGAGCGTGCTGGCCATTCTCTGGACATCCGCGCCCTTAAGCCCGATGCCCACATGGGCCTGTACGACCCCAAGCGCGAGGAAGAGATCTTCGCACGTGTTTCCTCCTATAACGACGGCCCTCTGTATAACGAGAACCTTACGGAAATCTACCGCGGCATATTGAAAGTTATGAAAGAGGTACCCTCACGTGATTAAGCCCCTCTCCAACATCCCCAACTACGGAACGCGCACCAACGAGATAACCATCTACGCCGGTCCGTGCTCCGTGGAATCGGAAGAGCAGTTCAACGAAGTAGCCGAATGCATTGCAGGTTTGGGCCTTACCTGGATCCGCGGCGGTGCCTTCAAGCCCCGTACGAACCCCCATTCGTTCCAGGGTCTGGGCGAAGAAGGCCTGAAGATCATGAAGGCCGGTGCAGAGAAGTACGGCCTGAAGACCCTTACCGAGGTCATGGACTCCGCTCATTGCGAAATGGTGCATTCCTACGTGGACGGCCTGCAGATCGGCGCGCGCAACATGCAGAACTTCAGCCTCCTGAAGAACGTGGGTGCGGTTACGGCCCAGTCGCATAAGATGGTGCTTTTGAAGCGCGGCCTTGCCGGCAGCATCTCTGAGTGGCTTTCCGCCACCGAGTACCTTACCTTGGGCGGCAACGACAACATTGTGCTGTGCGAGCGCGGCCTGCGCACGTTCGAGACGGCAACGCGCTTCACGCTCGACATCAGCGCTGTGCCGGTGATCCACAAGCAGTCGGTGTTCCCCATCTGCGTTGATGTTTCGCATCCTGCTGGCGTGCGCGACTTGGTGCCCCCGCTGGCCTATGCCGCCATCGCTGCCGGCTGCGACTCCATCATGATCGAGGTTCATCCGAATCCCGCCGAAGCGCTCTCCGACGGCCCTCAGCAACTCACACCCGCCCAGTTCACTGAGCTGGTGGCTCAGCTGCGCGAGATTGCCGCGGTATTTGGAAAGAAGATCGTATAGGTTTCGATGATTCGCGATCATCGCAAGACTCGCGAAACGCGATGGCGCTGCGCTTTTCGGTTCTGCTGTTCTGCCGAGCAGCGGAGAGCTCGTGAAACGCATCGATGCTGCACGGGATTCTGACGGCACAGGAAAATCTCAAGACCCATGGGGCGGCCCAAAGGCCAGCCCCATGGGTCTTTCAGTCTTCCTACACTCGCCAGAATCCCGCTCGTTGGCTTGCTGACGCATACCTTAAGTTTACTCAGCGCTCTTCCGGGCGTTTTTCTTTGCGGGGCAGTCGGGCTGGTTTCCCGCCTGCGGGCCGGGCGCTTGCGCCGTTTTGCTTATTACGTAGCTCAGCCAAGCAGCTTTTTTGCTACAATGCCGCAGGTATTTGCATTGAAAGGGCGATCATGGATCTGGGTCTCATCGTTTCGGCTGCGCTAGCTGGCCTGATGTCGTTTTTCTCGCCGTGCATTGTGCCGCTTCTGCCGGTCTACGTCGGCATCCTCACCACCGATGCGAACTCCGAGAAGCTCTCGCTTGCAGCGCGCAGCGCGAACACCATTGCGTTTGTGCTGGGTATCTGCTGCGTTTTCGTGTCGCTTGGTGCCGCATCGGGCGCCCTTGGGCAGGTGCTCAGTAGCCCGTACGTGGCCATCGCCCTTGGTATCGTCGTTATCGTTTTGGGCCTGCATCTGGCGGGTGTGCTGAAGATCTCGTTCCTGAACAGGGAAAAGCGAGCGAATCTTTCGCAGATCCGTGTGAGTAGCGCTTTCGGGGCCTTCGTGTTGGGGCTGGCATTCTCGTTCGGCTGGACGCCATGCGTGGGACCCATTCTGGGAACCATCCTGGCTCTTGCTGCCGAGCAGGGAAGCGCGTTGGCCGGTGCTGCCCTGCTGCTTATCTATGCGCTTGGGCTGTGCGTGCCCTTCGTCGCCATCACGCTTGCGGCAAATGCGCTGCTTGCGCGCTTGCGTTCCCTTCATAAGCACTTGCCCACGGTTCAGAGGGTGGGTGGCATCCTTATCGCGATCATGGGTGTATGGCTCGTGTTCTCGCAGGTGAGTGCTCTTCAAATCCAACAGCGGGCAAATGAGGAGGCCCAACAAGACCCTGTTGCCATCTCGGCCAATGATGCGCGCGGCGTTGCGGCGGGCGATGCGAGCCTTGAAGCGGTGTCGAGTGCCTGGAAGAATGTTGTGCTCACCGATCTGGACGGGCAAACGCACCGTCTAAGCGAGTTGAAGGGCAAGCCGGTCTATTTCGAGTTCTGGGGCAGTTGGTGCGACTCATGCGTTGCCGACCTGGACCAGCTGAGCGAAGTGGCCGCAGAGCACACCCAAACGGGCGATGTGCAGGTGGTTTCTGTGGTGACGCCCGGCTTCTACGGCGAGCGGGAAACCGATGCGTTCGTGGAATGGGCGCAGCAGAACGACGTGAGCGTTCCTGTGTGGATGGACACGAACTGCTCGCTTGCCACACATTTGAACGTATCGGCATTCCCCACATCCGTTTTCGTTGACAGCAGCGGCGATATCGTGAAGATCCGCCTAGGGGCGATTGATCGCGCTGAACTCGAGGACATGCTCTCGTCGCTTGAATAGGCGGGGCTGAAACGCGGCGGGATAACAGGCTTCGCCGCCTGCTCTCGTCTGCCGTTTGCGCGAAAAAACCGCCACAGCCTTCCTTGTCTTGATCATCGGCCTTTGGCCTTGATAATATCCTCGGCTAGCGAATTCGTTATTCTGCCCCGAGTTCGCACCCAGCGGCGATACCGCCGAATTCTGCAATCAATGAATCGAATAGATTGTTCTGCTGCTTCGAGCTTGCTCGGATCGATGTTGTGTGCTCACGCAAGGCGTGAGCCGTATCTCGGTGTCTGCGCTGCAGCGCTTATGCGCAAACGCAGTGTTGTCCAAATAGAAAGGATTGTGATGAAGAGAGTGAACAAGATGAAAATCGGACGTGTTGCCCTGCTCGCAGCCGCGTCTGCCGTGCTGGCTTTTGCGCTTGCGGCGTGCTCGTCCAGCGGCGATGGGAAGGCTGAAAGCTCCGATCAGCAGGCGGCTGCTACCGTCGACGTGAGCAAGAACAAGACCGGCAAGGTGGTTTCGGGTACGGTTACCACCTCGGTCGATTTCAGCTCTTACGAAACCGGCAAGGTTGTTCGTGCATGGCTGCCCGTGGCCCAGAGCGGTGACTATCAGACCGTTGAGGACGTGAACTTCGATGCCCCTTCGGCAACCAAGGCCGAGCTCACCGAAGATTCCAACGGCAACAAGATGCTCTACCTTGAGTGGGACGCAAACGTGGCCCCTGCCGACCGCACGGCCACGCTGGGCTTCCATGCATCGCGTGACGAGGTTCGCGTGAGCGACATCGCCGACGATGGGTCGGAGCTGCCGGCCGACGCGAAGCAGTACCTGGAAGGGTCCGACCTCGTTCCGGTAAACGACCAGGTGAAGTCCGCTGCCGAGGAGATCACTGCCGGCAAGACCGGTTCTGTCGAGAAGGCCCGTGCCATCTACGATTGGATCATCCAGAACATGAACCGCGACGAAAGTGTGAAGGGCTGCGGTACGGGTGATGTATGCGCGCTGCTGGACACGAAGGCTGGCAAGTGCACCGACATCAACTCGGTGTTTGTGGGCCTGTGCCGTGCCTCGGGCATCCCTGCCCGCGAGATGTTCGGCGTGCGCATGAACGCTGAGGATATCACCAAGAACCAGCACTGCTGGGCTGAGTTCTACGTTGCGGGCACCGGTTGGGTTCCCGCCGACCCTGCCGACGTTCTGAAGGCCGTGCTGAAGGGCGGATGGACCAAGGACCAGGCGGAAACCCAGGAAAAGGCCGATTACTACTGGGGCGGCTGGGACGCTGAGCGCGTTGAGCTTACCGAGGGCCGCGACCTTACGCTTGCCCCCGCGCAAGACGCTGGCGCCCTGAACAACTTCGGTTACCCGTATGCCGAGGTGGACGGCGAAGCCCTGGACTACTACGATCCCACCAGCTTCGTGTACGCGATCTCGTTTACGGCCGACAAGTAGTCAGCTGCCAACGGTCGCATTCGGAAAGGGCGAGCCTTCGGGTTCGCCCTTTTTGCTTGCTCTTCGCATCGCAAGCTGCCAAACCTCCAGTGATCGGCGATGCTCAAGGCGTTCGGGGCATCCAAGGGCAGCTCCTTCTTTCCCGTTGCGGGAACCTTGCGCACGGGACGGAAGGCCTCCAATCGAACAAACCATAGGGATGCTGCGGATGGGGTGGGGCAGCGCGGCCGTTGGCGGTAGAATAGCAACCCGAATAAAACGTGAGTGCCGCGCGGGCAGCCAGTCCGCGCGGTTTGCTTTGTTAGGACGGTTCCATGCCCATCGATCTTGATACCCTGAACGGCCCCCAGCGCGAAGCGGCCCTTTGCACGGAAGGCCCGCTTTTGGTTTTGGCGGGCGCGGGCAGCGGCAAAACCCGCGTGCTCACGCACCGAATCGCCCATCTGGTGGAGGACAAGGGCGTTGCTCCCTGGAAGATCATGGCCATCACCTTTACCAACAAGGCAGCAGCCGAGATGCGCGAGCGTCTTGATGCGCTGATCGGCCCCGGTGCGCGCGGCATGTGGGTCTCCACCTTCCACAGCATGTGCGTGCGCATCCTGCGCACCGACTGCGATCGCGTGGGCTTCGCCAAGGGCTTCACCATCTACGATGACGGCGACTCAAAGCGCCTGGTAGAGCAGATCATGGAGCAGGAGAACATCGACAAGAAGCGCTTCCCCGTGCAGGCGCTGCGCAACCGTATTTCACAGGCGAAGAACGACCTGCTAACGGCCGAGAAGTTCGCCGAAACCGCCGCCGACCCGGTGGGCAAGGTTGCCGCACGCGTGTACATGCGCCTGCAGGCCCGCCTTCGCCAGCTGAACGCCTTCGACTTCGACGATCTGCTGCTGTACACCTGGCTGTTGCTAAAGAACCATCCCGATGTGCTGGAGGCCTATCAACGCCGTTTCCAGTACATCATGGTGGACGAGTATCAGGACACCAACCATGCGCAGTACGTGCTTACCCAGCTGCTTGCCGCCGCGCATCAGAACATCATGGTGGTGGGCGACGATGATCAGTCCATCTACTCGTGGCGTGGCGCCGACCTGCGCAACATCTTGGATTTCGAGAAGGATTACCCCAACGCCCATGTGGTGAAGCTGGAGGAGAACTACCGTTCGCTAGGCAACATCCTGGCGGCGGCGAATGCGGTTATCGCCAACAACGTCACGCGCAAGCCGAAGAAGCTGTTCACCAGTCAGCCGGCAGGCGATAAGATCTCCGTCTACAGTGCCGCCGACGAGCGTGACGAAGGCCGCTGGATCGCCTCGGAGATCGAGCATCAGCATGGTCAAGGCATTTCGTACAACCAGATTGCCGTGTTCTACCGCACCAACGCGCAGAGCCGCATGCTTGAAGACATGCTGATGCGTGCCGGTGTGCCGTATCGCCTTATCGGCGGCACGCGTTTCTTCGACCGTGCCGAGATCCGCGACGTTATGGCCTACCTGAACCTGGTGGTGAACCCTGCCAACGATGTGGCGGCGCACCGCGTTATCAACGTGCCCAAGCGCGGTATCGGCAAAACCACGGTTGAGCATATCGACTACATCGCCCGCGAGACGGGTATCACGTTCCTGCAGGCGGCTGAGCTGTGCATCGCCGACGAGGGCATCCGCGCCCCCACGCGCCGTTCCATCGGGGAGTTCGTGCAGCTTATCCACGAGTGCCAAACCTACGAAGGTGACCTTCGCAAAGTGGTGGAGGCCATAGTGGAGAAGTCGGGCATCATGGCGCAGTACCGTGCCGAGGGCAGCGACGAGGCAGCGGGCCGCATCGAGAACATCCAAGAGCTCTTCGGCGTTGTGGACGAGTACGCCAACACGCATGATGACGCCGATGCCCTGTTCGAGCCGCCAACGGCCGAAGGATCGGAAAGCGATGAGCAGCCGCCCGTGCGCGTGTTCCAGGCGAACAGCCTGCCCGACTTCGTTGAATGGGTAACGTTGCGCACCGACATGGATACCATGGCCGAAGACGGCGAGGCCATCACCATGATGACCATCCATGCCGCCAAGGGTTTGGAGTTCGATGTGGTGTTCGTGGCCGGCATGGAAGAGTCGCTGTTCCCGCATGGCAACTCGTCTCAGGATGCGAAAGGGCTGGAAGAAGAACGCCGTTTGGCCTATGTTGCGATCACCCGTGCGCGTAAGAAGCTCTACCTTACCAATGCGTTCACGCGCCAGATCTTCGGCCAAACCAACACAAACCCGCCCTCACGCTTCATCAGCGAGATCCCGGCTGATCTGCGCCGCGGCATCGGCATGGGCTCTGCGGGCTTTTCCGGAAGCGGCTGGGAAAAGCGCGGCAGCCGCCGCGGCATTGCCGGATCCGGCACAGAGGCGGGCGGCGGCCGCGTGTTCGGCCAGAGCAGCGCTTCAGGCTCGCGCCCGCGCCAGCAGCAGCGCCCCACGGGAAATCCTGCTGCGGCCAAGAAGGCGGCTGCCAACATGACGTTCGCCAAGGGCGATGCAGTGGACCATAAGGTGTTCGGCCGTGGAACCATCACCAAGGTAGATGGCGACACGCTGCACGTGCGTTTCGCCCGTACCGGCCAAACCAAGAAGCTGCTGAAAGATTATGCGCCCATCGTTAAGGTTGGTTGACGCTGCGAAGGAGCTGGGCACCCCATCTAGGCCCTTAATCGTCGGTCGCGTACGGAGTACGCTTCCCTTCTCTTTCAGGTCTATCTGGGGCACCGATCTCCTTCTCGCTGTCACGTCCAACGCATCGGATTGTGCGCGGTTGCTGCAGCTGCGAAGGAGCTGGGTGCCAAGCGGCAGGGCTTTTCTCGAAGGCTGCGCGGAAACGTGCGGCCTTCTTTCGTTTCGCGGTACAATCAATAAGTTCTACACGTTTGCGCGTGCCGAAGCGCGCTTGTTGAGGAGGCTACATGGCTAACCAGGTTTTTATCGTCGGTCACAAGAACCCCGATAACGACTCCATCGCTGCTGCTGTCAGCTATGCATATCTGAAGAACGCCCTCGAGGCGAAGAAGGCCGAACCCGAGGCCGAATACGTTGCCTGCTGCCTGGGCCCGCTGCCGCAGGAAAGCGCAACCATCCTGGAACAGGTTGGCCTGCCCGCCCCGAAGCTCATCGAGAAGGTCGGCGAAGGCGACAAGGTTATCCTGGTAGACCATAACGAGTCCACCCAGATGGTCGATGGCATTTCCGAGGCCGAGATCGTCGAGGTGGTAGACCATCACCGCATCGCCGGCGACGTGGTTACCGGCAACCCCATCCTGTATCTGAACATCCCCGTTGGCTCCACGGCAACCATCGTAAGCAAGCTCTTCGAGCAGCTGAACGTTGAGGTTACGCCCGCTATCGCCACGGTGCTGCTTTCCGCCATCATGACCGACACGGTTATCACCAAGAGCCCCACCTGCACCGATTACGACCTGGTCCAGGCCGACAAGCTGGGCGCCATCATCGGCAAGAAGGCTACCGAGTTCGGCCTTGAGGTGTTCAAGATGCGCGGCGGCGACAACGATCTTTCCGTCGAAGAGCTGTGCACGCACGACTCCAAGGAATTCAAGAAGGGCGACGAGGTGTACATGGTTGCCCAGCATGAAACCGTTACGCTCGATGTTGCCATGGAACGCGAAGCCGAGTATCGCGAGTTCCTGAAGGCCAAGGTTGCCGAAAACGGCTACAAGTTCGCGCTGCTGCTGGTTACCGACATCTTCAACGAGGGCTCCAAGTTCATCTGCGAAGGCGACGTTGCCCCCGTGTCCGAGGCGTTTGGCATCGACGCCACCAAAGCCGAATGGGTAGACGGCATCTTGTCCCGTAAGAAGCAGGTTATTCCGCCTCTTTCGTAGGAGACGATACGACGCTGCGCGAGCCCCTGACGGCACAGCTGGCGGTCCAAGCAGGCTTGACGTATGAAGTACGCCTGGAAATCCTGCTCAGCAGAGCTGCGCAGGATGCGTCCGCTCGGACGCATAGCTTGGAACTGAACATGCCACTGGCATGTTCACCCCACCATCTGTGCTCGTCAGGGGCTCGCTCGCTGTTGCGTCCAACTGCAGGACTTAAAAAACGATTGCAGATTGCAGTATGAGGCGAGGCATGGCACATTAGGCCAATGCCTCGCCCTTTTGATTTCTCGCACTCGCCAGAACGGTGCACGTTGTTGCGTCCAATTACAGGGCAGAATTCGAAACCATCATGAACCCTAACGGGTTGGGCGCACGAAACACGCCAGGGAATCTTGCTCAGCAGAGCTGCGCAAGATGCGTTCGCTCGAACGCACGGTTTGGTACTGAGTATGCCGCTGGCTCCACGTCATCGGGAAGGGTTGCGAGGTCGATCTCGGGGCATCGCCCTCCTTTTCGCTGTATTCGTCGTGAATATTGCAGATGGACACGACCGAGCCCCCGTGTTCCCGGACTAGGGCGTGGCTGCCTTTCTATCTTCGAGAAGCTTGGCTATGTATCGTCTTTGCGCGGCGGTTAGGTGCATTTGCCTTCTTCGGGCGGGATTATCCAAGTCAACCTGCCAGTATCGAAGCGCCCCGACACTAACTATGCCTAGCTTATTGTGGCTTTGCTGAAGGGGCGGTCGCATCCGGTCGGGACTCCAAGGGCCTTGGTTTTGAATTCTTCGCTGCACTCATGCTCTTGCGTTTCCAGGAAATCGTCCGTAGGCACCTGAGCGGTCACAAAGTGTCACATTTTCAAAAAGGTGGAACAGGAAAAAGGCTACTTTAAAAAATTGTGTAGAAGGAGTGCGGTAGTGTGCCGCTCATTGAAATTAGATGAGGTACGTATGGCGGACCCAAGCGCAGGTATCGTGAACCATCTCGGTGGATATCACAGATGCTTCTTGGATGATCCTATTCATCTTGAATTTGTAAGTGAAAATCTATGCTCGATGCTTGGGTACTCCAAGCCCGATCTGGTGAAGCTTGTCGGTATGGCGTATACGGCCCTGATGCATCCGGACGATACGGCGATTTTCGATAGTTTCGTTTTTCGTTTGGCAGCGAAGGAAGGCTGCGAAAGCGTTGTTTACCGTCTTATCAAGGAAGATGGTTCAATTATCAGAGTTGTTGATACCATGACATCTGTTAGGGGAAACGATGGGTGCATGAGGGGCTATTCTGTCGTGTGCGAGATCCCCGACGAAAGCAATGCCCTGACTGTAGGTTTCCCTAGTGAAAAAATTGCCGTTATGCGCGTTTCGGGGACTTTTGACCCAGTTATAGAGAAAGCGTGCGGCATTGGCCCGCGGCTTCTAGGGATTGGCGATAAAGCGGAGGGCCTGCATTTTTTGGAATATGTATCAATGGCCGATCGCGATAAGGTTAAAGCGGCTCTGGAACGGGCCTATGAAAACGAGTATTCAGGCATGGAATCTTGTGCCCTCGTATCTGCTGAAGGGCGTGGGATTAAATGTGATCTTTGGGTTGAGTGCATTAATCCCGGTGGATGTCTGGAAGACGGCGTCTTTTGTATTAAGGCTGAAGTTGATCTTAATTATCGTCGCGAAGACAGCCAGATAATGTCTTTTAGCAAGATGCTGTTTTCCAGCTTTGCAGAGGATGTGTTTGAGGTTGATAGGTTCGAGAATTCTGTTCGCTACATCTGCCATAGCGACAAAGGGCCGATAGGGGCTCCGCTTAATGTGCGGATGAACGCCAACGACTTCTTTGTCTGGCTTCTTGAGCTTGTTTCCTCAAAAGATAGGGATTCGGTTAGGCAGTTCTGCACTGAGGCGAAATCCCTGAAATCGGACTGGGCTGAGGAGGTTCCAACTCCAACGAAGATCAGATTTGAGATGCTGCAGGAAGGTGGCTTTGATTGTTCCGTTGTCCTAGTGATGGTTCCGGTGTCCCAAGCGAAGTACTTCCTTTGCTTCAATGCCGATTTCACTTCGATGGGGTCTGGCTTTTCTTCTGCTGCGGTGGCAGAACGAAAGAGCATTGTTGTTAGGCTATTCGGCTCTTTCAGTTTGGTCGTTGATGGGGGAGCGGTCTACATCAGAAGCGAAAAGGGTAGGGAATTGCTGGCTCTTCTAATAGAGAAGCGCGGGGCGTATTTAACCACCCGCGAGGCAATTGCCTCACTCTGGGAATGTGAGCCAGATGAGACGACACGGGCTAGATATCGCAAGATCGTCTCGCGACTGATGGCTGAGTTGAAAAAGAACGGCATCGATTACATTGTTGATAGTGATCGTGGCGCGCGTAGGATAATTCCCGAATTCATCGAATGTGATTACTACAATTACCGTGATGGCCTGATCGAAGCACCGGGTGCTTTTCTTCCTGAATACGGGTGGGCGAAATATGTGAGAATCGACTAGTTTTCCAGAATGATATTTAGCGAGCAATAGCAGGTTACGTTGGTTGTTGCTGGCAAAGCAAAGGGGGCGCGTGTAGCGCCCCCTTTGCTTTTTGGGTTTTTGCAACTTTGCCTTATAGGTGTGAGCGTGCTACGGGTATCTCCCTATGGCGTAAACAAAGTATTGGGCAGAAGAAGAAGGAGACCTTGCCGTTATACCTGGCCTTTTGCTCTCAGTCACGCATTAATCACGGGATAAAACCGTTGCAGAGCGGGGGCTCCTAAGTCGTCACAAGGGGTTTGGAAAATGATAGCTGTCGCTGGTTAGGTTTGGACCGGCGGCATTGCCCATAAGCATATGGGTGGGCGGACGTTGCCAATTCTGTCCGTCGTTATTCGAACAGAAGCAATTCGGTAAGAGGGCTCTTGTTTGTGAAGCAAGCATCACCTTGCCGATTGCTCGAGGCGCATGCGCATTCGAACAAACCTATGCGGCTCGAAGGGGCGGCTTGGATTAGGTTTACGCAGTTGTCTGCCTTGCGGTAGAAACGCGTAGGTGTGGAAGATGAAGAGGGGATAGTTATGGCGGGTTTAGCCAGTATCCATATTAAAAAATCAGCACATCTGCTGACAGTTGCCTTCTGCGTGCTTATTGGCTTCGCTGCGATGTTTGGCGGTCAGCAACTCGCATTCGCGGATGGTAATGCGTGGCAAATCGTGGACCGAGCATATGATTCCATGCATACAACAAGCCAAGGTATCTCTGATTCGGATTTGGATAAGTACAATTTCGTGAAGTCAGACGATGGGGACGATGGTAGCCAGGTTCATGTGACTAAGACGGTTGAGCAGACAGGTGTCGAGGACGAGTTCATCGTGCATCTGTCGGTAGACACGACCGCTACATCAAAGCAGGTTACCGACTACTACACGTTCTTCGTGAATGCTCCCTATGAGGCGACCACTTCGAACGGATATCACGGCTACACGCCTGGCGTTGTCACGACCGACCAAATGGGAACTATGGATGTCAAAGTCAGCGGCAAGACCGACCTCGGGGGGAACAAGGGCATCTTCAACATCTATGACCCTCAAAAGCGGCTCATCGCAAAGGATGTGACCCTGTACTGGAGCCAAGCGAACAATGTAACCATTCTTCTGAACATTGGTAAGCTGCTTGGCACTGGTGATGAATACATCGTCATGGGAACGAAGGTCAGCAAGGACGCCACGAACAACCTCTACCTCACCCAAGAAGCCTACGACAAGGTCAACAAGGCCATCCAGGGCGAAACGAAATGGGGCGACCCTACCAGGCTCACTTCGGTCACCGATGTTATGGGCGATGACGTTGAGTACATAGGCGATGCTTCAGCCGATGGTGGCAGCGTAAGCTACAACAGCGCAACCCGCGCAATTACCTGGAATCCTGCCTACAGCTCTTCTTGCGTGAAAGGCGAAGTGGAAACCGAGATCGACACCGAAACCAATCAGTATGGTGCGGTAACAAAAGTCACGGTGACTCAGCATCAGTGGTATTACGGAGCGGCTTCGCTCAGCTACAAGGTCAGGTTGAACACCAAAGCTGGGGATTTTAAGAGTTCGTATGATCCGGACAGCGTTACCAATGCATTTGAAACAAACAAGGTAGCGACTCTGAATTATTCCTACAGTGTTGATGGTGGCTCAACCTACAAAGACAACAACGTCGATTTTCCGCAGCCAACGGTTAAGGGTATTCTCTACGACCTGCAAGCTTTGAAAACCAACGAAATCTCGACTCCTCTTGCGGGTGCGGTTTTCAAGCTTACACGTACCTGGACTGACTCGTTCGGAGTCGAGCATATTGATTTGGTTTCCGATGATCTCATTTCGGACGCAAGCGGCTATGTGAAGTATGGCTCTCTTCCTTGGGGTACTTATACGCTCGAGGAAACGACGGCACCTTCAGGTCATATCCTGCCGTTGTCGCCAACGAATAAGGTTACGTTCAGCCTGTGCTACAGCAGCAATTCCAATGTCCTGGCCCCTTCGACTCTGGACTTTGGGGTAAACCATGCAATGACTTCTGGAGCAGCACCTGTGATTGAAAATGAGCGCGTAAAAACCGATGTGACGTTGCTCAAAGTCGATGCCGATACGGACGCCCCACTGCAAGGTGCGAAATTCGCCCTATACAAAGATGATGGCGATGGTGTTTTCAACGAGGCGGACGACCTCACCGATACCAACAAGGTTTCCGAAATGGAGACCGGATCTGATGGCAAGGCGGTATTCGAGAAGCTCACGGTGGGCACGTACTACCTCAAGGAAACCTATACTCCCGCTGGCTATGAGCTTAACAGCAAGGTTTATCGAATCGATGTCTACGACGTAAAGGGTGCTGCTGGAGGCGCGGATGACAACATGATTCGGGTCGGCGATGCCGACGGCTCGAACATGCAAGCTCCGAACACAGCGAACCAGATCACTGTAGCCGATCGCCCTATTCCTGATTTGCCGATAGCCGGCAGCCCAGGAGTGGCAGGTCCTATAGGATGTGGCCTTGCTCTACTGTGCACTGGTGCAATTCTTGCGATGATCTCAGGCTTACGTTCGCGGCTTTCAGTTTGCGGCGCGAAGCATCGAATGATCTAGCTGTCAAATTCAACTATATGGTGCTTTAACAGCTATGACATCTTCGGTCTGCCTACTTCAATAGGGCAGGCTAGGGAAGCAATCCGCTTATATTCGGATAAGCCCTGTTCAGGTTCGGATTTTGAATGTGGGCGATGTTTAAGCTCTTTTTTCGGGATGGCCCCGATTGAAGATAAGGACAAAGGAAGTTTCTTTGGAAGGAGAACAACCATGATCAAGCAAGGTTACGCGGGGAGGGCCTCGCAGGCCCTGCTCGCAGGAGTG
>CAVIKC010000043.1:0-13756 GCA_963643405.1 Succinivibrio sp.
ACGTGATGTGGGCCATGAACACCCGCCTGCAGGGCGACCAGGACATCATCACCATCCCGGGTGTGCGTTGCCATCCGTTGGATCCATCGAACGATCCGGATTACTCCAACAGCATTCGCGATCACGGCATTGCTTGCAAAACCATCTACGACTGCACGGTTCCCTATGATTTGAGGGACCGTTTCCATCGCTGCAAGATCATGGATGTTGACCCGAAGCGCTGGCTTCCCGACTTCGAGGCGTAAGCGCATGGAGCGCCTTGTTGTTGGCATAAGCGGAGCAAGCGGCACGCATATGGCCTGCCGTTTCGTTTCGCAGGTAAGGGAATTCACCTCGTGCGAGGTGCACCTGGTGGTAACTGAGAGCGGCAGGCTCACCGCAAGATACGAGGAGCCGGAGCTGTTCGAGGAAACATTGCGATTAGCCAGCTGTGTGCACGACAACGCCTCATTGGGGGAATCCATTGCCAGTGGAACATTCAAGACCGTAGGCATGGTGGTTGTTCCCTGCAGCATGAAAACGGTGGCCGGTATCGCATCGGGCTACAGCGACAACTTGTTGCTTCGCGCGGCTGATGTGACGCTGAAAGAGCAGCGCCCACTGGTCTTGGTTGCGCGCGAGACGCCCATGAGCGCCATTCATCTTCGCAACCTGGGGCAGTTGGCTGCCATTCCGAGCGTGACGCTGATGCCGCCGATGATGACGTACTACCATCACCCGAAGACCATCGATGACATGGAAGACCAGATCATAGGGAAGATCTTCGATCGCTTCGGATGGGAGTACCCGCCCTTCGAGCGCTGGAGCTAAGTCTTCTCGACCCGTCCGCGCTGCGGGCTGGGACACCAGCCCTTCGGGGATTCCCGTTCCGCTGTTTGATATGGCTCGCCGATGCGAGCCATATCTGCATGCGTTGCACTGCTTCATGCTTTGGAAGGAGATTCGCTTCGCGAATCGAACAAAAGCGTCGACGAGCTGCGTGGGCCCCGCCCGGCGCGGACGGTGGGCTATTCCGGTGTGCATGGGCGAGGTTGAGAGAGTGCTTTTCTGCACTCTGCCCGTTTTCGGGGAGTATACTTCGGGTATAGGCAGGTGCGCGGGCAGATTGGGTTTGCCCTGCCCTTGCTTCAGGCGAATGGGGGATAGGGGGTCCCTATGTTCGAGACGGCAACACATCGCTTCATCGAAGGCGAAGGCGGTGTGCCTATCCATACGGTGGTTATGGGCAATGGTGCGCCTCTGCTTCTGTTGCATGGCCATCCGGAAACGTATCTGATGTGGCACAAGGTTGCGGGCGATTTGGCTCACAATTTCACGGTGGTGCTGTGCGATCTGCGCGGATACGGCGACAGCGGCAAGCCAGACGGCCTGCCCGATCACAGCACCTACTCCAAGCGAACCATGGCACTCGACTGTATCAAAGTGATGTCAGAGTTGGGCTTTCGTGAATTCAGCGTTATGGGGCATGACAGGGGAGCGCGTGTTGGCTATCGCTTGGCGCTCGACCATCCCGAATGCGTTCGCAAGCTGGTTCTGCTTGACATCGTTTCCACGTATGATATGTATGCGCTTAGCACAGCCGAGTTCGCCAAGGCGCTGTACCACTGGTACCTGCTCACACAAGATGAGCCGTTTCCGGAGGATCTGATCCTATCCAGTCGCAAGATGTACTTCCGCAATGCCTTGCACATTGGGCGATACAACTCCGAAAACGACACTTCGGAAGAGGCGTTTCCGCCTGAGGTGTACGAGGAGTACTTGAAGCATTACAACGTGGAGTGTATTCACGCTATCTGCGAGGAATACCGTGCCGGCGAGAGCATCGATCGGTTCCTGGACGCCGCCGACTTGAAGGCGGGCAACACTATCGCGGCGCCCACTTTGGTTCTTTGGGGCGCTAATGGGCTGGTAGAGAAGTTCTTCAGGCCGTTGGCTTGCTGGAATCATTTCTGCGAGGACGTTCAGGGGAAGAGCCTTCCCTGCGGGCATTTCATCCCGGAAGAGGTGCCGGCTCAGATGCTGGCGGAGGTTCAGCGCTTCTTGCTGTAGCGCCACGGCATCGGAATGCCCTATGCCTCCGCGCGGTTTGATGGGTGGGCCAGGATGGTTGTTGCTGGGCATTGGGCAGATCGCGGAAGCTGTATCGGGCGTGTTCTTTTTCAGCGAAGCCGATCCGTCCGAGCCTGTGGGATGGTTCGTGCGGTTGCGATAAAAGAGGGATTTCAGTAAGAGGGCGCGAAAGCGCAGAGAGGGATGATGAAAATGGAGTTCATCGATGTAATCAAGAATAGGCGCAGCATAAGGAAGTTCACCGATAAGCCTGTTGATCGTTGCGACCTGGAAGACATCATCCAGGCGGGGTTGTGCGCGCCTTCAGGGCAGAACCTCCAGCCGTGGTATTTCGTGGCGCTTACCAAGAAGGAGGACTTGGCCTACCTGTTCTCGGAGATGGGCACCACTGCGTTTTCGCATCGCAAGGAATTGGAGGCGCGCTTCAAGGGGCACCCGGAAGTGGTGGAGGAAACCATGGAGTTCATGAGCGCTATGGGCGGTGCTTCCACCATTATCTTGGCGTTCCTGAACAAGCCCGACTACTCCGACGATATTCTGCCCAGCTGCGTGGAGAGCGTTTCGGCCGCAATGGAGAACATGGTGTTGGCGGCCTATGACAAGGGCATCGGCTCGTGCTGGGTGGAAGCGGTGGTACGTTCCGGCAATGCGCTGCGCAGCCGTTTTGCCCCTAATCGCGGAAAGCTTATCGGCGCCATCGTGCTGGGGTATCCCGGTATGGAAGCACGTCCCATCAAGAAGAAGCCCGGCCGCTACGAGATACGCTAAGGGATAAGCCGCGCTAGAGAATGGAGATTCTTGCGGCAGCCGGGGGCAACTGCCCTCGGCTGTTTTTGTTGCGAACCTCTTTAGATTGCCTTCTCCGCTTTGGCGGCAATCGGCTTCAGGGGTGAACCTCGATCCCTTCGCGTAGGAGCTTTGCACAGAAAGCCGCTAGCTCTTCTGGGCGCTCCTTGGCGCCTTGTTCGAGCCATTTTACCAATACGTTGAGCAACGCCCCGGAAGTGAAATAAAGCTCGAAGCGTTCGATAGAGCTTGCGGGCATGTCTCCCAAGCGCGCCTCCAGGTAGGCATCCATCATCTGCTGCAGCGTGGTTGCGAAACCGGCGTTCACGAGTGCGAGGACCTTTTTCTGCTCGCGCCGCATGCGCTGAAGAGAGTTGCTGAAGCCGCTGATCAGTGCTTCTTCGGCCAACGGCCCTTGTGTATGCTGGCTGCTTGTTGCTGGTTCTGCGTTGTTGGAGAGCAGCTCGTCGTGCAGCTTGTCGATGTACGCCTCGATGATCTGCTCTTTCGACTCGAAATTGCGGTAGTACGACATGCGTGCAACGCCGGCGGTGCTTACGATGTCGCATACGCTGATCGATGAGAAGCGTTTGTTTTCCATCAGCTGGAACAGCGCTTCCATGATGGCCTTGCGCGCGGCTTCGTTGCGCTCCGCATTGCCGCCTGCTCGCTTGTTCGGTTTGCTTACGCCCTTGCCTGCGCTGGCTATGTTGGGGTTGACGGCTGCTGTGCCGCTTGTGCTTGCCATTGCCGACCCTTCTGCTGGTACATTCCAGCCGTTATTGCCCCATCGTCGATGTGGTTTACCGCATTGTTTGCCGATACAGTTTGTCACATCGAGAAATCATCGGCAATAGCGAGAAAGGGAATCGCGATGGCAAAGACAACTCCGGTGCGCCTGATGGAGCAGGCGCGAGACTACGAGCGTATGGGTACCAAGCCCGGCAAGATCGAGCTGTGGGAGGATGGCCGCCGCGACGATGATTCCGCTGGCCATTACGAGTGGTGGTATTTCGACTTCATCTTAGATGACGGCAGCAAGGCCGTTATCCATTTCAATACCAAGGACAACACGACCATTGCCGAGGATGGCACCCTGCCTTCCGTGGTGGTGAAGATCACGGCTCCCGATGGGCGCGAGTTCAAGGACAACGTTTTGCTCAGCGCGAATGAGGCTGCGATGAGCCGTGAGCGCTGCGATGTGAGGTTCGGCCCTCATAGCCTGACCGGAGATTTCAAGACCTATACGCTGCATGTGGAAAAAACTGCTGGCGAGAACGGCAGCGACGGTGCCGGCGGTACGGGGGAAGCTTCGCCCGTGGCTGCCGACTTGACGCTGGTGAGCAGCTCCAAGCCTTGGCGCCCGGGTGCTGGCGGGTTCGTGTTCGGTGACAACGACGAGGGCTATTTCACCTGGTTGTGCGCTGTGCCGCGCGGCACCGTTACCGGAACGCTTTTCTATGATGGAGCGGAACATGTGGTGAGCGGCGCCGGCTACCACGACCACCAATGGGGCAACGTTGCCCACAACAAGACCTGGGATCATTGGATTTGGGGACGCCAGGACTTCGGGGACTATGCGGCCTTGATCTTCGACATCGGCACGCAGAAAGAGTTCGGCTATGAGCGTTTGCCCATGTTTTTCTTGGAAGACGCCCAGGGCAATCTGGTTATGCAGGACCTTTCTACCCCTAAGTGCAGCTTCATCGAGGAATATGAGGAAAAGCTCTCGGGCAAGACGTATCCGAAGACCCTTGAGTACGAGTTCGTTGACGGCGAATGTCGTGCTGTGTGGCGCATTGCCATGACCTCCGAGCTCGAGACGCGCTATCCGCATGTGCCGGCACTTATGCGGCCGTTGCTGAAATTGAAAGGGCTCAACCCTTCTACCAGCAGGAACATGGCGCAGGGCACACTTGTGCTCCGCGATGGGGAGGAGCGCATCGAGCGCTCGGGTGAGATGATCTACGAGTTCGTTTACATGGGCACGACGGTTCGCGAGAAGATGGAGACGGCCCATCATGCCTAAGACGATGCGGGCAGTGGTGAAGGATAAAGCCGGAACCTGCGGAATCGTGAAGCTTCCCGTGCCGCGGCCCAAGGCGGGGGAAGTGCTTATCCGCGTCTGCGCGGCATCGGTGAACCATGGCGATTGGGCGACGGGCAAGGCTTTGCGTTCGGGCGGTCCCGGCAAACGCTGCTCTACCATGTGCGCCGATGTTGCCGGCATCGTGGAAAGCTGCGGCTCCGACGTTGTCGGGTTCAAGCCGGGCGATGAGGTGTGCGCCGTAACGCCTGGCCTTAAGGGGGCGCTTGCGGAATACGCTGTGGCGAAGCAGGCATGGTGTGCGTACAAGCCCCAAGGCATGAGCTGGGAGTTTGCGGCATCGGTGCCTTCGGCGGGCGTCACGGCGCTCGCCGCCGTGGAGAAGGTTCCCGCGAACTGCGACCGCGTGCTTGTCGTGGGCGCGTCCGGCGGTGTTGGCCAGTTTGCGCTGACGTTTGCAGCGCAAGGCAACGGCGTGGTCGATGCCGTGTGCGGCGGCCAGAATCTGAACAGCGCCAAACGGCTTGGGGCAAGCCGCGTTTTCGACTATGCGCAGGGGCTTGGCTCCATTCCGCATGCTTATGATGCGGTTCTCGCAGTGAATGGCGTGTATCCAGCGGCCGAATACGTGCGGCTGCTGAAGCCTGGTGGCTCGCTCGTGCTGGTGGGCATGGACGCGCTCAGGACCTCGATGCTGACCGTTCTTCCCAAGGGGATCAGGCTGCGCATGGCGCTGTTCTTCGTGCATATCGGGTCGGGTGGGCTGCAGGCGGCCTGTGACTTGCTTGCCGAGGGTGGCCAGCACCCAGATCTCGAGGTCGTTCATGGCTTTGCCGCTGGCGTCGAACGTCTGGCAACGCTTGCCGCCGACCACCCACACGGCAAGCTTGTGATCATGGCAGGCTGATACTGCGCAGGAGAACGGTTCCGGAAGATGTCCGTGCTTTGTCCTGACATATAATCGGAAAAAACCATTTTGCGAGCACAAGGAGCGGGCATGAGGGACGGATTCGTAACGGTGGCAACCGCCACCCCGCAGGTAACGGTTGCCGACTGCAGAGCAAACGCTCAGCAGATCCTTTCATGCATCGCCGAAATGAAGGCCGCGCATGCCAAGGTCATGGTTTTGCCTGAGCTGTGCATCACGGCTTATACCTGCAGCGACCTGTTCTGGCAGGCGAAGCTCCTCGATGAGGCGGAGGAGGCCCTTGCGCAGATTGCCGCCGAAACGGCCGCGGTCGATGCTCTTATCCTGGTGGGGCTGCCGCTTCGCCACGCAGGTAAGCTGCTCAACGTTGCTGCCGTGCTTGCTCATGGCAACGTGTTGGGTTTCGTTCCGAAGGTGAACCTGCCCGCCTACAACGAGTTCTACGAAACGCGCCACTTCACGGCTGGCACTGGCGATATGGGCTTTAAATCCTTTGGCGGCAAAGAGATTCCGGTGGGGACCGACTTGCTGTTTGCCTGCGAGAGCATGCCCGACCTGGTTGTTGCCGCCGAGATCTGCGAAGACCTATGGGTTCCCAACCCACCCAGCACGCGTCACGCGCTTGCGGGTGCCACGGTGCTGTGCAATCTTTCCGCCAGCGATGAGATGGTGGGGAAGAACAGCTATCGCCGCAGCTTGGTTTCCGGCCAGTCGGCGCAGCTGGTGTGTGCGTACCTGTATGCCACGGCTGGTGAGGGCGAATCTACCACCGATTTGGTGTTCGGGGGCCAGAACCTTATCGCTGAAAACGGCACGGTGCTTGCCGAGTCGCGCACCTTTGCCAACGAGGTGAACGTGACGCAGGTAGACGTTGCGCGCCTTGCTGCGGAGCGCCGTCGCATGAGCACGTTCCCTGCGGTGGAAGCGGCGGGTTATCGCATCATCTCGTTTTCCTTGAGCATCGAGGAAACTCCTCTTACGCGCCGCATCGATGCCGATCCGTTCGTTCCTGCCGATCCTGCGCAGTTGGCGCACCGTTGCGAGGAGATCCTCTCCATCCAGGCATTGGGACTGAAGAAGCGCCTTGCCCATACCCATGCGCAATCTGCGGTTGTGGGTATTTCCGGCGGCTTGGACTCCACCCTGGCGCTGCTGGTTACGGCACGCGCCTTCGACATGCTGGGGCTTTCGCGCACGGGCATCGTTGCGATAACCATGCCAGGCTTCGGCACCACCGATCGCACATACAAAAACGCCCTTGCCATGATCCGCTCGCTGGGGGCAACGCTGCGCGAGGTTCCCATCGCCCCTGCGGTAATGCAGCATTTCAATGATATCGGGCATGACGCAAACGTTCATGACGTCACTTATGAGAATAGCCAAGCACGTGAGCGCACCCAGATCCTTATGGACGTGGCGAACCAGGTTAACGGTCTGGTCGTCGGCACGGGTGACCTTTCCGAGCTGGCGCTTGGCTGGGCAACCTACAACGGCGACCACATGTCCATGTACGCAGTGAACGCCTCGGTTCCCAAGACCTTGGTTCGTCACCTGGTGCGTTACTACGCCGATACGTGCGAAGATGCCGGGCTTTCCGCCGTGTTGTCCGACGTGCTCGATACACCGGTAAGCCCTGAGCTGCTTCCGCCGGAGGACGGTGCCATCTCCCAGAAAACGGAAGATCTGGTTGGCCCCTACGAGCTGCACGACTTCTTCTTGTACCAGATGCTGCGCCTGGGCTTTCCTCCCGCGAAGGTCTACCGCGTATCGAAGGTTGCCTTCCAGGGACGCTATAGCAGCGAAACCATCCTGAAGTGGCTGCGCACGTTCTACTGGCGTTTCTTCGCCCAGCAGTTCAAGCGCTCCTGCCTGCCCGACGGCCCGAAGGTGGGCAGCGTTGCGGTGTCTCCGCGCGGCGATTTGCGCATGCCGTCGGATGCTTGTGCCCGGGCATGGATAGACGAGGTTGCTCAGCTGCAGGTGTAGGCCAGCAGGATTTGCTGGCAGGCGAGTAAGTGGAAGAGAACACGCTGCGCACGGTGCAGCTGCGCGATGAAAGGATACTGCATGAGGAGACTGTTCGGCGGCCTTAAGATGGGCTGGCCTGGGGTAATCTTGTTCGCCATCGGCGCAGGATTGGTCACCGGTATCCTGGGATCCATCCCCGCAACCGAGGGCACCTCGTTCAGGGACATCGCCATCAGCTACGAATGGTGGGTCATCTTCGCCTTCATCATTGCCTGCAACTGCAAGAAGGGCTGGGAATCGGCGCTGAAGACCTTCGTGTTCTTCCTTGTTAGCCAGCCGCTCGTCTTCGCCGTGGAGGTGCTGTGCGGTCACCTTGGCATCGACATGGCCTGGTATTACTATTCCACCATCTGGGGGCCGGCAACGCTGTTCACCCTGCCCGGTGGCTTTGTTGCCTACTTCATCCAGAAGCAGAACGCGCTCGGTCCCGTCGTTTTGGGCCTGGGCTGCACGCTTCAGCTTATCTTGGGTGTGTCGTACGCCATGAAGGCGGTTCAGGCTCCGCCGTTCCACCTGCTCAGCGCATTGGTTTGTTTCGCATCTGTTCTTGCGATGACGTTCTGCATCCAGAAAAGCACGAAGAACCGCGTGGCTACCTTGGCCATCTCGGTGGGGATTACCGTGCTCTTGGTGGCGCTGTTGGCGTTTGACGGGCGCACCCTGGCTTAGGAGGCAGAGCCGGTCTTGCCAATCCTGTCCGCGCGTGGCGGTGACGGTGTTCGATAGATCCGGGCTATACCTGCTTGCGTTGGCGGGCCCGCTCGGCCTTCGCCCCGTGCTTACCGCGAATGTGCAGCACGGGATGGCCGTATCGGCATCTAGCTGCCTTAGCCGATCTGCCCTTTCAGGTATTTCTCCTCGATGGGTGTTCCGAAGTCGCGGTCGCTCAGCTGCTCGCGGGCGAAGCGCACGAAGGCGCGTGTGGTTTGGTCGAGCGCCGCTGTTTTACGGTAGGTCATCGACACCAGGTGGAACTTGCCCTCGAATTCCTTGATGGGCAGTGTCTTGGTGCCTGGGAAGGGGATGTCCTCCACCACATCGAGCATCAGGGCGATGGACCGCTCGTCGGAGAGCAACAACGACATAGCGCCGATCTCGTTCGAGAAGCGCTGCTTGAAGGTAAGGCCATAGTCGGAAAGCAGCCCATCGAAGATGCGGAACGTGAACTGCGAGCTGGCTTGGTTGTACGAGATAAGGTTTTCCTGATGTTTGCTCAGGTCCTCCAGCATGATTTCGTCTTTGCTGGCCAAGGGGTTGCCTAGGTTCACGGCTGCCACCACGTTTTGCGTGGTGAACTGCACGGTTTCCATATCGGGCAGGTCGGGCACATAAGTGCAGAACGCCACATCGAAAGCACGTTCACGCAGGCCGGTAAGCGATTCCTGTGTATTGGTAACCGCGATGTCGAATTCCACCGGGGCATCGTAGGCCTGACGGAAGGCGTTCAACAACTGGGGGAGTTGGTTGCGCTGCACGGATTCGGTGGTGGCGATGCGCACGGTGCTCTTGTGCTCGGCGCGGTCGGTCATGGCGCTCACCGCCCGGTCAACCTCGGAAAGCGCCACGGCGATATGACGGTTGAACTCCTCGCCGTCTTCGGTAAGGTGCACGCCGTTCTTGCTGCGCTCGAACAGGGTGACGCCCAGCTCCTTTTCCAAGCTGGATATTGAGGTGGAAAGCGCCGGCTGCGTGATGAACAGCTCTTTTGCGGCGCGGTTGAAGTAGCCCACTTGGGCAAGTTTCCTGAAGTAATACAACTGTGAAAGGTTCACGGCAATCTCCCCTTTGATTGGTTCGTGACGGTTGGTTGGATGGGCGGGTGACGGCAGCATCGGTGGTTTGATCGCGCGAGCCGTGGATGCCCTTCGTGCGGCGGTGCGTTGCAGGCTTGCGCAACCGACCCCTAATCGCTGTCGGCGAAGTCGCTGCGCTCGTAGGGCGGCGCTTTGAATTCGAGTAGGAAGTCGATGAACGCCTGGGTTGCCGGATTCGGTGTTGCCCCTTCGCGCCGTGTGAGCGAGATAGGGTAGAACTCCTTCGCCCCGGGGACATCAAGCGGCAAGACGACCATGTCCGGGTCGGGCGTCAGGTTGGATGTGAGCATGGTAAGCGCCACGCTGGACTCGTGAACGGCAAGCGCACCCAGGATAACCTCGTCTTCGTAGTTGCGCACCAGCCTCAGCTTGTCGATCGGCGCGTTGGTGTTCTGCAGGAATGCCTCCAGCACTTCGCCGCAGGTAATGCCGCGGCGGTAGGTGATAACGGTGTGCCCCACCAGGTTCTCGTAGCGCACGCTGCTCAACGCGGCAAGAGGATGGCTGCGGTGCACGGCAACCACCAGCCGCTGGTGGAACAGGGTGGTGCATGCTATTCCCGGTCGGTGCACCGGTCCAGCCAGCACCAGGTCGCAGATGCCCTGCTCGAGCTTTTCATTCAACGGGGCTGTTTCCCCCTGCAGCACGTGGAACTCCGTTTTATCGCCGAATGTGCTGCGGAATTGCTTCATCGCCGCGGGAAGGTAGTGGGATCGCACCGTGGCGATTGCCCCCACGTTGATCGATCCGGAAAGGCTGCCGTGGCGGCGGTCTATCTCGGCCACGCCGCGATCGATGCTGGCAAGCCCTTCCGAAACGTACCCGAAGAACACCCTGCCATCATCGGTGAGCTGCACGTTGCGGCCCACCTTGCGAAACAGCGAGCAGCCAAGCTCGCGTTCCAGCGAGGAAATGGAGTGCGAAAGGGCGGACTGCGACACATGCAGGCTTTCGGCCGAGCGCGTGTAGTGCTCGGTTCTGGCCAGATGGCAGAAATACGTTAGCTGCGCAAGGTTCATAGCCCCCTCCTTGCAGGTTTCCGTGCTTGATGTCCTCCTCAGCAGGTGTTTTACCTTATGAACATGGTGCATGGAAAACCATGAATCTGCTTCATATATTAGCCTATCTCCCATCGATTCTTTGCGGCAGACGCCAGAAAGATCTTGGGATACCTTTGTCTTATCGGGCAAGGCGCCCTTGTGGAGGAAGATCGCGGCGGTGCCGCGAGAAGGGGGAAATGGCAATGACGAAGCTGCCTTTGGAAGTTGGCAACAGCTGCACCTTCACCAAAACGGTGAGCGAATCGGATGTGTACCAGTTTGCGGGCATCACGGGCGATTTCAGCCAGATGCACCTGAACGAGGCGTTCATGAAAACCACCAAGTACGGCACGCGCATCGTGCACGGGGTGCTCACCTTCGCCTTCGGCAGCACGGCTTCCACGCTTATCCAGCAAAAGTACGAGTCGCCCATTCCAAGCGCTTCCTATGGCTACGACCATTTGCGCTTTACGGCGCCCGTGTATTTCGGCGATACGCTTACGGCTACCTACACCGTTAAGGAAGTGGACCAGGATGCCATGAAGACGTTCGCCGATGTTGTGGTTACCAACCAAGACGGTACGGTGGTGTGCGTTGCCACGCATATCTTGAAGTTCTTCGAGGTGGAGCGATAACAAGGAAGAGCCGGTGCCGCAAAGGCCATGCGGGAGGGGACCCGTGAAGAGCCTGGAGCATCGGTTCAGTTGGGGCTGGGGCCGAACCGGCCCATAGCCGGGAAGGGGATTGAAGATGGGAACACCGCAGGTTGAGCATGTGGCAGTGAAGGTTCGCAACTTCGATGAGGTGCTTGCGTTCTTCACCGACGTAATGGGGATGGAAGTGACGCTTACCGATCCGGCCGATGGGCGAGAACCGCTTGCCCAGGTGTGGGTAGGCGGCATCCAGCTACAGCGCGACGAGCAAGGCTCAGGCCCTTACCAGGGTGATATGACGCATATCGGCCTGGTTGCAGACGATGTTGAGGCGCTGCTTGCGAAGGTGTATGCCGCAGAAGGGGTGCGGCAGGCCGAAGGCAAGCCCAGGAACTGGTTTGTGGTGCCTTGCGGAATCATGATCGAAGTCAACGTCCGGGAGTAACCGGCGAGGTTTCCCGGCCAGGCAAGCATCTTTGCGGGTTGGGGCAAGGAGGGAACACCATGAAGGTATGTATTTTGGGAACCGGTTCGCTGGGCAGCACTATCGGTGGCGCGCTTGCCAAGGCGGGCAACGAGGTTCATTTCGTGGGGCGTGCGCCCCATATGGATGCAGTGAACAAGAACGGGCTGGTAATGGTTACGCCCACGGGTGACCACACGGTGCGTCCAATCGGCCACACTGCGCCTGAGGGGATTGGCGTGTGCGACTTAGTTATCGTGCTGTGCAAGGCATTTGACACCGCGAAGACCATGGAAGAAGGCAAGGGGCTCGTAGGCCCTGGCACCACGGTGATGTCCCTGCAGAACGGGCTGGGTGCTGAGGATGTGCTGTGCGAATGCGTGGGTGCCGAGCATGTTATCGGCGGCAAGACCTACATCGGCGGCATGCTGCTTGGGCCAGGCCGCGTGCAAGCGACCATTCCCGGCAAGGACACCTTCATCGGCGAGTTGGACGGCAGCGTGACCGATCGCACGCGTGCCATCGGCAAGGTCTTCGATGATGCGGGCATGCACTGCATCGTTTCCGACAACATCATGGGCGTTATCTGGGACAAGTTGCTGGTGAACGTTGCCACGGGTGCCGTATGTGGCATCACGCACTTGCCCTACGGCGACATGTACGAAGAGGAAAAGCTGGTGGCAACCGCCATTGCCGCAGTCCGGGAAGGTATCGAGGTTGCCCATGCCGCTGGCGTGAAGCTTACCTACGAGAGTCCCATGGACACGCTGGAGTTGGCCCGCGCCGGCCTGCCGAAGAGCTTCAAGCCCTCTATCCTGCAGAGCCTGGAAAAGCATCGACCCACCGAGGTGGGCGTTATCAACGGTGCGGTGGTTGCACAGGGGAAGAAGTACGGCGTGCCCACGCCGGTGAACGAGACGCTGGTGGCCTGCATTGTGGGCATCGAGCGTTACATCCGCGAGTACGTGAGCGAATAAGGCGGTTTTTGGGCAGACGAAAGAGCTGCTTGGAACGGAGTGGCCTGCTGTCGGCTTGGCAAGTTTGGCGGGCACGGAATGCTCGCTTGCCTTCAATGGGGCGCCCTTGTGCGCTGAAAGGAGATTTCGATGCGTCATCTCGAGATCATCAACGGACCGAACAACAATTTCTACGGAATCAGGAACAAGGGGGTCTATGGTAACCAGACTTACGCTGATCTCATCGGCGAGCTTAAGGAATACGGTGCTGGTCTGGAATTTGAGGTTCATGCATTCCAGGACAACAGCGAAGGCGGTCTGATCGATCACTTGCAGGAGCTGTACTTGGAAGCGGAGAAGACCGGAAAGAAGATCCCTGTGGTGCTGAATCCCGGCGCCTTCACCCATTACAGCTACGCGCTTATGGATGCGCTGGAATCGGTGCACACGCTGGTGCCGGCGGTGGAAGTCCATATGTCAAACATCCAGGATCGCGACTCGTTTCGCCATATATCGGTAACGGCGCCCGAATGCTTGGGGCAGATCGCCGGCTTCGGTAAAAGCAGCTACAAGCTTGCCATGCATCAGTTCAAGCTGATGGATGAGGCAGGGGAGCTGTAGCGCCCGTTTCTTCAGGCCTTTCCCCTATGGCACGGCCCGTGGTTCATTCCGAACCGCGGGCCATTTTGCTTTTGCGTGCCAACATTACGCACCCGTCCGCGCCGGTTGGTGCCTACTCGCCTCGGCGCCCCCTGCGCTTGTTTCGGCTTCCGAGTGCTCGTGAAGGGGCGGCGCGGAAAAATGGCTTGACGCATGGTTCGCCGCATCCCGAGATCCACGATCAAGTACCGGGGGCGCCGCCTTTGAAGGCGAGCGCTCGGAAGCCGCGCTCCGGAAGGGCTTCTCGCAGCGCAGGCCCCGCCCGGCGCTGCCGAGACATGGCCGAGTAGCGATGTGGGTTGGGGCATCGC
>CAVIKC010000044.1:0-5746 GCA_963643405.1 Succinivibrio sp.
GAGCCTTTGGTTTCAACTGGTGCCCGAGGCGGGATTTGAACCCGCACGTCTTTCGACAACGGTTTTTGAGACCGCCGCGTCTGCCGTTCCGCCACTCGGGCGCAGAATTGGATTATACCTAAACCTTCAGCTTTCGTCAGCAGAAACATAAGGGGGTTTCGCTCGGCCCCTCCATCCCTTCGTGTCGATGAACGGCCTGCTGCATGCGTCCGGCCATCGGAAAAGGGGATGGGCAATCTTCACAGAAGCTTGCTTGCTTGTGTTCGAGCGCGTCATAATGGGTGCCTGAAACAAATTGGCTAAGGAGTCATTCATGATCAATGAAAGCATGTACCGTCTGGGCAATGCCCCTTCGGCTATTCGCGAGCTGTTCGCATACGGCATGGAGCGCAAGGCCCAGATCGGCGAAGACAAGGTGTTCGATTTCAGCATCGGCAATCCCAGCGTTCCTGCTCCCGCGAAGGTGGCCCAGGTTATCCGTGAGCTTTCCGAGATGCCCCCTGCTGAATTGCATGCTTACTCCCAGGCATCCGGCCTCGACTCCACCAAAACGGCCATCGCCGAGAACCTGAACCGCCGTTTCGGCACCGATTACGCCGCCAAGAACCTCTACCTCACCACGGGTGCCGCTTCCTGCCTTTCCTGCTGCATCAAGGCAGTGCTGCTGAACCCGGGCGACGAGATCATCGTTATCTCGCCTTATTTCCCTGAGTACCGTGTTTGGATCGAGGCCGATGGCGGCAAGTGCGTTGAGGTGCCTGCACGTGAAGACAACTTCCAAATCGACTTCGAGGCTCTGGGTGCCGCCATCAACGAGCGCACGCGTGCCGTCATCATCAACTCGCCCAACAACCCGGTGGGCGTGGTGTACACGCGCGAAACGCTGGAGGGTCTCTCTGCCTTGCTGCACCAGAAGCGCGAAGAGTTGGGCGGATCGCTCTACCTTATCTCCGACGAGCCGTACCGTGAGCTTGCCTACGGCGCCGAGGTTCCATGGGTGCCGGCCATCTACGACAACACCCTGGTGTGCTATTCCTGGTCGAAGTCGCTTTCGCTTCCGGGCGATCGCATCGGCTACGTGCTGGTTCCCAATGAGGTAGAGGAATCGGAGCGCGTCATGTTCGCCGTTGCCGGCGCCGGCCGTGCGCTAGGTTACATCTGCGCGCCGGTGTTCTTCCAGCGCGTCATCGCCGCTTGCGTGGACGAGCCGGTGAACGCTGCCGCCTATGCCGCCAACCGCGAGCTGCTTACCAAGGGCTTGGATGAGCTGGGCTACCGCTACATCGCCCCCGATGGCGCTTTCTACCTGTGGATGCAGGCGCTGGAGCCCGATGCCCAGGCCTTCTCGGACAAGGCGAAGCAGCACGAGCTTCTGCTGGTTCCCTCCGACAGCTTCGGTGTTGGCGGCTGGGTGCGCATTGGCTACTGCGTTTCCGCCGATGTCATCAAGAACTCCATGCCCGCTTTCGCCGCCCTGAAGAAAGACTATGAGTAAAGCGGATTCCAACGTCATAAAGGGTGCCATCTTCGATTGCGATGGCACCCTTCTTGATTCCCTGGGCGCCTGGCGCGGCCTGGAAGGCGTGCTCGCGCGTCAGGCCGGTGTGCAGGTGAAGCCCGAAGAGCGCAAGCTGTTCAGCACGTTCACCATCCCCGAAGTGGCCCACTACTTCCACGTGAGCTACGGCCTGGGCGCAAGCGATAGGGAAGTGGTGGGCTTCATCGACGAGTACATGATGGCCTACTACCGCAGCGCCTCGCTCTTGCCAGGCGCCGCCGAGCTGCTGGAATCGTGCGCAGCTGCCGGGGTTGCGATGTGCGTCGTCTCATCGAGCTGCGCGAAGTATCTGGAAGCAGGCCTTTCCAGCTCCGGGGTGCGCGGTTTCTTCCAGGCCGTCGTTTCCGTGGAAGACCTGGGCACTACCAAGCGCGAGCCTGTCGCCTTCAACCATGCCCGCAAGCTGTTGGGCACCGAAAGGGGCTGCACTTGGGGCTTCGAGGACTCTCTGTATGCCATGGACACCTTGCGCAATGCGGGGTTCCCCGTGCTGGGGCTGTTCAGCGACGCCGATGGCGTGCCTCGGGCAGAAGTGGAGGCCCGTGCCGATATAGCGGTGCCCAGTTTGGAAAGCATCGCCGTGTGCGAGGGAAAGCTCGTTTGCCGCTAACTGTCCAGTTGGCGCTTCAACAGGTAGTACAGGTCGCGTCCGTCATCGATACAGGTATCCAGCGCGAGCGGATCCTTTATCAGCGAGGGAATGATGGAGCGCGCTCCCATGCGCGCGATGTCCTCGGGCGTGTAGTTGCGCACCGTGTAGCCTGAAGCCTCCAAGATAAGCTTCTTGCGGTGCTTGGCGTGGAAGTGATGCTGCAGCCCCTCGTTCATGGAGAGGATCGCCACGGTTCGCACATCGGGAGTGCAGGGAATGAAAACCCCCTCCTCGATGCCCCGCTGCAGCACGGTGACGAAATTGCGGTACAGCAGGCGATAGTGCTCGAAGAACAGGTTGAAGGATTCGCGGTTCTCTGCGGCTATCGACTCCATCTCGTTGAAGTCGATGGGCAGCTCGCACTTGTGCACGATGTCGTAGGTGATAAGGGCGTAGAGCTGTGCGGCGCGGCTTTGGGAGAGCGATTCCAAAAGGGGGATAGGGGGAACGGTTGCCCCCTGATCGAACACGCTGTTCAGCAGTTCTTCCTTTGAGGAGAAGTAGTAGTAGAGCGAAGAGGGGTTGATGCCCGCCTGGCGCGAAATCTGGCTGAGCGAAGTGCTCGCATACCCGTTTGCGCGGAACAGGCTGATGGCAACGGCGATGATCTTTTCGCGCGTGACTCGGCTTTTGGCTGTCTGTTTGGCGTAGCGGCCATGTGCTTTCCCGTTCCGGACGGCAGGCTTCTCGGTCATGGCTTCCTCCTTCCCTACGGGTAGGATTGTAACGGAGTTTAGCCAGGGATAACTCAGTCGGACCCGAGAACGGAGTTCATGAGGGCCGAAACGATGGAAATCACGATCGATGCCACAAACCCCGAGGCGAACGAATCGATAACGAAGCCCGCACCGAATAGGGCGTTGCCCATTGCTGCCGCCAAGTACAGCAGGACGGTGTTCACCACCAGATAGAAGATTCCCAGCGAGACGATGGTTATGGGAAGGCTGAGTATCTGCAGCAACGGCTTTATCGTCATGTTTATAAGCGCAATGAGCAATGACACGACGGCGATCGAGCCCCAGGCGCTTTGCGCCCCTACAACATCGACCCCGGGAACCAGCCATACCGCCACGCCAACGGCCACGAATATCGCAATGGTGCGCAAGATGAACTGCATGGGGCACTCCGATCTGTTGAGGGCATCTATTACAATGAACACGCTAGCAAACCAGTTGCAGCGGACGCAACCGATGCGGGGATATCGTTGCCAGCCGGTAGAAATGGAGGAGCCTGACCATGATCGATGCCATTGTGCAAACCGTCGAATCCCGTAGTCTTCTTGGCCCTCAAACGCCCGTGGTTGCCATGGTTTCCGGCGGATCCGATTCCACGGCGCTTGCCTATGTCGTCTCGGAGCTGCACAAACGCGGGAAGATCGGGCAGCCCGCCATCCTCCATGTGAACCATATGATCCGAGGAGAGGCTGCTAACGCCGATGCCCGTTTCGTGGAAAAGCTCGCCGAGAGCCTGGGTATCCCGTTCTTTGGTTGCGAGATAAACGTGCCCGCCCTGGTTGCGGCAAGCGGCGGCAACGCCGAGGCCATCGGCCGCAGGGAGCGCTACCTTGCGGCGCACGAGGCGCTCGAAAGCCTGTGCCGCCATGTTGCCCTTCCTGTCTCAGAGGGCCGCATCGCCACGGCGCACACCCAAGACGACAGGGTGGAGAACTTCTACATGCGCTCTATCGCCGGCACCGGTCCAGGGGGTTTCCGCTCCATGCTCTACCGCAACGGCCCCGTGGTTCGTCCTTGCCTGGATGTTTCGCGTCAACGCCTTCGCGGCTACGTGAGCGATTTGCCTCTTGCCACCGCGGTGCTCGACGAGCAGGGAAATCGTTGGCGCGAAGATGCCACCAATGCCCACACCGACCGATTCCGCGCTTATGTGCGCCACGAGATCGTGCCCAAGGCGAAGGAGCGCAACGCCCAGCTGCTCGACACGCTTTGCCGTACCATGAACCTTATCGCCGATGAGGACGACTACCTCAACCAGCTTGCTGAGGAAGCGGCCCAAATCCACTTCCACGATGTGGGCAATGATGGCGATGGCGGCACCGACAGTTGCCTTCTGCTGCCCAGCTTCGGCATGGTTGCCTTGCCAGTGCGCCGACGCGCGGTGCACAGCCTGCTGCAGCGCCTGCTTGGCCCGGATGCCCGCATCGAGGCCGCAACCGTTCAAACGGTTCTTTCCGCCTACAGCGAAGAGGGCAGGCCCATCAGCGGCTTCGTTGAGAACATCCAAGGCGATTTAGCGGTAAGCGCCAACAAGAAGGGCGTTTTGGTGGAGCCTATGGCTGTCTTCCGCGCCCGCCGCAAGCCCGATCGTGCGTAACCCTGCCGTTTCACGCCTCGTCTGCTTGCAGCCTGCGCACCTGCTTACGGGGCCCTTATCTGCTGAACCTCGAGCATCCAACGCCCCCTGAAGGAGATATCCATGCCCACCAAAATGCTTCCCGTAAACGTGATCCTCGCCTCTACCAGCCCGCGCCGCAAGCAGCTGCTTGCGGAAGCTGGCGTCAAGTTCGTTGCCTACAAGGGCTCGACTGAGGTGGACGAATCGTTGGAACCGGACCTTGCGGCTCAGCCCGAGGAAGCGGTTAAGAAGCTTGCCGAGCGCAAGGCCGGCGCCGTTATCCAGGACATCCTGGCGCAGAACCCGGTGGGTTTGGGCATCATCATCGGCGCAGACACCACAGTGGTGCTCGACGGCGAGATGCTGGGAAAGCCCTACAGCGCCGACCACGCCCGTGAGATGCTGGGTCGCCTTTCCGGGCGCACCCATCAGGTGATAACGGGCGTTTCCGTATGGTTGGTTATGCTCAACGATACCGAGGAAAACGGAGGCGACGGCAACGTTTCCCTGGCGTTCCGCTCCTTTGCCGAAACCAGCCAGGTAACCTTCAAGGAACTCTCCGCCGAAGAGATCAACGCCTATGTTGCCACGGGGGAGACCATCGACAAGGCCGGCGCCTACGGCATCCAGGGAAAGGGCAGGGCGCTGGTAGAGAAGTACGAAGGTGACTTCAACAACATCGTTGGCTTGCCGGTGGATACGCTGCTGAAGAGCTTCCCCGACATCCTCAAAAGCGAGGTAGAGGTGGAGCTTCAGCCGACGGGGGAGTAACCCGTAGGCGAACCGCGCTACAAGCTGTTGCATGCTCTGTCTTCCCAGGGTGAAGATTTATTGCAGTTGGGCTACGCCAGGCCGCCTGCGAAAAGGGTTGCCGCGGCCTTTTGATACACTTGCAATCTGTGTATTAGCGTTAATCCGCCTTTGGCGGGAAAAGAGGCCTTCGTGGAGCAGCATCCCGATCTAGACCGTGTCCTATTCTCCGAGGAAGACATCCGTACGCGCGTGGCCGAGCTCGGTGCCCAGATCACCGAGGACTACGCAGGTAAGAGCATCGTGGTCATCTCTGTGCTGCGCGGCGCTGCCATCTTCATGGCCGACTTGGTGCGTGAGATCCATCTTCCCGTCGAAATGGACTACATGGCCATCTCTTCGTACGGCAACGGCATGAAAAGCTCGGGCGTGGT
>CAVIKC010000044.1:6061-13492 GCA_963643405.1 Succinivibrio sp.
AACGAACGCATAAGGAACGGCCCGTATGGCACAATCTTCCAACAACAAGAACCCGATGAAGCAGCCGAATCGCTCGAACATCGTCACCATGGTGGTGTTCATCGCGATCGGCATTTTCTTCATGGTCATGATGATGCGCACCATGACGGCAACGACCGGCACTACGCAGACCGATGAACTGGAAACCTCGGAATTCATGCAGGCCGTCGAGCAGGGCCGCGTTAACACCGCGGTGTACGACACCGGATCGTACGTGATCAGCGGTACCTACTATCCTGCCGCCACCGCAGGCTCTGCCACGGCAGATGCCTTCAACGAGGCGTTCAATGCCCTGAACTCCGGCATCAGCTCCGAGCGCACGAACGGCGCCCGTCCCACCATCGTGGAAACGCAGAAGCTTTCGGTTGCCAAGCTGGGCTCTGAGCACAACTACACCTGCACGTGGGTCGGCTCCGATTCGCTGGGCCAGCTCATGAGCAAGAACCCCAGCATCCAATACAGCGTTCGCCTGGCCTCGCCATGGGGCTCCATCCTGGCTAGCGTGCTGCCCATCCTCATCATCGCGGGTCTGCTGCTGTTCTTCTTCAGCCAGATGAACAAGGCCAACAACTCGCAGATGTCGTTCGGCAAGGCGAAGGTGAAGAAGAACGTCGAAGAGCATCCCGATGTGCACTTCTCCGATGTTGCCGGTGTCGATGAGGCAGTAGAGGAAATGCAGGAGATCAAGGACTTCCTGCAGAACCCCGCCAAGTATCAGTCCCTCGGTGCGAAGATCCCTCGCGGCTGTCTGTTGGTTGGCCCTCCGGGCACTGGCAAGACCCTGCTTGCCCGCGCCGTTGCCGGCGAGGCGGGCGTGCCGTTCTTCAGCATCTCCGGTTCCGACTTCGTGGAGATGTTCGTGGGCGTTGGCGCTTCCCGTGTGCGCGACCTGTTCAAGCAGGCTAAGGAAGCCTGTCCTTCCATCATCTTCATCGACGAGATCGATGCCGTTGGCCGCCAGCGCGGCGCCGGCTTGGGCGGTGGCCACGACGAGCGCGAGCAGACCCTGAACCAGCTGCTGGTTGAGATGGACGGCTTCGAGGCCAACGATTCCGTGGTGCTTATCGCGGCAACCAACCGTTCCGACGTCCTTGACCCGGCTCTGCTGCGCCCCGGCCGCTTCGACCGACAGATCGTGGTAGACGCCCCCGACGTGAAGGGCCGCGAGAAGATCTTGAAGGTCCATGCCGAGAACAAGCCCTTGGCCGATGATGTAGATCTTTCCAGCATCGCCAAGCTCACCCCGGGCTTCACCGGTGCCGATCTGGCCAACCTCCTCAACGAGTCGGCTATCCTCACGGCGCGTCGCAACAAGCACATCATCTCGAACGCCGAGGTGCAGGACTCCATGGAGCGTGTCATCGCCGGCCCCGAGCGAAAGGGCCGTGTGCTCGATGAGCGCACCCGCACCACCATCGCCTACCACGAAAGCGGCCATGCCCTGGTTGGGCACCTGCTTGAGGGTGCCGACCCGGTGCATAAGATCTCTATCATCAGCCGTGGCCGTGCGTTGGGTTACACCCTTTCCATCCCCGACGAGGACAAGGTGCTGAACAGCCGCAATCAGATGCGCGACGAGCTGGCCGTGTTCATGGGCGGCCGTGTTGCCGAAGAGCTGTTCTGCGATGACATCACCACGGGCGCCTCGAACGACCTGGAGCGCGCTACCAAGATGGCCCGCGCCATGGTTACCAACTACGGCATGAGTTCCGATTTGGGTGTCCAGGTGTTCGGCCAGCCCAACCACGAGGTGTTCTTGGGCCGTGACTACGGCAACACGCAGGATTACTCCGATACCACGGCTCGTCGCATCGACGATGAGGTGGCGCGTATCATGAAAGAGGCGCACGACCGTGCCTCCGAGATCCTTTCCGCCCACCGCGACCAGATGGACCTCATGGCTTCCGTCCTGCTCGAGCGCGAGACCATCGACGGCGAAGCCTGCCAGGCCCTGTTGAACAACAAGTGGGCTGAGTACCTGCAGGAAGAGCAGGCCAAGAAGGCACAGGCCGGCTCCGAAGGTGCCGAGGGCGCCGATGCCCAGGATGCCCCTGCTGCTCAGGCTGATGCTTCTGCCGATGCGGTTGCGGAAGCCGAGGGCAACGGGTCTTCCGCTTCGGCCGTTGAGGGCAAGCATGCTGCCCCTACCGAGCCCGCCTCTGTCCCTTCGGAAGACGCGGCCAGCAACAATGGCTCTGACAAGTAGAAACGCGTAACGCATCAACCTGCACCAATGCCCCGGGCTCAAAGCCCGGGGTTTCGTTTATAGGAGGAACAATGATCTGGCGCTGTGGCAAGTACCCCTTCGATTCCCGTACCCCCGTTATCATGGGTATCCTGAACGTTACCCCCGACTCGTTTTCCGATGGCGGATCGTATGCTGATGACGATGCGGCGGTAGAGGCCGCGAAGAAGATGGTGGAAGAGGGTGCCCTCATCATCGATGTGGGAGGCGAGAGCACGCGTCCAGGTGCAAGTCCCGTTTCCATCGTGGAAGAGAAGCGCCGTGTGTTGGGCGTTATCGAGTGTTTGGCCAACGAGGGCATCTGCGTGAGCATCGACACGCGCCACGCCGAGGTTGCTCAGGCGGCCGTGCAGGCTGGGGCCAGCATCATCAACGACGTCACGGGCTTTCGCGACCCTGCCATGGTGGAGGTCGCCAAGGGCAGCGACGCTGGTTTGGTGGTAATGCACATGCTGGGCGATGACCCACGCACCATGCAGAACGAGCCCGCTTATGAAGATGTGGTCTCTGAGGTGGTTGAGTACCTGGGTAAGCGTGCTGCCGAGCTGGAAGAAGCGGGCATTTCCCACGACCGTATCTGCTTGGATCCGGGCCCTGGTTTCGGCAAGACGGCCGATCAGACCATCGCCCTCATGCGTAATTTTCACGAGTTGGTGCATTTGGGCTACCCAACCATGGTGGCGGTTTCCCGCAAGAGCTACATCGGCAAGGCTTACAAGATCGATGATCCAAAGGAGCGCGACAGCGCCTCTGCCGCCGAGGCCCTGATGGCCTGCGAGCTTGGTGCTTCGGTGATCCGCACGCACAACGTGGCGCTTACCGCCGAATCGCTGAAGGAAAACCTGCGCCCCTACGCGTTCGTTGCGTTGGGCTGTAACCTTCCCCTGGTGGCTGATCCGGGCGAAGAGCTGGAGGGCAAGAAGGCCATGCTGAACCAGGCCATTGCCGACATGTGCATGCTGCCCGACACGCAGATCGCCGATATCTCCAGCTTCTACGAGAGCGAGCCGGCCTATGAGGAAGACCAGGACACGTTTGTGAACGCCGTGTGCATCCTACGTACCGGCCTTCCCCCGCAAGAGCTGTTGCGCTGCCTGAACATAATCGAGAACCGCTTGGGCCGCGTGCGCGAGAAGAAGAACGGCCCGCGGACCTGCGACCTGGACATCTTGGACTACCAGGGCTACGTTTCCGATCTTGAGGTGCTCACCCTGCCGCATCCGCGCCTTGCCGAGCGTGATTTCGTGGTGAAACCCCTGCTGGAGATTGCCCCTAACCACGAGCTGGCAAACGGCACGGTGGTAAGCCTGGAATCGGTTACGGTGGGGAAGGCCTGGAAGTGCTAGACCCGCAGTCTTGCACCCTTCGCCCGCTCAATGCTCAGGCTTCGTCGTTTTGGGACGTGCACGCCTTCGGTTGCGTGCAGAGCACCAACGAAGTGGTGAAAGCGGCTATGCGCGAAGGGGCGGCAGAAGGTTTCTGCGCAACTTCGCTTCAGCAAAGTGGCGGGTATGGGCGCCAAGGACGAACTTGGGTTAGCCCGCAAGGGGGTTTGTACACCTCGTTCGCGTTGCGCCCCGACCTTCCCGTGGCGGAGTTGCCCACGCTCAGCCTGGTGGTTTCGCTCGCATGCGCGGATGCCCTGGAGCGGGCATGTCCCGGGCTGCACCCGCTTATCAAGTGGCCCAATGATGTGCTGTGCGAGCAGGGCAAGCTTGTGGGTATATCCCTGGAAGCGTTGGCCGGCGGGGTGTGCGTTGGGGTGGGGATGAACCTTTTCCAGCCGCAACAGGTGCAATCCGTTTCCGGCAAGTACCGTCAGGCCTACGCGCTCGAAGGCGTGGCCCAGCCAGGGCTTTCCGCAGAGCAGCGTGCCAAGGCAACTCAGGTTTTGGAGCTGATGTTGCGGGAAGTTGAGCAGCGGTACTCGGTTTGGCGCAGCGTTGGATTCGCGGCGTTCTACAGCGAGTACTCCCTCAGGTTCGCCTACCGGGGCAGGCGCGCAACACTCAGCTCGGTTGATGGCGCAACCTGCATGGAGGGCACAATCGAAGGCGTCGACGCTCAGGGGCGTATCTTGGTGAACAACGGAGCAAACACCGTGCCCATGGCCTCCGGCGAGGTTCACATCACAGCATTGGGGTAACGGGGCTCTAGAAGATCAGCGACTTCAAACCGATCAGGATAAGCACCACACCGCCCACGATGGTGGCCTTGCTTCCCAACGCATGGCCGAAGCGTTTGCCGATGAGCAGCGCAACCGTGCAGGTAAGCGCGGTGGTGATGCCGATAAGCGAAACTGCCAGCAGCATGTTCACTTCCAGCGCAGCGAAGCTCACGCCGACGGCCAGCGCATCGATGGAGGTGGCCACGGCTTGGAACAACAGCACCGGGAGCGTGAGGGTATTCTTCGCGGGCGCTTCCTCTTCGCTTTCGTCTTCATGGAAGGCATCCCAGATCATCTTCCCACCAATGAAGCCCAAGATAACGAACGTGACGATGCCGGCGTATTGGGTGATGATCTCGCTTACCAGCTGGCCCAGCAGGTAGCCCACAAGCGGCATAAGGAACTGGAACACGCCGAAGGCGATGGGCATGGATGCCTGGCGGGTGCGGCTGAGCTTCGGGAAGGCGAAGGCGTTCGAGATGGTTACCGCGAACGCATCCATCGAAAGAGCCAAGCCCAGCATGATTATCTCGGGGATTCCCATAATGTCCTTTCTTCTACACAGCGCTCCATTCTCCTCTTTTTCTGGGAGCTGCGCATCCTTATCGGGCATATGAGCTTTTTATTCAACAGAAGATGCATTTTGTGTAGAGTGCAACACTCATGCAATCGCGGAATGTCACACTGGATTGCATTGTTTTAAGCAGCAATGGGCAAAAGCGGGAATAAGCGGCACGGTGAAAGGAAAGCGCGTCATGGGCGAAGAGCTTCAAGGGCAGGAAGGCACGGAAAGGAAAGCCCAGTTCCAGAAAGGGTCTCTGAGGGAAGCCCAGGGAAACGTCCGCCCTGCACCGCAGCGCGATTCGCGCACTGCCCGAATGGGTACCGACTCCATCCCGAAGCTCATTGCCGAGTTCGCCGTGCCTGCCATCGTAGGCATGCTCGTGAACGGCGCCTACAACGTCATCGACTCCATTTTCCTTGGCCAAGCCATGGGTGAGATAGGCCTTTCGGTTGCCACGGCAGCCATGCCGCTTATGACCATCTTCATGGCGGTGGGCATGCTCATCGGCAACGGCGGCAATGCCCTTGCGGCGCTGCGCTTGGGCGAGGGCAACCGCGATGCGGCCGAGAAGAGCCTGGGCAACACGGTGTGCCTCGGCATCATCATCGCGGCAATCGTGGCCGTTGTCGCCAGTATCCCCCCTTGCATGGAGGCGCTGCTCTCGCTTTCCAGCGTCACGCCCGAAATCCACGACTACACGTACAGCTTCGTGCGCATCATCAGCCTGGGCGTGATCTTCCAGATCATCGGCATGGGCGTGAACAACTTCATCCGCACGGCGGGCGCTCCCAACCGCGCGCTGCTCACTATGGTCATCGGCACGGTGGCCTGCGTGGTGCTGAACTTCCTGTTCGTTATCGTGTTGGGCTGGGGCGTGAACGGCAGCGCCTTGGCAACGGTGCTGGGTCAGGGCATTTCCTGCCTTTCGGTTCTCTGGTACTTCACGCTTACCAAGGGCGTGGCCTTCAAGCTGTATCGGAAGAACCTCAAGCTGGAAGCCGAAGTGGTCGGCTTCATCTTCAGCCTGGGTGCCGCCAGCTTCATCCTGCAGATGGCCATGTCGGTTATCAACTTCCTGGTGAACTACCTGCTGGTGCTCTACGGCGGCCAAAGCCCGCTTGGCCCGGAAAACGCGCTGGCCTCCATCGGCGTGGTGCAGCGCTGCGCCATGTTCTCGGTGCTTCCGCTTATCGGCACGGCGGTGGCCATCCAGCCGCTGCTGGGCTACAACTACGGCGCGGGCTTCATTCCCCGTGTGCGCAAGACGCTGCTGTGCGGCATTGCGGCAGCCACGGGTATCGCCACGGTGATGTGGGTGTTCGTCATGCTGCTCTCGGGCGACATCGTGAGCTTCTTCGGCATCCGCGATGATTCGCTGCGCGAGTTCACGGCCTTTGCGTTGAAGATCCAGCTGCTGGTGTTGCCGCTAGTGGGCATGCAGATCGTCACCTCGAACTACTTCCAGGCAACCGGTCAGCCCATGAAGAGCATCATCCTTTCGCTCACGCGCCAGGTGCTGTTCCTTATCCCGCTCTACATCGTGCTGCCCATCGTGCTGCCGGTTTTGGTTCCTAGCCTGAACAGCCTGGACGCCCTGTACTTTGCGGTTCCGTTTGCCGATATCCTGGCTGTTGCCACCACCGGTGGCTTCCTTTTCTTCGAGCTGCGGCGCCTAAGGAAGCTCGAGCGCGGCGAGATCTCTGCCCGCTTCGGCAAGTCCGCTAAGGCATAAGGCAGCCTGCGGCGCAGGCATTCTGTTGCGTCGATGCTGGTCAAGCGCCATGCGTACTTGGCTGGATGGTTTGGGGAAGGAGCGATTCAGAGTGCGCCGATGCCGAGGCGCAATGGCCGGTAGGTGCTGGGGCCCGAAAACAACGGATGTGCATATATTAAGAAGCGGCAAATTATCGGGTGCCGTTGATTAACAGGTTTCGGTGCCGGCGCTATACTCCCTTCATTGCCGCACAGGGAATGCGGCAAACATATCGAATGGAAGGAAATCCCCATCATGTCGAAAGCAATGACGCAGCCTTCTGCTGCTCGTGCCCGTAGCGTCGCGTTCTGCGGCCTGTCCATAGCCCTTATGGCGGTTGCCGCTTGGGTCACGGTGCCCTTTGGCCCGGTGCCCTTCACTTTGCAGACCCTCGCTGTGATGTTCGTCCTGTTCGCTCTTCCGCCGAAGCAGGCGCTTGCCGCCATCGGCGGCTATCTGGTGCTCGGCGCCATCGGCCTTCCGGTGTTCTCTTCTTTCAAGGGCGGCCTGGCAGCTCTTCTTGGACCCACTGGTGGCTTCATCGTCGGTTTCTTCATCGCCGGCGCCGTTGCCCTTTGCGTCGATGCCCTGATCAAGCGCACCCCGCTTTTCGCCTCTGAAAAGGAAACCTCGTTCTTTGGTGCCCATATGGCCGCAGGCCG
>CAVIKC010000045.1:0-13378 GCA_963643405.1 Succinivibrio sp.
CGATCACCGGATACCACCCAGCCTTTCCTTCTTCATGATGCCGCTGCCCGGCGTAGCTGAAAGCAACGCGGGCAGCGGGCGCCCGCGCAGACAAGCCACGTTCAAGCAAACAAAGAGCCCGCCTACCAGGCGGGCTTCAACTCGTTCACACAGAAGGATAGCAGTCTGACGCCGATGCAAGGGCTGTTTCACGTTTCTTTGCGCGTTGAGCACATTATCTTCGGCGAAAAGCAAAGATGCAGCTCGCGCGCATACAGCCGGGCTGCTGCAGTAGCGTGATGGCAACAGGGGAAGCGAGCGCGCGATGACCCTTAGGCAACGTTGGCGTTGGGAATAACCTGGATGCGGTTCAGCTGGTCCATGGTGTGGGCGTCTACCCCGATGCCGGCGGCGCCGTTGCGCACCTTCGTTACATAGTCCTCGCGGAACGACCAGTCCTTGAACGGGCCGCGCAGGGAAAGGTAGATGAGCGCTTCCAGCGTGTAGGCATCGTGCGCTTCCGGGTCGTAATCGTTGAAGCCGAAGGCATTGCAGATAACCGTGTCCTGGGTGTGGTTGCCCGCATACTGAACCTCGACGAAGGTCTTCTCGTAGCAATGGGAGGAAACGCCCTCAAAGCCGTCCATCTTCGACTCGTTGGCGCCGCTCAGGTCCCACAGGGCTCCCTGCACATGCTTGCCTGCGGCGGGGATTACCGTGGCGAAGCCCGCACCGTCCATCTTCAGCTCGTAGTTGGGAAGGGTGGCAACGCCCAGGTACTCGGCGCCCGGACAGCGGAACGCCATCTGGTCGAAGTCCATGTTTGATCCGTATGCGAAGTAAAGCTTGTGCATGACTGAAAGTATGCCGCCCACCCTGCGGCTGCGGAACCCTGTTATTGCGCATAGCCAGCTATAAAGGCCCGCCTATAGCAGGGAGATGCCTTCGGCCAGTGTTGCCGAGCAGTACCGTTTCCGCAGGCAGGATGGGTATCGAAGGGAACACTCTTCAGCGTGGGGCGCCTGCGCGCACGCTCAAGCGCAAAAAAGCGCCGACAGCACAGGGCCATCGGCGCTTAGGCTCGGGCACGTTCGCAGCCAAGCGAAACTAGGACACCAGGTTCTTCGTATCCCCCGCGAAGTACGAGGCAACGTTTTCCGCCACGATCTTGGCGCGTTTTTCCATCGCCTGGTGAGAGGCAAAGGCAACGTGCGGCGTTACCACCGTGTTCTTGCTGTTCAGCAGCGGATGATCCGCCGGGAAGGGCGGCTCCACCTCGAGCACATCGATGCCCGCACCGGCGATGCGCCCCTCGTTCAACGCAGCAGCAAGCGCCTCGGAGTCCACGATGGGGCCACGCGCGCAATTGATAAGGAAGGCCGTAGGCTTCATAAGGGCAATCTGCTCGGCTCCGATCATGCCCGTGGTCTCGGGGTTCTGCGGAACATGCAGGCTCACCACATCAGAGGTACGCAGCAGCTCATCAAGCTCCACGAACTCGACGCCCGGGATGTCCTTCTTGGTGCGCGAATAGCACACCACTTCGCAGCCGAAAGCTTGGGCGATGCGCATCACGCGCGTACCGATGGCACCGGCCCCGACAACGCCGAAGCGCATGCCCTCGAGCTCGGGGCCAACCAGGCCATCCTTGGTGCCGCCCTGACGCACGATGGAATTCAGGGTAGAGACGTTACGGCTCACGTCCAGCAGCAGGCCGAACACCAAATCGGCCACCGCTACCGTGGAGTAGCCGGCGCAGTTGGAAACCTGGATACCGCGCTCGCGGCAATATGCCATGTCGATGTGATCGAAGCCCGTGAACGCATCGCAGACGTACTTCAGGTTCGGGTTCTTTTCCATGACGGACCCCGGGTACTTGATGTTGGAAAGCACCACGATATCGGCATCGGCGCTGCGCTCGGCAAGCGTGGCTTCGTCAACCTTTCGGTCGGGGTACGTGATGATCTCTGCATCCTGGCCTTCGGCGGCCTTTTCAAGAAGGGTTCGCAGGGCGTCATCGGGAATGCCAAGAGGTTCCAGTACGGCGATCTTCATGGGTCTCCTTTCGGAATTGGTCGAATACGCGGGCAGCCCCGCTCCCGTCGCGAACAGCGTGGGCGGGGCAACAGAGAGCGCTCTGAAGAAGAAGGCGTCCAAAGCGCTCGGTGGAAGTCCGCTACCCCATGGTAGGCTGCCCCTTTGCCGGGATGCGCCGGCAGGCAAGTTCATCGATAAGCGGGTGGATGCCCGCCGCAACGGGCCAAGGCCGCGCCGCCCGCCCCGAAACCTGCAACGCTCGCACCACCCGCGCTCGGCGCAAGCATGGGGCAAAGCAGCCTACCCAGCCCTTCCCAAGGCGTATCATTGGGTATGGAAAAGAAAGGCATATGCATGTACGACGAGCGCCCCATAAAGACCGAGCCCGTGAAGCCGACGGCAAAGGCCGACACCTTCAGCAGCTCCACCGCCGATACCAGCGGCTTGGACGATCTGATGGACAATGTCACCTTCCAGATGAGCGAATATGAGAAGCCGCTGCCCGGCCTTATACATGCCGTGTTCAGCGTTCAGAACTATTACTTCACCGACCGCATAGACCGCTACCTGCTGTTCGGGCCAGGCGGCAGGTCGCTCTTCGTGGATCTAGGGCATCCCCTGCTTACCGGAAGCGAGCACTTGGACATGATGTTGGAGCGCGCCGACATGCCATGGAACAGCGCCGATGTGGCCGCCACGCACTTCCATCCCGACCATGTGGGCAACATGCAGTACTTCCTGAACCGCGGCGGGAAAACCGTCTACCACGGCCCGCTTCACACCATGGACGACAAAGCCTGCAGCGATTTCGCCTTCGCCATCGGCTGGCCCGAGGCCACCGAGGCTCCCGAGCTTTGGGAAGGGCTTACCTCCACGCTGCGTTACACCACCAAGGGCGGCTACCCCGAAGGAACCGATGCCGTTGAACTGCATACCGGCGACAAATTCCAGGTTGGCGGATGGGACCTTGCCGCGCTCGAAACACCGGGCCATGCCCTCGAGCATATCTGCGTTGCCGACTTGGGCCGCAAGGTTCTCTTCGCCGGCGACCACATCATCGACGCTGCACCTTCCATCATGCAATTCGGTCGCCACGATCACCTGCTGCGCAAGTTCATGGACACCTTCCCTGTGCTGCGCAAGGCGGAATTCGAAACCGTGTACATGTCGCACCATGCGCCGCTGTTCGGCAAAGAGAACATCAACGCCTTCTACGACTACATGATCGCGAAGTTCGACAAGCCCCTGGCCAAGCGCATGAAGATAGTGGATCAGCTTGGCAGTGCCACGGTGATGGACGTTGCAGCTGCCGCGCAGCAATCACACGGCAAATTCGAAGAGCTGGAGTTCGGCATGCGCGTGCGCCGCTACGCCATGACGCTTTCCCTGCTGGAGTACCTTGCCGATACCGGCAGCCTCAAGCGCGAAGAGGACGGCGAGGGAATCCTGCATTACTCCCTTTAGCAGGCTTGTCCGTTGCGGAAGGGCGCTAAAGCCCCCTTCCGCGATACTGGGCTCCTTCCACTGCCATCGGCAATACTCACGCGTGCTCGACCGCAGAGCCCTCCCGCTGCAGGTGCACCATGCGGGCGAATGCCCCATCCTGCTCCAACAGCTGCGCAGGTGTTCCCTGCTCGGCAACCTTGCCGTCCGCCAGAACCACTACCTTGTCGGCATTTTCGATGGTGCGCATGCGGTGGGCTATCACGATAACCGTCTTCCCGGCAAGCAGGCGGGAGAGCGCCTCCTGCACCTTCGTCTCGTTTTCCACGTCAAGCGAGGCGGTAGCCTCGTCAAGGAGCACGATAGGGGCGTCTTTCAGAAGGGCGCGCGCAATGCTGATGCGTTGGCGCTCGCCGCCCGACAGCTTGCTGCCGTTCTCGCCGATCATGGTGTCATAGCCATTGGGCATACGACTCACGAACTCATCGCAGTTGGCGGCACGGGCCGCAGCCAACACCTCTTCGTCGGTGGCATCGCGGCGTCCCAGCCGGATATTTCCCATGATCGTATCGTCGAACAACAGCACGTCTTGGAACACGATGGCGTAGCTGCGCAGCAGCACCTCGGGGTCCACCGTGGAAACATCCACGCCGCCAACGGTTACCGTTCCGCCCGTTGCGTCCCAGAAGCGCGCCGCCAAACGCGAGCACGTGCTCTTGCCCGATCCGCTGGGCCCCACGAGCGCAGTCACCTCACCTTCCTTAGCAGTGAAGCTCACGTCTTCGAGCACCCTATGCCCCGCACGGCCGTCGCTGCCTGCGCCGTAGCTGAAGGCAACATGGTCGAACGCCACGTCATACCCATTCGGCGCGAACTGGGCCGAGCCAGCTACATCGGGCTCTTCCATGATCCCACGCATGCGCTTGGCGGAAGACTCCGCAGCGAACAGCTCGCTCACCAACGTGAGCGCCTGGTCGAACGGCGCATAAATGCGGCTTACCACCAGCAAGAACGCGAACATCACCATAAAGTCGATCTGACCCGCGGCAACCAGGGAGGCGCCAACGGCAAGCGTGGTGGCAATCCCCAAACGCAAGATGGCAAATGCCGAGTTCACCAGCAAACCGTTGGTCAGCTCGCCTTTCGCGGTGGCGCGCTCCTGGGCATCGATCACCGCATACAGGCCGCTCAGGTAATGCGTCTCCTGATTGGTGGCGCGTATCTCGCGCACACAATCGAGCGTTTCCTGGATGCCCTCGCTGACCTTCACCTTCTCTGCGCGCACCCCGTCAAACACAGGCCCCATGGGCTTTCGCGTGGCGAACAGTATGGCAAAGGCACACGGCACGCTCCAAAACGCAGCCAGCGCAAGCGGCCAGCAGAACACCAGCGCCATGGCGAACACGACAGCCGAAGAGATGATCGCGCCCCACAGCTCGCCGAGCACATGGCTGTAGGCATGCTCCATCACCTGCACATCGCCCATGATGGTCTCGGTAAGGTCGGCCAAGTCGCGCCGGCCGAAAAACGAGAGGGGCAGCTTGCGCAGATGCTCGGCGATGCCGATGCGCTGGTTGCCGCACTCTTCATAAAAGATGCAATAGGTGTAGTAGTACTGCTGCCAGTTGGAGGCGAACAGGGCAACGGCGAACACGACCAGCCCCACTGCGTACGGAGCAATCTGCGGAAGCTCGGCGTTGTCGACCAAATGGCCCATGAATCCCTGCATGGCAAGGAACAGGAAGGCCATGCCCGCCATAACCACCAAGTTCGTGATTGTGGTCCACAGGATGCCGCGCTTCACGCCGGCTGCGCCCTTATCGGAAAGGAAGTACCTCTTCTTGAACGGGGCAAACATCATGCCTCACCCCCTTTCGGGGAAGCGGCGGCTGGAACGGCGGCGCCCTCTGAGCGCAACGATGACGCTGCCGGCTGTGCCGCCGTTATCTTCCAGCTTGCCGCCTTCTCATAGTCTGCCCACATACGCGCATAAAGGCCACCCAGCTGAAGAAGCTGAGCGTGGGTTCCCTGCTCGGCCACGCTGCCCTGCGACATAACCACGATGTTCTCGGCGCTGACCACCGCTGAAAGGCGATGGGCGATCATTATCACCGTGCGATCCTTTGCCAAGGCCTTGAAGGCGCGCTGGATAAGCGCCTCGTTTTCCGGATCGGCGAATGCCGTTGCCTCATCGAGCACCACGATAGGAGCATCTTTCAGAATGGCCCGCGCCAAGGCAACGCGCTGCACCTCGCCACCGGAAAGGTAAGCGCCGCCCGCCCCCAACGGGGTGTCGATGCCCTGGGGGAGCTTGGCCACGATGTCGTCGCATTGGGCAGCGGAAAGAGCGGCCAACACCTCTTCATCGCTCGCTTCGGGGCGGGAGGCGCGGACATTTTCCGCAAGCGTCTTGCTGAACAGGCGGTTGGTTTGGAACACGAAGGCCACCTGGTCCATAAGCTCGTGCGGATCCATCTGGCGCACATCCACACCGCCAACGCGCACCGTACCGGAATCCACATCCCAGAAACGCGGCACCAAGCTGGCGCACGTGCTCTTGCCGCCACCCGAAGGGCCGACCAACGCAACCGTCGAGCCGGCAGGGACGCTGAGGCTCACCTGCCTAAGAGCGGGTTCTTCAGCCCCCTCGTAGGTGAACGACACATTCTCGAACATCACGTCGCTCCCCTGCGGATGCCGGGGCTTGCCAGGCACCGGAAGGGGCTTCGCCTCCAAGATGCCGTTTATGCGCGTAAGGGAATCGGCCGACATCTGCGAGGCCTCGCTCACGAACATCAGCTTCGCCATGGCCGTGGGAACAACGGCCGAGAAAATGGCGTAGAAGGCGAAGTTGGTAACGAAATGGGCGAAATCGGCTTCGCCTGCCGCCAGCAGGATGGCCACCGGCAGCAGGAAAAGCACCAGGCCGTTCAAGGCAGTGAGGTTCGCCACCTGCGGTGCCCGGCAGAACGTGCCGGCGTAATCCTGCGCCATACGGGCATAGTCCGAAATGGCGCCGTGGAACGCCTTGAAGGAATAGATCGTTTGCTGGAACACCTTAACCACCGGAATGCCGCGCACGTACTCGGTACCGGCCTTGTTCATGCGCGTGAGGGCGCCCATGTACTGCTTCATGAACTCCATGCCCTTACCGCTCATCATCTTCATAAGCGCGGCAATAGAGATTGCCACCGCCACCAGGCAGGAAAGGCCCAGGCGCCAATCGAAGACGAACAGCAGCACCAGCATTCCCGCCACCATGGCCAAGGATCCCGCCACATCGGGCAGCATATGGGCCAGCAGCGTTTCGGTGGAAGAGGCGCACCCGTCCACCGCACGGCGCAGCTCCCCGGTGGCGTGCGTGTCGAAATAGCCAAGAGGCAACCTCAGCAGATGCTCGGTAGTGAGCTTGCGCATGTTCGATGCCGTGCGGAACGCCGCCAGGTGCGTGCACATAAGCGCAAGGAAGTACACGGCGATGCTGGCGAAGGCGAAGATCACCGCCCACCAGCCATACGCAACGATTCCCTCTGCCGCCTGCCAATTCGGTGCCACGGCGATAAGGTCTGCCGCCACCAGCCAGATGCATATATAGGGACCGAACGCCAGCAGCTGCGACACCGCAGAAAGAACCATGCCCAAATAGGTGAGCCATCTGCGGTTTCCGCCGAATTCCAGAAGTGCCGCTATGCCCTTCTTCTTTTTTCCAGCCATATCTCCTTCTTCCCTGTCTCCGCCCAGAAGACCCAGCGCGCCGCCCCCCTTGGGGGTGCGGACGTTTGTTAACCGTAGTAAACTTAACGAAAGCAACGGCTCGGTTTCCCACCTTTGCGCCATTTAGGACGATTGCGAACACGAAGGAGACGAATCCGCACATGTTCCCCGCCATCAGCGAAAGCATGACCCAGCGTTACCTCCCGCAGTACCAGCAGTTCGGCCTGACGCTCGAAGGCCGGGGCGCCGGGCTCTTCGGTGCCGTCTCTTCGGAGATAGGCAGCGGCAGCGCGTGGGTAATGCCGGTAAGCGAGCATTGCCTGGTGTTGGAGCACGCCGTCGTGCCCACCCGCGACATGCAGCTGCTCGAGATAACCCCGCAGCCCTACGCCTGCGTTACCGAAGTGAACGTCAAAACCATCGAATGCATGCCGGAGGCGCACATCAACCCCAACAGCGTGCGCCCCATAGCCGCCTCGCCGTTGGCGAACCCCGTGTGCACCTTCCTACAAAGCGAATGCGGCGAAGGATACAGTCCCCTGAAGGGCGGCTTCCTGTACTATTCCCGCTCTATCCTTCTTGAGCCGGGGTTCTTCAAGGATCTCGATTCCCGTTACCCCGGCCAATTCGAAGGGCTGTTCGAGGCCTTCGGCAAACGCTGGACCGATGGGGCATCCTTCGCTATCTACTCCGCACTGCACAGCCTGCGCGCCGAGCGCTCGCTTGCGCCGGGCGCGCACCTATACGCCCAATCCGTCATCAACGCCATGGTCGCCGAGCTGGCGGCGGCGCATACGGCCGAAGCACAAGCAAAAGCCGCATGGGGCGCCAGCCGCCAAACCAACCTGGCATCGCGCGCGGCTAGCTACATAGAGAACTGCCTGACGCAGGGACATTGCCCCTCTATCCAGGAAGTGGCAGAGCGAACCTACTCAAGCCGCTCGGTGCTGTGTGCGGCATTCAAGCAGGAAACCGGCGAGAGCATCGGCGCCTACACGCAACGCCGGCGCAGCCAGATGGCCGAAGAGCTATTGGCTGAAGGGGGTCTGAGCGTTGCTCAAGTGGCAAGCCGTTTGGGGTACTCCCGCCAAAGCGCGTTCACCCAAGCCTTCAAGCAAACCCACGGTCTTTCGCCCACCCAATGGCAAAGGCAGGCAATATGATCATCTGCTCATATGAAAAAATGCAGTTAACCAGGGCATACGCATGGAGAAAAAACGAGTTAGCCAGGGCTTTGGGTGTTAAAAGAACACTAAACAAGCTTTAGTATAGGAACAGACGCAAACCCGTTCTAAAGGAGGACGTTATGAATCCCGGAATCTTCGTAGGCGCAGGCTTCCTGTTGGGCACCCTTGGCGTAAAGGCTCTGAAGAGCGAGCCCGCCCACAAGGCTGCGGTGTACACCATCGCCCAGGGCCTGAAGGCAAAGGAAAGCGCCGAGACCTTGGTCGACGAGGCAAAGGCCGAGTTCGACGACATCCTGGCAGAAGCCGGCTACAACAAGGAAGAGGCAGAGGTGGAAGAGGCCGCCAAGGAGCTGGCCGAGGCTCAGGACGCAGAGGGTAAGTAGACCCGATGCGTTTCGCGATCAAACATGAGGTTCCCGGACGCATCCGGTTCAACCTGCTGGGCAAGGTGCCCGAGCATGATGCGATCGCACTCGAAGAAACGTTCCTTGCGCTTCCCTGCGTAACCAAGTGCGTCGCCTACCCAAAAGCCGGCGCACTTGCTGTTTCTTTCGAGGCAGACAGCCGTGCCGGGCTGGCGCAGGCGCGCGCAACCGTGGTAACCAAGCTGCAGGAGCTTACCTATGAAGAGGTTGCCACTTGGCAGCCCGAGAACTCGCTGGCGCTGGCGCCTCGTCCGCGCCACCTGTTCACGCAGATCGCCAATATGATCATGTTCCGCGCCCTGCGCCGCTGGTTCTTGCCGGCACCGCTGCGCGCAGCATGGGCCTTCGCCAGCGCCATCCCGTTCTGGAAGGCCGCGTTCGACTCGCTTCGCCACGGACGCCTGGATGTGCCCGTGCTCGACGGCGCCGCCATTGCCATGGGCTTCATCCAGGGCAAGCCGGCAACGGCGGGCAGCACCATATTCCTGCTGAAGGTGGGCGAGATCCTGGAAGACTACACCCAACGCCGCAGCGAGAGCAGCCTGGTGCGCTCTTTGCTGGACATCCCCAGCACTGCAACGCTGGTGGAAGGCGATGTGGAGCGCGAGGTAGACGTTGCCGAGCTTTCCAAGGATGACTGCATCGTGGTGCGCCTGGGCAACCAGATCCCGGTCGATGGCGAGGTGATCGGCGGCGAGGCGGGCGTGAACCAGAGCTCGCTCACCGGCGAGCCGCTGGCTATCGTGCGCAAGAAGGGCGATACCGTGTATGCCGGCACCGCCGTGGAGGAAGGCGAGATCCTCATCCGCGTGGCGGGCAACCCCGAGGAAAGCAAGCTGCGATCCATCGTTTCGATGGTAGAGCAGTCCGAGGCGCTGAAGAGCTCCGACCAGAAGCACATCGAGGCCATGGCCGACAAGCTGGTGCCGTGGAACTTCCTGCTTGCGGGCATCGTCGCGCTTACCACGCGCAACCTTACCAAGACGGCTGCAGCGCTTATGGTGGACTACTCCTGTGCCCTGCGCCTTTCCGGCAGCATCGCCGTTATGGCAGCCCAGAGCGAAAGCGCCAAGCGCGGCTTCACCGTGAAGGGCTCGCGTTACTTCGACCATATGGCCGAAGCCGACGTGATCGTGTTCGACAAGACAGGCACGCTTACCCAGGCAACACCTTCGGTACGCGAGGTGGTAAGCTACAACGCCACCCCCGAAGACGAGGTGCTGCGCCTGGCAGCCTGCCTGGAAGAGCACTTCCCGCATCCGGTGGCCCGCGCCGTGGTGAACGAGGCGCTGAAGCAGAACCTGGAGCACAGGGAACGCCACGCCGAAGTGGAGTACGTGGTAGCACACGGCATCGCTTCGAGCATCAACGGCAAGCGCTGCGTCATCGGCTCCGAGCACTTTGTGCTGGAAGACGAGAACGTGCCCATCACGCCAGCCGAGCTTGAGGCCATCCATGAAAAGGCCATGGGTACCTCGCCCCTGTTCCTTGCGGTTGACGGCACGCTTTGGGGCGTACTCTACATCGAGGACCCGCTGAAGGAAAACGTGGCCGAAGTGGTGCAAGAGCTGCGCGAAGAGGGCTTCAAGCGCGTGATCATGCTCACCGGCGACAACGAGCGATCGGCAAAGCGCATCGCTGCGAAGACGGGCATCACCGAATTCAAGGCCGAGCTCTTGCCGGAAGACAAGCACACCATCGTCAAGCAGCTGCAAGACGAAGGCTACCGCGTGGTGATGGTAGGCGACGGCGTGAACGACTCGCCCGCGCTGGCAGCTGCACACGTGAGCATCGCCATGAGCGCCGGCAGCGCCGTGGCGCGCGAAGCGGCCGACATATCGCTGGTGTCGGACGACCTGCATTCCCTGGTGGAGCTTCGCCAGCTTTCCCGCATCCTGGAAAAGCGCATGCGGCAGGGCTACCGCGTCACCATCGGCTGGAACACCTTGCTTTTGGCCTTGGGCATTGGGGGCATCATCACCCCGCAGGCGTCCTCGTTCCTGCACAACTCGGGCACCGTGGGCATTTCCGCCTACAATTCCCGCCCCTTCCTGCCCCAAACTGAAGAGGAATAAGCGATCGGCCATCGCAATAGGAACCATGCAATGAACGCCACCCTGTATCCCAGCGGAAACAGGGTGGCGTTCTCTTCGTAAAGAGGATTTAACACTCAGGTTACAAAGACGTACTACAATACCTGCCCGTTGTGCGCAGAAGAGCACTGCGCAGTTGCCTTGTGGCGTTTCTGGCCGCAAGGCAAGAACATGCCACTGCACGCGGAATGAGCCGATGGCGAACCGCGAGCAAACCACGAGCAACGGAAAGACGAGGCAGAAGAACATGGCCGGCAGCTCCGCCCAGGAATCTTTGGCAGCACCGAACAGCAGCGAACCCCAAGCGCAGGTGCCCATCAAGCGCAACTCCACCACCGAGGTGCTGGTTGCCTCGATGATAGGCACAGCTATCGAGTTCTACGACAATTACTGCTATTCCATCGCTGCTGCCAGCTACTTCGGCTTCATCTTCTTCACCGACGTTGCCAAAAGCGACCCGGTGCTGGCAACGCTTCTTGCCTTCGTCACCTTTTCGGTCAGCTTCCTGGCACGCCCCTTCGGCAGCCTTCTGTTCGGCCACTTCGGCGACCGCTTGGGCCGCAAGAAAACCCTGGTGGCAGCCTTGCTGCTTATGGGTATCGCCACGTTTTGCGTAGGCCTTCTGCCCGGATACGACACACTTGGCCCCCTTTCCGTGGTTCTTCTGTGCGTGTGCCGCGCCTGCCAGGGCCTGGGGCTTGCGGGCGAATGGTCGGGCGCTGCGCTGGTGGCAACGGAAAACGCCCCGGCCGAAAAGCGCGCGCTGTTCGGCAGCTTCCCCAACCTGGGCGCCCCCATCGGCTTCTTCTGCGCATACGGCATCAACCTGCTTTTGGGCATGGCGCTGCCGCAGGAAGAGATGCTTGCCTGGGGCTGGCGCATCCCCTTCCTGCTTTCCTGCCTGCTTATCGTGGTTGGCTTGGTGGTGCGCCTGCGCATGACCGAGACCCCCGTGTTCCAGAAGGCGGTGGCCGAAAAGCGCACCACGAAAACCCCGCTACGCGACCTGTGCCACCACTGGCGCCGCGTGGTGCTGGGTACCTGCATCATGTCCATCACCTACACGCTGTTCTACGTGCTGGGCACCTGGTCGCTTTCCTACGGCGTGGCCACGCTGGGCTGGGCGCAGTACGAGTACCTGGGCATGCAGCTGGTGTCGGTTGTTTTCTTCGCCGCATTCGTGCTGGTGGGCAGCCTTTCTGCCGATAAGCATGGCCGCAAGCCCCTGCTGTTGGTGGGCAACGCCTGCACACTGGTGTTCTCGCTGGCAGCACCTTACCTGCTGGCTACCAACACCATGGCTTCCATCATGGTGTTCCTGTGCGTGGGCTTCTGTTGCATGGGCACGATCTTCGGGCCATGCGGCAGCTACCTGCCCGAGCTCTTCCCGGCCAAGGTTCGCTATTCCGGCGCGGGCCTAAGCTACAACCTGGCCGCCATCGTCGGCGGCGCGTTTGCCCCCACCATCGCATCGGCCCTGGTGATGAACTTCGGCATCGAAGCACTTGGCTGGTACATGGGCGGCATGGCGGCGCTCGCCTTGGTGGCGCTGCTGTTCTTCCGCGAGAGCAAGGATGTGGACTACGACCAGTAGGCCATGCCGAAGCGCGGAGGCGCACTGACCGTTGAAAGCCTCCCGCCTCGCGTGTCCCTCCCATCCGAAAGCCCACAAGCGAACGATCGCACGGCGGTGCATCGCATCGCCAATCCAGAGGAAGCCAACCTCGAGTTCGCCATCGTAAAACCGGCAACACTCGGAAACAGACCTAAACACCCCTTTTCCTATCTGAAATAACGCGCCGCAAAGGCTGCCCCAGCTCCCTTGCAAGGGTTGACCGGGCAGCCTTTTCCTTCGATTTCCGCAGGTTGATTGCCGGTATAGGTTTTCCCTAATACCCGGCTATTTGATTTAAGCATGCCCCTGAACTGCGCTTTTCTTCGAATTCCTATTGACCCGATGGGTTTGTAGCGGTTTACTGCGATCTGCTAGCAAACGGAAAGCAAACCCTCCTCAACATAACGAAAGGAACTCGCAATGAGCCAGTTCGTAAACAACCCCGACCACACCTTCAAGTTCGACACCCTGGCCCTCCACGTTGGCCAGGAAGAGGCCGACCCGGCAAGCGATGCACGCGCTGTGCCGATCTACCAGACCACTTCCTACGTGTTCCGCAACTCCCAGCATGCAGCCGACCGCTTCGGCTTGGCAGACGCAGGCAACATCTACGGCCGCCTTACCAATTCCACCCAGGGCGTGTTCGAGGACCGCATCGCTGCTCTTGAAGGCGGCGTAGCAGGCCTGGCCGTCGCATCCGGCGCCGCAGCCATCACCTACACGCTGGAAGCGCTTGCCCAGAAGGGCGACCATGTGGTTGCGCAGAAGACCATCTACGGCGGCTCCTACAACCTGCTTGCCCACACCCTTTCGCAGTTCGGCGTGGAAACCACCTTCGTAGACGCCCACAACCTTGAAGAGCTGGAAGGCGCCATCCAGGACAAC
>CAVIKC010000046.1:0-12752 GCA_963643405.1 Succinivibrio sp.
AAAAAGCCCGCCCGCGCAAGGCGGGGGGCTTTCGGGAGAAAGGAGGGCTTATGTGCTATCGACCAATCCAAGCCCACTCTGCTTTGATCGTCCAAGTCATGCAACCGTAAAGGCCTCGGCTGCTGAACGTGGCATTGAACGGCCTGAACAGTCCTGCGTCATTATTGTAGAGGACAAGTGTTTGAGTGTTGTATCCGTCAGTGAAATAGCCTGCTGCCTGCAAAGAGACATAGCGTGTGTCTATAGCCCAAAGGTTGCCGTCTGCGTTCGTGCCGTAGGATGCGGCAACCGTCATGCTCATCGAGTTCCCGTTTCGCGAGATGAAGAACTGATTGCCTGCAATATCGCCAACTGAGACAGTCGCGCTCAGCACTGAGCGATCATCGCCAATCATCGAGCGTGCCATGTTGTAGCCGACTCTTTTCTCTCCGTTTTCGAGCAGATGGATTCGGTCTTTGGACACGCCGCCGCCAGAAACGGGATAATCATAGTTCCAAGTCCAAGTGTTCAGGTACATATAGACGTTTTCGAGGTTTGAACAGGCTCTTTCAACGCCGTCAATGACATTCTGAGTGTTGGTGTTGTATCCGAAGTTACCCATAACGCAAGGGAACACGTGAATCTCTGCGTTCGGATATAGGGTTTTCGCGTTTGTAACGGCGCTGATAACCCCGGTTGCGGTATCGTCCGCTGTTATTCCGCCCATTGAGTCGTTAACGCCGATGCCGAAGATAACCGCGGTCACGTTGTCTGCCTTAAGTCCTGCGTTGGTAACGAGGTCTTTAGACTGCGTGACTAACGTGCTTGCCGTGGTGTTCGCTGTCCAACCCGCGCCTCCGATGCACGATTTAATGTTGTTCTTCGGCTTGTATCCCAACATGCTTCCAGCGTAAACGTTCCAAGCGTCAATGCCTGCTGATTCGTCGGAAAAGCCCTGAAGGATACTGTCACCGATGCAAACAAGAACGGAATCTTCATAGCTTTTAACGAACCGCTTGGCGTTGTCGATGTTGTTCTGCAGAGTCGTGTCCGCATTCTCTCGGGCAGTTGCTTCTTCCGAAACTCGCGTGATTGCGTTGCTTACGCCCGTTGCCAGCTCGGATTCCGCCGCCTTGGCGCGGGTCGTTTCGGCGGTGATTAACTCCTTAATAGCCGCTTCTTCCGCCACGGCTCGCGTTACTTCATCCGCGATTGCCTGAGCGTTGGCTGTGATTCGCCCGTCATAGGTCTGAACCTCTTTGCGGTAGGCCTCAATCTGAGCGTTGTAATTGCCCGTGATTGCCCAGTAATCGGTGTTTGCAATGTCAATACCCGCTGGTACGGACTGCCTAGAGGTGTAGGAATTGCCAAGGTGATAGACGATGGTCAAAGGCTCGTATGCCTTGGTGCTGTCCCAATCGAGCGGATCGGAGAACATGGGGACGTAACGCGCACCGATGTATTGAGTGGTTGCCATTGTTCAACTCTCCTTAGTTGGTTGTCTCATCGGATGCCAGCGGCGTGTACAGCGTTACCTTGATTGCCGCGATATCGTCTGAGTTGGTCTTGATGTTGGTCGTGTTGGTAGCTACGTTCTTGTTGGTGGCTGCGAGGTTGGTTTGCAGGCTTGCAACGCTGGTTGTCAGCGTCTCGACCTTCTGTTCGAGCGCGTCAATCTCTGACGGTGAGAGCTGGTTAACGGCGGTGATAATCTCGTTAACCTTGTTCATCGTCTCAACGGTCGAGGGTCGTAGGTTCTTCCCGAAACCCAATGCGTCAATGGTCATGGCCTAGCCTCCTAGTCGGTCGTTTTGGTCGTTTCTGTGGGGTTAAGAATAGTATAGAGCGTTTTCTGCATTTGCTGAATCTGCGAAAGAAGGGACTTGTACTCTTCGGGGCTGCAATGCTCGCCGTACGCCGAATTGTCGATAACTCCGCTGCCGTCCGCATCGAATCGGAGGATCAAACGTCCGTAGGTGTAAGTGCCGTACTGCATGCCAGTGTCGAATTGGATGTCGCTCCAACTGTCGGGGATGTACGCGCAGAAATACCCGTCAGATGTCAAGCCGAAGAATACCTGCTTGATGGTGTGGTCGTAGACGTATTTAAGGTTCTCATCAATCCACTTAGCCACTTGCTCGGCGTAATAATCGTCAAACCCGGAATCCATGAACTTCTGGAAAAGCTCCTGAAGCTCCTTGATTCTCTCGCTGTTCAGCTGATTGTTCTGCTCGCACTCGTTAACTGCGTTCACTAGGTCTTGCAGCGCTTGGCAAATCGCATGAATGCGCTGCTCGCCGCTCATCACGTCCCAGTATATCTGAGGTAGCTCGTGCGAGTCCCCGAAATGGTCGAGCGGTGGTAATTCCATAGCCATGTTTAGTCTCCTTACCAGGCGTTTACGTTCGTTGTGAAAAGGCATGAGAACATGCATTCAAGCTCGTTAAGAAGCATAACGTCAATGCTCTTGTACTGTTCGATGAACTGAAAATACTTGTCCATCACATCGCCCTGAGTCACGTGCTCATATTCCCTGTCATTGCCGCTGCTTGCGTAGACCTCGGAGCCGCTCAGCATCGTCTCGGGATAGCCAGACTCGATAACGCGCTCTTTCCCGTACTCGTCTTTAACCTGAAACCAATCAAGGTTGTTGGCCTGCATCTTGTACAGCTCGCGGTACTTCGGCATTAGCTCATACTTAAGTCTGTTCATCAACATTTGCGCCCATTGCAGCGGCGGCGTTGTGCTTATCTCGCGCCAATAAAATCGCGATACGAACATCTCGCAAACCCGTTTGTATTGCTCCTCGTCATAGGCTTGCTCGCTCCAATCGAACAAAGGCTGTTCCCAGTCGAAGAATCCCATGCGGATTAACTCGGCTAGCGTGATTGTCTGAACATCGTGAAACTCGTAATTGTTTACGTAATCATTCATCCTCTTGCACCTCCCCGACCGGCTCGGCTGCTGCGTTGTCAGGCGCTATAAGCCCCTGCGTCTGCTCGAAGTCGTATATGATCGTCTCCAAATCCGAATTGAGCGTTACCGTCACCTCGTCGCCAAGAAGCTCGCTTAACCGCTTTGCAGCTCGGCGGCGCGGGGTCAATGCGTCCAAGAGCCGCAACGTGGTAGGCGCGTTCTGGCCTTGAGCTTCGCTCGTGATCATGCGCTCGGTCTTTTCGAAGTCAAGATGAGGGATGCCCAGGTAGGTGTATGCCTGGTTCAAGATGTTGCGTTTCCCTTGGTTGAGCTGCTCACCGATATAGGGAACATCGGTCTTGATAACGTCAATCCCTATCTCGTTGCGGAACTCTGGCGTTGCCACAACTGCTGGCTCGTATCCTGCCACCTGCTTGTAGGCGTTGATAGCGTCCTGTTTCTTTGACTGTTCGCACGTTATGAGCCAGGCCGTCTCCTGCATCGAAAGGTTAGCATCCTCGGTGCGCTCGAAATGGGCGAGTTTGCGGGCAAGGAACCTTATCATGTTCCAGGTGGAGTCATAGCCAGGCACGAAGTTGTTGACGAACTGATTGGAGCCGTAGACCAGAACGCCGTTCTTCCCCTCTCGCACGTCAAACCAGGTCTTGCCGTTCGCTCCCATCGCCTGCCATTCCATCGGCTCGCCGTAGGCGCTCAAATCCCCCAACGTGGAGACTTGCAAGCCGTACCAAAGCTCAGGCATGTCCACGGGATGAGCGATCGTGGCGTAACCGTTCATCAACAGGCAGAACTCAAGATATTTGACGTTCACAGTATCGGGCAAGCCGTCCCACCTGAAACGGTTCGTTGCAAGGCGCATGAGGTCGCTAACGTACATGTCATAGGCCATGTCGTTGTAATCGCGGCTCTGCCAGTAATTCGAACCGCTGCGGTTGCGGGTTCTCGCGTTCTTCCCCATTTAGTCACCTCCTAACCGTGCTTGCACCTTGTCCATTATCTCGGTCACTTTCGTCTCAAACGCCGTTTGAGCGCTTTCCAAGTCTGCGCTTGCTCGCTCTTCCAGCGCCTTCTGCGCGGCTTCCGCCTGCGCTGCCAGTTGATCGTTGTAGAGCTGTTGAGCCTGCCGCTTGGCTTCCCAAGCAACGTACTTCTTCAGCTCCTCCTCGGTGAGGTTGGCTAGGCCTTTGCGTTCAAGCTCGGTGGCATCCCAAGCCGTGACGTTCTCGGCTGCGTTGTCTGTCTCTTCGCTCATTCTAGATACCGTTCTCGTAAATGGTCGAATTGTTAATGTATTCGGGCTTCCTCCATATTGTAACGCCTTGCAGAAGGTAATTCCTCACCTCGTCAACGAAGGCATCGGGCAGGTTCTTAGCCGTCATCCAGATATCGGCGGCTTTCCAGTAAGTGAAGCGTTCACCCAGGTTAAAGCCCTTGAAGTCGTACATCTGATTATAGCGATATCCATAGCGTAAGAACTCGTTAGCGGCCATTGCCACGCAATCGGCGGGCTGCTTTACCACTTGCAGCCAAAGGCCTTGAGGTCGCGTCACGTTGTCTGCATCGGTGATTCGTCCGAACGTGTTCGGCGCTTGGATGTGCGCGCTGTCCTGCTGCCGCTTGTTCTGTATGCTCGCAACGTCCCGCATGTTCTCGGCATCGTTTTTCGCTATCGCGTTCGTGGCGCTGTTCTGCGTTGCCTGGTTGGTGGTGGTGCAGGAGGCCGAGCGGCTAGCGGTGGCCTTGCTTGCGCTGTTCTGCGTGGCGGTGTTGTCCTTGTTGACGCTGTTCTGGTTGCTGGTGCGGTCTGTGTTGCTGCCGTTGGTTTCGGTCATGATCGCTTCGGCGTTGTTCACTTGGATTCCGGCCTGCTCTTTGGTCGCGTTGATCGCTACGCCGGTTTGCATGCCGGAGACGATACCTGATGCAACTCCGACAGCCGCGCCGCCGAGTCCGCCGATAACGGCTCCGCCGACGGTGCCGGCTCCGGGAATGATCGAGCCGACTAAAGCTCCACCAGTTGCACCAGTCATTGCACCTGTGGCGGCTCCGCTAAGGACGTTCCCAGCTGCCGCTATGCCGGCGCTTTGCTGCGATGCTTGCGTCTCGTTGTTCGCCAAGTCAAATGCCATGCCGGCGTTCCACGCTTGGATAGCCACGTTAAGCAGGTTGCCAAGCTCCGTATCCTTGGCCGCACCTGTTGCGCTGCGTGCGGTCATGGTGGTGTTCGCGCTGCATTGCGTGGCGGTGTTGTCGGTGAGCGTGTCGGCGTTCTCGGCCGCTATCTTGGCTTTCGCCGCCGTGTCCGTGGCTGCGTCCTCGGTCGTGGTGGTCGCGTTCGCGTCCGCAACCTCGGTATTGCTCAATCGGTCGTAGTGCGTGCGGTAATCGTTCGTCTTGTTGTTCCCCTGCTGCACCTGCATGCACGGGATATCCCACCTGCGCAGAACCTTGTACCATTCGCCGCCGTGCGTGAAGTCGTGGCTTGAAAGGTTCTTGAAGGTCAGTTTGGAGCTTCCGCCGCCTACGCCGTTTATCTGCGCGTCAAGCCGCAACCAGGGCAAGGCCAGGGAAAGCGAGGAACGGACTTGAAGGGAGTTGCCGCTGCAATCCTCTATGTTTATCTCGGTCGCTTCCCCCTGCTCGTTGGTCAGTTCTAGGTGAGCGTACGGGAACGTGTAGAGCTTTGTAACGTTGGCGAACTCCTCGGGATAGCCGAACTGCTCCACGGTTGGCAATGCAAGCGAGTCTAGGTTGGCGGTGCCGGTGCAAGGGTAGCACTTGACATCTGCGAACGTGAATGAATCCCCTAGGCTGACCAGGCTTTTCGCAACAGTGAAGCAAGCTTCAACGCATTGCAGGAACTGGGGAACGTCTGCATCAACGTTGGTCAAGAAGTCGTTCGCATCGGCTGCATCTATCGCCATAACGTGACTTGCCAGTGCGCCGTTCTTGGTCTTGTAGACCTGCCTAGGAACGCACCAGTCGTTATCTGATTTGCTGCCCCATTCCCCGTCATTCACGTTGGCGTAAAGGCAGAACACGAGAACCTGCTCGCCTTCTGAGGGAACCCACCTAGAGACGTTCTTGCTGATCGTGGCGGCTCCATAGTTGGCATCTTGCGCCAACAATCCCGCCGTGTTGTTGATGGGGTCGTTCAAGAATTGCGCGGGGGTCGCGGCATCGAACATGGGGGCATGCCCACGTTCAAGCAGCATATAGGAGATATCAACGCTGTTAGAGAACATCTGCCAGGAGTCGCGCTGAATCGTACATACGGTGCTGTTAACGCTTTCCATCTTGATATCTCGGATGAAATAGAGCCAGCGGGATATGCGGGGCATGTTGCCGTAGTTAACAGGCGGCTCTTCATAATCAATCACCAAATAGTTGAACATGGCGCATGACTCGAAAGGCACGGGCAACTTTATCTCGTCCGTTGCGTGATACGCCTTGTAACGGGTATCGAATTCCAAACCCGTCTGAGCGTTCAACCACTTGTCGCGCTCTGCGTCCGTCTCGAAGCTGACCACGTTTCCCATGGGGATGGATTTAAGGCCTACATGCACCTCTCCTAAATCCCAAGGGACGGACATTAACTTGATGTGCATTTGCGAGTTGGCGAATTTCGAGTAATCGAACTCGTTTCTGTATTCGTAAACGTTGACGTTGCCAACGTTGGGAAACGCCGTGTCGCTTATGTGCGGAAAAGACTTGCTCATGTTTTGCACCTAAAAAAAATAAGGGGGATTTCTCCCCCTTATTTTAGGCGTTCTTCAGGTCGCTTTCCACCGCTTCAGCCCATCGTTCGAGTTCGGTTTCAGCCTCGAACACTTTAAAGCTAAGAGATACGTTGACCTTTGCCAGCAACTCCATCTCCTCGCGGCTCCATTCGCTTATGCGGTCGTTGATGAACGATTCGAAAGCTTTTTGAAGCGCTTTCTCCCTCTCGTAATCGTCTCGGTAGAGGTTAGCGAGTTTCTGCATTTCGGGCTTCCTTTCTTCCGTTTCCCTTGGCTATATTATAATCACAATATGCCACGGGTTGCAAGAAGAAATTTAGCCTAGAAGCGACTTCCAAGTTTTAGAGCCTACTATGCCGTCTTGCGCTAGCCCCTTGTTCTTCTGGTACGCCTTTACCTGCTTCTGCGTGTTGGTGCCGAAGTCCCCGTCAACGCTAAGGCTGTAGCCTTTGTATTTCAACGCGCCTTGCAGCGCGGCAACGGTTATCCCTTTTGAGCCGTACTTTATCAGCGGCAAGTCATCGATGCTCATATCATCATCCCCGTTTCTCGTCACGATCGCGGTATGTCCCTTGGTGCATGTTACCAGCACGTCCCCCGTCAAAAGCTGCATGCTGCTTGCGTACTTCCCGACAAATTGGAACAGGCCAGTGTTTATTAACGAACTCTTTTCGTTCGCGGTCGTGAAGTTGCCGGGGTCTTTGCCGGTGGACTCGATAACGCATTGGCGAACAAGGCTAGAGCAATCGCATTCCGTTTTGGTCGTGCTGTTCACGCCGTTCTTGATTATGCCAAGGCGTTCGTTCTGGTCATAGCCTATGTTTGCGTTGGCGCAAGCCGTGCGCATCTTGCTTGCAAGCGCGGCGCGGTCGCTCTTGTCCTTCAGACGCAGCACGTCCCAGCCTTTGGAGTGGACGTAAAACGCCTGTTCGCTCACTTCCTCGCCGGTCTGGTCTCCCGCCTTGCCGCCGCTGTACGCGCCGGTCTCATCTTTCCTGGCGCTGCCTATGTAGATGGTCATTCTTCCTCCTCTTTGGCGTTCATCTTCCCGATGATGATATCCCGCATGACCAGGGCTTTGAGATACTCGGTCTTGTTCGGCTGCTTCTGCAGGTGGTCGTACAGTTCCATGTCCCCCTGCTTGTTGACGTTGAACCGAAGCGTCACGGTCTTGCAGTTGGCTTTAATCCAGCCGTTAGTATATTCGCTCATTGAATTCACCGCCAGCACCAAGCTCGAACCCTATTTCGTTTCGAACCCGCACCATGGTTGAATCGTACCAAGCGCATGAAAGCGCGTTAGCCAACTGCTCGGCGCGTTCAGTCAACAGCTTCCTTGGTCGTAGGGGGATGTTCGTTGCCCCATAGCTCAACGCTACAACGAACTCCCAGAACTCCTTATAGTTCGTCACGAAGTCAAGAAAGTCGCTGTTAGTGATTATCTTATTTGCAAACTCCATGTTGTTCGTTTCTTCTATAAACTTGGGGATATCCGAATTCCCTAGAAGCATGTCCCGCACTTTCTCGGGATAGTGCTGCGGTTTGGACGTTACGTCTCCCATTGCTTAACCTCCTATGATGTTGATTAGCGATACTGCCAGGGCTGCCAAACATAAGGCCGTCAAGACGAGCGTTTTAATCTCGCTCCCATCCCGTTCGGGCAAATCCTCGTAGTCGGTGCATTCCCGAACCTCGTAGATTTCGAGCTTCGGCGAACCGCTCGTTTGCTCTTGGGCCCATCCCTCGGCATCCTCTCTGCTTTCGAACCGCACGCGGGGGAAGTAGAAGCCCCCTTGATTGGTCGTGAACTTCACTTTGTAATGCATTTCCGTCACCTCCCCTCGTTGATCGCTGCGAACTTGAAAGTCAGGAGGGCGAACACAGCCGCCGTGACGGTGGCGGCTGCGTTCCCGTTGGTGAATGCCAGCACGTAGAAGGCTACGGCGGCAACGGTGATGACCTTGGCTTTAAGCATTGTCGCGCTCCCAGTCTCCCATATGGGACTTCATGAGCCAGTTGCTAGATGCTTCGAACGCTGTTGCAGCTTCCTCGAAGCTCGCAAAATCGCGGCTGTAAACGTTGTTTGGGTAAACTTCGGTCATGTGGTAAGGCTCGTCCCAGGGGTTGCCGTTATCCAGACCCTCGAAGTAGGTCAGCTCGACCGAGAAAGTCTCATTGTAGAGCTTGCTGTTAACCTCGGTCTTTGCAATCGTCTTAGCCATTTTAGGGTTCCTTTCTTCCTTTTGCTTTCCCTGTGCCTATATTATACTCATATTATAATCATAATGGCAAGAACTTTTTTATGGGCAAAAACCCTTATTTGTCCCATTACCTCGAACGTCAAGGAGCCTTAACGTGTTAGGCACAGATTAACAACAATGCAAAGGAGTGGTTAACATGCCTAGCCCGTTGGCTCGCGCCGTTGACACGGTGCGCAAACGCTATAAGCGACAGCTCGCAAGCGCGAAGAAGGTGGCAGCGTCAACGCAAGGGGAAGCGCGTGAAGCGGCCTTGCAACGCGTGGAGCAAGCGCAGAAAGCCATTGACGAGCTTAAATATCAACGCGACAAAGGCGGCTACAGCTCGCGCATATCCGCCAACATCGAGCAGATAGAGTTCGCAAGCCGCCAAGGGCAGCGCCTAGGACGTGAGCGCTTGCGCATGAGCGGCCAGGAAGCCGAGTTTTACGCCACGACGAAACAGCTATGGCAGGGCGTTAGCGACAGGCCAGACCAGGCCGTCATAAGCGGTCTTAACGAGCTGGCAGGCAAGCTAGACAGCGAAGCGCTGGCACGCCTCGAAGCCAAGGGCTTGAAGCCAGGCCAGATAGAGACGTTGGACGAGGCGGTATCGATGGTCGAGGAACTGACCGCGCAGGACTTCACCAATCCGCCAGATCCCGATGAAAAGGAACAGTTCTACAATGACGCGAAGATTCGCCGCGGCATGTTGGCCTTGCAGCAGTTGGCGGCGAAGTGAAGCCGTTCGAAGTCTCGCACGCCCTCGCAATGAGGGTTTGCGCCTTGCCCGCCGAACAGGGCGGCGCGGCGTTCCCCGTGGCGTTCTGTTTGGACGAAACCATATATAGGACGGTCGAGGGGTTGGAAACGGCTCTAGACCTTTTGAGCGCACCCGCCGGGCATGTCCCCGTTGCGGCATGTTTCGGCCTTGCGGACGTGATGCACGCTCTGAGCGGTTGGCTCAGCTCGCGCCCTTGCGAGGTCTTGGCGAAAGGCAGCGAAGCACCTATAACCATCAAGCTGTTGGATGATGACGGCTTGCCATGTTTGGTGCTATGGGATTACGCGAACATGGACTCTAGGCCTTTGGAAGTGTTGGCCCACGAATGCGGGATTGACCTAGGCACCTTCGACCGTTCGGCGGTTCGCACGCCGGAAACCCCGTTAACGGCGGCGGAGACGGCGAACATGCGGGCGGAATGCGCGTTGATTCACGCTTGCATTGAGCGTTTCCTGGCCCTTAACCCCGAGGTAAAGCCCGAACAGTTGGCACACAACATAGTGACGGCAACGGGCGTTGTGCGTGTCAAGCGCAAGGCGGCGCTAGGCCACCTCAAAGGCCAGGGAGCGAAGAAGTCAGCGCTCGCCCATTGGTACGCGCAGAACATGCGCGAAGCAGCCGAGACGGACGATGAGCTGTTCACCATGCAGGCGTGCAACCGTGGAGGGTTTAGCTTTGTCGGCGCGGAGCATGCTAGCAGGCCGTACAGCTTTACGCATGAGTCTGGCTTCCTGGTCGCGGCCTATGACGCGGTGAGCCAGTATCCCGCGCAGATGGTCAGCCACATGTACCCCGAGGGATTCAGGCCGGCAACGGCGGAATGCTTGCAGCTCGATGCGCAGATCGTGCAAGCTACCACGTTCGAGCAATTGCTGGCCAACGTGTGGGAGCCGTTCCCCGTGGCGTTCGAGGGCGCGTTTCAGTTCGAGAATATCAGGGTCAAGAGCGACAGCGTGTTCGGGGAGAACGGCATCGCCCTATTGCAGTGGGCGCGTTTCAACGAGCGCCAAGTGGTCAGCAGCCCCGAGCGCGAAAGCCAAGTGAGGGCAACCAACGCATTGCGCTATGCCGGCTATAAGGACTCTTGCACCGACCCCGTGCGACTGTTCGGGAAGCTCGTGAGCGCTTCTAGCGCCCTGATATGGCTTACCGAGCTTGAGTTCTGGCTGGTGTGCCAGGTCTACGAGTTCGACCGGTTCGAAGCGTTGCAAGGCTACGACACGGCGAGGTACTGCAGGCCTACGGATATGAGCGTTCTAGGAGTCATGCGATTCTACCAGGCGAAGAAGGCCGCTAAAGGCACCGAGAAGTACGAGCAAGCCAAGAAAGAGCTCAATTCTCTTTACGGCCTTGAAGCTGTCAACGAGGCAAGGCCAGAAGCGGTCATGACCGAGAACGGCATCATGTTCACGGATTCGGCGGGGGTCGATGATTTGCCCGAGCGTCCCAAAGCGTGGTATCAGTTCGGCTCGCGCGTTGCCGCTTGGGGGCGCGTTGCGCAGGTGGTCGAGATCATGCTGGCAGCACCATACGTCAACGGCGTTATAAACGGGGACACGGACAGCGTCAAGTTCATCGTTCATGAAGAGAATCTAGGCATGTTGGACAACGCTCTAGCGCGTTGGGGACAGGCCTTGGACGTGGGGCGTGCGCTTGTGTGCCAAAGGGTCGAGGATGGCTACAGCAAGCACTTTCAGGCCTTGGACGGCATCGGTTACTATGACTTGGAATACCTCACGCGCGACTATTGCGCGGGATGGAACAAGGCGTATATCTACCGAAAAACGGACAAATCATTGAATGTGACCATTGCGGGAATCAAGACAAGCACCGAGACTGTTTTCAAGGGCGAAATCGACCGCACCTATACCGATTTAGCGAACGAGCTTGACGAACGCTACAACTTCGAGGCGGCGGCTAACCTGATACTAGGCTACAACGTGACGGTTGACCACGGCATAACGCGCCACGTGGAGCATGCCGTGCCGGAATGGGGCGCAAAAGTTTCGCAGCTCGTGACGGATTACATAGGCAACACGGCCTATGTTGACGCGCCGCAGGTGACGGCCTATAAGCCTATGGGATTGGTGATAGGCAACAGCCTAGATCCCGACACCAACGCCGACATGCGCAAGGCTATAGAGAACAATCCCGAGTTGTCGCATGAGAGCGTTTACGTTTATTGGGAACCAGGGCAGCGCCCGCACATAGGGCGCTTCACCCTTTGGGGAATGGAAAGCGAGGAGTTATGAGTTTAGGATTCTCGATTGCGGCAGGCGTTATCTTGTTTGCGGTTGTCTTTCTGGTAGGAACGGCGGGACGGTAAATGGTTAAGTTCTACGATTGGAACAGGACGTTAAGCTTCTTTAATAAAGAACATGAGCAGGCGCTTTTAACAATGGTGGTAGGCGGCAACGGCATCGGCAAAACCTACGGTTTGCGCAAATGGCTAGTTAAAAGGTATCTGGAGACGGGGGAGCGGTTCTGCGAGATATGCCGCCACTCTTCGGACGAGTTGCCGAGCATCGCTAAAGGATGGTTTGACAAACTGGAAGCCTTGGACGAATTCCCCGAACACTGTTTCAAAGTGGAATCTCTCACGGGGTACGTTGCCAAGCGTTACGACAGCGAGGGCAACGAGATTGAGAATCCCGAATGGGAGGTGTGCGGCTACTTCGTAGCGCTCACGCAATACGAGCTTGCCAAACGCACGACATATGTAAACGTTCGTTATTGCATCTTCGATGAGTTCATCCTAGACCGCTCGAAGCCATACACACGTTACCTAAGCAACGAGCATAGTTTGCTGATGAAGATGTGCGTTGCGGTGTTTCGCGAGATACCGGGGGACGGAATCCCCAGGCGGATAATCATGATGGCAAACGCAGTTGACATGATCAATCCTTACTTTCAGCATTACGGCATCGACAGAGCGCCGAGCTACGGCTTCCATTGGTACGACAACAAACACGTATTGCTGCATTACGTCAAGCCATGGGATGCGGCGGAGCGCAAGGAACAGACCACCATCGGCATCTTGACCAGCGGGAAAGCCGAGCAAGCCCAGATGTTCGAC
>CAVIKC010000047.1:0-12036 GCA_963643405.1 Succinivibrio sp.
CATGATGTCTCGCTCGGCGCCCTCAAGGCGCACGACCGTGCCGACGTGGAAGACGCCGGGGGCCGCGATAGCCTCTTCGCTTTGGTTCTCTGCTACCATTCGCTCACCTTTCCGAAGATGCGGGAGAACAGGGACCCGCGGCGCCTCTTCTCAAGCTGCTTCGTCAGCTGCTGCGAAACCGCATTCTCGTAGCCGCGGAAGTGTACGGCGGTTATCTCGTCGTGGTTGATGAGGACGATGTTCTCGCTGCCAGGGTCAGCGCCTTCGGGCCAGGCGCAGATGCCGTAATCATAATGCTCGTTGCGATATGTACCAGAATGCTGAAAAATCATCACCTTCTGACCGCCATTGCGCCTCGTAGACACAACCGAGCCAAGAGGCAATATTTCATCTGGGGTAAAGGGGACATCACCAATTGTGCAGGGAAGGTCACCGTAGGTGCTCACAATGGATTTTCTGCCACTGGCGAGCGGACAGGTCAAATCATCAAACTCAAGTGCTTCGCCATAGAGCTTGTCCGTTTCCTTTTTCGAAACCTCATCAACGGCTCCTAGAGACTCAATCTCGACGATGGCATTTTCATTGCAGCTAAGAAAACGTTCACGTGATCCGTCTCTGAAATTCAAGTAGCCCAACGGCCAAGGCGTTACCGTGTAGTCGTTGCACCTTTGCCCATCTTTTTCCATAGGATAGTAACCAGTCACCATCAACCGAAATTGCTCCCATCCCGGCCTAGTTTTCCCCTTAATAATCGTACCCAAGGGCAACAAATGAAGCATCGGCATAGCTTGACTCTCCTCTTTTCCGTTTTCCCTCTATTTCGTCCATAGCCTTCCCGGAAATATCGCCAACTCCTTCTACTCCCTTTCTCAAATCCTCTGCATCATTGGCGAACTCAGCCGCATTAGCTTGCTTGCCTTCCAAAAGCGGAGAAGATTTAAAACTCAATTTCTTATAGCTCTCGACTTCTTGAATTACAGAATCAACGGAGTCTACCGATTTGGAAAAGCCAGAAAAAGCTCCAGGAGATTTCAGCGCCTTATTCGCAATCAGCGGAAGCTTCGAGACGTTATATACAGCTGCCCCCATCTCCACCGCAGCGATAACGCATTTTGCTTTATCGGCATTGGGTCCAAACGTTGTCGAGACACCACGATCAGCCTTACCCCTCCAATCAATGTTCTTGCCCGTCAGCGTTCCCGCAATCCCCGATGCCACATCCATAGAGCCAATCGTGATACCAACGAGGGCAGCACCGGCAGCAATAAAGCCGCCGCCTACTACAAGCGCAACGATAGCGCTAGCTATACCAAAGAGCCCTAATCCTGCTTGAGCCCAGTTGCCGTTCTGGTCCCACCAGTGGGCAAACCCGGCGACAGTCGGGACGGTGGCAAGCCCGACCTCGCGCACATCGCCAAACTCCTTCTGTCCCAGCAAATCCATGTACGAGTCGTACACGCCCTGGTCGAACCAAAGGGACTGGTCAACCGTATCCCATACACCTATGCCATTTGAAATAGAGAAGCGGCAGGTAGCGAACCTCAACATGCCCGAGGAAGCCATCGAGACAAGCTGATGCACGGCCCCCTCATACAGGGAGTTCGTCTTCGCGCAATAATCGTAGATTTTCGAGAGCATACGTCCTGCATAGTCCAGATCCTTGCAGGCCTGCCTTTCTTGGCTGGCCAGCGCGAGCATCTCACATTGAAGCCCTGCCGCAATAGGCGGCTGGCTCGCAGCAAGAGCACGAGCCTCCGCGCGAATAGCACGAAGCCTTCTCTCGGCATCTGCCTTTTTATCAAGCCACTCCTGTTCGCTAACGCGGCTCGACTGGAAAACTCCCAGAGCCGCATACACACGAGAGTCGGTGTCGCGCACGGCGCGGACAGCCCTGAGCATAGAGTTAACGAGCAGGTCGTACTGAGCGATGTGGCTTCGTGCGGCATCGTAGCCGCTGCCCTTCAGCTCGCCCTGAGAGCCGGTAAATCCACGAAGGGCATCCCTGGCGTACTCCAACGTGTCGACCATCGCCATCAGCTCCCTAAACTTCTTGTCAGCCTGTTCCCTTACGGCGTGAGGGCGTATCTCGATGCTCATGCCTGATCATCTCCCTTCGGCTTACTTTGTTCGCCCTCGGACGCCGCCATTCGTTTTTTCCTTGCGCTCATCTCGTCCTCAAGCTCTTTCTGCTTTTCCAGGTACTCTGCCTTAGCAGAATCGTAGAGCCCCGAGAACTCCATCGAAGCTCTCCTCGACTCGGCCTCCGCTTCTTCCCGCAGCTCCTTACCGCCGGGAAACAGGTCGATAGGTTCAGAAAGCTGCTCCCTCCAGCGCTTTGCGGCAACCGAGCTCGCAACGAAAAACTCCCGACATCTCTCCAATCTGGAAAGCCCCGCACGACACTCGTCCAGCCGCAGCTTGAGATTCCTCAGCTCAGCTTCTTCTGCGGCAAAGCTCTCCTCCTTAACATGCTCGTTCACTCGTTGCTCTCCGCCCAACTCTGAAATTTCTGGAGTGCGTTGTTCACCATGTATTCCGTCGATGCAGAATCGGCCTCGTTTATGGCTGAAGCAGCACTCCTTAGATTCGCTGCCTCAACCCTCATCGTCTGTTTAAACTGCTCGAGCATCGATTTCAGGTAGTAATAGCTGCTATAGAGCCCACTTTCCGCAAGGGTGTTGTCATCATCAACCCCGTCAAGGGAGCTCGGATCCAGATACGAAACCGACTCAGCTATGCGATTGGCATAATCATCCGCAATTTCTTTGCTTGAACTGATGTAGTCACCCATTAACCCACCTCCGTCAATCTGAACCTTGCCTTCGTCAACTCCGTCTCCTGCTCGCTGCCTATGCCTGCGCCTTCAGGCATATTTAACCGTCAGTAGAAACCAGATGGACCAAACGCGGGGCGCCGCCTTCTACGGCGTAGCCCTTTGTCTCGTTCATCTGGGAGTCTTTGGCGAATCGTGCATTGTACGCGGTATTGATTACGTTCTGGGAATCAATGCCCGGACCAACCCACAGGCCATCCTTGTTGGAAAGGTGGGCCTTGAACCAGTCCTCGTAATTGATATTGTTGTCGGCGGCGGCATCCACCAACAGGAAGGCAACCTCCCCACCGCCACGAAGGCCCTTCAGGTATTCCTTCACCTGGCCGGCAATGGTGAAATCGCTCTTGGCAAGGAACGCCGATATGCCCGTTGCCACCACCAACGTGCGACCAGACGTGCCTTCGCCCTGCACCAATCCCTGCAAGAACGCCAACGCAGGAACATCCTTGCGGATAGCACGGACGCCTTCGCCGGGCTTTTCATCAAGCAGGCCCGCCATATCGAGCAGCACCACATCCCATTCGGCATTCGAAGCAGCCACAGGCAAGAACGATGCAAGGAATTCTTTGCCACACTTGCGCTTCTGGAAGCAACAACGAGCCAACGGCACGTCGTTGAAATCAAACGCCGCCACTTCAAGCGTGTCGTCGTACACGCCGTAAGGCACCGTGCCTTCAGTCGCGGGAGCCTGAGCCAACAATCCAGGGCTCACCTTTTCCGGCGGCATGGGGATCGAAGGCGCCTGTATGCTGGAACGCTCCGCCATTGCCTCGCACTCCGAAACAATGAAGTCGTATTCCGATTCACCTTCAGAACATAGCGCCGCGCCCTGGAACTCAAGGATGCTGTCCTCGACCTTCACCAAGCCGCGGCCATAGCCATGGGGAATGGGCACACCGCGCATGGAGCCGAACAGCATCATGTAATCGCTGGGATCAGCCAGGTCGCATGCAAGGATCTGGCGGAAGCTGTTGCGCAGGCGCATGCGCACCGCGTTTGAGCCTTCAGCGGTTATCACCAAGCGAATTCCCACCGAAGCCGCATCGCGCGCGAAGGAGATAAGCGCTTCCTCATATTTGTCGTAGGCTTCCATGAAAGACGAAATGCCGTTGATTGCCACAACTATGGCAGGGCATCCCTCGGTTTTTTCGCAATATCGCTCGAAGGAACCGCCGTAGGGCGCGAACAACGCACGGCGCTGGGCAATGAGGGCAAATGCGAAATCGAAGAATCGGCGCACCTTTTCCTCGTCGTTCACGAGCACCACATCGCCCACCTGCGGCGCGGCCGCAAAGGCAGAGAACGACTGGCTGCCGAAATCGAGCAGGTACATATTCAAGGTGCGCGGAGAGTGCGCCTGCAGAAGAGAGAACAGCACCGAACGGAGCACCTGCTCGGAGCCGCTTTCCGCTGCGCCGTACACAATGGCATTGCCGCCTTCGGTAAGCGGAACGGTTAGCAGACCCTGGTTCTGCTGCGCGGGGTTGTCGTACATGCCCGCAACAGGGTTGAGCACATAAGAATCTTGCAGGCAGTAGCCATAGTCCTGCTCAATCTGCTCGAGTTCGATATGGGCAGGAATGGGGTTGAGCCACAGCTGATGCGCGCACTTGCCCTGCTGGTCGGCAATCTCGACGATGCGCTCGATAAGCACCGTGAGCTCAGGGCCAAGGTTGACCGCTGCGGCATTGCTGCGCTGCTTCACCGAAAGCAAAACACGGCCCGAATCGGAGATGTAGTCCACCGATTCTCCTGCGTGTTCGTCCTGGCTGGCATCAGGGTTGTAGGGCACGCCCGTATAGCCCGACTGGCCCAGCGCGAAGAACTCGTTATAGCCAACCATCAAGTAGAAGCGGCCCGCTTGCGTGAGCTCTGCCGCATCGGGGCGGCGGATCATCTCCTGGGAATCGGACGCATCGGCAACCTTCAGGCACACCTTGAAACGAGAGTTCGACCAAATCTGGTCGTTCACCACACCGCTTGGCTTCTGCGTTGCCAAGATAAGGTGCACACCCAACGAGCGACCGATGCGCGCCGCCGATATAAGCTCGTCCATGAATTCGGGTTCTTGCTGTTTGAGCTCGGCAAATTCGTCTGCCACGATGATCAGATGCGGGCACGGCTCGGTCACCTTTCCCTGGCGGAACAGGTCAAGGTACTTGTAGATGCCCACATTGTCGCCGCCCACGATATCGCGCGTTTCGTTGAGCAGCCGCTGCCTGCGCTGAAGCTCGCTCTTCACCGATGCCAAGCTGCGGGTGATGGCCGCACCGTCCAGGTTGGTGATGGTTCCGGCGACATGGGGCAGCCTGTAGCGCTCGTTGTCGAAGGCCTTGGCCAGGCCGCCGCCCTTGTAATCGATGAGCACGAACGAAACGTCTTCCGGCGAGTAGTTGACCGCCATGGAAAGGACGTAGGTGATGATGAGCTCCGATTTACCTGAACCGGTAGTACCGGCAATCAGGCCATGCGGGCCATGGAAGTCCTCGTGCAGGTCGAGCACGAGCGGATCGCCCGCATTGCCCAAGCCGACCATAGCAGCAAGCGAATCGGCGGCATTGCTTTCGCGCCAACGCATGGCGATGTTCAGATGATCCACGTTTTGGGCGCCGAGCATCTGCAGGAAGCCCAGCCTATCGGGCAGTTCGCTTTTCGCATCGGCGATATCCAGCCGCACGTTGGTGATGTCGCGCACGAACTCTTCCAGCTCGCTATCGGCGATGCGCGTATCCAGCGCAAACGGCTTGCGGGTTCCCGCAGGGTCGTCTCGATTGAGCAGATAGCCTGTTTCGCCGCTTAAGCCCAAGACCATCCTGCATTGCTTGGGCAGCTGGTGCATCTCCTCGGCGCAGGCGATAAGCGAGAAGCCGCGATTGTCCTTCAGCTTAAGCAGGCTCTGCACGATCCCCGCTTTGTCGAATATCTCCTTCGAGGGGCAGAACACCACGTAGTATGGCTTAGCTTCGCGGGCGTCGAATCCACGCTCGCCCGATTTGCGCTGCTCAAGCTCCTTCTCCAAGAACATTCCCAGGGCGTTCACGGAATCGAGCGAGGCAGCGAAGAAACGCATGGACTTATCGTCGCTGAAGCAATGCGGCAAGTACGACACGTAGCGCCATTCATCGCGCACATCGCCATCGCACAGCACTGCGATTTTCACGTCGATGTAGGCATGCAGGGCGGCAAGCTGCACGATAAGCCCGCGCGCGAATGCCTCCGCTTCGCCCTGCGAGCCCACAATGCCTAATAGCGGGCTTTCGATAAGCGAGTATCCCAGCGGTACATCGTTCAATACGTGGGGCTCGTTAGAAAACGCCTCAACCGCTTCGCGCAGCTCGTCTTCAGCGATGTTGAAATGGCTGTCCGGGAAGCGGATGTCGGCCTGAAGGGGTTCTTCGCCACGGCCAATCCGCAGCTCAAGGTAGTTCTTATGCAGGGGGATCCTGCTCATAAGGAAAGAATCCGCCTCTTTCGCATGGGTAAGGCATTCCTGCGCCACAATACGATTCTCCCGCAGGATGTCCTCCTGGTTCTTCTCCTCCTGCGAAAGGCGCGAGCGCATCTTGCCCAGGTACTGAGAATACGCACCCCTACGCTGAAGCTCCTTTTCGGCGAACTTCTTCTTTTGGTAGCGCTTGCTCAAGGCAGGCCACAGCACGCTGCCCGCCAGCATTGCCACCGCCACGGCCACCATGGGGATGGCGCGCATCATGCTGCTTCCCTGCTCCACCACGAACATCACGGAAACCGAGGCGGAGAGGATGGAGGCCATGGCCATTACCAGCGAGGGCCCGATGCGCATGGCCATAGGCGTGTCATCTTCCTTTTCGCGTTGGGGAGGCGCATCTACCGAGAAATCTTTTCGCTCAATGAAGCGGGCGAAACGAAGAGCTGGATAGAAATACGGTTTATCAGGCATCGGGGTATGCCTATCCAGGCCTTCTTCGGTTTGATGGTACTCGACGAACGCGGGGTTCGGCTTTACCGTGAGTGCGTCCTGCGGGTTGTTGAGGGACACGAACCCCCGCCCGATGACGATGCGAAGCCCCAGAATGGTAACCACATCCCCGGCATTGAGCTGCTCTGCGGCGTTCGCCTGTATCCGATTGGCGTTTACGTACACGCCATTGGAAGAATCGCAGTCCCGGATGGAGAAACGGCCATCCTTGTACTTGAGCACGGAATGGCGGGAAGACATGAAGCGCGAACCGCAGACGATCGCATTGCCGGCATCGCGCCCAATGGAGACTTCGGCATCACGCGAAAAGCCGATGATGCGCGAAGACTTATCGCCTTGCACAGAGGGACGGCATAGCACCGTGGCCTCCGTGCCGTTTCCCTGCACTGAGAGAACAGCCGTTTCCCCAAAGGGGATCTTATGCCCGCCCGTTTCTTGGGCTGCCTTGCCGTTCGGGAAGGAGTAGCCCTTTTCGGGGGTGATGAGCCATCCGTCGGCCTTAGCCTCGGCCAGCGCGATAACGTTGCCCTCGGCATCGGCAAGCCAATGGGCTCCCCTGCCGTCGTCTGGCAAGGAAAGCGTTTTGGCGTGCTTTGCGGTTTGGATGATGACGAGCATAGGATTCCCCTTCGGGTTTGCGCGAGCGCTTCTAGCCGCGGAAACCGCTGGCGATCGACTGGTCGGTCTCTTCCAGGGTCGCGGCCGTCTTATCGAGCGCAACGGCGATTTCCTCGATCATCTCCTTCGCCTGCTGGAAGCTGGGCTTCAGCTCGGAGAAGTAACGCTGCGCGTAGGACTGGCTTGCCTCGCCTTCCCATTCGCTCTGGAGAGCGTTCAGGAGGTTGTCCATGTTGGAGATGGTCTGGCCGACCGTTGCGGCCTCGTTGCGGTACTGGCCCGCACGCTGACGCATAGTGTCGGGGCTGATGCGAATGTTTCCTGCCATGGTTCTTCCTTTCTTTCAACGGCGCGCCTTCCGCGCCGAAAGACAACTAAATTTAGGTTTAGAAGCGGACGATAAGGTTCTCGGAGCCCAGCTTCAGCTCATCGCCGCAATGCAAGGCAACCACCTCGCCCACTTCGAGCGGTTTGCCGTTGATGAACGTCTTTTCGGCGGACCCCAGGTCATCGACCAAAAAGCCGCCGTTCGCGGCAACGACACGGGCGTGAACGAGACTGATGCTGTTGTTGCCGGAAATCTGGACATCGGCGGCGGTACCCTTGCCCAATGTCGCAGGGAACGCCGAGACGCGCACCTCTGCGCCATCACTGCGGACAAGGACCAGCGTTTCAGCCGGCCTATCGGCAAGAACGGTCGTCGAAGAATCGCCTTCGTTGCCCAAAGACGATAGGTCGGTGGTTCCCGAATCGTCGGCAGGGCGAGGAGCACAAGGTGCGGGCTGCGGAGCAGGTGTCGCAACGGGAGCAGCCTGGGCAGGGGCCGGCGCAGATGCTGCAGGGGCAGGCGTCGGGGCAACCGCCGGAACAGCGTAGCACGAGGCCTGCTGAACAGGCTGGGCAGGGGCAGCATAGGGCTGAGCGCCAAGCTCGCTTGCCCAATTGGGTGCCGTGCGGCTAACCCAGTGGCCTACGGCGCGGTAGGCCACAACGCTTACCAAAGAGGAGGCAACGAATAGGATATATAGAGCAACTGCAACGAGAATAACTGCGACAACCACAGCACCCACCCCAGCCGCGGAGGCATAGAGGGAACCACGGTACCCGTACATGAAAGCTGTGGCGCCAACGCCCGAAACCATAGCCGCCAAAACAACAAGGCAGGTCGCGATGACGGCGGCAACGAGCCAGATCACCCAACCGGGGAGGATCGAAGCGCAGAACAATGCGCCCAGATTCCTCTTATAGGCTGCCCAGATAGGCGTGAAATCGAATCCAGCACCCAAACGTCCGGAAATCGCAATGCGCAGCACGCAGACCGATACGAACATCGAGCCGAATATAGACAAAACGATGCTCGCGGCAGCGCCAAGGAGGGGAATGAGGTTCAAAGGGATGGACACTATCCAGATCAGCAATCCGAACACCAAACCGAAGATGACGCTGAAGAACCCCAGGGCAAATGCGCCATCGGCAAAGACCTTCTTAGGCATTGCCGCGCGCTTGCCGCAGGCAATCTCCTTTGCCCAGCCAAGGGCGTAGCCCGGCACGAAGAAGTTCAAGATCGGCACCAGCATGATCAAGCCGAGGAGGAGCATCTTCCCCATCCAGCCATCGCTGCTGCGGACGTCCTCCCACGCAGAGGCGAAACAGCCCTTGGAATACGAATCGACCGGCGGGGCGGGAGCCGTTGCAGGAGCGCTTGCCGCAGCCGCCGCATATTGCGCGGGAGCATTTGCGGCCTCCTTCAACGGTTTACCGCAATTCAGGCAGAACTTGCTGCCTTCCGAATTGTTTGACCCGCAATACGAACAATACATCTGAAGTCCTTCCACCTGCCCATGCGGACAGGGTTTTGCTAAGGGGTTTCCCCATGCTTTGCTTCTCCTCTCTCTCGAAAGAAGCAAAGCATGGGGGCTCTACGGCGATTCCGCCCAGAGAAAGAGGGAGGATAGCCAGATGGCGCTACCCTTCCTCGCGCTTCTCGGCGAAGCGGCGATATCCCGCCCAACCGCCTACGCCGAGCAAAGCGGCGATCAGCAAGATGGAAACAACGAACAGCACCGTGTTGTGCATCCAGCGCGCAATGGGATCGCTGTTGATGAAGATGTTGGCGGAATCGGCTTCTGCCTTATTGCCGGCAGCATCGTAGGCTGCAACATGAACACCCTGCTCGTTGCTGCTTTCCTTAAGAACGATCTTGCAGTCACCGCTGGCGATGTCCTCTCGGCTAAGCGTAATGCTCTCGCCATTCGCCACAACTTCCGCATAGCTGAACTGCAGGTTGTCCTCAATATGAACACCCACCTCATGTGAGGTATCTGCAACCACGGATTCATCGTCGCCAGTGAAGCTGACGATAGGAGCCGTATCGTCAACCGCGAACATGATGTCGGCGGAAGCAGAACGGTCCTCGTTCTTGGACGCCATCGTGTTCTCTGCAGTATGGCCAGCACTATCCTGCGAATGAAGCACCGTTTGATACATAGAGCCGGGCTGGTAGTTGCTCTTCGAGATCACGTAACTGTATGCGGGCCAGCCGTTCTGGTCGCCCGCAGAGCCGAACGTGTAATCGGAGCCGCTGGCGAGCACAGAATTAACAGTGCCCTTGGCAACCTGCACCGAAACGCTATCGGCTGAAACGCCGCTGGGGTTGATCTCGGTTACGGCAACATCGCTCAGGCTCTTGCTCGTGATGTACTTGCTGTCCACCAGTGCCTTGGTACTGTCAGAAAGGACGAAGGTAGATCCGAAGCGGTTCACCGACCAATCGACCGTCTTGGTCTCGGTGTTGCCCGCCATATCCGCCGCGTTCACGTTCAGACGGTACACGCCATCGCACTCGGGCTTTTCTTCGGGGCTAGCAGCGGTAACTGCGATCTTGGTTACACTGTCTGCGCGGCCCTGGGCATAGGCTTCCGTGGAAGTGCCCAAGCCAATGCCCTGAAGGTCCACCGTGGTGGCTGCGCTGACATTGGTATCGTCAACTTTCACCTCGATGGCGGCATCCTTTGCGTACGCGTGTGCCGATGCGTCGGCCTGGCCACCCACCGAAACAGAGATCTGCGGTTTGATGGTATCTACCACGAACTCGGGGCAGGTATACGACGTTGCCTGGTTGGCAGCAAGGTCCTGGCCGGTAACGCTCATGCTGTATTCGCCCTGCCCGGGGAACGTCACGCGCGCAATATGCGTGTCTCCGTAGCTGGTCCAGCCGCTTACGGAAGCGCTGCCCACCTCGGTGCCGTTGCCGGCATTGGAGGTAGGCGCGATGTTGAACAGGCCCTCATCGAAGTTATGCTCAACCACCGTTACCGTTGCAGTGCGCGCAGCATTGAAGTACATACCGTTGGATGCGTTCTCGTTGTCGAACGAAACGCTCAAGGCCGGCGCGGCAGCATCAACCGTGAACACATCGGACTTGACGCCAGAAGACTTGCCAACCAGGTCGGTTGCCTGGGCGTATATCTCGTAATCGGAGTTGTTGGCAAAGCTAACCGTCGCCTGCCAGGTATCGGTTGCCACGTTCTTGAAGGAATCGGGGGTGAGGTAGCGCGCCTGCCCGTTTTCGACGATCTTCGCAACGGCCTGGGAAGGATCGTACTGCTGAACGTAGTCGAAATGGGCTTCCTTGACGGTGATGGTGGCAGTACGTGGGGCCTTGTAGTACTTGCCGTTTGCCACATCCATGTTGTCGAACGTAAGGCTCAGCTCCGGCGCAGCAGCATCGGCAACCAAGCGCATTACCTCATCGGGGATCTGCAGGGCGTCATTGGTGTTGGCGCTCATGGTGTTGCCGGCGTTGTCGGTCGCCGTTGCATCGAACGACTTCGTGGCCACATCCTGGTCGCCATCGATGGCGAACTGGAACGTGCCGTTCGAGCCGTCAACGCTGAAATCGGTTACCTCATGGCTTTCGTTGCCGTGATCATCCTTATAGGAAATCTTGGCGCCTTCGGAAGAGAGGCCCGAAACGCCCGGATCTGCTACGTCCTGGCTGAACTGGTCTACGCCGATCTCGTCGGTCACCGAAACAGTCACATCGGTTTTATCCTGGAAGAGCCAATTGCCCGAGAACACGGATTTCGGCTGCTGCGCGGTAGAGAACGACTTCACGCGCGGAGCATCGGGGTCAAGGCGATAGGAGATGCCGGTCACCTTGGTAACAACGCCATCGTTGTTCTGGGCATACAGCAGCTGGTTGGAGTAAACGCCCTTGGCTGTAGCGTCCAAATTAACAGAATCGCCGTATTGGCTATCTGCGCCCTGCTTGTCGGCAAGGGAGAGTGCCACCTTGCAGCCGCTCCACCGGGCAACGGGATCGGTGGCAACCCAAACCTCTTCGGCGCCAGAGCCCTGCGGGATGGAAACCTCCTGGCCGCCCGCGCCAGCGCCCTTCTTGCCCGTAATGGAAAGGCCGTCCGCCTTGTCGCTGGCCACTTGCTGAACAGCATCAACGGAAACAGAGATGGAGGTGTTCTTCAAGGAGTAGTTGTTGGCAGAGGCATCGTCGCCAAGCTTGATGCCGGAAAGCTCTACGCTGCCGCCTTCTTCGCCCAGATACGAATCGAAGGATGCGGCGCTCAGATCGACAACCTTATCGGCAGGGTCGGAGCCGACCATCTGG
>CAVIKC010000048.1:0-11375 GCA_963643405.1 Succinivibrio sp.
AGGGCGGCTCGGACGGCAAGACCGCAGTCTATGACGTGATCGCCACCTGCGACCTTCAGGGCACCCGCGCCGACCAGGTTAACAAGGTCGAGGCCTACCGCCCCGAGAAGGGCTTCGCGGACGCGGTGAAGGGTCTGCACCTCTACGGCGGCAAGGTTCTTCGCCCGGAGATCGTTGTTGATGCTAAGGTGTCTTTCTAGCCGGGGAGACACCCGTAGAAACGGCTAACATCGCTACAGTTGGAGAGACAACCGCCTAACCAGGGAGGGGCAACCCTCCCCTAACCCGGAAGGGGACAAATGGAACAGAAGACATGGAAAAGCGGGGACACGATCACCGCCGATGACCTCAACGCGTTGGAGCAGACCGCCCACGAAGCCGCAGCAGCGGCAGAGGGCGCTAAAGCCCAGATCGTCAACCTGCGCAAGGCGCTCGGCATCAAAGGCACGGTTTCCGCCAAAGGCTTGACCGAAGCCCAGGTGCGGGGCATCAGAGAGACGCTTGGGATCTAACGTGTACCTCGACTACGAGACATACGCAGAGCTGGGAGGGTCGCTCGAAGAGGGGCGCTTCGCCCAGTTGGAACCTACAGCCGAGACCATCCTGGACAACTGGACGCTCAACCGCCTTCGGTCGGAGGAGGTAGCGCCAGACGGCAACGTGCCGCAATCCGTGCATGTTGCCATGCGCGTCTTGGTGGATGCCTTGCCGGCCATCGAGGACGCAGATCAGGGCGCGATGTCGGCTCAGCAGCTCACCAGCTTCTCGAACGGCGTTACCTCTCTAGGCTTTGACTCCGAACGAAGCCAAGGAGAGCGTGCGCTTTCCAACGCCTACAACGCTGTTACGCGCGTGCTGCCGATCGAGCTTTGCTCTGCCTGCACCGCCTACAACCACGCGGGGTAGCGTATGGATCTGGTGACCAAGCAGATGACGGTACTGCATCGTGTGCGCGTTAAAAAGCATGCGGACGCATTCACGGCCTATCTCGTGACGGGATCCTTCGATCTCCAAGTCAACAGGCGCGGCGATGACACGGGATCCGTGGAAAACTCCTCAACGGCTAGGGTGAGCATCCCGCTCGACCAGGCGTTCGAGGTAGCCGAAGGCGATTACATCGTCCCAGGCTATGTGTCCGCCGACACCCCCGAAGCGGCGCTCAGCTTATGCAGGGAGCTGGGAGGGGTCACGGTTACCCATGTCCGCCGATTGACCTACAACCTAGGCATGACAGGCACCTATGCCCGTTATGCCTCGATCGTCTACTGCGAGGGTCGATGATGGCAACCGCCACGGTTAACATCACTTGCGCTGACATCAAGCGAACCCTCCACGGCTCCCGCTTGGGGCAGTTCGCCGCCAACGAGGTGTTGAAGGGAGCTGACCCATACGTGCCTTTCCGCACAGGTCAACTGGCGGCATCTGCCGTGGCCGAACCATGGAGGGTTCGCTACAGGGCGCGTTACGCCCGCCACGTCTACTACGGCAAAGGCAAGAGCTTTAGCCGGTCTGTCCACTCCAACGCTACTGCTGAGTGGGGCAAAGCTTACGCGAAGGCCAACGGTGCCCGTTTGGCGGCGGCGATGACGAACTATCTGAAAAGAGGTGCGTGATGCAGAAAGGCAAGGCACAAGCCCTGCGAGAATGGCTCCAAGGTTGGGAGGGCTTCGAGGAGTTCACCCGGCTGAACGCGCTTGTTCAAACTGCTGGCGAATCAGCCGTCAACATCGTTTACAACGATGAGGTCAAGCAACGCTACATCGATGGCACCGCACTGCGGGACTACACGTTCGAACTACTGCTGGCTACCGATTGGTCGGCAGGCAATGATTCGATCAACGTCAAAGCGCAAGAGGTTGGAGAGAGTCTGCACGACTGGCTTACGTCCGAGGCAGGATTCCCGGCCTGGGATGTCGACTTCGTGGAGCTTATACCGCTCTTCAATACGCCCACGCTAAAAGCCGTCAACGATGACGAGACCGCGGCTGTTTACAGCTTCCAGGCACGCATTACCTACCGAGATTAAAAACTAAGGAGACATAATGGGACAGCTTACCCGCAACCTCTACGTTCCTTTCCTCGACAAGAATAAAGGATCGGGAGACACCTACGATTGGGTGCAGATCGACAAGTCCACTCAGTTCGAGCTGGACTTCGGCGCGAACACCGAAGATCGCTCCTACATCTGCTTCAAAAACGACTTCCAGGAGGTGACCGGTTATAGCGCCGAGCTTCCGCAGGAGATCATCCTAGACAACGAGAACAACCTGTACAAGCTGATGGACGAGCACATCCACAGCTTTCCTGTCGGCACCGATGCAGTTATTCCCTTCTTGTTCGTCCGCCCCGACCTCACCACCGGCGAGGCAACGCACGGCTTGGTTTGGACGGAAGCCGTTGTGGTTGGAGACACGCTCAACACCGTTGACGGTCAGCTCGCGTTCAACGTCTTACTCAACGGCGATCCCATCGAGGGCACCGTGTCGGGCATCGGCACCGGGAAGGTGACGTTCACCCCAAAAGCCTAACCGCATCTTCCGCGCTTGGCACGGTTGATGCTATAATCGTATAAGGCCGTCGACCCGCCGGATGCGTCCAGCGGGTCTTTTCGTTAAAGGAGGAACAATGATCAAGATCAAGACCAAAGCGGGCAGCATAGACCTTCCCAAGCTCACCCTTGCGCTAAGCGACATGACCGATGACGTGGAGGCAAGCACAGACACCCGCGAGCGCTACGAGAAACAGTTGGCGTTTTTGCAGGAGGTAATCCCTCCTGAGACGCTGGCGAAGATCCTGGACGGCGAGACGTTGGAGGAGATCGACCTCGTGGAGCTGAGCGTCACCTACGCAGCCGCCGTCAACGCCTACGCAGCCCCGATCATCGAGGAGAAGACCAAGGCTGTGAACGATGGGATCAAGGCCGTGCAGCCTGCCCTCAACGCGATGAGGCAGGTTCAGGCCGCGCAGAGCCGCCAGGGCTTCAAGTCCGTGCGATGATCGACCTCCGTCACCCGCTCCCCACTGGCATTGAGGTGGGGGGCGTTTTTTATCGCCTAAAGACAGACTTCCGAATTTGGGTCGAATTCCTCCGAGCAGCCGAGGAAAACGGTGTGGTGTTGTGCAATATCTTCGATGGGGACAAGCCAGATGGGGATGATTGGGTTCCAGCGGCGATGGAGTTCGCAAAGTCCGAGAACCCTACGCCGAGAAACGCCGACAAGAGCAGCAACAAGCCACTCGACCTGATCCTTGACGGGGATTACATTGTAGGTGCGTTCATGCAAGTTTACGGAGTCGATCTTACCTCGACACAGATGCACTGGCACCTTTTCTTGGCGTTGCTGAGATCGCTCCCGGAAGGATGCAAGCTCACAGACATAATGGGCTACAGGACGTTCAAGCGCTCCGATCTCAGACGAAAGCCGGAACAGCTCTACATCGATCTGCAACGGCAATGGGCGCTGCCCGTCAAGCCCGATCAAGCTATAATGGAGTGGCAAGAACAGATGTACGATCGCGCCGAGAAAGCCAGAGAGGACGGCTAGACAGTGTCAGACGGCACAATCAACCTTGACGTAAAAGTCAACGATTCCGACCTCGCAAACCAGGTCAAGACCGCAGCGACCAAAGCTGGCAACGTGGCTGGCGCTTCGCTCGAAAAGGGCATCGCAGACGGTGCAAGCAAGGGTGCGGCTCAGGCAGAGTCCAATGTTTCCAGTTTCGGTTCGAAAATCAAGTCCTCTATGTCCTCGATCGGCACCGCTTCGGGGGCAGGCTTCACGGGGGGGGTCTCCAACGAGGTCTCCGGACTGGGAGCCAGTGTTTCCAGCAAGGCATCATCCGCCTTGTCGAGCGTCAAGGGGATCTTCAGCAGCAGCGGCGGCAGCAGCGGCGGCGGCTTTGTCTCTTCGGTAGGATCGAAGCTTTCCTTGTTGGGATCCAGTATCTCAAGCAAGGCATCGTCCGCCTTGGCGGGCATAAAGAGCCTTTTCGAAACGACAGGCAGCGGAGCTGGCTCCGGGATGGGAGACCGCCTTGCTTCGGCATTCTCAGCCAAGGCGGGGGCGATCGCAGGCGTAGCAGCCACGATCTCATCTGCGATCCTTGGGACGATCACCGGCTCCATCGATTCCGCCGTGTCACGCGTTGACACGCTTAGCAACTACCCGACTGTGCTGACCAACCTCGGCTACAGTATGGAGGACGCTTCCGCTTCCACCCAGACGCTGAGCGATCGTCTGGGTGGGTTGCCCACCAAATTGGATGCAGCGGCTTCTGGCGTTCAGCAGCTCGCCCCCGCTTCGTCTTCGGTGCAGCAGGCAACAGACCGCTACCTTGCCTTCAACGATGCGCTGCTCGCCGGTGCCGCCTCCGAGAACATCCAGCAGAACGCCATGGAGCAGCTCACCAAGAGCCTCAACACGGGCAAAATGGAGATGGATGGCTGGCAGAGCATACAGTCGGCAATGCCTGGGCAGTTGCAGCAGGTGGCGCAGGCGATGCTCGGCGCGGACGCTTCCGCCTCCGACCTCTATAACGGGATGAAGGACGGCACCATCTCAGTGCAGGACTTCGCAGACGCGATGGTCAACCTAGACCAGAACGGAGCCGAGGGCATCACCTCGTTCTCGCAGCAGGCCGAGACGGCTGTTGGCGGCATCGAGACTTCCATGGCGAACGCGAAAAACGCCGTGACCAAGGGCTTGGCAAGCGTCATACAGGCAGTAGGAACCGAGAGCATTGTTGGGGTCATAAACACCGTCAAGGGAGGCATCAACGAAGCCTTCAAGGGCATCGTCTCGCTAGTGGAGCCAGCGAAGCAGGCTATAAGAGACTTCGGCAGCTCCTTAACCTCGATCGACGCAAGCTCGGGCGTTTTCACGGCCTTCATGACGCAGGCGAGCGCGTTGCTCCCTACCGTTTCCTCGGCGCTGAGCATGGTTGTCGGAGGCGCATTGTCAGCCCTTCCCGGCATCCTCGGGAGCCTCGCCCCGCTCGCCACGGCGATCATGGGGCTGTTGCAGGCCGCGATCCCGATCGTTGCCCAGATCGTGACCGATGTGATCAGCTTTGCCGCCCAGCTGATCGCCGCCGTGGCTCCCGCCATAACATCCATCGTCTCATTGATCACCACCGCGCTGCCGATCATCCAGGCGATCTGGAACGCCGTGTTCCCCGTCTTGTCTGCCGTCATCACGACGGTTTTCGGCGCGATCTCGATAGTCATCCAAACTGTGATGACGGTCATCCAAACCGTGATCTCTGCCGTCCTCGCAGTAATCAGCGGCGATTGGGGCAGCGTTTGGGGAGTGATCCAGTCAGTTGCCGCGAGCATCTGGGGCGGCATCCAATCGGTCATCTCGAACGCCATCGGCGCTGTGTTGTCTGTCATCAGCAGCGTCCTTGGTTCCATCCAGGGCGTTTGGGACGGTATTTGGTCTGCCATAAGCGGTTTCATGTCGGGTGTCTGGAACGACATGGTAGGCGCTGCTTCGAGCGGCATCGGCGGGGTTTTGGGCGCTGTCTCAGGGCTTCCTGGGCAGATCATGGGGTTCTTCAGCGGCGCGGGGTCGTGGCTCGTAAGCTCAGGCCGCGCGATATTGGACGGTCTGACATCGGGCATCCGTAGCGGGTTCTCGAACGCCATCAACGCTGTTAAGAACGGCTTGTCGGACATCCGATCTTACTTCCCGTTCTCGCCAGCGAAAAGAGGCCCGTTCAGCGGCCGTGGCTATACCACATACTCAGGCGCTGCGCTCATGGAAGGCCTGTCCGAGGGCATTAAAAACGCCACGGGCGGCGCTGTCCTGGCGGCTTCCTCCGGCCTGGAAGGCATCAAGGACGCGATGGGTGGTGTCGTAGTGGGAGCATCGTCTCTGCTCGATGTGTCTGGATCGATGGGCATGACACGCGCACAGACTCAGTCTGCGCAGGCTGCCACGATCGAACAAACGATCAACTTCAACCAGCCGGTGGAAACGCCGGATCAGCTGGCAAGGACAATGCGACTCTACAGCCATTACGGGCTTGCGGCCGCTAACGCTTAGGAGGTGCAATGGCGGCATCTGACGTTAAAATCATCATCGAGGCAGACAGTTTGTCTGCGAGAAAACTAACTTTGGACAACGTTACGTGGCGCATTCCATCGGATGGCTTGGATGGGTTCGCGGAGGTGACCGGGTCTCTTAGCTCGCAGGAGCGCGGTATGTTTCCTGGCGGGATGATGACGGGTTACCACACAGGCATTACCCAGCGCACAATCAAGGCGGAAGCACCGGCAACCAGGGAAAACCGCGACAAGATCTCATCAGTGTTGGCTTTGGGGTACGATTACAGCATCACCGTGCTTTACATGGGCGCAGAGCGCGTCTTTTATGGGACGCTTAGTCACTTGCAGGTCAGCGAGGGCAATATCTACCAGCCCACAGAGTTCACTGCCACGTTCGATTGTTTCGATCCGTTTTTCTACGGCAGCGCTGTAACCAGGACAACAACCGGGACACCGGGCAGCACCTCGATGACTATCAGCCAAACGGTAATCACCCAGGGCCAGTATGAGCCTACGCTGAAAGTTTCGGGGACGTATGAGGTAGCGTCATCGTTAACCCTGACATCAGTTTTCTCGCTTCAGCTGAATCTATACAGGAGCAAACCTTATCCACCGGGGGTTTCCAGGACATCAAGTCTAACCGCCGTGGTCAAAGCGCTTGGTTCGGCGGTGACCTCCGGCTCTTACGATTGGAGCATTGCGTGGAACAATGACGGGACGATGACCACATCGGGGCTTTACTCCGTCACGCTGGGAACGAACGGCAACATTGGGCTGCTGAGCCGCTCGTCGACTCAGGTGTACACATATATGCGGTACGAAAGCGGCCTCATCAGTTCCGCTTCCCTCACGACAAGGTATCTACCGACTTGGGGAGGGATCTAATGCTCACGTTGACTGCACTCCGATCTTACGGAACGGAGCACGTATGGATGAGCCAAGCATCGGTGCCATACATCAACTTGCAGTGGAATCGTAAGCTGTTCTCGGCCGGGAGTTTCGAGGTGACGCTGGCGGAAAAGGATTATACCTCGCTCTACGGCTCTAGCTGGTCAGCTCTGATGGTGGCGGCGGAAGACGAGACACCGTACTACCAGTTGATCAACACCAGGGCGGACGATCCCAATCCTGCAGAGCACTATGAGGTTGGCTTGATTTACAAGCGCACGATTACCCACAGCCACGGAGAAAGGCTCGTTACGCTGTCGGGTTTAATGGGGGACGTTCTCCTGGACGGCGCTGTTTTCAGTTCCGGTGTCCAGTACACATCCAGCACATCCGTAATCAGTTTCATCTCAGCGCGATGGCCGAACAAGCAGACTTACACGACAACCAAAGCGATCCTCAACCCGTGGGGGTCTAGCGACGAAAACAGTTTCGAGTTCGTTTACGGATGGTCGGAGACCAGGACAAACGATTATAAGCCGGAGTTCGAGCCGGGGTTGTCCTTCGGAAAACACATGAGGACGGTTCTGGAAAACAGGAGCGCTGGGCTTGCCGTCGCTGTGAGCAGGAGGACGCTCGCTTCGGACATCACGAAAAACTACCTCTGCTTTTTCGTGAAGCAAGGCGAAGACAAGAGCGGCAGCATCACGATCGGAGAGGGCTTCGGCAATTCGGCGACCGAGGAGATCTCAGTCGACAGCTCTGCGGGCTATCGGGGAGAGCTCATCTACTTCGGGAGTAGCTCGCTGTCTAGCAGCTTCGCCCGAAGGCAGCTGCTTTCCCATACCCCCAACTCCGACCTACCGCTCAGCATGACCTGGCATCTAGGCTGCAGGGCGGTACGAGAGACATCGGCAAACGAAGACAACGAGACCGAGGGTCAGTTCCTGTCGCGAACATTGGCGGCAGGAGACGCAGAACTGAGGGCCAATTACTCGGCAACGTACAACATCAGCGTTGATGTCTCCACCATGGACAGGGGCACGCTGAAAAAGATCGGCTTGGGGGATTGGGTCTCGCTCTACATCTCGACCACCGGTTCTACCTACAAGACGCAGGTAGTCGAGATCCACGAGACGGTCAAGGCGCAAGCCCACACGACCGAACTAGTGCTAGGCTCTAAGCGTTTGACTAATATCCAGCGGGCAAAACTGTACTAAGGAGATTGCATGGAGAACACCATCAGAGTGCGCACAACGCGCCAAAGGTTGACGTTCATGGGGAGGGCTGTTGTCGCTGCTGATGCTGTGGCAACCGTGGGGCTTGATGTCCTCTACGATGAGACATGGGACGCAAAAACGCGATGGGCTAGATTCTTCCGCGATGAGCAGGTGTTCGATGTACGGATCAAGGGGAACACCTGCATCGTGCCGAGCGAGGTTCTAGCAGATGAGGGATCGTTCGAGCTGGCACTCTTCGCCGAGAGGGACGGGCGCAGGATCACCACCAACCGAGTGAGCGTGAGCGTTGAGCGCTCAGTTGACTATGACGATGACCCACCCGCCACGCCTACGCTTTTGGAGCAGGTGGCGAAGCTTCATGACGAGACCGAGACGTTCCGCGATGAGGCAGGAGCTTCGGCAACAGCAGCGGCAGAGAGCGCCGAGAGCGCGTCTGAGCGGGCATCCGATGCGGCAGCGGCAGAAGGCCGCGCACAGGAAGCTGCCGACTCTGCGACAGTCTCGGCAGCCGCAGCCAAAACCAGCGAAGAGAGCGCAGCCAAGTCCGCTCAGGAAGCGAAGGATGCCGCATCTTCCGCGAAGTCGCTCGAATGGGGCAACGTCACGGGTAAGCCCTTCGAGGCAGTGGACACCTCGGACGCACCCGTTAGCCTCGCCGTCGAGGATGGATCATTGGGTGTTTCCGCTAAGGCTGCGACCTCGACCGAGGGCGGGCTTATGTCCGCAGCGGACAAAGCAAAGCTAGACTCGCTCGCCCAGGAACTGGCTTACGATCAGCAGGTCAGGAACGGCACCTATCAGGGCCGCGACCTCTCCGTGATCTTGGCTGACGAGATCGGGGATGGTGAGACGGTCTATGACGCGATCTATAACCGCACTGTGTCGGGCAATTACAGCGGCATGAGGGTCGGTGATTACATTGACGTTGAGATCAGCGATCCCGATCGTATCGCAACGTCCAGCGGGATCGTGCGCTTCTTGCTCGCCCAGTTTGACCCGGACTCCCTTTCGGTGGATGAAAACGGATCTTGGTTTCATTCTGTTGCTTTCGTGTCGGAAAAACAGGTCTATGCGGCGGCGAAAGGACAGGGGGAGACCCACTGGAACCGTACCAACACGAACAATGGCACGTCTGACCAGCCCTGCCCGTACTTGGCATCGTGGCTCCACGAATGGGAGACAGCCTTCGCAAGCGTGCTACCGACAGGATTGAGCAACCGCATCGTAGAGCGTTACGTCAACCTCGAAGAGCGCTACAGCTCGGATGGCGCGTTGTCCGACCCGACAGGCCATAGCTACGTGTCGATCGGGAAGGTGTGGTCACTGTCAGAGACGGAGGTCGGCGGTCTTGTCACGTTCGGCAAGCTTGGCTGCAGCGACCTCGGAGACCAGCAGTTCGAGCTTTTCCGCGATCGCAAAAGATGGGAAGCCGCCAGTTACAGCGACCTATATCAGGGCAGGGCAACCCCGCTCCGGTCGGTGGCTGCTGGCTCGGCAAAGAATGTGCTCTTCGTCTGGTTTGGCGAAGGTCGGTGCATCCTCCCCGAACCGGCGTACTTCACATATTTCCCAAACGGGCCACGCCCGTGCTTCGTGATCGGAAAGGACATCAATGAGCAATCCTAACGACTTCCTGGCAATCGCCATCTCGCAGATCGGCACCAAGGAGCAGCCAGCCAACAGCAACCTCACGGAATACGGCAGATGGTACGGCCTGAATGGCAACCCTTGGTGCGCCATGTTCGTCTCTTGGTGCGCAGACCAGGCGGGATGCCTGGACAAAACCGGAAAGTTCGCATACTGCCCCTCATGGGTCAACTGGGCGAAGGATCAGGGATTGTGGCTCGACCGCGAGGAAAAGCCGCAGCCTGGGGACATTGTTTTCTACGCCAACGCCGCCGAAGCGTGCCATGTGGGTATCGTGGAGACGCGCAACGGCTCCGAGAGCATCACGGCGATCGAAGGCAACACGTCCGCAAGATCCGATGACAACGGCGGCGCTGTGATGCGCAGGACGCGCCGTTACGGGTCGGTTGGCTCCAGTTGGTACATCCTCGGCTTCCTGCGCCCTGATTGGGGAGGAGAGGAACGCTACGACCAGGAAGAGATCCAGCCGAAGGATCAACCGGGCGATGCGCCTAGGGATAACTGGGTGGCCGAGCTGCAAGCCGAGTGCAACGCACAAGGCTACAGCTCGCAGACGGTGGACGGCATCCCGGGGAGCAACACCCTCAACGGGTGCCCGCAGCTCGGCAAGCAGTCCAATGGCAGCATCACGCGGTTGATGCAGGAACGGTTGATCTCCCTCGGCTACAGCTGCGGGTCGTGCGGCGCTGACGGCGAGAACGGCCCCGACACGCAGGCCGCGATCAAGGCTTTTCAGCGGGACAACGGCCTGTACGATGACGGCATCGTGGGGCGCAAGACTTGGCGCAAGCTGCTTGGTCTATAGGTTATCCTTATAGCAACGAAACAAAACGACAGGAGAATCTTATGGAATTGCTTGTAATGACCGAGGCTCAGCAATGGTGCGTCGGCATCGCCCTCGCCCTCATGGTGTTGGACATCGCGTCTGGGGTCATGAAAGCCATCAAGGCGGGAAACCTCTCATCCACCGTCATGAGGGAGGGTCTGTATCACAAAGCCACTTACATCCTCATCATGGCGATGGCTTACGTGGTGGAGCTTGGATCTGCGCATGTTGACCTGGGCTTCGAGATCCCGATGTTCATCCCGTTTTGCTTGTACGTGATCGGTATGGAAGCGCGGTCGATATACGAGAACGCAAAGGAGGTCAATCCTGACCTCGGCGGGTCTCCGATCGACAACGCGCTGCCGAAGAGCGATGATTAGCTTATAATGTAGGTGCGGCTCATCCGCTTCCCTCCTTATCCGAAAAGCCCTGGCATCTGCCGGGGTTTTTCGCTATAATGAAGTCATCATCCTTTCTGTAGGCGCGGGCTTTCCTACTTTCCCCTGCGCCAGGTGTTTGGCTCCGGGACTTCCTTTTTCCCGGAGCCTTTTCTTTTCCCGAAAAGATCAGGTTTCCATCGTTCTCGCTGCTTTGCTGTGATATAATAAAGTTACACTAAAGGAGGGAAGCATAATGAAAACCAACATGGACATAGCAATCGAGGCAGCGGCAAACAGCGTGATCGTCAAGGAGATCGGCACCCACGGCCTCGCAGACCAGATCCCGA
>CAVIKC010000049.1:0-11344 GCA_963643405.1 Succinivibrio sp.
GCACCTTTGCCCCGAACCCGTACGAGAACAAGGACGTTGACACCGACAAGACCGACCCTTGGGACCAGACCTACGGCTTCGAGTTCAAGAAGCTCGGCGCCCCTGACAACAATGCCCTCGCCGGCGCCGAGTTCACGGTGACCGACAAGGCCGGCAATCCCGTGACCTACATCGACGCCTCCGGCACCCTCCACACCGACGGCAAGGTGACCTCCGACGCCAACGGCTGGGTCTACGTGAACGGCCTCGAGAAGGGCACCTATACCGTGACCGAGACCAAGGTGCCTTCCGGTTTCCAGAAGATCGATCCATTCAATGTTGAGCTGAATGGAGATACCGCTAAGTTCGATGCAAGCTCGACTGCTGGAATTACCGAGGAAAACTTCAGCAATCAGGGCGAGAAAGTCGACCCCAAGGTCGGCGAGCTGCCCACCACCGGTGGCGCGGGCACCATCGCCTTGACGGCTGGCGGTATCCTTCTTGTTGTTGGCGGTTCTGCGGTTGTATATCGTTCCCGTCGCAAGAGCATGAACTAACGCATTGCGGAGCGTTCTGCTTTGACGGCTAGGCGTATAAATAGATCAAAGGGGGAGGGGCATGTTGCCTCTTCCCCTCTTTTCTGCTCAGCCACTTCCAATAATGTCGATGATTATCGTAGATCATCAAGCGCCTACATCGCACGGCACGCATCCCGAAAGAGGTCGCGCCGCTCTTCGATGCTTTTCGCAATAACAATTGTGCTGTTTGGTATCTGCATGATTTCCTATCCATTTGCCAGCGATTATCTGAACAAGCTAGAGCAGGCGAAGGTTACACAAAGCCTTGAGCAGACTATTGAAGAAACCCCAAAGGAAGATTTGAGCGCGTATATGCAGCAGGCACAAGATTACAATGCCCGGCTGCTGTCAGGCTCATCGTACGTGATAGACCCGTTCGACCCTGAAGCTCCTACAGATGAGGGCGAAGAATATCTGTCGTGCCTTAACCTCAATGGGGATGGGGTTATGGGTCAGATAGTCATTCCCTCTATCGGTGTGAATCTCCCTATTTCTCATGGAACCGATGGCTCGGGAATGGACCATGGGGTTGGGCATGTGACAAATACATCGTTGCCGGTTGGTGGTGCATCTACCCATGCGGTCCTGGCTGGACATACTGGGCTGCCATCTGCGGTGATTTTCGATAAGCTCGACAGGCTTTCTAATGGTGACTACTTTATTATTCAGGTATTGAGCGAAGATCACGCTTACCGAGTTGTTTCTACCGAGATCGTCTTGCCTGAGGACACATCAAGCCTTGGGGTGAAGGAGGGGCAGGATCTGGTTACCCTTGTCACCTGCACTCCTTATGGCATCAACTCTCATCGTCTTTTGATTCATGCAGAGCGTTGTGATATCCCGCAAGATTGGCTAGATAGAAAGAATAGTGGAAACACCGGTTTGCCATTCCCGTACGAGGTGGGCAGCGGTTCGTTCCCGCCTTTCTTGGTTGGTGTTTTTGTTGCTATCGCTATTCTGGGAGTGTTTGGCGTGGTCCGTTGGGTCAAACGCAAACGTAGGTTGGCATCTTGGGGTGCATGATTTTATGAGGAGCAGAAGAAAGGGATCAAGACAGCCTGGCAGTGCTTCTAATGTCATTGCCCTTGTGCTTCTTCTTGCAGGGGCAATCCTTCTGTTTTTACCTTTGATTGAAAACGCTTTCAATCAAGTTTCAATGAACAATGAAATTGCAAAGGTGGAAGATCTTCAGTCGGCAGAATCCGCGGAATCGTTCGTGGAAGCCAACGGCAATGACCTCAGACAGATTCGTGACTGGTTAGAGCAATACAATGAAAGGGTCGCAAGGGGCGAGGTGTCTATTGCCGCAGACCCTTTTTCGTTTGACGAGGCGATAGATACTTTTGGCTCCCAGGGTTTGGACGATGGGCTAATCGGGTATATCGAGATTCCCACGATGGATTGCTCGATGCCCTTGTATCTTGGTTCGACAAAGGAGCATATGGCGAAAGGCGCTACGGTGGTGTCTGGTTCGTCTGCCCCCATAGGCGGCTTGTCGAGCAATTGCGTTATCGCTGCGCATAGAGGTTATGGCTCAGCGGCCATGTTTAGGGATATAGAGAAGCTGTCGGTAGGGGACGAGGTATATGTCCAGTCGCTGTGGGAGAGGCTTTCTTATACCGTTGTCTCAACCAAGGTGATCAGCCCCTCGGATTCTGCGGCAGTGGGAGTCCAGCAAGGCAGGGATATGGTGTCGTTGCTTACCTGCCATCCCTACGGTCATAACTACTACCGCTATATAGTCGAGTGTGAGCGTACCAATGAAATCGATGCCGCTTCGTTAGAGGCAGGCTATACACAGCCTTCAGTCCATTCTTCGGGGCTGTCGTTGCCGGAGATCGAGGATTGGCTAAGGATTGCCGGCGGCATTGTTCTCTTGGTGAGCGCGCTGGTTCTTGTCGTGCGAATTATCAGGGGTTTACGAGAGTGATATTGCTGGCTTTGTCTAGTAGCGCTCAAGAAAGGGGATGCAAGAAAAATGAATACACGGCGAAAGGCTGTGAATGGGCTCGGCAAATCAGGGTGATCTGACAATAGAAGGCTTCTTATTGGCCTTACGCTCGGTTTCTCGATAGGCATCACGGTAGGCACTTTGAGCGGGAACGCGATTGCTGGGGCACGCATTGGGCTGGCAATTGGCGCCAGTTTGGCTGCTATTGCTGGTTCTAGGCAATAAGGGTCAGGTATCCGATGGGGACTTACGGCTCTTGCCGGAATGGCTACCGCTGTTGTGTCCAATTACGGGATGGGATTCGAGATCGTTGTGGGCCTTAGGCGGGTCGGGGTAGCTCGGCAGCGCGCTCTTCTTCATGGTGATGGCAGGCGCAGCAACCGTGCTCATGTGTTGGCTCTTCGTGCGCTGGGCCTGCGGGTTGCGGGTCGTGCTGTGAAGACGGCGGCTGCATCGCTTTCTGCAGGGCCACCATGTCGATGGCGTGGCCGATGAACACGCACTCGGGCTTGGCGTCCTTGCTTTCCGTTTCATCAAGCCCCACGATGGAGTAGCGGCCTGCTGCTATGTCGAAGCGCACCCACGCAGGCCCTGCTTGCAACAGGCCTTTAGCTCGAATGATCTGGCCGAATGCGCCGTTCAGCGCCGCCTCTAGCACCCACATCAGCGCCACCGGGCTTTTGGCCCTGCATCCCTTGATGGGGAAACTCTCCATCCCCAATGCGGACTCGTTTACCTCTTCGAGCTTCTTTCCCTCGAAATCGGTGGCAAGCAGCGCCTCCCACCATTCATCGTCCATGTTCGTGTAATGGATGGGCAAAAGCTCTGCTGCCGGGTTCAGCGCAGATATCTTGCTTGCCACTGCATCATGCATTTCGGCATCAACGTGCTCCGGCTGCGAGATAACGATCGTCCCTGCTGTCTTTATCTGGTCCTGGTACACCTCCCCATACTGCTCCCAGTCTTGCAGAAAGCTCCTGGCGTTCAAAACGGTTATGGGGCGAAGGAGCCGGATTCTCTCGTACTGAATCCTTTGCAGGTTACGCAGAACATTGCTCAGCGCGCCTACACCAGACGGCTCTACGATAAGGAACTCGGGGGAAAGGGTGCTTTCGATGGTTGCAACGGAAGCGTTCAAGTCCGCGCTTTTCGTGCAGCAGACGCAACCTTCCGTCAGGTTCCACACCTCTGCGGCGTCCTGCTGCTCCAGCACCTGCTGGTCTACATCTGTGCTGCCGTATTCGTTTTCCAGGATGACGAACTGCCGCTTGACGTGCCTCATCATCTCCTGGATGAACGTGGTTTTGCCTGCGCCTAAGAAGCCGGATACGACTAATATCTTCATTGAGCCATCTGCACGGCTTTTCCCGTGCTTCCTCCATCTTGGAACCTGCGTCTTCGAGAAAGGGTGCAGCCCTCTCTTTTAGGGAAGGGGCTGCACTCAGGTAGGGATCAGTCGATAACCACGATGGGCTTGATCAGGTCGGCCGGTTTGTCGCGCATGAGCTCCAGCGCCTCTGCGGTGTGCTCCCAGCCGTGGAACACGTGCGTGCATTCAAGCTTGACGTTCAGCTTGCCAGAGGTAACCAGAGATCCGAGTTTTTCCATGCGCAGACGTCCGCCGGGCATCAGGCCGGACATGATCTGCTTATGGGCCATGCCGCAGCCCCATTCCACGCGAGGGATGGTAACCATGTCGCCGCTGCCAAGGTAGTTCACGCTGCCGATCTTCCCGCCGGGCTTCAGTGCCTTGATGGCGGCTTCGAAGGTGTGCACGTTTCCGCCTGCGATGCAGATGCGGTCAACGCCCTTGCCGTTGGTCATGGCCAATACCTGGTCTTCGATGGGGCCTTCCTTGTAGGAAACGAAATCGGTTGCGCCGTAAGCCTTCGCCACTTCGATGCTGATCGGGCGGGTGCCGACGCAGATGATGCGGGAGGCGCCGCGCAGCGCGGCACCGGCAACTGACATCAAGCCCACGGCGCCGATGCCGATAACCAGCACGGTGTCGCCGAACTGAACATCGGCCAACTCAACTGCATGGAAGCCGGTGGGTACCATGTCGGACATGATGCAGGCTTCCTCGACGCTCATGCCATCAGGGAGTAGGGCAAGGTTGCCATCGGCATCGTTCACGTGGAAGTACTCGGAGAAAACGCCGTCCTTGAAGTTGGAGAACTTCCAGCCAGCCAGCATGCCGCCGGAATGCATGGCGTAACCGGCCTGAGCTTCAAGCGAGTTCCAGTCGGGGGTGATGGCGGGAACCAGCACGCGGTCGCCGGGCTTGAAGTCCTTCACCTCGGAGCCCACCTCCACGATCTCGCCGCATCCCTCGTGGCCGAGGATCATGTTGTGGCGGTCGCCGATAGCGCCTTCATAGACGGTGTGCACGTCCGAGGTGCAGATGGCGATGGCGAGTGGGCGCACGATGGCGTCCAGGGGGCCGCACTCGGGAACCTCCTTCTCGATCCAGCCAACCTTGCCGATGCCGAGCATGGCGAAGCCTTTCATCGTCTTACCCATTTGCTAAGCTCCTTTCGCTGCCGTTCGATTTGCTTTTGCCAGATGCGTGAAGCTTAGTGGGGTTCCGACCTCTTTTAAATATCCGATTCGCTTTTATTTTATAAGGTCAGTTGCAGTCTTGTGCCTCAGGGGCGCAGAATATCTCCTCCAAGATGGAAACGGCTTCCTCAGTCTGCTTTGGGTCGAGCCCGGCATAGTTGATAACCAGCGTCCGGGAATTCCGGATGGAGTATGTTTTGGCATAGTCGGACAGCAGCGCGAGCCTGATGCCCTTTTCCTCTGCCGCGTCGTGTATCTGCGCGTCGTCGAGTGCGGTGTTCACGCGAAGCAGGAAATGCGTCCCCGCCTCCGCTTCGCGTATCTGCCCGACCTTGCTCAAGGGCGATGCAGCGATGACGGAAATTAGCAGGTCGCGCTTGCTGCGGTAGTGCTGCTTCAGGCGGTTGATGTGCCGCTCGAAGTATCCCTGCGAGATGAACCGGGCTAAGGTGAGCTGCTCGAACGAGGAAACGGTGCAGGAATAGAAGCTCAGCCGTTCGCGGTATCGCAGTATCAGCTTCGGAGGCAACACTGCATAGCTGATGCGCAGTGAGGGAACAAGGCTCTTCGAGAAGGTGTTGAGGTAGATCACCCTTTCAGCCTTGTCCAACTTGTAAAGGGGTGGGATGGCCTTGCCGCTGTAGCGCAGCTCGGAGTCGTAGTCGTCTTCGATGAGGTAGTTGATGGGGTTGCTGTGGGCCCATTCCAGCATCTCCATGCGGCGCGCTATCGGCATGACGTACCCGGTGGGGAAGTGGTTTGCCGGGGACACATGCGCAAGGTTCGCCCTGCTGCGTTTCAGCAGGTCGCTGCGCATGCCGAATTCGTCTACGGGGATGTAGTCCCAGATGCAGCCCTGGCTGCCGGAAATGTCGGCGAACTTCTTGTAGCCAGGATCCTCAATGGCGATTACGTTGCCGGTGCCGAACAGGGCGAGGATGCGGCTGTACAAGTATTCCGTGCCGGCGCCGACGATGATCTGATCGGGGTTCACGTTCATTCCTCGATAGGAATGCAGGTGATCGGCTATGGCCTTCCGCAGTGAATAGAGCCCGTTGTAAGGTCCTGTTACCAGCAGCTCCGGGTTGCGCGAGGATACCACTTCGCGCATGAGCCTCGACCAAACCGAGAAGGGGAATAGCGACATGGCCGACATGTTCGACTTGAAGTCGATGCGGTAGTGCGGCTCCTCTTCCTCTGGCGGGATGAACGGGTACTCCTCGCTTTCGGCGCCGTACAGGTGCTCAAGGTTTTCCTTGTCCGCCTCTGGCAGGTCGTTGACGAAAAAGCCACGCCCTGGTTCGCTGTGGACGTACCCTTCAAGGCAAAGCTGCGCGTAGCTGTTCTCGATGGTGGTCACGCTGATGTTCATGTTCAGGGAGAGTGTGCGCTTAGACGGCAGCTTCTCTCCGGCCGCCAATCCTCCGGAGATGATCTCGTCCCGTATTGCCCGATATAGCGCCTCGTAAAGCGGCACGCTGCCTTGTTTTTGCAGATCGAACGACAACATAGCTGCTTGTGGCCCCCCTTGTTTTTTCAAACCGACCTTGCCGATATGTGTTTCATTTAAGGTCAGTTGCCTGCTTTCAGTCAAGCAGGCTTCAGAACGGCAGAAAGCGCTGGAGTCAGATACTCGAACAGGCAGGTTGTGAGCACGGATTGCGAGGGGCTTGCGGGCGTGCGCTGGGCTACGGCGGGCAAAACGGCTGCCGGCCAACGTGTCGATTTTGGCGGTGAACGGTTAAGGGAAAGGTGAGCCTTTCGGGGTGCTGGGCGCTCCGTTCCCTGCCCGGGGCCGCTCTTCCTGCCCCTCCCATCGAGGGGAGGGGGAAATTAGTTTGACGAAGTTGACTTGAATATTGATCTGGCTATTCGCCCGGTGCTTTGCAAGATAGGGGGGGGGTAAACAGGCGCGAACCGCCAAGCCTCGCTTTCCCAATTCAGCAAAAAACCGCCTTTCAACTGGGGTTTAAGCCAGAAAAGTTAACAATGGGCAACAGGATCACAACCCGGAAAACTCGTGTTATCGTGTTCCCGTTTTGAACGAACCCTGTTGTATTCAGCGAAGAAGGAGGGCAAGCATGAGCGCCGATAAAAGCTCAAATGCCATGGCTCTCCGTATCCTTCGGGTCCCCCAAAACAGATCCTGTGTTTCGGGGGGGGGTCTTACACTTTTTAGCTTTTTGCGGGGTCCACGGAAAGCATGGCCTCAAGGCCACTGTGGGCACGGAGGCCGCAAGCATCATAGGGCTGTGCTTTTCGCATGCAAGCGCATGCCTTGAACTGCCTTTTCCTCGGAGGTCTTCCGAGGACAGCCCTTTCGAAGCGAGCTTTGCGCGGTGATGCGATGCTAGCTACGTTATGCCGCTTTGCCGATTGCCCTGTGCGGAATCGGCGTCTCATCGAATCAAGAACAACAAGTACTTCGTTGCTTTCGCGCAGCACGCGTAGCCTCATGTTCGTGGAACATCACGGTAGTGTCACAGCGCAACCGGAAGGGGACGGCACAAAGAGTACTTTCACGAGGTCACAGAGAGGAGTGGATCCGTGGAACGTACGGAATCGGCTATAGAAAAAGAATCGATGGAAACCATCATCAATCATCTTGGTGGATACCATAGGTGCTGCTTGGACGGTCATGTGCGCCTCGAATTCGTGAGCGACAACCTTTGCTCTATGCTTGGCTGCAGCAAGGCTGAGCTCGTGCACCTGATTGGAAGGTCTTACACGGCCTTGATGCATCCAGACGACACCTCCCTTTTCGAGGAGTTCGCCCATAGGCTTTCGGGGAAGGAAGGCTGCGAGAGCATAGCCTATCGCCTTATAAGAAGAGACGGCTCGGTTATCAACGTTGTCGACACCATGGCTTCTATCAGGGGAAACGATGGATGCATGAGGGGCTACTCGGTTGTGTGCGAGATCCCCACCGAGCAGGTGGCACCGAAGGCGCCCCCTTCCAACGAAAAAGTCGCGATCATCAGGGTTTCAGGGGGTATTGACCCGAAGATCGAGGATATGTGCGGTATAGCGAAAGATCTTCTTTCCGTTGAAAACGATGCCCAAGGCCTGTGCTTGATGGATTATGTTTCCATGTCTGATCGTAAAACGATCGAAGCGGCCATAGAGCACGCATATCGCGAAGAGTTTTCGGGGATGGAGACCTGCACCATAGTCTCGGCTGATGGGGACGGCTTCAAATGCGACCTTTGGGTTGAGCTTATCAGCGACGATGGCTGCTTCGAAGACAGTTCTTTCTGCGTTAAGATCGAGATGGACTTCGACTACCAAAAGGAGAACAACGGGGTGCTGCACTTCGGCAAGGCGCTGTTCTCCAGCTTCGCAGAGGACGTATTCGAGGTGGACAGGTTCGAGAACTCTGTCAAGTACATCTGCCACAGCGACGGGGGGCATATAAAGGTCCCGCTTAACGTGCGCATGAACTCTGAGGATTTCCTTGAGTGGTTCGTGGGCTATGTCTCCCCGAAATACAAAGATTCGGTGCGGAAATTCTGCAACGATACAAGGGCGTTGAAGCAGGACTGGGAGCAGGATGGCCTGGCTCCTTCGAAGATCAAGTTCGAGATGAACAACGAAAGCAATGTTGGCCCTTCGGTCGCCCTGGTGATGGTCCCTGTTTCTCGTGCTAAGTACTTCCTGTGCCTGAATTCCGATTTCACTTCTATGGGCTCGGGATTCTGCGCCACTGCGGTAGGCGACAAGAAGCATATTGTGGCCAGGCTGTTCGGGTCGTTCAGCCTTTCGGTCGACGATGAGGCGATATTCATCAAGAGCGATAAGGGCAGGGAATTGCTTGCCCTTATGATCGAGAAACGCGGGGCGTATTTGACTACAAGGGAGGCCATTACCTCTTTATGGGAATGTGAGCCCGACGACACGTTAAGGGCAAGGTACCGCAAAATCTGCTCACGGCTTATGGCGGAGCTTAAGAAGAGTGGGATAGAGTACATCGTTGAAAGCGAGCGTGGTGCGCGCAGGATTATTCCGGAGTTCATTGAGTGCGATTACTACGCCTACCGGGATGGTTTGATAGAGCCTTCGGGTGATCTGCTTCCTGAGTATTCTTGGTCCGAGTTCGTGAAAATCGACTGATCTTAATCGGGTGGGCTTAAGGCTTAAGATAGGTTTGGTCAACAGAAAGTTGATGATGAGAAGGGCGCGTTAAGCGCCCTTCTCTATGTCTGACGGCAAAGGGAATCAAGGAGCAGCAAACGGCGGGAAACCACCGGAATGTCCATAAGCGTCACAGAGAACGGAGGCGTTCGTATTTGGGGCTCGATTCCGCATCGGGAAAGCCGGATGCTCGTTTTCTACCTGCGATTTAACGGAAACGTCACGGCGCTGTCACGCAGAGGTCGACAAGGCACACAGGAAGAAGTAAGTGTCACAGCGGAACTGTGAAAATATGCAAGTCACAAGTGGTCGTTTGTGTCCATCTTTAGGCACCTGTACCACACGCGTGACTGCAGGCTATCCACCTTACGCCTGCCACGGAAGAGGCAGATAACACAACGGTCACGGTCTGGGGGAAGCAAACATGCCAGGCCATGTTCGACAGCAACTTCCGCCCCCTGTTTCGTTTCCCGAGGCAGGGGGATTTTCCGAACTACGCAGTTCGGGCAAGGGGATTGCCGGTTTCGCATCAGGTACATCTCGGCTCATTTGGCTTTAGCCAGAGGCCGAGAGAACAAAGCGTGGCTTCAATCCAGACAAGTTCTAGGCGCCATGGGGCGTTGAGAGGAAGGTTGGGACATGAAGGGTTCCGCCGGGGTAAAATCCAGGCCAGTCATCGAAGACAGGCTCAAGAAGGCGCTTTGCGTCTTCTTATCGGCTGTCTTGATGTGGTCGTGCTTCAACATGTCGACGCTCGCCTTTGCAGACAATGAGGGACAAAGCGCGACGGTGAAGTTGAACGACTACGTGACGGCAACGCTCTCTTCGGACAAGGCGTCTTACACCGCCGGCGAGACTGCGACTTTCACTATTACGGTTGCCAACGCAAGTACCGACAAGGAGGCCCAGAAGGTCACCGCCGCCAACATCCAGGTCGCGGACTCTGCCTTGAACGACGCAGTGAAAGGCCAGCTTCCAGATAGCATCACCTTCGGGAAAGACGGCAAGGTCGACAAGGCAAAAGAGGATAAAAAGACTGGCGCCGTGACGCCCGGCACCGCCACTCAGACGTTCCAGGTAACGATCCCCGCCGACCTCCTCACCGTGAGCACGAGCCTGAGCCTTACGATCTCGGGCAAGCAGGACAATAGCGCCTTCTCTGGGGTTGTGTCGATCCCCGTCAACGTCAAAGCATCCAAGAGCGGTGTCGTCGTCGCCTCGGCGGCGGACGCAGGTACCCAGCTCAATGGCTACAACGCGGCCTACGACCAGGACCTCCTCAAGGTGAGGTTCGGCCTGCTCGACTACAACACCGATGCGATGAACTACGACTACTCCCTCAGCGTCGTCGGGCGCGAGGTCTCCGGCGGCAACGGCGTGGACATCACCGACCAGCTGACGGCGCAGTGGGACGACGCCCTTCCGGGCGACTCCGCGGCCGGGATGTCCGGCTCCGGAAGCATCGCGGGGAGCACCGCGGGCGCGGGCACCGTGAGCTTCGCGTTCGACCCTGCGGGCGAGCTCGCAAAGTACAACGAGTTCGAGGTGACGCTCACCGTCACGGACGCCGATGGCAGCAAGTCGTCGAAGAGCGTGGCCCTCGAGCGTCCGCATGTGGACCTCGACAACTTCACCTGGACCTTCCGCGACGATACTGCAAATAGCGGCTACATCGAGAAGAAGGGTACGGCCTGGTTCTCCGACCTCTACTACGACAACGTGGCAGCCGACTCGCGCGTTCCTTTCAGCGATGCAGATACGCTGAAGGCCTATCTCTGCTCGCTGAAGACGGAGCAGGAGGTCCGGGACGCGCTCGAGAAGTACATCTGGGACATGCTTGAGCCGCATGTGGGCGTAGCCGGAGACTATGGCGACTCAAGCCTTGGCTGGCCAAAGGACAGCACCTCTCCGTTCCATCATCAGATCAAGAGCAAGATCGAACAGATGGGGACCTATACGCAGTCCGAGAGCGGCGTCTCCTACACCGACAGCTACTTCCAGAACCTGAAGAAGGCCGCTGGCCCCGACCTGGGCGACGCCAACACCGACCGCTCCTACGAGATCGACTTGCACGCCGAGACCAACCCGGTGGCTACGACCCCCGCAGTGTACATCATCATGGTCCCCACGCACTGGCAGACCT
>CAVIKC010000050.1:0-10813 GCA_963643405.1 Succinivibrio sp.
CATGAAGCAGCGACCGCACGAGCGAAGCGAGCAGGGTAGCGGGAATCCCCGAAGGGCTGGTGCCCCAGCCCACGGCGCGGACGGGTAGGCACGGCCCGCCGCGGACGGGTGCCTGTGGGGTTCTGCCTGGAGGTTGGGCCCATCGCACTTGTTGAATGCGTGGATACGGGTTAAACAATCAGGCGAAATGGAGTACCCTAAGAAAACCTGTAGAACAGGAACACTCATTAAAAGAACTCGCGCGGAGCTCCGCGTTGGGCGATTAGACGGAAGAAGGCTCAGCAGATGTTGAAGGCGGGTATCGTAGGCGCAGCCGGGTATGCGGGAGCAGAACTGGTACGCATCTTGCTGCGACATCCTTCATTCGAGCTTTCCGTCATCACCTCCAATTCAGACGAAGGCGTGGCCCTTTCCCAGGTGTACCCGGCTTTCACGGGCATTACCGACCTGGTGTTTTCCCGGCACGACAACCCGGCGCTGTTCGATTGCGACGTGGTGTTCTTGGCAACGCCCCATACGGTTGCCATGAAATCGGCTCCGGGCCTGCTTGAATCGGGCGTTACCGTGGTAGACCTCTCTGCCGACTATCGCCTGCGCAGCCAGGAAACCTACGAGAAGTGGTACAAGGTAGAGCATACCAGCCCCGAGCTTCTGGCGAAGGCTGCTTTCGGCCAGCCCGAACTGAACCGCGCCCAGCTCAACGATGCCGCCGCGCGCCACGCTAACGGCGAATCCGTGCTGGTTGCCTGTGCGGGCTGCTACCCAACGGCCACCTCTCTTGCCGCCGCTCCTGCCATCGAGCTTTCCGAAGGCGTAGTGGTTGCCGATGCCATTTCCGGCGTTTCCGGTGCTGGCCGCAGCGCAACTGCACGCACCCACTACGTTTCCGCGAACGAGAACTTCGAAGCCTACGGCGTTACCAACCACAGGCACACCCCTGAAATCGAGCAGATCCTGGGCATCCCGGGCCGTTTGGTGTTCACGCCCCACTTGGCCCCTGCAACGCGCGGCCTGCTTTCCACGGTAACCATGCAGCTCTCCGCCGAGGCGCGACGTAGCGCCACGGCCGAGTCGATTCATCGACGATACTGCGACGCCTACGCGAATTCGCCGTTCGTTACCGTGCTGCCCTTGGGCCAGCAGCCCAAAACCTCTTCGGTAGTGGGAACGAACCGCGCTCATGTGGGCGTCGCCTACAACGCCACCACCGGTTCGGTTATCGCCACCTGCGCCATCGACAACATCGTGAAGGGCGCGGCGGGCCAGGCGGTTCAGTGCGCGAACATCGTCTGCGGTCTTCCCGAAGACCAGGCGCTTTCCCCTGTTGCCAATCCCTCTTAGGAGTAGATCAAATATGAATACAGCGAACCTGACCACCGTTGAAAACGGCGGCGTCACGTCCGCCTTGGGTTTCCGCGCCGGCGGCATGCATGCCGGTTTCCGCGCCGACCCCAATCGTCTTGACATGGCGCTGGTCGAGGCCGACGAGCTTTGCCCTGTTGCCGGCGTGTTCACGCAGAATGTTTTCTGCGCGGCGCCCGTCACCGTCTGTCGCGAGCATTTGGACGGCGTGGGCTACGGCTTTGCGCGTGCCATGATAATCAATTCCGGCATCGCCAACGCCGCAACCGGGTCGGTGGGCCTGGAAGCTGCGCGCCGCACTGCCGGCATCGTCGCCGATGTGGTGGGCTGCGTGCCCGAAGATGTGCTGGTGGCCTCCACCGGCGTTATCGGGCAGAACCTGGACACGGCGCCGTTTACCACCGGGGTGCCCGCGCTGCATGCAAAGCTCGGCGAAACCACCGGTGCCAGCGCCGCCCAGGCCATCATGACCACCGACACGCACCCGAAGGAAGCCGCGGTAACCTACGTTTCCGCCGACCCCGACTACGCGGGCTGCACGTTCACGGTTGGCGGCATGGCGAAGGGCTCGGGCATGATCATGCCGAACATGGCAACCATGATCTCGGTGCTCACGGCCGATGCGCCGGTCCCCGCACCGCTTCTGCACAAGGCGCTTACCGCTGCGGCGAACCAGAGCTTCAACAAGGTAACGGTGGACGGCGATACCTCCACCAACGACACCTGCGTGCTGTTCGCTTCCGGCAAGGCCGCGCCGACCGGCGCCCCGCTCATGGCCGAAGGCTCGGTTGCCTACCAGGAGTTCTGCGCGGCATTGAACCAGGTAACGCGCACGCTTGCCCGCGCCATGGCCGAAGACGGCGAGGGCGCCACGCGCCTGGTAACCGTGAACGTGAGCGGCGCCGCAACCGATGCCGATGCCGATGCTGCGGCGCGCACGGTAGCGAACTCGCCCCTGGTGAAAACCGCCATCACCGGCCACGATGCCAACTGGGGCCGCATCGCCGGCGCCTTGGGCCGTTCTGGCGCTGCGTTCCAGCAGGGAAACGTGGACATCGACATCATGGGGATGCCGGTGCTGCGAGCCGGCCTGCCCGTGCCCTTCGACGAGGAAGAGGCGCTTCGCCGCTTCGAGCAGCCCGAGATAGTCATCGATGCCAACTTGGGTGCCGGCACCTGCGCAACCACGATGTGGACCTGCGACTTTTCACACGAATACGTTTCGATCAATGGAGATTACCGCTCATGAAATACGCAAGAGACCGCAAGATCACCTCTACCCACACCGCAGAGGTGCTGATCGAGGCGTTCCCCTGGATCAAGAACGCCACCGGCAAAACCATCCTTATCAAGTACGGCGGCGCCGCCATGGTAGACCCGAAGCTGCGCAATGCCGTGATGAGCGACATCGTCATGTTGAAGATCATGGGCGTGAATCCCGTCATCGTGCACGGCGGCGGCGCTGCCATCACCGAGAACATGGAAAAGTTCGGCATCGACGTCGAGTTCAAGAACGGCCAGCGCGTTACCACCGACGAAGCCATGGACGTGGTGAAGATGACGCTGGTGGGCAAGGTGAACGAAGAGCTGGTGCTTGCCATGAACGAGCACGGCAACCTGGCCGTGGGCGTGAACGGCACCGATGCCGGCACCATCATCGCCGAGCAGGCCAGCCCCGACTTGGGCCGCGTGGGCAAGGTGGTGGAGGTTAACCCCTCGTACATCAACGCGCTCATCGCTGCCGACTACGTGCCCATCATCGCCTCGGTGGGCAAGGGCACCGACGACGGCTCCTTCAACATCAACGCCGATGTGGCGGCCTGTGCGGTTGCCTCCGCCATCGGCGCGCACAAGATCATCTTCCTTACCGATGTGGACGGCTACTACGAGGACTTTTCGGACAAGGGTTCGCTCATCTCGCAGATGACGGTAAGCGAAACCAAGCGGATGCTGGCCGAAGGCAAGGTTTCCAGCGGCATGATCCCGAAGCTGCAGTCGTGCATCGAGGCCATCGAGGGCGGCGTTCCGCGTGCCCATATCGTCAACGGCACCAAGCCCCATTCCATCCTGGTGGAGCTACTCACTTCGAGCGGTGCCGGCACCCTGATCTACGACGACGATGCCGAGTTCTCCAAGGACGAGATGCGCCCGCTGGGCATCCTTGCCTCCCGTTTGAGCGAGAACCTGTAGAAACGCGCACGCCGGGTGCATGCTCACCGCAAAATAGTTAGAATCAACGGATAGGTTTCGTGGGGTATCGCTGCGGAGCCTGTCTTAATACGAAAGGAACACCATGGGTTTTGAAGAAGCAAAGAAGCTTGACGAGCACTACGTCATGCACACCTTTGCCCGCAAACCGGTTATGTTGGTTGAGGGCCAGGGAATGGAAGTCAAAGACGACGAGGGCAACACCTACCTCGACTTCCTTTCCGGTATCGGCGTAGACAGCCTGGGCCATTGCCACCCCGCAGTGGTCAGCGCCATCCAGGAGCAGGCCGCCCGCCTTATCCATGTAAGCAACTACTATTACATCGAGAACCGCGGTGAGGTTGCCAAGCTCATCTCCGACATGCTGAACGTGTGCGTGCCGAAGTTCTTCCGCGCCCCGTGGCCGGTGTTCTTCGCCAATTCCGGCGCAGAGGCTAACGAGTGCGCCATCAAGCTGGCCCGCCTGTACTCCAAGAAGATGGGCAACGGCGGTCAGACCATCATCACCATGGACCGCAGCTTCCACGGCCGCACCCTGGCAACGCTTGCCGCCACAGCCCAGCCTGCCAAGCAGGAATCCTTCCAGCCCCTGCCCGGCGGCTTCATGCACGTTCCCATGAACGACCTGAATGCTCTTCACCAGGCGGTATACAACAACCTTGCCGATGTGTGCGCCGTTATGATCGAGCCCGTCCAGGGCGAAGCCGGCGTGTACCCGTGGGATGCCGACACGCTCTACGAGGTGGCGCAGTTCTGCCGCAAGAACGGCCTTCTGCTCATCGTGGACGAAGTGCAGAGCGGTATCTTCCGCTGCGGCGAGTACCCGTTCGCTTTCCAGAACATGGGCATCACACCCGACATCATCACCATGGCCAAGGGCATTGCCTCGGGATTCCCGATGGGCGCCTGCGCGGCCCGCATCGAGGTGGCAGAGGCCTTCGAGCCCGGCGACCACGGCTCCACGTTCGGCGGCAGCAACCTTGCCATGGCGGCGGCGCATGCCACCCTGGCAACGCTTACCCGCGGACACTACGACGACCGCGTGGCCGAGATAGGCGATTACTTCGCCGAGAAGCTGCAGAACCTCGACGACATCACCGAGGTGCGCGGCCTTGGCCTGATGATCGGCGCCGATGTGGCAGAGGGCATCGATGCCAACAAGGTGGTGGCCGCTGGCCTGAAGGCAGGCTTCCTGCTGAACGCCACCAGCAAGGGAACCCTGCGCTTCCTGCCGCCGCTTATCGTCACCGAGACGGAGATCGACGCGCTCATCAAGGCGCTGCCCGAGCTGCTTGAGGCCGGCCGCGCCGCCGACGAGCCCGAAGGTGCCGATGGCTCCGAGGAAACGGCCCGCGCCGAAGAGCTTGCCACGGCCGATGCCGCTGAGGCAACCGAGGAATAACGACCAACGGGGAGGTGCTTCCTCCCCGTGCTTTTCGCCCCTAAGCGGGCGCTCAACAGAGGAACAATGCCAAAAGAAAGGTAAGAAGATGGCAAAGGATAAATGCGTACTCGCCTACTCGGGCGGCCTGGACACCAGCGTTTGCATCAAGTGGCTTCAGGACGAGAAGAACCTCGACGTTATCGCCGTTGTGGGCGAGGTCGGCCAGGAACACGAAGGCCTGGAGCAGGTTAAGGAGCGCGCACTGGCCACGGGCGCGATGGACTGCATCATCGCCGATATGCGCGAGGACTTCGCCGCCGACTACCTGTCCAAGGCGCTGTTCGCCAACGCCCACTTCGAGAACAAGTACCCGCTGGTATCCGCCCTTTCCCGCCCGCTGATCTCCAAGTACCTGGTAGACACCGCCCATAAGTTCGGTGCCAAGTACGTGGCCCATGGCTGCACCGGCAAGGGCAACGACCAGGTTCGCTTCGAGACCTCCATCCAGGCGCTGGACCCCTCGCTTGAGATCATCGCACCTGTTCGCGAGTGGGATATGCACACCCGCCAGGAGGAAATGGACTGGGCAGAGGCTCACGGCGTGACCGTTCCCACCACCAAGTCCAAGCCGTACTCCATCGACGACAACCTGTGGGGCCGCGCCATCGAGTGCGGTGTTCTGGAAGACCCGATGAACCGCCCGCCGCTGGACATCTACACCATGACCACCGACCCCGAGAAGGCTCCCGACCAGCCCACCGAGGTTGAGATCGAGTTCAAGGGCGGCCTGCCTGTTGCCATCGACGGCCAGCAGATGAGCTACCTGGACATCATCGCCAAGATGAACCAGATCGCCGGCGACAACGGCTTCGGCCGCATCGACATGATCGAGAACCGCATGATTGGCGTTAAGAGCCGTGAGTGCTACGAGGCACCGGGCGCCCTGGCCCTCATCGTTGCCCATCGTGGTCTTGAGGACATGTGCCTGGAGCGCGAGGTTCTGCGCTACAAGCTGCACCTTGAGCACGACTGGGCAACCATGGTGTACAACGGCCAGTGGTTCAGCCCGCTGAAGCATGCGGTAGATGCCTTCATGGCAACCACCCAGCAGTGCGTTACCGGCACTGTGCGCCTGAAGTTCTACAAGGGCAACTGCACCGTAACCGGCCGCAAGTCCGACTTCAGCCTGTACGATTACGGCCTGGCTACTTACGATGCCGCCGACACCTTCAACCACAAGGCTGCCAAGGGCTTCATCGACCTGTACGGCCTTTCCACCAAGGTTTGGTCGAAGAATCGTCGCGAGCAAGGTACGACCGATGGCGAGATCGTAGAGTAGTCGAACTTACAGCATCTCATTCGCAGGGCTCTTCCTTCGCTACGAGGGGAGGGTCCTGTTTTGTTATGATGGGAAACTGTTCTTCAGAAAAAAGCTGGGGCGTTGCGCCTTGGCATGAGATAGGAGTTTCCCAATGGCTTTGTGGTCTGGACGTTTCGAAAAGGGCGTTAGCGAGTTCACGCAGGAATTCGGCGCATCGCTTCCCGTAGACAAGGCGATGTACCACGAGGACATCGCGGGCTCCCGTGCCCATGCACGCATGTTGGCTGCTCAGGGCGTTATCTCCGACGAAGACGCCCAGAAGATCATCGATGGCCTGGCTCAGATCGAGAAGACCATCGAAGAGGGCAACTTCGCCTTCGATATCAACGATGAGGACATCCATATGTCCATCGAGAAGGTGCTTACCCAGAACATCGGCGATGCCGGAGCACGCCTGCACACGGGCCGCAGCCGCAACGACCAGGTGATCACCGACACGCGTCTGTACGCCAAAGAGCTTGCCGGCGGCTTGATGACCGACCTGAACGCCCTGCGCGCAACCCTCATCAAAGCCGCGAAGGACAACATGGGCACCATCCTTCCCGGTTATACCCACATGCAGCATGCGCAGCCGGTTCTGCTCTCGCATCACTTCATGGCCTACTTCTGGATGTTCACGCGCGACTTCAACCGCGTGAAGCAGGCCTATGATGCCGCCAACGCAAACCCCTTGGGCTCTGCGGCGCTTGCTGGCACCACCTACCCGCTCGACCGCCAGAAGACCACCGACGAGCTGGGCTTCGACCACATGATCCCCAATTCGCTCGATGCGGTTTCCGACCGCGACTTCCTGCTCGACTTGGATTACGCCTGCTCGGTGGCCATGATCCATCTTTCCCGTCTGTCGGAGGAGATCATCTTGTGGTCCACCTCGGAATTCGGCTTCATCACCTTGGCCGATGAGTACTCCACTGGTTCCTCCATCATGCCGCAGAAGAAGAACCCCGACTTCGCTGAGTTGATCCGCGGCAAATCAGGACGCGTGGTGGGCGACTTGATGGCGCTGCTTACCACTATGAAGAGCCTTCCCCTTGCTTACAACAAGGACCTTCAGGAAGACAAGGAAGGCGTTATGGACGCCTGCAAGACGCTGCATGACTGCCTGGTGTGCATGGAGGGCATGATCTCCACCATGAAGGTGAACGCCGATGCGATGCGCGCTCAGTCCAAGAAGGGCTACCTTGCTGCCACCGACGTGGCCGATTACCTGGCAAAGAAGGGCCTGCCCTTCCGCAAGGCTCACGAGATCGTAGGCCATCTGGTGCTTCTGTGCGACAAGCGCGGCTGCGACTTGGACGATCTTTCCCTGGAGGACTTCAAGCAGGCATCCGATCTGTTCGAGACCGACATCACCGAGGCGCTGGATCTGGAGTCCATCGTGGCGGCCCGCACCACGTTCGGTGGCACGGGCAATTCTGTGGTGACCGAGCAGATTGAGCTGGGCGCACAGAAGCTTGAGGAGGATCAAAAGCTAGCGTAGTTGTGCGCTTTCTCGGGTACAGGGTCGCTCATGATAAAATGACGGGAACTGTATTTGGGAGGTTGAATGGCTACTCGTGGTAGAAGAAGCAGGCACGCCCGGCCAGGAAAATCTGGGTTCAAGCCTGGTGTTCTGCTGGCTGTTTTAGGCGCAGCGCTCGTTGCATGCTGCGTTGCCGCTGTGGCAATGTGCTCGGTCTGGCTGCAGGATCTGCCTGATTACACGGACGCTTCCGCATATAACTATGCCGAGAAAACCAAGGTATACGCCAACGACGGCACTACATTGTTGGCGGAGTTCTTCTTGGAGAACCGCGATCCCATCGAACTCGACCAGATGGGCGACTACGTTACCAAGGGCACGGTGGCCACGGAAGACGAGCGCTTCTACCAGCACAACGGCATCGACCTTATGGGCATTGCCCGCGCAGTATGGGTGAATGTGACGCATACCGGCCGTGAAGGCGCTTCCACCATCACGCAGCAGTTCGTCAGGAATACCATCTTGGCCGACGAGGCCCAGGAATCCACGTTGAAGCGCAAGGTGCGCGAGGCGTACATCGCCATGAAGCTGGAGGAGATCTACTCCAAGCAGGAAATCCTGCAGATGTACCTGAACACCATCAACTACGGTCAGGGCGCATATGGCATCCAGGCCGCTGCCCAGCGTTACTACTCGGTAGACGCCAAGGATCTTACCTTGGCTCAGGCTGCCACGCTCATCGGTATCCCGCAGAGCCCTACCTACAACAACCCCATCGACAACCCCAATAACTGCAAGCAGCGCCGCAACCTGGTGCTCGACCGCATGCTCTCCAACAGCGTCATAACCCAGGAGCAGCACGATGCCGCCCAGGCGGAGGAGCTGAACCTGAACGTTTCCTCTGTGAGCACGGGCGATGGCATGTACAAGTACAAGTACTTCACCAGCTATGTGCGCCAGCAGCTCCTGCAGAACTACTCCACCGACGAGGTGTTCAAGGGCGGTATGGTGGTTACCACCACGCTCGATCCCGCGATTCAGGAAGCCGCTGAAAGCGCCGCGGAGGCAAAGCTGAACAAGCTTTCCGACAACCTTGAGCTTGCCATGGTGGCGGTTGACCCCAACACCGGTTTCATCAAGGCGCTTATCGGTGGCCGCGATTACGACAGCAACGAATACAATCTGGCAACTCAGGCCAAGCGTCAGCCCGGTTCTTCTTTCAAGACGTTCACCCTGCTGGCTGCCCTGAACGATGGCATTTCGCCTCAGACGAACCTGAACTGCACATCGAGCGTGAACTTGGACGGTTGGAAGGTAGAGAACTACGGTGGAACCGATTACGGTGTCCGTTCCATCGCCAGCGCCTTCGCCGTTTCCTCCAATACAGGCTTTGCCCAGCTGTGCACCAAGATCGGTGCCGATAAAGTGGTTGATATGGCCAAGAAATGCGGCATCGAAACCGAGTTGGACGCATACCCGTCCATCACGCTTGGCTCGGAAGAGGTCACCGTACGCGAGATGGCGCAGGCCTATGCCACTATCGCCAATGGCGGCACCAAGCACGAGGCGGTATGCATCGAGTCCATTAAGGATTCCAACGGCAACGTGATTTATACCGCGAACACCACGGGAGAGAAGGTGCTCGACACGGCGCTTACCGAAGCTGCCACCGAAGTCATGAAGGGCGTGGTTACGGGCGGTACCGGCCGTGGCGCCGCCATCGACAACGGTCAGCCGGTTGCCGGCAAGACCGGTACCTCCGAGAATTGGCGCGACAAGTGGTTCTGCGGTATAACCCCGCAGCTTTCCACAGCCATCTGGATCGGCGGCCGCGATGAGGTGCAGATGCCTTCTTCCGTTGCCTGCGACGGGGTGTTCGGCTCGTTCATGAGCGAAGTGCTGGAGGGTCAGGAAATCGAGAAGTTCCCCACCTCCGACAAGAAGCTCACCTATACCACCACCGACTTCGGCAGCGGCAGCGGTTCCACCGGCTACTCACCTGAGCACGAGGGCGATTCGGTTGATTCCAGCACTGCTTCGGCCACCACTACCGAATCGACTACCGAATCGTCTTCCACTGAGAAATCTTCTTCCGGCTCCAGCTCCTCTGGTGAATCGGGCGGCGGATCGAGCAGCGGCGGGTCCAGTGGCGGCAGCAGCGGTTCCGGCGGAAGTTCCGGCGGGGGTTCCGGCGGCTCTGGTGGCGGCTCTGGTGGCGGTGGCAGCTCCGGCGGAAGTTCCGGCGGAGGTGGCACCTCCGGAGGGTTCACCAATCTGCGTGGCAATTAAGCGGAACGGCTCTTAGATTGCCGGCTGCAAGCTTGCGCGGCTATGGATTCTTCGGGAAGAAGGCATAGCACAGCTGCACAGGCAGGCGATATCGTTTTCAATAAAAGGTGCGCAGCGCAAATGGGCGCTGCCGTTCCTTTAACGGGAAGGATCTTATGAAAGCGAAACTACGTTTTCTCCTGATAGCGGCACTCTGCGTTGTGTGCATGGGTGTTTTGGCCGGCTGCGTTTCCGACAACAGCCAAGCAGATGCGCAGACCAAGAACCGTCAGTACATGTCTTCCGTGAACACGATCATGGAAACCTTGGACACCAACATGGAATCGTTTGCCACGGCAGTGAAAGACGATGAGGTGGTGTCCCTTTCCTCGCAGCTTTCCGCTGTCGATCAGTGCGTGTTCGATTTGGAGGCGCTTGAGGTTCCCGATGCCATGGCCGACATCCATTCCCAGTATGTGAACGGCGCTAAAGAGCTGCAGACGGCGCTGGCATCGTATGTCCAGCTCTATGAAGACGTTAAGGCTCCCCAGAGCGGCAGCTACGACTATTCCGATTATGAAAGCCGCATGGCCGACATCCAGTCGCATTACAACGCGGGCATTGATGCCTTGCGTGATGCCGACAGCAAGGTCCAGTCCGCATAGGACGGCTTACGAAAATCCGGTAAACAATGCGGCCATCGGAAGATGGCCGTTTTTCTGCCCTGAGGTGGCAAGAGAGCAAAGGA
>CAVIKC010000051.1:0-10578 GCA_963643405.1 Succinivibrio sp.
TCATAGGACCTCCTTTTGTAGAAACTCAACGCGTTCGATAATACTGTCGAAACATTCCCGAAACCTTCGGTTAATGTTTCTGTAACACGTTGGAAACAAAGGAGTTCGTAAACGTATATTCGATTCAGGTAAGCGGAAATCACATACGCTCAGGCGAAGAAACACCAAGAAGGTTCAGGGAAAGCGCGAGTGTGATTCGCGTAGCATCCACCAAGGAAAGGCGTGCCTGTTCCAACTCCTTGTCCTCTACCAGAACATGGCAGTTTCCGTAGAAGGAGTGGAACAAGCCGGCAAGCTGCTGGGCGTAGTGAGTGAGCCTGAACGGAGCACGGTCGCGTGCGGCACCCGCAACCAAGTCGGAGAAATCGGCCATCTGGCGCATGAGCGCCAGCTCGCTTTCATGCATAAGCGGCGAGAGATCTGCGCCGTCGAGTTCCAGCATGCCAGCGATATCCTGAGCGGATACGCTTTCAACGTCCATGCCACGCTCAGCAGCGGCCTTGCGCAAAATCGAGCAGATGCGCGCATGGGCATACTGCACGTAGTACACCGGATTCGAGGAATCCTGCTTCTTGGCAACCTCGATATCGAAATCGATCGCCTGATCGGCAGACTTCGAGAGCATAAGGTAGCGCGTCGCGTCAACGCCAACCTCATCGATGAGTTCCTGGAAGGTAACCATCTCGCCGGTGCGCTTGGACATGCGGACGGGTTCTCCATCGCGAAGAAGGTTAACCAGCTGGCCAAGCATAACCTCGAGCGCACCGGGGTATCCCCATGCGGTCATCATGGCCATGCAGCGTTGGATGTAACCATGATGGTCGGCGCCCCAAATGTCGATAAGGTGGTCGTAGCCGCGCTGCATCTTATCGTAGTGGTAGGCAACGTCGCTCATGAAGTAGGTCAAATCTCCGTTGGCCTTCACCAGCACACGGTCTTTGTCATCGCCGAAATCGGTAGAACGGAAGAATGTGGCACCGTCCTTTTCGTAGAGCAGTCCCTTTTCCTCCATAACCTCAAAAGCACGCTGCTGCTTGGTTTTGCCATCCTCGCCAGTAACGAACAGCGAGCGCTCACTGAACCAGGTATCGAAGTTGTTGCCGAAATCGGCCAAGGTGGCCTTAACGTTGCCAAGCATCATGGCATACCCGCGCTCGCGGAACTCCACCAAACGGTCTTGCTCATCGGTGCTGAGCCACTTATCGCCATCTTCGTCGATGATAGCCTGAGCGATGTCCTTCACGTATCCGCCGCCGTAACAAGCCTCAGGCATTTCCACGTCCAGACCCAGCAACTGCTGGTAGCGAACCACGACGGAATTACCGAAGACATTCATCTGATTGCCCTGGTCGTTGATGTAGAACTCCTCATCAACGGCGTAGCCCGCATGACGTAGAACGCGCGCAGTGGCGTCACCAAGGGCCGCCCATCGTCCATGGCCGACATGCATGGGGCCGGTGGGGTTAGCCGAAACATACTCAAGATTGACCTTGCAGGGCTCAGCAAGCTGGGATTTGCCGAAATCAGCACCTTTCTCTCGAGCCTCTGCGACTACAGCCTGGAAAGACGAATTGGTAAGGGTGAGGTTGATGAAGCCGGGACCGGCGATCTCGAAAGACTCAACAATGTCGTTTTCGGGCAGATGACCGACGATAGCCTGTGCGATGGCACGTGGGTTCATGTGCGCAGCCTTCGCCAAACGCATGGCAATAGTGCAGGCCCAGTCACCATGGCCCTCTTCACGCGGACGCTCTAGGGAAGGCTGGGGAATGCCCTCTAGAGGGAGCGCCCCCGACTCAACAGCGGCCTTCAATGCCTGGAACAAAACCGACTCGAGCGATTCGCGAATGGTCATGGGGCAATCCCTTCGTCTTTCAAAACCGAACGCACCAAAAGCGCGTAAAACCAAAAACAGCACCGCCCGAAGGCAGTGCTGTTCATTGTAGCATCATCAAAACAAGCGAGCTTCAACGGGAAGAGGCAAGAAAGACGATTTGTCTACCGCATCCTAAGAAAGGCGGTTGCGGACGTACTCCTCGAATTCATCCGCAGCTGAGTTGCGGATACGCTCGAAAAGTTGACGGGCCTTACCCCCTACCGACTGGCCATCGATTGCGGAAACCGCCACGCCAGGAGTGGAAGAGGACGAGACGATTACCTCATCGGCGTCCATGAGTTCCTCCTTCGTGAAAGCTCGCTCCTCTGCCGGCACGCCCAAGCGATCGCAGGCCATCAACAGATGTTTGCGGGCAATGCCCGGCAGGATCAGATTGTCTGCCGGATGGGTGATGAATGTCCCATCCTTCAGGATATGGACGTTACTGTGGGCGCATTCGGTTACATAGCCCTCGCGGACGAACACCGACTCGTAGCAACCGACCTCTTTAGCACGCTGAGCAGCTATAACATTAGGCAGCAGATTCAACGTCTTGGTGTTGCAGTGGAAGAACCTCGTATCCTCAACGGTGATCAGCTCGACGTCGGCAGGGCGCAGATCCTCTTCCTCAGGAACGATCATCACCCACAGGTTCGACTTTCCGCCCGGGAAAGCGTGATTGCGCGGGGCGGTGCCGCGCGTAACCTGCCAGTACACGAATTGGTAGTTGCCATCGCATTTTGCAACCAGGCTGGTAAGCAGCTCAAGCAGCTCTTCCTTGGCAATACCGGGGTCGATCTCCATGTTCTTGCAGCTGTTGAAGAATCGATCGATGTGGTCTTCCGAGAACACCACTACCCCGTCAAGGGCCATAGTGGCGTCGTAGACGCCGTCACCGTAAAAGCTCACACGGTCGAGGAAAGGAACTTTGAGTTCCTCAAGCAAGCCGACTTCACCATTGTAGTAACCAACATTCTTCATGTAGAGCCCCTTAGCGCAACGTGGCCAGAACAACAGCCTTGATGGAATGCATGCGGTTCTCCGCTTCCTGGAACACGCGGGATCGCGGACCCTCGAACACCTCGTCAGTGACTTCCATTTCGGTAAGGCCGAACTTCTCCTCGATTTCCTGCGCGACCGTAGTCTTGGTGTCGTGGAACGCGGGGAGGCAGTGCATGAAGATGGCGCCATCGGCGGCGTTCTGCATGACCTTGCCGTTTACCTGGTAAGGGGAGAGTTCCTTGATGCGCTGCTCCCATAGGCTTGCCGGCTCACCCATGGAAACCCAGATGTCGGTATAGATAACGTCAGCGCCCTTGGTTCCCGCCTCAACGTCACTGGTCACCGTAATCGTTGCACCGTTTTCGGCGGCAATCTGCTGCGCCTTCTGCACCAGCTCGACATCGGGGGCATCAGCCTCAGGGCAGCAAGCGACGTAGTTCATGCCCATCTTCGCGCAACCAACCATCAATGAATTTGCAACGTTGTTCTTCGCATCACCCATAAATACAACGGTTAGACCAGCCAGCTTGCCAAAATTCTCGCGGATGGTAAGGGCATCGGCAATGAACTGAGTGGGATGGGCCTCGGTGGTAAGGCCGTTCCAAACCGGCACGCCGGCATATTCAGCAAGGGTCTCGACGATTTCCTGGCCATAGCCGCGGTACTCGATACCATCGAACATGCTCCCCAGAACACGAGCGGTATCCTCGATGGACTCCTTGTTGCCCATCTGGGAGCCTGCGGGGTCGAGGTAGGTTACGCCCATGCCAAGGTCATGGCCGGCGATCTCGAAAGAGCAGCGAGTACGAGTAGACGTCTTCTCGAACAGCAGGACGATGTTCTTGCCCTCTAGCTCTTTATGGAGGATACCCTGCTTCTTCTTTGCCTTAAGCTCTTCGGCCAGGTCGATCATCTCAGTGATCTCGGCGGGAGTGAAATCGAGCAGTTTAAGAAAATGGCGACCAGAGAGAGTACCAGCCATAGAATCCTCCTATGCTATCCGGCGCAAGCCGGGCGATTAAGCGTGCAAGCAGCCAGTTAGGCTTGAACCATTATGGCACAGAAAGCCCCACCCATATGGGCCGCAGAACGCAACACATAAAGGATGGGGCTTGGTGCCGTCGGATACAGAGCAATGCTATAAGCGGGCGAACATCCAAACGAGAACGCCGCCCAAGGGAGTTTGCCGGTCCTACTCCCCCATATCCACACCTTTGTACACACCGGTCACCGCATACTCCACCCATTCGGCGATGTTGACCGCATGATCACCGACCCGCTCCAGGTACTTCGCGATCATGAGCAAGTCAAGGGCCATGGTCTCATCCGGCTGATGCTCGATAATATGGTGCATGATCTCGTGCTTTGCGCAGTCAAACAACTCGTTGACCGAGCCGTCTCTCGCAGCGCAGGCTTGTGCCTTTTCCAAATCAAGGTTCACGTAAGATGCAACAGCTTCCTTAACCTGGTCCGAGGCAAGCTCCGCCAATGCCACAATCGAGGAAAACGAGCCAAGCTCCGCCTTTTTCCCAAGACTCAGAGCGATGTCGCAGATCTCCACAGCCTGGTCGCCGATGCGCTCAAGATCGGTAACCATCTTCAAAGCGGCTGTTACGGCGCGGAGATCAGTGGCAACGGGCTGCTCACGCAAGAGCAGCTGCAGGCAAAAGCGCTCGATATCCCGCTCCTGGTCGTCGATAATCGAATCGTTTTGAGCGACGAGGTACGCTCGCGTCTCATTGCCTTTACTAAGTGCCTCAAGGGAACCACCCAAGGCATCTTCCACCACGGTTGCCATTTCTATAACGTCTTTGCGAAGCGTATGCAGCTCCTCGTCGAATATCGGTCGCGCCATATCAGCCGAACCTCCCTGAAATGTAATCTTCGGTACGTTTGTCTTCCGGATTGGAGAACATCGCCTGCGTGGGCCCGCATTCCACCATCTCGCCCAACAGGAAAAATGCCGTGGTATCCGAGATTCGTGCCGCTTGCTGCATGTTGTGCGTCACGATGATGATCGTGTAGTTCTTCTTAAGCTCGCCAACAAGCTCTTCGATCTTGGATGTGGAAATCGGATCCAAAGCGCTGGTCGGCTCGTCCATCAGCAGCACCTCAGGTCCAACCGCCAGTGCTCGCGCAATGCATAAGCGCTGCTGCTGACCGCCGGAAAGGCCAAGGGCATTCTTCTTAAGGCGGTCTTTCAGCTCATCGAAGATCGCCGCCTTGCGCAGCGAGTCCTCAACGATCTCGTCGAGCTCAGCCTTCTTCTTTATGCCATGGGTACGCGGACCGAAGGCGATATTGTCGTAGATAGACATGGGAAACGGGTTGGCCTTCTGGAACACCATGCCAACCTTCTTGCGCAAAACGTTCACGTCATAGCGATCGTAGATATCCTGACCATCCAATGTGATGCAACCCGATATCTTGCAGCCTTCTACCAAGTCGTTCATACGGTTCAGGGACTTGAGCAAGGTGGACTTGCCGCAACCCGAAGGCCCTATCATCGCCGTAACCTTGTTCTTCATGAATGAGATGTTGATATCGGTAAGAGCCTGGTAATCGCCATAGCGCAAGTCCATGTGCGATACCTCCATCTTCGGGAGGTTACTCATCGCTCATCCCTCCTTTTGCAATTCGTTTGGCAACGACAGACGTGGCGAAGTTGATCAGTAGCACGAACACGAGCAGCAGAACCGCTGTGGCGTAGGTTGCGTCGATGTGCAACCCCTCGCTGGCAAGCAGATACATATGCACTGCAAGCGTGCGGGTGGAGCTGAACACCGATTCGGGAACGGCAGCGATAGAGCCCGCCGTGTAGATAAGGGCAGCAGACTCTCCTACCGTTCTGCCGATGGCAAGGATGATGCCGCCCAAGATGCCGGGAATCGCCGAGGGCAGCACCACGCAGAGCACCGTACGGAAGCGACCAGCTCCCAAGCCGAATGAGCCCTCTCGGTACAGGTCGGGCACAGCCAGAAGCGCTTCCTGCGTTGCCCGCATGATGATGGGAAACGTCATGATGGCCATAGTGCACACGCCCGCAAGCAGCGAAAGGCCCCACTGCAGGTAGTACACGAAGAACAACAGGCCGAACAGACCGTAGACGATAGAGGGGATGCCCGCCAGCGTTTCGGTGGCAAGCGCTACTATGCGGACGAACCAATTCCCTCGGTCGGTATATTCGCTGAGGAATATGGCGGCTCCGATGCCGAACACCGAAGAGCAGCTTACCGACAGCAGTATGACGATGAGCGTATTCAGCAGGGCCGGCATGAACGAGCAGTTGTCCGACGTATACTCCAGCGAGAACATCTCGGGCTTGATCTGGGGAATACCCATAACCAAGATGTAGCCGATGATGAAGCACACCGCACAGATGGTCAGCGCGGTTGCCGCATACACCAGTCCGCGAAACGCGCAGGATGTGGCTTTTGCGGGCTTTGAGGAAGAGAGCATTGCGCTATCAGCCATTCTTACCCCTCCTCTTCAGCGCGGAGAACGCGAAATTGATGATGAGGATGAATACGAACAGAACGCATGCGGTTCCGATCAGGGCGCCGCGGTGAAGGTCTGCCGCATAGCCCATCTCCAACACGATGTTCGCAGTCATGGTGCGTACGCCGTCGGTGATGGCGGAAGGCATCTTCACCTGATTGCCTGCGATCATGATCACCGCCATGGTCTCGCCGATGGCACGGCCGATAGCCAGGATGATGGAGGCCAAGATCCCGGAAACCGCAGCCGGAAGAACAACCTTCATAACGCTTTGCTCATGGTCGGCACCCAAGGCAAGCGCTCCCTCGTAATAGCTTTGGGGCACTGCGCGCAGCGCGCTTTCGGAAAGCGTGATTATGGTGGGAAGAATCATCACACCCAGAACCAACGAAGCGCAAAGAATGGACTGCCCCGTTCCGCCGATGTTGATGCGGATGAAAGGAACCAGCACCACCAGGCCGAAGAAACCGTAGACCACCGAAGGGATGCCCGCCAGAAGCTGTACCCCGCTTTTGGCAACAAGGGACATCCGCTCTGACCCGAAGCAGGCCAGAAACAAGGCGCAGAGGATGCCCAATGGAACGCCAACCAGCAAGGCACCGGCCATCACATACAGGCTGCCGATGATCATCACGCCGATCCCGAATACCTCGCTGGAGGGCTTCCAAGAGGTGCCGAAGATGAATTCGGGAAGCCCTATCTGAGCTATGGCGGGAACGCCGTTTCCAAAGATGAAGATGCAGATCACCAAAACTGCAGCCACCGAGATGGCTGCAGCCAGGCCAAAGAGCATCTTCGCGATAAGCTCTTTTGCTTGAGTCATAGGGGTTAGCCGATCTCGCTCCACTTGGTGATCTCGCCGGTGAAGATCTGCTTCACCTGATCGCTGGTGAGGGAATCGACATTGTTGCCCTTGTTCAGGATTACTGCGATGCCGTCAGTAGCGATTACCGTGTTCTGGGCGCCCTGAGCGATCTCGGAATCCTTCAACTCGCGGGAAGCCATGCCCAGATCGCAGGCACCTTCGATGGCAGAGGTCACGCCGGTGGTGGAATCGGACTGGTTCACTTCAACCGTGACGTTGGGATTCAGCTCCTTGTAAGCTTCGGCAAGCTTTTCCATCACAGGGGTGACAGAAGAAGAACCGGCAACGGTCACCTTGCCGGAGAGTCCAGATGCGCTGTAGGAAGCGGAGGCATCCATGGGGATGTAGCCCTCTTCTTCGACGACCTTCTGGCCATCGGCGGAAAGGATGAAGCTCATGAAGTCCTTGGCAACGTCGCTGAGCTCCTTGGAGCTGTTGGTAACAACGTTGAAGGGACGGGAAACCTTGTAGGTACCGCTCTTCACATTGGCGGCACTTGCCTCGGCACCGTCGATCTTTGCGGCCTTCACCGTGTCATCGAGAGAGCCCAGCGAGATGTAGCCGATAGCGTCGGAGTCGTTGGCAACTGTGGTCTTCATTACTGCAGTGGAGTTGGTGATCGCAGCGGATTCAGTGGTCTTGTCTACCTTCTTGCCGCTATCGTCCTTTTCCTCGATGCCGAACAGCTCGATGAAGGCACCGCGCGTGCCGGAGCCGTCTTCACGGGAGGTAACGTTGATGGATGCATCCTGCGAAGAGGAATCCTTCGAGTTGGTGCTTCCGCAACCCGCCAGCAGGCCACATGCTGCAACCATGCAGGCGCCCATAGCGATGGCAAGTATCTTGTTCCTTACGCTTGTCACTTTCAATTTCCTTCTTTCTCTTCTAGGAGCGATTGGCCGAATCCGAATATCGGCCCGCCTCATTGCAGGTCCATCTTGAAAGGGGAAGGACAGCGATTGGTTACACAATGCTGAAAGCCGGTTATCGATATGTAAACCAGCGATGCGATTCTAAGAAAGTTGTTAAGGGCGCTGTAAGACCGCAGTAGGCCTTACGACATGCAGCAAAACAAACGCCAACGCCGCTTATCAGTTCTTACAAAGTTGTTAAACACAGCAGGAAGCACGGCGGATGTCGCATAATTCAGTTAACAAATGAAAGGAATAGCCGTGACCACCATCCTGCTTATCGAAGATGACCCCACCATCCGCCTTGCCACCGAGTTCTCGCTTACCAAGCACGGCTACGCGGTAAGCTCCTGCGAGGATGGCACGTCCGGTTACGAAGCAGCACTTTCCATCGAGCCCGACCTGGTGCTGCTGGATGTGATGCTTCCGGGCATGGACGGCTTCGAGGTTGCAAAACGGCTGCGAAACGAAAGCTTCAACTCCCCCATCCTGATGCTTACCGCCCTGGATTCCGACGAAGACAAGATCAAGGGGCTCGATGCCGGTGCCGACGACTACGTAACGAAGCCGTTCAGCACAGATGTTCTTTTGGCGCGCATACGCGCAAACCTTCGCCGATCGGAAATGGACGGCGTAAGCACAACAGCTCCGCAAACCTACGGCGACCTTACCTTGGACCCGCAGAACTGCACGGCGAGCGTCAAGGGCAGAACGCTGAAACTGCGCAGCAAGGAGCTGCAACTGCTCTTCGCCCTGGCAGAACGCGAGGGGATGCTCTGCCGCCGAACCTGGCTTACCCAAAAGGTTTGGAAGGAAGACTACCTCAGCACTTCGCGCACGATAGACGTCCACATCCGCCGCTTGCGCTCGGTGCTCGACGAAGCAAGCGACTACACCTTCATCCATACGGTTCATGGCATGGGCTATCGTTTCGAACCCATAGCGCGCAACACGGAAGACGAATAAAGGATGAGGGCCTTTTCGTCCAGGAAAAACCTTTCGCAGGAAGGCGCAAGCACAGCCCGCAAATGGGAACGCAGGTTCCTTCTGGGCTATCTTGTCATAGCCGTGTTCTTCGTTGGCTGCTTTTTGGCCTTTGTGTACACGCCCATCAACGAACAGGTGGAGGCCCGCCAGATAGCGAACCTCACCACAACCGCTCAAGCCCAAGCCAACACTCTAAGCGCTGCCACCGACGCGCAGGCGTTCGTGAAAGCAGCCGTACAAGGAACCGACCTTCGCGAAACGCTTATCGCACAAGACGGAACCGTGGTGGCCGATTCCGAGATGTCGCCAACGAGTCTTGGCAATCATTTGGGGCGCGAAGAAGTTGATGCCGCCCTTTCCGGCAACGTTGGCAGTGCCCTGCGGACCAGCGAAAGCGACGAAACGAAACGGATCTATGTGGCGGTCCCCGTGCGCTTCAACGAACAGACGATGGCGCTTCGCCTGAGCGAGCCTTCTACGGTTGTCGAGTCCATCACACAAACCACTCAAACCACCGCTGCCATCGTGGTGGTAATGAGCATCGTGATCATCGTCATGGTTGCCGGGTTTTCCTACCGTGAATCCAGGGCTCCGCTGAAAAGGCTTGACCAGGTGCGGTCGGACTTTGTCGCCAACGCCAGCCATGAGCTGAAAACCCCGGTTGCGGGCATACGCCTTCTTTCTGAGGCCATCAACGATGCAGCCGAGATAAACGACAAGAAAAGCCTTCAGCTGTTCTTGGAGCGCCTTGACAACGAGGCGGAAAGGCTGCAGCGCCTGGTGATAGACCTGCTGGACCTTTCGCGGCTTGAAGAGAACCCCCATACCAGGCAGGACGTGAGAACCGACTTGCACAGCACGCTTACCACCAGCTTCATCCAACATAAGGCCGAAACGGAAGACAAAGGCATTGAACTGGCACTGGACGATCGCTCGAACCCAGGCGATCGCTGCTATGCCAACATAGAGCCATCCGATGCCTCGCTGATCTTCGACAACTTGATAGAAAACGCCATCATGTACACCGATGAAGGAAGCATCTTGGTGACGTTTTCGCCCTACCCGCACAACATCACCGTGTCCGTGAAGGATACCGGCATAGGCATACCCCAAGCCGATCAAGCACGTATCTTCGAGCGCTTCTATAGAGTGAACAAAGCAAGAAGCCGTGAGGTAGGCGGAACCGGATTGGGCCTTTCATTGGTACGCCATGCGGTAGAGCGCGGCAACGGCAAGATAACCGTTAACAGCACCTTAAACGAGGGCAGCGAATTCACCGTAGACATTCCAAGAGCGAAGTAGGGATTCCACCTCATCGGTTCGATTCCCTATCCGTTGATAGAAAAAAAACGACCAAGGAAGTCTTCCTTGGTCGCTACATAACCTGGAGCGGGTGACGGGAATCGAACCCGCCTCATCAGCTTGGAAGGCTGAGGTTC
>CAVIKC010000052.1:0-10316 GCA_963643405.1 Succinivibrio sp.
ATCTTTGCAATGGGGAAAGCCCTCTGCGGAATGCCCGCAAGCAGCTTACTTCCCGAAGCGGCTGAACAGGCCTTTTTTCTCGGCTTGCTCGGCGGTGATGTCCTGCACATCGTAGCCTTGGGCGGAAATAACCTCGCGCAGCTTCGCCTCGTCGAGCGGAGCCTCCGACTCGATAACCGTGCGGCCCTTCGCATGCGAGCTGCTTACCTTCTTCACCTTGAAGTTGTTGCGCACCGCATCGTTCACGTGAGCCTCGCAATGGCCGCACATCATGCCGTCAACGTCCACAACCGTCCTGTACATTCCGCTTCCCTTCTCGCGCATGCGGCACCTATGCCGCGCCATGTTTCACGCCCATGGTAGCACTCTCGGTCCATATACCCCATGGGGGTATGAGATCTACACCGTGAACGGCGTTCTTGACTTACGCGAATGTCGCAACCCTGTGCCCCGCCGGCATCAAAAACCAGCGGCAAGGGAATCAAATGCACCAAAACTCGCCGAATCACAGGCCCATTGGCTCGCCCTGGGCTCCGGCGCCCCGGACCCGGCTGGCTGCGGCAGCCCTTACGCCTCCCGTCTGCCGGCGAACTGCATGCGGTAGTAGCGGTCGTAGATGCCGCCCTTCGCACGCAGCTCTTCATGGGTGCCCACTTCCACCACCTGGCCGTCGTCCACCACGGCGATGAAGTCGGCATTGCGGATGGTGGAAAGCCGGTGCGCAATCACCAAGGTGGTGCGGTTCTGGCTCAACTGCTCCAGCGATTCCTGCACGCGCTCTTCGCTCTCGTTGTCCAAGGCGCTGGTGGCCTCGTCCAAAATCAGCACATGCGGGTCGCGCAGGAACACGCGGGCAATGGCGATACGCTGCTTCTGCCCACCCGAAAGGCGCGTACCGCGCTCGCCCACGAACGTGTCGTAGCCGTCTTCCAGCCCCTGTACGAACTCGTGGATGTTCGCCTGCTTCGCCGCCCACTCGATGCGCTCTTGGCTGGCACCCGGGTCGCCGTACAGGATGTTCTCGCGGATGGTGCCCTCGAACAGGTACACGTCCTGTTGCACGATGCCCACCTGCGCGCGCAGCGACTCGATGCTGGCATCGCGCACGTCCACCCCGTCGATGGTGATGCTGCCCGCGTCCACATCGTAGAAGCGTGGCAGCAACGAGCACGTGGTGGTCTTGCCGCCGCCCGAAGGCCCCACCAGCGCCACCGTACTGCCTGCCGGCACTTCCAGGTTTAGCCCGCGCAGCACTTCCTTGCCGTCAACATAGGAAAAATGCACGTCTTTGTAGCTGATGGCCGGTGCGCCCTGCTCGCCCACGATAGGGCCCAGGTCAACCGCATTCGGCCTGTCTTCCACCCCCGGCTGTTCCGCCAGCGTTTCCACGAAACGGCGGAAGCCCGCGTAGCCCTTCTGGAACGTCTCGGTGAAGTTGATAAGCAGCTCAACCGGAGCGATGAATATGCCGATGTACAGGGCGTACATAACCATGTCGGCCGGGTTCAGGATGCCCTGCGCCACAAACAGCCCGCCACCCACGATAGTCGCCGTGTACAGCGCGCCGGTGAAGAAGCTCGAGGCCATCTGGAACTGCCCCATGAAGCGGTACGACAGCTCCTTCGTCTCGATGAACTCGTCGTTGGCATGGCCGAATTTGTCTATCTCGATGTCCTCGTTACCGAAGCCCTTCACCACACGGATGCCGCCCAGCGAATCCTGCAGGCGCGAATTGATGCCTGCCATCTTCACGCGGTTCTGCCGGAAGATGATGCGCTTGCGGTAGTTCTGCACGAAGGAGTACGTGGCCATGACAAGCGTTACCGCCAGCATCACCAGCGTCAGCGGCACGTTGATGAACATCAGCAGCACGAACGAGCCCACGATCTTCAGCGTGGCGATGAAGAGGTTCTCGGGGCCGTGGTGCGCCACCTCGGAAATGTCGAACAGGTCGGTGACCAACTTCGACATCATCTCGCCGGTGTTGTTGCGGTCGTAGTACGAAAAGCTCAGGCGCTGGTACTGCTTGAACAGGTCCATGCGCATCCGCGCCTCCATGCGCGCGCCCATGATGTGACCCCAGCAGGAAATGAAGTACTGGCACGCGCTGCGCACCACGTACATCAGCACCAGGCCGGCGGCCACCCAAGGCAGCACGCCCATGATGGCGTCCTGAGCGTTCACGAAGAAGTCGCGCACGAAGAAGTTCAGTATCTGCGGGAAGGCCAGGTCCACCGCAGCCAAGATGGTGGCCGCTACCAGGTCGGCCACGAACAGGAACGTGAACGGCTTGTAGTAGCCCACGAACTTCCGCGCCACTTCCTTGAAGGGCACTTCCTGCTTTTCGCTTTCCTTCGCCTTACCCAACGCAAAGCCTCCTGTAAGAAATAAGTGAGCCGCCGGCATGCCGATCGCAGCCCGGGCGCTCGCCTGTTGTTTTCGTTTTGCCGTTGCGGCCAATCTCACCCAACAGCGTAGCACGCGCCGGTTGCCAGCATGTTGCACCTGCTCCCGTGCGCAGCGGCGAATACTCGCACCCGCAACACCGGGAAACCTATAGAATAGACAGGATTTGTGAAACGCTTGACTTCCCCTGTCATCGTTCTAAAATCCGCCTTAATCCTACTAATCAGATAGGTTTTATAGAAAGGACTTGCGTTGAACTTCGACGCCATGGCGCAATACCTTCCTCTGTACGAGGACGCGGCGCTGCTGACGTTGAGCATCGGGTGGATCGGCATCGCCGGCTCCATCGTCATCGGCCTTGTCGTGGCCATGATCGTGCACTTCCGCATACCGGTGCTCCGCCAACTCTGCCGCGTGTACATCGAGCTGTTCCGCAACACCCCGTTGCTCATCCAGCTGTTCTTCTTCTACTTCGGCCTGCCCCGCATGGGCATCTCCATCACGCCCGAGGTCTGCGGCATGCTGGGCCTTGCCCTGCACGGCGGCGCCTATATGGCCGAATCCTTCCGCGCCGGGCTGGAAAACGTGGAGCCCATCCAGCGCGAAAGCGCCATCAGCCTGGGCCTTTCCAAGCTGCAGGCCATGCGCTACGTGGTGCTGCCGCAGGCGGTATCGCTCAGCTTCCCCTCGTTTGTGGCCAACGTCATCTTCCTGCTGAAGGAAACCAGCGTGTTTTCCGCCATCAGCCTTATGGACCTCATGTTCGTCACGAAAGACCTCATGGGCCTGTACTACAAAACCACCGAGTGCCTGGTGATGCTGGTGCTGTTCTACCTCATCATCCTGGTGCCGGTCTCCGTTGCCGGAACCTACCTTGAAAGGAGGTTGCGCCATGGAAGCTTTGGGGCTTGATGTCCTGTTCATGGGCTCGAACGCCGCACGCCTTCTGCAGGGCCTGTGGGTCGCAGTCCAGATCAGCGCCATATCGGTGGTGCTCAGCATCATCCTGGGCATGCTCTTCGGCATCTTCATGACGTGGAAGAACCCCGTTGCCCGCGTTATTTCCCGCCTGTACCTGGAAATCGTGCGCATCATGCCGCAGCTGGTGCTGCTCTACATCGTGTTCTTCGGCGCCACCCGCGTCATGGGCATCAACATCTCGGCCGAGCTTTCCTCGGTCATCGTGTTCGTGTTCTGGGGAACCGGCGAAATGGGCGACCTGGTTCGCGGCGCCCTTACCAGCATCCCCAAGCAGCAGTACGAAAGCGCCGAAGCGCTGGGGCTGTCGAAGGCGCAGATCTACCGCCACGTCATCATCCCGCAGGCCATCCGGCGCCTGGTGCCCTCTTCGATCAACCTCATCACCCGCATGATCAAAACCACCAGCCTGCTTCTGATGATCGGCGTCATCGAGATGATGAAGGTTGGTCAGCAGATCATCGAGGCCAACCGTATGACCTCGCCAAACGCCGTTTTCGGCATCTACGGCACCATCATGTTGCTGTACTTCATCATCTGCTGGCCCATCAGCATGCTGGCAACCCACCTCGAGAAGAAATGGAACTAGGCAATGAGCGAAACCGCCCTGCTCTCCATCGAGCACCTTAAGAAAGCCTACGGCGAAAACGTGGTGCTGAAAGATATCAGCCTTACCGTGAAGCGCGGCGAGGTAATCGTGGTAATCGGCCCTTCCGGCTGCGGCAAATCCACCTTCCTGCGCTGCATCAACGCCCTTGAGCCCATCCAGGGCGGCAGCATCGAGATCGGCGGAACGAACGTCAACGGCTCCGAGAAGGAGCTTACCGAGCTGCGCCAGAAGGTGGGCATGGTGTTCCAGAGCTACGACCTGTTCCCCCACATGACGGTCATCGACAACATCACGCTTGCGCCCATCAAGGTGAAGAAGATGCCGAAGGCCGAAGCGGAGGAAGCGGCACGCGCCCTGCTGAAGCGGGTTGGCCTGTCCGAGAAAGAGAAAAGCTATCCGCGCGAGCTTTCCGGCGGCCAGAAGCAGCGCGTGGCCATCGCCCGCGCGCTTGCCATGGAGCCCGAGGTGCTGCTGCTTGACGAGGTAACGGCCGCGCTCGACCCCGAGATGGTACGCGAAGTGCTCGACGTTATCCTGAGCCTGGCGAAAGAGGGCAAGACGATGATCATCGTCACCCACGAAATGCAGTTCGCCCGCGCCGTGGCCGACCGTGTGCTGTTCTTCGACGGCGGCGAGATTGTGGAGCAGGACATCCCCGAGCGTTTCTTCGAGTGCCCACAGAGCAACCGCGCGAAGAAGTTCCTGCACACCTTCGAGTTCGACGCCGTGCGCCAGCACGAGGCATAGGCGCCGCCTTCGCGCAATCCGCTGCCGCAACGTCGGGCCAACAAAGAGTCGCCCCGTATCAGGCAACTACCACGGCTAGGCGCCACCCGAACCCCGTTAAGCAGCGAATCCCCGGCAGCCGGCCTCGCTGCGGCAAGCGCCGTGCGCCGTGCAGCCAACGCCTCCCAACCCATAACCCAATCCCCTGGCCCCGTAGGCAACCGTCTGCGGGGCCAGGTTGCCTAATAACCAGTTATCGAAGACGCCAACAGGCGTATTCCCTTATTCCTATTGACTTCATGGGATTTAAGCGGTTTACTTCCATCAATCGAAAAAGTGCCCTGGGATTCAGGGCGCGAAAGGAAGGACACAACATGACCCAGACCAAACGCACGTGGAAGCTTGTGGCAGTGCTTGCCGCAGCCCTCGCCCTTGCCGGAGTACTGCTCGCAGGCTGCTCTGGCGGATCCTCCAGCTCCAACGGCGGCTACCGCACGCTTGACCAGATCAAGGACAGCGGCAAGATCACCATCGGCGTATTCAGCGACAAGAGCCCCTTCGGCTACGTCGACGAGAACGGCACCTACCAGGGCTACGACATCGAGCTGGCCAACCGCCTTGGCCAAGACCTGGGCGTAGAGGTTGAGCTGGTTTCCACCGAGGCCGCCAACCGCGTTGAGTACCTGCAAACCGGCAAGGTTGACGTCATCCTGGCCAACTTCACCGTTACCGCCGAGCGCGCCGAGGCCGTCGACTTCGCCGATCCGTACATGAACGTTGCCCTGGGCGTTGTCTCCCATAAGGACAACGTGGTTACCGACCTCAGCCAGATCGGCGACCGCCCGGTAATCGTGATCTCCGGCACCACTGCCGAGACCTACCTTACCGAGCACAACAAAGACCTCACGCTGGAAAAGTACGACACCTACGCTGCTGCTAAGACCGCGTTCGAGAACAACGCCAACGCAGTTTGGGCAAACGACAACACCGAGGTTATCGCCTTCGCGAACCAGGGTGGCTCCGAGTACGTTGTGGGCATCGAGAAGCTGGGCGACTCCGACACCATCGCCCCTGCCGTTACCAAGGGCAACGATACCCTGCTGAACTGGATCAACGAGGACCTGAAGACCCTCGGCGCAGAGAACTTCTTCCATGCCGACTACGAGAAGACGCTGCTCAGCACCTACGGTGCCGAATACGAGAACACCCTCGTCGTCGAGCCTGGCCAGAACTAACAGTCGAAAAGAAGCGAGCTTGGTGCCAAGGCCCAGGTTCGCTTCTTTCTTGAATGCCTCCCCAGGTTTCACAGGGTTCGGCACAAGCCGCCCCACATCAACGGCCAAGATTTCGGCTAAACGAAGAAAGGGACCCGATCGGGCCCCTTTCTTCGTGCCTTGGCTAGGTTTGTGCCGCTGCTCCCCCTTACGGACGCAAGCCCGAACCACCCTGGATCGTGATGGTCTCGCCGGAAACGTACGAGGCCATATCACTTGCCAGGAACACGGCAACTGGAGCAATGTCGGTCTTAGGATCACCGAAACGTCCCAGCGGAATGCCCTTGATGGTTGCAGCAAAGGTATCGGGGTACTCTTCCTTCCAAGCTGCCAGCTGCTCGGTCATGGCAAGCGGGCAGATCACGTTGGCGCGAACGCCGTCGGGGCCCCATTCGGTTGCCGCAACGCGCGTCATGCCGCGGATGCCCTCCTTCGCCGCTGCGTAACTGGACTGGCCAGGCTTGCCGAACAAGCCGGCGCCGGAAGAAAGGTTCACTACCGAGCCCTTGGTCTTCTTCAGCTCGGGGAACGCATGCTTCATGTAGAAGAACGCGGCGTACAGGCCGGAGTTGATAGCCAAGTCGAAGTCTTCCTTCGAGTGATCCACCAAGTTCACGCCCGACTTGGAGGCCTGGGCATTGTTCACTACGGTGTCGATCTTGCCGAAATGCTCTACTGTGGCAGCGATTACCTGCTTGACGGCTTCCTCGTCGGAGCCTTCCGCCACAACATGCATGACATCTACGCCGTACTGCTCCTTCAGGCGAGCCTCGGCATCGATAAGACGCTGCTCGTTTCGGCCCGTGATGCACAGATTCGAACCCTCTTCTGCGAACGCGCTGGCTATGCCGAAGCCGATGCCCTTGCCGCCGCCCGTAACGATCGAAACGTTTCCTTCAAGAAGTCCCATAACGGTCCCCTTTCATTGCAACAGGTGTTCTGTGCAACACAATGCTAGGAATTGTCCGATGATTTGAGGTGATTATTGGTCTTTAGCGGCACATTACTGTCGGCGGGCGGTCTTTCTATCTCTCGATGAATAGGTTATCTCCCGTTCACGAACCATGAACGGTTCCTTCTTTCCGGAACAAATCACCACGCAGGCGCTCACACAACACTTGCAGGGCCGTCCTCACGCACGGCCCGCTTGAAAGTTGCCGCCAAAGCTCACATCAATGGCAATACTTCGAGCAAGAAGGGCATGCCGCCATTCCGCCGAGCGCCGTCTCGCGCAGCTCGTAGGGAAGGCTGCGACCAACCTTGTACATGGCATCCACCACTTCGTCGAAAGGGATCTTGCCCTCTATACCGGCGAGCGCCAGCTGGGCTGCAGAAAGCGCGTTCACCGCAGCAGAGGCGTTGCGCTTCTGGCACGGCGCCTCCACCAAGCCGCCAATGGGATCGCACACCAAACCCAACATGTTCGCCAAGGCATAGCTCGCAGCGGTCAGGCACATGCGCGGCGTACCGCCCAACAGTTCCACCGCCGCACTGGCGGCCATCGCAGCGGCAGAGCCGATCTCGGCCTGGCAGCCGCCTTCGGCGCCTGCAACCGTGGCGTTCCGTGCGATTATCGACCCAACGATGGACGCATTCTCCAGTGCCTTGGCCAACTCCGCATCGCTGAAGCCATGCTGCTCCTGCAGCGTAAGCAGCACTGCGGGGATAACGCCTGCCGACCCCGCCGTGGGCGCGGCAACGATCAGGCCCATTGCCGCATTGGTCTCCAACACGGCAACCGCGTTGCGGGTGGCAGAGGCAATCATTGAGCCGCGGACGCCAGCCCCTAGGTCTTCCAACTCATGCAGCTTCGCCGCTTCACCGCCAATCAACCCGCCCATGGATCTACGGGGGGACACAACAGGCGCTTCGGCAGATGCCCGCATAACCTCAATAACCCTGTCCAGATACTCGCGTATGGTGTCGGCGGAAGACCCACGGCTGGCAAGCAAAGCGCGCTCGCGCACATCGGCCGCATAACTTAATGAGACATTGTTCTCTTCGCAGAACGTAAGCAGCTCTGCCGCAGTGGCGAAATCCAACCTGCGGAATTCCGCCAAAGCTAACTCGGGGTCGACCGTTGAAGGCTCGTCACTCAAACTACGATGCAGGCCATCCGCCGGAATGAAGCGAACCGACTTCACCGAGGGAAATTCCAGGATCTTAGCTATCACTCTTGGCGGCACCGGGTCGTCAACGTCCATAACTGTGAATGCATCCCCGCCCTGGCGCGTGCGATGCATGGCCGAGGTGCCGATGTTGATGCCCGCATCGCCCAGCGTGCTGGCAATATGCGCAAGCGTTCCCGGCAAGTCCTGCTGGCGAACGATCATGCTGTTGAACTCGCCGGTGATGTGGACATCGATACCATCGATCCGCACCAACTCGGCTGCGCCGCCGCCGATGGAAACGCCTCGGGCCACCACTTCGTTCCCGTCAACATCCACCACCCGCACCTCTACGGTATTGGGATGGCTCACCTTAGTTACAGGGTCCGGCTCGAAAACGAAATCCAAGCCGTTGCTTCGCGCCAGATCGAACGAATTGCGGATCTGCAAGTCGTCCGTATGGAGTCCCAGCAGCCCCGCAACAAGAGCCCTGTCGGTACCGTGACCATGATACGTGTGAGCGAACGAGCCGTACAGCGTGAATGTAGCCTCTTTCGGCTCGGCCTCAAGCAGGTTACGCACCATGCTGGCAATACGCAGCGCGCCCGCCGTATGGGAAGAAGAGGGGCCAACCATAATGGGCCCAACGATGTCGCGAATGCTCAACGGCTTCATGCGCTGCTCCTTGCAATTCGGGTCAATGGCACTGAACCAGGATACCAGCCACACCCACGAGGCCTTGCCGAACAGAAACCTTTAGCAGAATCGTGACATTCACTATAGGAGGCAGCCCCTATTAGCGTTTGAACGCCTGCAGTACGCCTTTCGGGCCGCTGATGGCCAAGTAATACGCAGTTTTGTTCACCTTATTGGGCTTGTCGGGGAACAGCTGCTGGAACTTCTTGGGGTGCCCCAGAAGGAACCGCAGGTTGTCCTCCTGCCACTTCCCGAACAAGCTCTTGTCGAAGGCTCGCTCCCTCATGCCGCGCTGAAGGTCCTTGTGCATCCGGGGGAAGAACTCCTCCCTGCCTTCGCTACCCAGGCGGGCGAAGTTCCACATGTAGCTGTCGTAGCGCAGTCGGTACAGTAACTTGGCAAGGCTCTCCTTGTCCGGGTCGTCCTGGATGAACTGCTCGCAGGAGTTCAGTTCCTTCACCACGCACATTGCCTTCTTCGGATCGTTGACTGAAGAAGACTCGTTGTCCTGCCGGTAATGAAGAATGCCTTCGTTCGACATAACGACCTTGGTGGCAGCGCACCACACCTTGAACTGGAAGCCCATGTCCTGATAACTTGCACCAGCCGTCTCGAGGAAGGCGACACGCTTTTCCAAGAGCATCGACCTGCGGTAGATCGCCGACCAGATAGAGGGAATGGTAAAGAAAACCTCTTGATGGTCACGCGGACTGAAGGGCTTGCCAAGCTCAGGTGCCTTGCAGGCCTCGATGAGCTGGTCCTTCTGGCCCTGCGACCAATAGAACCAATAGTTGGCCTTGCCCACATCCACATCGTTGGCAGAGGCCATGCCATATAGCAACTCAAGCGCGTTTGGCTCGAAGAAGTCATCCGGCTCCAAAATGGCGATGTACTCGCCGCGCGCCTCGCGGATACCGCGGTTCATTGAGGCGCCATACCCAGAATTATCCTTATCGACAACGCGGAAGCGGCTGTCCTTGTCCAGGTATTCCTGGATAATCGCACGCGATCCATCTGTCGAGCCATCGTTGACGCAAAGAACCTCAAAGTCATGGAACGTTTGCGCAACCAAAGAGTCCAGCGCCTGGCGAAGGTAGTTCTCAGTGTTGTAGATAGGCACCAGAACGCTAATGGCAACCTCGGGCTTGCCAGTGAACAGCTGAGCCCTCTCCTCCGCGAGCTTAGCCTCAAGCTTGACGTCCGCCCCTTGCTTCTTCTTCGCCATGAATCCCCCTCTTTTCGGTACGATCCAGTATAAGCGAAGGCTCAAAAAAGGAAGTTCACCCAACAGTCCAAACCTTAAAGCGTGCACCTAAGGAACGAATCGATGCAGATTGCGACCACCAACCCGGCCTCGAATCGTCTACACCACACTCGAGCCCTCCAGCCGGACGCAAAGAAGGGCACCGCCACGGTGTCGGAGCAGACAAGGCGCACGCGAGGGTGGTTGCGGGCCCGGCCCGCCCCAGCCCCCAGAGACGCGGAAGGCCCCCTCGGGGGCCTAAGACGCAGGAATGC
>CAVIKC010000053.1:0-9220 GCA_963643405.1 Succinivibrio sp.
CCGTTAGGGCAGCAGATCCATAACTCCCCAGATGTAGAGGAATCCATACCCACTTGAGCAACCGCCAAACAAAGGCAACGGCGGCAGCGAAGAAAGCAAATGAGGCCCCGCCTTACTCCTCGCCAGTCCCCGCGCCCTCGTCTTCCTTCAGAGCAGCGAACCGCGCCTTCATGGTGGGGTTCTTGCGCGTGAGCTTCTTGATGGAAAGGTCCTGCGCTTTATCGTTTGCCAAACGCAGCTGGTTCTCGCTTCCGAGCAAGGCCTTCTTCGTTTTCTCCAGATGGTCGATGGTCTTGTCTATCTCAGCGATGGCGGTTTGGAACTTCTCGCTGGCAATACGGTAGTTGCGGCCGAACTTGTCCTTGAAGTCTTCCATCGAAGCCTCGAAATTGGTGATGTCGATGTTCTGGTTGCGCACCTCCGCAAGCTCGGTCTTGTACTTCAGGGCGCCTAGCGCGGCGTTCCTCAGGATAGAGATGATGGGAATGAAGAACTGCGGGCGGATAACGTACATCTTCTCGAAGCGGTAGCCCACATCCACTATGCCCTCGTTGTACAGCTCGCTGTCGGGTTCCAGCATGGTACACAGCACCGCGTACTCGCACTTCTTCTTCGTACGGTCGGAATCGAGCTTGGCGAAGAAATCCTCGTTCTTGTGCTTGGTGCGCGTCTCGTCGTTCTCGTTCTTCATCTCGAACATGATGGAGACGATCTCCTCGCCCGTTTCGGGGTCGCACTCGCGGAACACGAAATCGCCCTTGGTGCCGTCGGCAACGTCGTTGTCTTTCTCGAAGTACGCATTCGGGAATGCTGTGGCGCGGATCTTGTTGAACTCCGTTTCGCAATGCCGCTCAAGCGATTCGCCCACCATCTTCGTGGAAAGGCGGGCCTTCATGTCCTTTACCCGGGCAATTTCCTCGTCCTTGTACTTGATGAGCTCGTCTTTCGCAGCAAGCTCGTTCACCATCTTCTCGCGCAGGGCGGCCTGGGCCTGTGCGGCCTGGGCCTCCTGCAGCTTCACCTGCGCGGCAAGTTCGTCGCGCTGGCGCTCCGCCTCTGCACGCGCCTGCGACACCGCCAGCTGCTTCTGAGCCGCGAACTGGGCAACCTGCGATTCCAGCTGTTGTTTCTGCGAGGCAATGGTCTGCTGGAGCTGGGCCGATTCCTCGGCCGCCTTGCGGGCAGCATCCGCCCGTTCAACGGAAAGCTTCTGGGAATACTCCTGGGCCTGCGATTCGATCTGCTGCTTGAATGCGCTTTCCTGAGAGGCCACCTGCTGCTGCAACGCGGCGATCTTAGCATCGCGCTGGGCAGTGGCATCGGCAAGCTCCTTCTGATGCTGGGCGGCGGAAACGCGGCTGTCCGACTCGCGCTCGGCCATAAGCTGCTCGACCTGATGCCGAAGCTGGGCGATCTTCGCATCGCGCTGGGACGTTTCGCCCTTTGCTGCCTGCTGGGCCTTGCTTACCGCAAGCTCGATAGCGGTTTTGGCCTGGTTTTTAAGGAGCTCTTCGCGCTCAGCCAATTCCTTGTTGAACTCGGCCGTGCGAACCTGACGCAGAATGTCGGCGAAACCGCGTTCGTCAACTTGGAAAACCTCACCGCAATGGGGGCATTTGATCTCGCTCATACCTGGCTCCTTACGCGCATGTTTCCCTGATTCTACCAAGCCAGCGCCCTGCGGCAGTACAGCGCAATGGACAGCGATACGCCATTTCGCCGCAAACGGGCAAAACCGTCTAACGAAAGAAACGCTACGCTCCCCCAAGAAATGGAAAGACGCAGCGCGAACCGTCATACTTAAATGGTTGAGCGCCCGCCCAAACGTTCATCCACGAACGCCGCAACGGGCGCCTTCCAACGAACACACCGAGCAGAAAGCGATGGCACCATGAGCGATACCATGCAGCTCGTTCTCGTTCGCCACGGCGAGAGCGAATGGAACAAGTTGAACCTCTTCACCGGTTGGATGGATGTGGACCTTTCCGACACCGGCCGCAAGGAAGCAACCGATGGCGGCCGCGCCTTGGCCGAGGCCGGCTTCGATTTCGACGTGTGCTACACCTCGTACCTGAAGCGCGCCATCCACACCCTGAACCACATCCTGGGCGCAATGGACCGCGAATGGCTGCCCGTGAACAAGACCTGGCGCCTGAACGAGCGCCATTACGGCGCCCTGCAGGGCCTGAACAAGGCGGAAACCGCCGCCAAGTACGGCGAAGACCAGGTGAAGATCTGGCGCCGCAGCTTCGATGTGCGTCCGCCCGCACTGGAGGAAGACGACGAGCGCAACCCACGCCTTTTGGCCCCCTACCGCAACGCCCCTGCCGATGAGATGCCCTTGGCCGAGTGCCTGAAGGACACCATCGCCCGCGCATGGCCCTACTTCACCGAGGAGATCGAGCCTCAGATGCGTGCCGGCAAGCGCGTGCTCATCGTCGCGCACGGCAATTCACTTCGCGCGCTGGTGAAGCAGTTCGACAAGCTCTCCGACGACGAGATCGTGGGCGTGAACATCCCCACGGGCGTGCCGCTGGTGTACACCTTCGACAAGGACTTCAACGTGCTGGACAAGAAGTACGTCGGCGACGAGGCCACCATCAACGCCAAGATCAACGCCGTTGCCAACCAGGGCAAGGCAAAGTAGCGCAAGCTGCCCCTGATCACGCAAACAGCCGGCCAGCGGAACCAAATCCGCTGGCCGGCTTTGTATAGGGGCGCGTGCACCGAATGAAGCGGCCCCTACCCTTCAAACTGGGAGTTGTACAGGTTGGCGTAGGCGCCGCCCTTGGCAAGAAGCTCGGCGTGCGTTCCCTGCTCCACGATGTTGCCCTGCTGCACCACCAAGATGAGGTCGGCGTTGCGGATGGTGGAAAGCCTATGGGCGATGACGAACGAGGTTCGCCCTTCCATCAAGCGGTCCATCGCGCGCTGGATAAGCTCTTCTGTGCGCGTGTCCACCGAGCTGGTGGCCTCGTCGAGCACCAGCATGCGCCGGTCGGCCAAGATGGCACGGGCGATGGTAAGCAACTGACGCTGGCCTTGGCTGATGTTGCTGGCGTCCTCGTTGATCTCCATGTCGTAGCCGCCAGGCAGCGTGCGGATGAAGTGGTCGGCGAATGCCGCCTTTGCCGCCGCCTCCACCTCTTCATCGGTGGCATCGAGCTTGCCGTAGCGGATGTTCTCGCGGATAGTGCCCTTGAACAGCCAGGTGTCCTGCAGCACCATGCCCACCATGGAGCGAAGGTCGTCGCGGTCGAACTCGCGCACGTCGTGCCCGCCGATGCGGATGGCGCCGGAATCAACGTCGTAGAAGCGCATGAGCAGCTTCACCATGGTGGTCTTGCCGGCGCCGGTGGGGCCAACGATGGCCACCGTCTGCCCCGGGCTCACCTTCGCAGAGAAATCGGTGATCACCGGCTTGCCCGGCTCGTAGCTGAAGCACACCTTGTCGAACTCGACGCCGCCATCAACCTGGGCCGCGGTGATGCGCGCCGGCTCGTCTTCCTCTTCGGGGGCGTCCAGGAACTCGAACACGCGCTCGGCTGCCGCGGCCATCTGCTGCAGAACGTTGGAGATCTGGGCAAGCTGCGTCAGCGGCTGGGTGAAGTTCTTCATGTATTGGATGAACGCCTGGATGTCGCCCACTGTGATGCGGCCCTGGATGGCGAACAGCGCGCCGAGCACGCCCACAACCACATATCCCAGATTGCTCACGAACGTCATGATGGGCATAAGCAGGCCGGAAAGGAACTGGGACTTCCACGCCGATTCGCGCAGCTCTTCGTTGGTGCGGCGGAACCTTTCCACCACTTCCTCTTCCTTGCCGAAGGCGCGCACCACGGCATGCCCCGAGAAGGTTTCCTCCACCTGGCCGTTTATCACGCCCAAGCGGTTCTGCTGCACGCGGAAGTACTTCTGGCTGCGCTTCACCACGATAGACACCACGAGCAGCGAAAGCGGGATGACGACCAGCGCCACCAACGTCATAAGCGGGCTGATGGAAAGCATCATCACCAACACGCCCAGCACCGTGGCAACGCCGGTGATAAGCTGCGTCACGCTGGTGTTCAGGTTCATGCCAAGCGTGTCCACGTCGTTGGTGATGCGGGAAAGCACATCGCCGGTGCTGGTCTTCTCGAAGTAGCCCACCGGCAAGGCGTCGATCTTGGCGGCGATGCGGCGGCGCAGCTCGAAGCACGTGCCCTGCACCACGCGCGTCATGATCCAGCCCTGGGCGAATGAGCATGCAGCCGAGATGCCGTACAGCGACAACGTGGCAACCAGGATCATGCCCACCGCATCGAAGTCTATGCCGCCGGTGCCGGCGATCTTGGCGGTGATGCCGTTGAACAGCTCGGTGGTGGCGGTGGAGAGAACCTTCGGGCCGATGATGTTGAACACGGTGGAGCCCAAGGCGAAAACAACGACCACCACAAGGGCAACCTTATAGCGGCCCATGAAATGGAAGAGCTTGCCCATGGTTCCCTTGAAATCGTGGGCTTTCTCCCCGCCTAAGCTGGCACCCATAGGGCCGCCGGGGCCGCGGCGGCGCTGCTTGGGCGCGCGGATCACGCCGCCTTCGTTCTTCTGATCTGCGCTCATCGGGCAACACCCCCTTCCAGTTCCTCTTCCGATAGCTGCGATTCGGCAATCTCGCGATAGGTTCGGCAGCCCTCCATCAACTCGGCATGGGTTCCGCGGCCCACCAGCTTCCCCTCGTCGAGCACCAGGATCTGGTCGGCCGTAAGCACAGTGGAAATACGCTGGGCAACCACGATCACCGTCTTGCCCGCGGCTTCCGTGGCCAACGCCGCCCGCAAGTGCGCATCGGTTGCGTAATCGAGCGCCGAGAAGCTGTCGTCGAATAGCAGCACAGGGGCATCGGTTGCCAAGGCGCGCGCGATGGACAGGCGCTGGCGCTGCCCGCCCGAAACATTGGTGCCGCCCTGGGAAAGCTGCGAGGCAAAGCCCTCTTCCTTCGACTCGATGAACTCGGTTGCCTGGGCGATGTCGGCCGCATGGCGAAGCTCATCTTCGCCCGCGCCCTTCGCACCATAGGAAATGGTTTCCTCGATGGTGCCCGAGAACAGGAACGCCTTCTGCGGCACGTAGCCGATAAGGCTGCGCAGGTCGTGCTGGGAAAGGCTGCGCACGTCCACGCCGCCCACCGAAACCGTGCCTTGGGTTGCATCGTAGAACCGCTCGATGAGCTTGAGCATGGTGGTCTTGCCCGAACCGGTGGCGCCGATGATGGCAGTGGTCTTACCCGGCGGCGCCGTGAAGCTGATGTCGCGCAGCACCGCCTCGCTCCCCTCGTTGTAGGCAAACGTCACTCGGTCGAACTGCACCGGAAGCCCCGCGGCATCGCCGTCGATACGGCCGATCTGCGATTGCTCGGGATCCTTGATGGAGCTTTCCGTCCCCAGCACCTCGTTCACGCGCTGCGCGGCAACGTCGGCGCGCGGAAGCATGATGGAGATCATGCCGATCATCAAGAACGACATCACGATAACCATGGCGTATGTGATGAAGGCGATCATGTCGCCCGTCTGCATGGTGCCCGCATCGATGGAATGGCCGCCCACCCACACGATGAGCACCGAGGTGGCGTTCATCACCAGCATCATAGCCGGCATCATGAACGTCATGGTACGGTTGGTGAACAGCTGCGTTTTATATAGGGCTCGGCTTGCCTCGTCGAAGCGCTGCTCTTCGTAATCCTGACGGCCGAAGGCACGCACCACCTGCAAGCCCGAGAGCATCTCGCGAGAAACAAGGTTCACCCGGTCGATGAGCTTCTGCATTATCTTGAACTTAGGCAAGGCGAACGCCATAAGGATGAAGATGACGATGGCGATCACCACCACCGCAAGCACGATTACCCAGCTCATGGAGGCGTTGGTCTGCGACACCATGATGATGCCGCCTATCGCCAAGATGGGCGAGTACAGCACCATGCGCAGCAGCATTACCAGAACGGTTTGTATCTGGGTTATGTCGTTGGTGCCGCGCGTGATGAGCGACGCCGCCGAGAAGGATTGCACTTCGGCATCGGAAAACGAGACCACCCGGGCGAACAGGCGCTCGCGAAGCTTCGCGGCAATGCCTGCAGCGGTGCGCGAGGCGATGAGCCCCACTAGTACCGAGACCACCACCATCAACGCGGTAACGCCCAGCATCTTGGCGCCCACGGTAACCAGGTAGCCCAGCTGGATGGCACCCATGTCCATGCCCAGCTGCTCGTATTCCGCCTTCACCGCGCTGATGGCCTGCTGTTCCACCAGGGAATCGCTGATAGCGCCAAACGATTCCTTCGCCTGCGAAACCATCTGCTCTACCTGGGCTTTCGACACCTGGCCCGCCTGGTAGGCCGCGTAGAGGGCTTGGATGTCGAACCCTTGCGAGCCTGCGTCGGCTTGTGCGGATTGGGCAATCTGGTCGGAGAACGAGACGATGACCAGCGGCAGCGCAACGGCAGAGTCGAGCTCTGTGCGGTTTGCTTCGCCGGCTTCGGTAAGGGAATATGTGCCGTCTTCGTTTTCGGCGTACGAGGCCCGTATCAGCTGCTCGTCGGATTCCGAGGCAAGCATGCACACGTAGCCGAACGTTTCCTCCCGCATCTGCGAAGGGGATGCGTCCTCTACGCCGCCCTGCTGGATGCCGACATCGACCAGGTCGGAAGTGTAGCGCGGCAGCGACAGATCGGCGAACGCCTGAACCACCAACAGCAGCACGATAAGCAGAACCGCCAGCTTCGACTGTTTGAGGTACTGGATGATGCGCATAGCCTAGCCCACCTCTTTTCCCTGGAAGGGAGCAGGCGAAAGCTCGCATTCCTCGAAATCGCCCGAGGAATCGATGTAATCGCAGATCTTCGAAAGCGTTGCGATGAAACGGGCAATCTCTTCCTCGCCCACCGCATCGAGCATGCCGTCGAAGAAGCGGGAGCGCTGGGCGCGCATTTCCTCTGACACCACCTTGCCCTGCTCGGTGATATCCACCACCACCGCACGCGAATCGCTCTTGCAGCGCGTGCGCTCGATGAAGCCCTTTTCCTCGAGCGACTTCAGCAGCTGCGAAACCGAGCTGGGGGAAGCGTTGAACCTTTTGGCAATCTGCGAGGGGCGCACCTCGGGGCTATGGTCGCAGGCGTGGCAGATCACGATAAGCGCGAACACCTCGGTTTCCGAAAGATCGGCGATGCTCGAAGGCGGCAATGGGCGGCGGTGCTTGAAACGGCGCGCCGTGGCAACAAGCTGGTTCTTCAACTGCTCGCGCTGGCGGCCGGCAGCATCTCCCGCCTGCCCTGCTGATGCTTGCGGCAATTCGACTCCTTAGAACACATTTAATGTGCTCAATAGTTTAGCCGCTAAATAATAAACCAGCTAAAAAGAATTACCGATTCATCACACTTTGGGATTCGCCGCCAACAGGAACACTCCGACAAGGCAGAAGCCGGGAAACGGCGAAGGGGGCGCATTCCACCTGCCACAATACCCCTATCCCGCCGTCAAACGCCCAGCAACGAATTGCGCCAGCGCGGCTGCGCGGCCCCTCAATGAACCCTGGGGCCAACCGAAACCTCTAGAGCAACGGCTTCTTCCCGTTGGGAAGCGTCGCCGGCTTCTTGGGAAGCTTCGCGTACACCAGCACGTCGTAAACGGCGAACAGCAGCACGCCAGCGCCCATGACGTAGTACCACGGGTTGTTCTCGATGGCGAAATACGGGCTGATGAGCGACCACATGTTGCCCCACGGGTTGAACGACATCACGCACACCAGCACCAGCGTGACCACCAGCTGCCAGCACGAGCCCACGCGCGTGCCGCGCTCGCGCCAGAACAGCCCCGGCGCGCACACGATGATGACCTGCGTGAAGATCCAGAACTTGAACATGGACACGTCGCCCAGCTCCACGCGCAGGAAGTTCAGCGAGACGAAGAAGATCAGGATCTGCGCGCAGATGACGAAGACGGCATGGCCTGCGGTGCAGTCAGGCCCCCACATCTCGAAGCGTTCCACAACCACCGTCTTGTACAGGCAGTAGATCTCGACGAACACCCACACAGCCTCGCCGACGCAGCCCAGCATGAAGAACCAGAAGCCGCCCACGGCGTTGTACGCGCTCAGGAACACCCAGATGCCCATGAAGTCTGCCGCGCAGTAGAACGTGTGCATCCACACCGGATAGGGCCCTGCGCCCTCGCGGTTCACCAGCAGCACGGAGTACACGTACACCATGAAGCCCAAGAAGAACGTGAACAGCGTGGTGAACAGCGTGATCCCGAACGCCGGGTTTTCCGGGCTCAGGCTATACACGAAGTCCTGCAGCGTCAGATCGACCCCGTCGGGGTATGTGGCGAACACCGTCTCGAGAATATTCATTGTCGGATCCTTTCCCTATGGGCGGCGAAGGCTTGGGCGACGCTTGGGGCAGCCCTTTGCCGCCTACATCCTCCGCTAAGCCGCAACTATCCTCCGCTAAGCCGCAACTTTCTTCTCGGCCGCCTCCTGAAGCGCCTTGGACTTAGGCAGTCGGTAGCACTGCCACACGGCGCGGGCAATGTCATTTCCTTAGCGCGTATAGTATTCATGTTTCCTATACGCGTCAAGTATTCGAGTTTGCTACCATTGGCACCGAAAAACGGCAACGGGAGGAGACGCATGGCACGGCCGCAGAACGAACAGCTGAAAGCAGCCATCACGGCCGCCGTGGAGCGCCAGTTCCTGGAGCGCGGCTACCGCGAAACGTCGTATCGGAGCATCGCCGAGGAATGCGGCATCAGCCGAAACCTCGTCCAGTACCACTTCCCCAAGAAGGAGAAACTCGCCGAGGCCTTCATGGAGTCCCTGCTCGGGAAAAGCATGCGCGAGCTGGGGTTCAGCGAGGCTGACCTGCGCGGCGACTTCGAGAAAATCAAGGCCGTGGGCGTGCGCTATTTCGAGACGCTGATGGCCAGCAGCGGATCGCGGCAGTTCCTGCAGGACGTGCTGGCAAGCCGCGATATGACCGAAGACATCCTCGCCTTCAACATGGACTGGGCCCTAGACGCTGTCGGCGTAACGCCGGCCACGAAGAAAGACGTGCAGCGGAGCATAGTGGTGCACATGGGCGGCTTCTACGAGCTCTTGTACTGGGCCCTGCGCCACGGAGGGAAGATCGATTTGCGCAGTGAGCTCGACATTGTCGTCGATGCCTTCGAGGAGGCCCTCGGCC
>CAVIKC010000054.1:0-9130 GCA_963643405.1 Succinivibrio sp.
GTTAACGTACCTGAAATCATCAATACCCAACCCAAGAAATGGGCTGGACAAAAAAGCATCTATCGCATATCCGATGAAAGCAGAGCGGTCTAGAGTGGAGTTGTCTACTACGCCGTTGAGTCCACCTGAAAAGAAGCTCAAGAAGGAGACAATCCTAGATCCGAGGATGTCGTAGAGCGGCTGGATGTAGAAGATCGCGAACATCGCCGCAACAACGGCAGCAAAAGCAATTGCAAGATTCTTCACGGTTGATGTCGCATTATCGCTTTTCAGCACCGAATAGATAAGTATCCCGAGGGCAAGGATGACCACTTCCTTTTTCGAGCCAGAAAAGATAGAAGCCACTGCGAACAATGCAAACAAAGGCCAGCGGAGATGCCTTGAACACACATTTTTGAAAAGAAGCAAGTAGATCCCAGATACGCCAAGGACATACGTGATCCCAGTGTTTCCATAGCTAGACGCCTCATCATGAGACAAATAGTTCCCTACCCGATCGGTACCCCATGCCGAAAATGGCACCACAACCACAAGGCGCAGACAAAGGACAACGCATGCAACAATGACGTACCTCAGCAGCTTTTCCAACCTAGGATACGAATCGACATACGCAACGACCGTCAAACCCGTCATGAGCCGAAGCCCCACAGTAATACTCTGCGCAAAAGAATGGTCGGCATTGATTGCCCAGGTACAACTCAAAAAGCACCATATCAAAAAAAGGCACTTTATTCCGGTATACCAACCAACCGATGCGGTTAACCTCAAATCATTACGGCGAAAATAGCCCATGAGAACAACAAGAAAAGCAAGTGCTTGAATAGCGATGTTGAGCATACGGTAATCGCCGAAAGCCAGCATCACTACCGCAAGACACAGCATTGCACAGTCTTCGAGAGTTGTGCTCTGTAATCTATTTTCTATCGATCTTGCTGCCGTCACGCATTTCATCCTTTGGTTTCTCCAAGCGCCGTAGTCCCAGGCTTAGTAAGAGGTCGTTATTCAGAAAAAGAACCGCGCCGCCCGCCTTTCAAGCCGCTGGCGATGCACAAATAAAGATCAACAAGTCTATCGGTGGCAAGTTTCAAGCTGAAATCATCTTCGACCTTTCGACGCGCTTCCATGCCGATTCTGGCACGCAACAAGGGATCGCCCATCAACATACGAAGCAGCTCGGACAGCCGTGCCTCATCGCCCACAGGCATGAGGAATCCATTAACCCCATCTTCGATAATCTGAGGCACACCCCCCACAGGGGTGGCGATCGTCGGGATACCGTGAGCCATAGCCTCAAGCACGCTCATTGGCATGCCTTCGTTCTTTGAGGGAAGGCAATACACGCCCGCACGCTCGAAGAGACGCTCCTTGTCCTCTCCGGCGATCCAGCCAAGGAACTCACAGCGATCAGCGATTCCCAGATCTTCAGCCAGCGCCTCGTAACGCTCGGGACAACCATCGCCGCCGAAAAGCAGCTTAGCCGCGGGATTCTCGCTGAGCATCGTCCTTGACGCGCGCAAAAGCACGTCGGGGCTTTTGCGCGCGTCAAGGCGTCCTAGAAACAAGATGCCTTGACGCGCGCAAGGCGAACATGGCCGCTCCGGAACGGAAACGGCATTGTGCATCACTACAAGCCTTTTAGGAGAAAAACCCCTTGAAACAAGCCATCTCTCCCACTCCTCTGAAAGAACAACAACAGCATCAACCTGATTGAAAAGCGCTCTTACCTCTTCACGCTTTCCATCGTCCATCTCCTCATCGAACCAGACAGCAAATTCACCACCGTGAAGATGGACGACGGTCTTCTTCCCCTCGGACATTGCCTTCTTTAGAAAAAGCGATTTCCTCTCATAGCTGCCCCTGGAAGCGCTGTGCGCATGGACGATGTCGACGTCCTTGAGAGCGCGACAGAACTTAGCATAGGCACCAAGCGCAATCAGCGCCTTCTTCACCTTGCCGTAATCATCGTAAGTCGATATGAAGCTCGCAGGCACACCGGCATCGGTAAGCCCATCCATAAGCTGCCTCTCCACGGTTGCCATGCCACCACGGGAATAGAGGCTGGGACCGATCATCAGTACGCGAGGATTAACCTTGTCCGTCATTGCGTTACCTCTTCACAAGGCAGTTTCAGCTTTCCCCCAAGCTCTAGGTCGAACTCATAGGGGTGGAATCTGTCGAATCCCGATCCCGAGGTAAAGGTGATCTCGCCGAAAATCAACTTCCCACGTACTATATAAAAATCAACTCGCGCATGATTGAACGGGGCAGCCAGCTTCTCGGCAGCGCTTAGCATCTCGTCTAAACATGCAGGCCTGGCGATCCGCTTCCCAGACCTCTCCTCACCCATGTCCACACCCTCAATGAGATTCCAGTCGTTGTCGAAGCAATCCTCAAAATGCGCGTTGTCGGTGCGACCAGTGCACACCAGAGTAAGCACTGCCTTGCCGTTCATGACGAACACCTTGTAGTCGTCCAAGCTGCAGCCGCCCTCGGACTCGATGAAACGCTCCACTATGACGCTCGGTTCCACCCCACCGGTACAACCGTAAAACCACTCGCCGTAGCAGGGCAGAAACTTGGCCTTGAGCCACTTGCGACACTTGGCCACAACCTCATCGCGGTCTACGGGCTTTGCGCCGTCCGCTATTACGTTGAAGGTCGAACCGTGCGTCACCTTTATCACGTACTTCTCGGGCAGCTCATCGAAGGGAATCTTCTCCGGGTCGCTGCCATGCCACAAAAGCTCGTTAAGATACCGGCCGCACCCGCACTCCTCCACGTAGCCGCGCACCTCGTACTTATCTGCACAGCGCGGCATCAGCGGGTTATGGTCGTTGAGCTTGATCCACTGGATCTTTTCGCTGAAAGTCTTGGGATTGCCCAAGTCCAGTTTGTAGCCCTGCTTCAGACGGAAGAGCGCCCTGAGGCAAAGGGTGGGGGAAACCGCATACAGCGCATTGAACGGCGCAAGCACGGTGTTCTTCGCCATCGTGTTCATCGCGCGCCTCCAACCTCATCTATGTATCCAGCCAGATCGGCCACGAACCTCTCGGTATTGCTCTCGTAGGAAAGGTAGTCCTTGGCCTGCGCCCGCGCGTACGCCTCGCGCAACTTAGCCAGATCCATGCACGGCTCGATGAGCCCCATCGCTGCGAACTGCGTCACGATCTCTATCTGGTGATCGTCCACATGCTCGCCGAACTTGGCCAGGCGTGGTACGGCGATAACCTTCTTGCCAGCCTTTACCGCGCCGATGATGGCGCCGGTGCCGCCATGTGTGATCACGGTATCGCAGAAACCCATGCGCCCACAAAAGCCCTCGCGGTCAAGGAACGCCTCGTGCTCCATATGGGCGGGTACATAGGTGCATGCACCCGTCTGCGCGAACGCGCCACCATCCACGGCGTCGCTCGCCACAAGGGCATCTACAGCTTTTATCAACCTGTTGAACTGGAACTTCTGGGAACCCACAGTCACGAATATCATACGAGCCCCTAGTACACTCCGCCGACGAAGCGCGCGGCAGGATAGACTTCCAACATTGACTCCCACTGTACGTAGAAACGGTCGGCCTTTTTGCTCAGCAGCTTGCCGGTCATGGTGGGCGAATCGGTCTTTGCAAACGACTCGATGTACACGAGCTTGGCACCCCTCGCCTTCCCAATCAGACAGAACGGAATGGTGGCCAAAACGCCGGTGCACACGATCACGTCCGGGCGCTCCTCGTGCCAGACTTTGAGCGATGTGACGCAATTGGCCACCATGCATGGCAGGAAGCTCACATCATGGCGGTTCACCTGTTTCACATAGTGTGCGCGCACGGGGAACTTCGCTCCGTAGGAAGTCTTCTCGGTCAGGATGAAGCTGTCGTAACGCTCCATGAGGGACTTGAGCGCAAGGAGCTGCTCAAGGTGCCCGCCAGAAGAGGCCGCAAAGCAAACCTTTATGTCTTTCCTCGTCTCAGAAGGCAATGTTCTAGTCCCTCCTGTACAAGTCTCGTGTGTACACCTTGTCTTCGACATCAGCAAGATCGTCGTTCCAGCGGTTGGCGACAATAACGTCACATCGCCTCTTGAAAGATTCCAGATTGTGCGTAACCTTGCTGCCAAAGTACTCAGACGCATCCAGCAGCGGCTCATAGACAAGCACGGGGATACCCTTGGCCTTTACTCGCTTCATGATTCCCTGAATGGAGGAAGCTCTGAAATTGTCGGATCCCGACTTCATGGTTAGCCGATAAACACCCACAACTGGCTTTGGCTTGCCCTTGTACACCAGCTCCATCACTCGATCGACGACCTGTTCGGCAATCCAGTCCTTGCGGGTTCTGTTGGCATCCACTATGGCCTCAATGAGGTTCTGAGGGACATCGTGGTAGTTCGCAAGCAATTGCTTTGTATCCTTTGGCAGGCAATAGCCGCCGTAGCCAAAAGAGGGATTATTGTAGTAGCCGCCGATGCGCGGTTCCAGGCACACGCCTTCGATCACATCATTCGTGGAAAGACCTCGAATCTCGCAATAAGTGTCAAGCTCATTGAAGTATGCGACACGAAGCGCCAGGTATGTGTTGGCAAAGAGTTTCACGGCCTCGGCCTCGGTGGTGCCAAGAATCAAACGCGGAACACCGACAGTGCCGTCGGCATTGGCACGGGTCAGCTCATCCGGATCAGCGCCCCGAGCAAGCAACTCCGCAAATTTCCCTGCGGCCGCGACGGCCTCGGTGTCGTCTTTCGGCGCACCCACCACGATTCGACTCGGATGAAGATTGTCGTAAAGCGCTTTACTCTCACGCAAGAACTCCGGGCTAAAGACAATGCGCTCGTCGCCCAGCCTCTCACGAAGGGAGGCCGTGTACCCCACCGGAACAGTTGATTTGATCACAATCCAAGCATCCGCGTTTACCTCACGCACAGCAGCAATAGCCGCTTCAACAGAACTTGTATCGAAGAAGTTCCTATCCGAATCGTAGTTTGTGGGAGTGGCGATGACGACATAGTCCACACCCGCATAAGCCTCGATAGCATCGAGTGTCACCTTCAGATTGAGGAGTCTTTTCCCCTCCTTCGCCTCGGAAAGGAAGCGCTCGATCTCGCTATCTTGAATAGGTGAGGCAAAAGTGTTAAGCATCTCGACCTTCTCAGAAACAATGTCGAGCGCACGAACCTCGTTATGCTGTGCCAACAGAACAGCAAGGGACAAACCCACATAGCCCGTCCCCGCGACAGCTATCTTCATGGTTTCAATCTCGTCTCTTTTTGCACAAGCGGTTGAAAAGGTAAACGGCATTTAATACGCCCCGTTCCCGACGATCATTGCCTTGGCGGTATTTTTAATTAGCCTGACGTCGTACAGCGGGGAGCAGTGGTCCACATAGATCAGATCGAGCTTCACCATCTCATCAAAGGTGGAGTCAGAGCGGTTGCCCGCTTGCCAGGCACCGCCGCAGCCGGGCTTTACCGTTAGCCTGCGCCTCGCACGCTCGTCATAAGCGGCAACTTCTTTGGGGAGGGCTGGGCGCGGGCCGATAAGCGACATCTGACCACAAAAAACGTTAAGAAGCTGAGGCAACTCATCGATGGAGTGCTTACGAATGAAGCGGCCCAAACCGGGAATAACGCGAGGATCCTCATGGATCTTGAACATAGGACCATCGGCCTCGTTCCTGTCCTGAAGATCCTTCAGCATGACATCAGCACGAGGAACCATGGACCGAAACTTCCACATACGGAAGAACGAGTACTCGCCGCTCTTCTTCAGGCGGCCAACACGTATCTGCGAGTATAGGGGCCCCGCCCCAGGAGATTTAACGCAAATAGCAATCGAAAGCAAGATGGCGGGAACGAGTAATAATACAATACCCCCCCCCGCGACGCATATATCGAATGCGCGCTTTAAAGTGCGATACCCGCAACGAGAGAGATCGGGCATGAACCCAGAATCCACGCCGCTCAGCGTCTTCGCCGCCTCGGAGTCCGTCATGCCCGTCATAGGCCAACTCCCACGTTTTTCAACAGCCTGGGAGGCCATAGCGCCTGAGGCTACAACACCAGAAGCGGAGACCGTATCATCCTCAACGGGCGATTCAGCACTCCATGCGTCTGAGCGCAGCGCACTTAACCCCTGTACCTGTATGTCAACGTTTTTCAACAATCCCTGAATCCATTTTGCTGCAGTTTGCCTGTCTAAGATACTGAGGTCCAGATGTGCAACCCTTTTGCGACTGCCCGCTTTCGCTGCCTTTCGAATCCGTTAGCTGCTGTCAAATGGTTTGAAGGAGAGCCGCCATGCTACCCCTTGGTGGCTCTCCTTCAAACCATTCATCACAACCTAGACCTCACTCCATGCCACCCCTTTGCGCCGGGCGACCCTGCTTGCCATTTACTGGCTTCAGCTCTTCAACCGAACCGACCAAACTCCCCCTCAATCCTGTCGCAAACGTGCATGATTCCCACTCGTCTTGAACTTCGCCCGAGCCCGCTTGTAGTAGGCATAATGCTCAACGCAGTGAGCATCGCTTGCCATGTAGGTGTACAGGTTCTCCTTGAACAGCTTCTTGGCAGGCTTGCGCTCTGCGCCCAACCTTCCCCCGGCAATGAAATCGGTAGAAGCCTGCAACTTGCATCCCATCTGAACCAGATCACGTGCAAGCTTAATATCCTGCTGAATGGCCTTGTAACGCTCTGGATGAGCGATGATCACGTCATAGCCTTTACCCTGCAACTGGTAGATAGTGCTTTCGTACTCACGGAAATGATGCGGCTGAGCGTTTGTGGAAAGCTCCAGCAGGAACTCCCCCGTTCCATCGAACGCCAGCTTATTCGCCCATTCCATGCCCAGATCCATAAGCTTGGCATGGTTGACTTCGAAGCCCATCCGTATCGGAAAATCACCCGCATACTGCTTCAGCAGCTTGTAAGCAGCCCACATGGCATCGAAATCAAAGTACGGGTCGCGGCAATGCGGCGTGCACACGATGGAGGTAATGCCCGCTCGTTTGGCGGCCTCGAGCATGTCGAGGCTTTCGCGAATGCCATGCGCGCCATCGTCAACGCCCGGCAATATATGGCAATGTATATCGCGCATTTGCCTACTTCTCTACCCCATGATTACCAAGACTGTCTCCCCGCACAGCACCATCGGAATCCGAAGAAGGGGAAACATTTGCGTGCGCTGGGAGCGAAGGGCCATCGGCCACATCACCCGGCTTTACACGCTTGCCGCTTTCGGTGTAGTAGGCGTAATAGTACTCAGAGCCCGTGCCCTCCACAAATGTGGCGCAGGTGCCAATCACATTGGCATCGGCCTTTTGCAGCTGTTCATAGGCCCGGCGAACCTCATCACGACGCACCGCACCGGGCCTTACCACCAACACGGTGCCATCCACCAAGGTGGAAAGGACGGCGGCGTCAACGAACGTACCCACGGGCGGAGTATCGAACAGGATGTAGTCATAGTGCTCTTCCAGCCTTTTCACCAAGTTCGCATACGAACGCGAAGAGATGATATCGGCCGGGTTGGGAATGTTCGGCTCAACGTCAAGGAAGAAGAGATTGTGCACCTTCGTGGGAACAGCCGCCTCCTCGATAGAGGCATCGTTGGTGAGCACCGAATAGACTCCGTGCTGAGCGTGCACACCAAGGATGTTAGCCAAGCTGCGGCGGCGCATATCGGCCTCGACCAGTAGCGTGCGCTGACCGGATGTGGCTATAGCACAAGCCAGCTCGTGGGAAGTGACGCTTTTTCCCTCATTGGGCACCGAGCTGGTTATAACGATGGTGCGAATAGGGGCATCGGGGCTCATAAAGCGAATATTGGCGAACAGCGTCTTGGCTGCGTTCTGAACCTCCTGCATGTTGGAGGATGCCTTCTTTTTCTTCGACATGGGTACCCTCCTTCTTTAGCGAATCTTCGGGATTCGGCCGATCACGGGAACTTCTAACATCCCTTCAAGCTCCTCGGCATTGCGAACACGGGTATTCATCATGTCCATCACGACCACGATGGCAACCACTAAGAAAATACCCACCAGAAATGCTATGGCTGTGTACATGACGCGATTCGGGCCAGAGGGCTTCGTAGCCTCCACCGCCTTATCGATGACGTTTACCGCCTTGACATCCATTACCTCACGGGCAACGCTGTCGGTTGTCTCGGCCAAGCCGTTGGCAACAAGGGCCACGTTTTGGGCCGACTGCCCCGTAACGGAAATGGTGATAACGCGCGTAGTGCTTTCGCTGGCAACCGATATTTTGTAATCGCGCAGATCTTTCAGCGAGAGATTGCTTGCCGTATCGGTCTTGACGCGATTGGACAAGATCAACTGCGCTACGTCGTCGCTGAGCATCTGAGATGCAGATAGATCCGAATTGGTGAGGGAGGATTCCTGATCGTAAGAGCGCGTAAGCACGTAAAGGGAAACGCTTGAGGTGTACGTATTAGGCAAGAACGCCCAGGAAACAACGGCAGTGGCCAGCGCGCACACCACCGGCAGCACGATGCACAGCTTAAGGTGCCTTTTCAGAAGATGTATAAGCTCAAGAAGGGTCATGGACGAAACAATCCTTAACAGTCGAAACCTGAAGCCAGTCCTAACGCGAACCCAGCCCGCCACATGCTTGCAGCTGAAAACCCTTGTCAACACCGCCAAACATGCAACGAGAAAGCTTACACCAAATGGAACACCGCCGATTGGGCCAAAATGGGCAGATTGCGACCTTTCGCAACTAAAATGATGCGTTTTACCGATATGACACAGTAATGACTTAGGGTTGATCAGGCGTTTTGAAAGTTCAGGATCTTCTTACAGAAGCTTTGCAAGCGAATATTAATTGAGCGTTAATTATTGCGGTAAACCCTCCGCCGATCAGGCTCAAGCGCTTTCTCCTACAAGGCTCCTGCCGCAGCGATTCGGAAAGCCACGAGGCGCTTTCCTTCAGGAACACGCAATCGGCAACGCAGCAGAAAACCATGGCAAGGCACAGGGCACAAGAAGGATGCTAAGGAGGATGCCCCTCCCAACAAAACAGCCCAAGGCATTGGCGCCCTGGGCTGCAATTGCGCTATGGAGGCGACGCCCGGATTCGAACCGGGGGTAAAGGCTTTGCAGGCCTCTGCCTTACCACTTGGCCAC
>CAVIKC010000055.1:0-8908 GCA_963643405.1 Succinivibrio sp.
ACGACTGGGTGTGGATCGTGGACTTTCTAACGTTGTCCACATTCATGTAATTCATGTCGTTCGGACTCGAAAGGATCCCTGCGTCAACGCCGATCAGATGCTCCACGCGCTTGTACTGCGCTTCGAGGGCATCGAGGTACGGCTGAAGCTGGATCGTGGGTGCCCACTCTTCCAGGGCTTTCTCCCCATCCTTGCGGAAGTCCATGAAAAGGCGCTCACGGCCCTTGGGAAGCTCCAAGCGGTAGCCCTTCACCACGCCATCCTTGCCCTCGATGGGTGTCCGCTTGAACATGCGGCGGTCTGCCAGGATCGCTTTCTCTGAAAGCTCGAACTCCATGTGCATCTGATCGACCAGGTAACGGATCTCCCTGATCGGGTCGGATGCGCCGTAGCAAAGGGGAGTGCCCTTCATGGCGTTCGGGTCGTTCTCATCGCAGACGTGCGACTTGAAACGAGCCACAAGAAGGCGCTCGGTGTTCGGCACCATCCACTGGCGCTCGCATTCCCAGCCCTCGATCTCGTTGGGGTCTTGATCGGTTACCGTGCCGTCCTTGGCAACGTAGGTGGTGTACCGGGTGCCCTTGGCAGTCCCGGTCTCGGTCAGGTAGTCCACCAGCTCGATCAACCGCAGCAATTGGAGCTTGGTGCCGTTGCGCATCCTCTTTTCGTCCACCACGTAGGCAACGGACGTGAGCTCGTCCCCGAAGCTTCCGAGAATTGCGAAGTGCGAGGAATCCACGATGGCGTGTCGGAATCCGTGACCGTCCCAGTCCGGCACGATGACGCAATCGCCCGTCAACAGCCCAACGGTGACGGCCTTCACCATGCCGTCAAGCATGAAGGAATCTGAAGCCTGGTCGAGGAATAGGGCGCGTTCACCCTGCCCCGTGATGGGCATCTCGAAGTTCAGGCACATCAAATCTGCGATGTTCTCCGAGGCACACGCCTCCACCGAGAACGACTGCCCCTTCATCCCTGCATCGCGGAAAGCCTGGGACTGCTCCAATCCCTGCACCCGCTTGTGGATCTTCTGGGCCAGGGAATCAAGCACACGGTCGAAAAGCTGCATTGCAGCTCCTTTCTTTAGGGTTCTCCCTCGATTCTACCAGCTAAGGCACGGGAGCAGATCATGGAGGGCTGTGCGCACAACGTACCTCATCGCGTCCATCGCGTGGTCGTTCTCCTTGATCACGTGGTCTTTGCCGTCCGTGCGCTTATCGTCCCAGCAGTAGGTGCCAAGCTCCTGCATCACCGTGGAGCAATCGGGGTTGATCTTCAAACGGCGGGCGTTGAAGGCGATCGAAACGTCCTGGATGCCCTCGATCACGGCATTGTCAGCCCTTTGCACCTCGTACAACCCGTGGCGCTCGACCTCTTCGATGAAGGACGATGCCGAAGGGTCGATGCAGATGCAATCCACGTTGCGGCCCTCCAACCAACCTGCGAGCATTTCGTAAAGCTCGGAGTCCGTCTTGCGGCTCCCCGTCTTTCGGGAGTCCCAAACCTTTTCGGCTGCCAAATAGGCTACCCCGTGGCGCACAACGAACATCACCGCCGCGAACGGGTTGGTGATGCCGTAGTCGATTCCGATATAGACAAGCTCCCCCGGCTTCGGCTCCACGTACTCGGTGATCTGATCCGATTCGAACGGGTAGACCAACCCTTCTGCGAGCTTCCATCTTCCGAGGATGAAACGGTCGTAGTACACCGTCCCGGCGTACTCTCTTTTTAGCTCCGTTACGTAGCTTTCCGGGAGAAACGGGTTGTCATCGATCGTGTAGCGCTGGTCGTATATGTCCAGCCCTGGCGTGTCGATGAACCTCTTCAGCCAGTGCAGCGGGCTTTCCGGGTTGCATGCTGCGTGGCATTCCGAGTAGTCGAGGCTCAATCGGCTTTTGAGCATTTGGAACACCTCGGGGTTTATGTCCGCCAGCTCATCGCAGTAGCAGAACTTGACCTCAGCGCCCTTCAGCTTGGCGACCTGCGAGCGCTTTTCCGCGCCTAAACAATAGACGGTCTCCCCGAAGAGCGTGCAGGTGTTCTGGCTCCCCTTGATCGTCCCCACCAGCGCATCCCCGAAGCGCTCCCGCATCGGAACAAGCACGTTTCGCTCGATGTTGCCCAAGGAAACGCCCAACAGGAGGTTGATGCCCTTCTTGCCCTGAAGCCCCACCACTCGGTCGGGGATCGTGTACGCCGTAGCGAGCCAGCTCTTCCCGCTTCGCACCGCACCCTCGGCGATGTTCCAGCGGTGGTGCGCCTCTCGGACGTACTCCAATTGCTTAGAGGTCAGCTGCATCCGCTTTGGCCTTGATGCTCTCGGTCAGCTCCTTGACTGCGCTAACGGCCTCGGCGATGCCTTGGTCGTGATAACGGTCTGGCTTGGCGTACTCTTGCGGATAACGGCGTTCGAGAATCCAGGCCGCAGCCTGCCAGCTCTCATCGGTGGCCTTCAAGACACGGGACAGCAGCGCTCCCTTGCGCTCGACTTCCGCCTTTTTTAAGGCTTCAGACAGTTCCTGCTGCATCTTGGTCTTCGGGTGGTTGTGCCATGTCGAGTAGGTCTGCGGAGCCACACCGATATAGGCCGCAATGTCCTGGTCGTTCAGACCCATGCGGGTAAGGCGGATCGCGTCCTCGATACCCTGGGCTGTTAGCTTCTCTTTCGACATGGTATCCCTTTCTAATCCTGGAGGCGCTTCGCCCAAGCGATTACGCGATTCGTGATGGGGTAGAACACAATCTCGACAGCCACCTTAGCGCAGGTGTTCATGACAATCATCTGGCCAATCACAGCCCAAGGCAGAACACCGCCAAACGCGGCGATGGCAAAGATTGCCATATCGAGGAATTCGCCAACGACGGTCGAGCCGATGCAGCGAGCGAACAGGTTGCGTTCGCCGTCCCTATCGTGCATAGCCTGCATAATTCTCGCATTGACGAGCGAGCCGAAGATGTAGGCCGTGAAGCTAGCAAGGGTCGTGCGCCACGTGCAGCCAAGCACTATCTCAAACGCGCCTTGGTTGGCGAACGTCTCGATGCCGGGAACGGCGATGCAAAACTGAAAATACAAAACGGCGATGGCGTTGGCAATGAATCCCAGATAGATGACCTTTCGCGCGACCTTGAAGCCGAACACCTCGGCCAGAACGTCATCGACGATGTAGGACAGCGGCACGCAGACGGAGCCGCAGGTAATCGCCCAGCCGATGCCTGGGACGGCGAACTGCTTGTTCGTGATGATGTTGCTTGCCACCAGCGACATGACGGCGATTGCCGTGCAGGCCAACAGAAGGCTTTGCTTGTTGATTCGCGCGGTCATTATTCCGTATTCCTTTCAGACGGTTGACGGATTCCAGTAGATTCTATTCGAGGTACGGCACGGGGTCTACCGCGCCGTTGGCGGTGAACGCCGCCTTGCGGTCGCGGCAGGTGCCGCAGGTGCCGCATTGCACGTCCCCACCCTCGTAGCAGCTCCACGTCAGCTCATACGGGGTGCCAAGCTCCAACCCGAGCGCCACCACGCCCGCCTTGGTCTTCTCGACCAACGGCGCTTCAAGCTTGACCTGCCCGTAGGTGCCGAGGCCGATGGCGTTTGCCATCGCGTCCGTGAACGCCTTCGAGCAGTCGGCGTAGGCGTTGCCAGCCGCATCGTCGGCGTGAGCGCCGATGTAGACGTGGACGGTATCGTCGGGGAACTGCGACATGGCAACCGCCGCCACGGTGGCAAGGAACAGCCCGTTCCTGAACGGGACGTAGGTCGACACCTTGCCGCCAGTCTCGGCCACCTGTTCGGCATAGCTCTCGTGGCTGACGTTGCCGCCGCCGTCCAGCAGCGTGCAATCAGAGCCGTCGAAGATGCCGCATCCGCTGAAGTTCACGACCCTGTGTGGAAGGCCGTAGAACTCGGCCACCCTCTCGGCGCACTCCAGCTCCTTCTCGTGCTTCTGGCCGTATCTAAAGGACACGGTAGCGACGTTGGCCGCGCCGTAGTCCCTCACGGCCAGTGAGACGCATGTTGTCGAATCGCAGCCGCCGCTGCTGAGAACCAAAGCCTTCTGCATGTGAATCCTTTCTACAGGTGGGTGTCTGCGTACCGTTGGAACTTCAACCACTCGTTGAAGTTGTTTAGAGCCGCTTCCTTGGCGTTGACCATGCGTGCACCGTCTGGCTTGGAGTGCTTCACCATCGTCCTGCCGTCGAACTGATACAAGGCACCGAAGCGGTTGCCTGAAACCCAAGCGGTGCTGTCCACGCTGTCGAAGTGGTATCGGGTGAGTCCCTTCAGGTTGGTGAATCCCAGTCCGTGAATCCGGCTCCCCCGCTTATGGGCTTCGGAGATGAACCATGGGAACACCTTGTAATCTCGCGGCATGAACTCCTTCGACACGATTCCGCCCAGCGCGACATATGGGTATTCTTCGCACATCCTTATGAACTCTTCCTTGCCCCTGCTTCTGTGCCAGACGGGTATGGGTTGCCTGCCCGTCAGACGTTCGAGCCTTCGCCGCAGCGCCAAGACCCTTTCGTACCCAATGAGCGAATCCACGTCCAGCTCAAAGAACAGCTCCACGTCGTTCCTCTTGATGAACTCGGCATAACGTTCGGTGTACTCGTCCCAATCGACATGCTTCCCCTGCGTAAAGAACGTGAACGCGCCGGAATCGAGCATGAAGGAGCCTAGCAGCGGGATTGTGCGCTCTGTCCAATCGTCGGCGTAGTAGAAGCTCTCGAGGATGTATGCGCCGCCGCTACTCTCTCTCTCTCTCTCGATTGAGGATTTGTACAGCGCCGATTCTTTCCAAGGGGCTTGTCCCGCGAGGTATATGCGCATTCGCTTCGCTAACCAAATCCATCCAGAGGGGCTTCAGATTCGCCATGATTCCGCCCGCCAGATAGATTCGCATCAGCTAACCCCCCCCCCGTAGCTCAGCGCGTCGAACTTGAACTTCGTCGCGCAGCCCGCCAGATAGATTCGCACCTACACAACACCGCCCTCTGTTGGTTCCCGCTAGATATAGTTTCATTCGATCTCGAAGTTCTCGCCGCAGTGGGGACACGTCACGGTCTTAGGCGTGTCCGATGTGTTCGCGCCCGCGCCCTCTTCAAAAAAGCTCTCGACATCCAGCGCTTCGCTACCCGCCTCAAAACCGAAGTCAGAAATATTGAAGCTGTCGGCAAGCGCATCCAGCTCGCTCTCAAGCTCGGCGAAGTCCCACCCGGTCATGAGCGTTGTCTGGTTGTCCGCCAGGGTCAGCATGCGGCGCTGCTCATCGGTGAGGTCGTTGACGTAGATCACCGGGACCTTTTCCATCCCGAGCTTCTTGGCTGCGATCAATCGCCCGTGGCCTGCCACCACCTCTGCGCCGTTCTCGCCCTCCCATGCCAGGATCGGGTTGCGGAAGCCGAACTCTTCGATGCTGTTGGCTATGGCCTCGATGTTGGCGTTGTCGTGCCTCTTGGCGTTGTTCTCGTATGGCTTCAGCTCCCCGATGGGGATCTCGACCACTTCCAGCGCTGTGTCTCTCATGTTCCTCCTTTTGTCTCCCCTCATTATACAGGAAAGCGCCCCGAAGGGCGCGTCTTATAGCGTTGACCAGCCGTTTTCGTCTTTCAACGCTTCCTGGTAGGCTATCGGCTCGTTGAAGAGCTTCCAGGCCAGCCTCCCGTTTATGTTGCGGAAATGGAGCCTGTTCTGATGTGCTAAGCCGTGACAGCCACCCGTGTTTCCCATGCCGCAGAGAACCACTGTGGGCTTGGGAACCTCCCTGCCGTCTCGGAAGAGCTTCCCCGCTCCCCGCCTGACAACGTGGTGGCGGTTCAGCGGGTAGGGTCTCCCGCACACGGCGCACACGTGCGTCTCGACCGATGGGCACTCCATCAGCGGGCGGAGGATCGCGGGCAGCGTGTCCATCATGACCGCGCCCCCATGATCCATCGAAGCCCGAAGGCCGTTCCCCCTCGGTCTGCCGCCTTCTTGATCGCCTGGGCTGCCTCCTTGCGGCTTTTCCTCTTCAGCTGGTAGGCGGTCAGTGCTCCCGTGGCCTCTGCTGCCGAGCAGTAGCACCTTTCCGTGTCCCAGCACATCACCGGGGCATGGTCGGTCTCTGGGAGCCAATGGCGGGCGAACGCCGTCCTTCTGCGCCCTGCGGCTGCGTCCCTGATCTTCTTCGCCCCCGTCTGGAGGTAGGTTGCGCCCATCGCCTTCGCGGCCTCGCAGGCGTTCGGGTAGACTCTCCCCGTCTCGAACATCTGCACCGGGGGTTCCTGGTCTGCCCAGATCCACCGCCTGCCCCTGGCGAGCGTCTGCTTGCCCTCCAGAGCCTGCTTGATCGACCGTGCTGCGCTCTTCCACTCCATGCCCGCAACCTCCCTGGCTGCGGCCTCTACGGTGTCATAGACCCTGCCGTTGTTGAGGCAGAGGATCGGGCGGGGCTGCTCTTCCTTGACGATGGGCTGGGCGGCTCTTTCGAGGAACCGCCCGTACCCGCCGCTGTTTCCGTAGGCTATAGGCATCAGAGATCGCGCCTCGGGTCGAACTCCCCGCATCTGGAGCATTCGGTATACAGGCTTATCACTTGATCTCACATCCCTTCGGAATCATTTCCCCATAGCAGTAGCAGACGATGCATTCCTTCGCGTGCTTTTCCCACAACTCGTGCGCTTCGGCTTCGAGCTTTTCTTCTGGCCTGAGACAGAAGTTAAATTCGCAGTAATCCTCTACGAAGTCCTCTTCGTTGTCGTACGTGCGCTGGTTCCATGTTGCGACCATGCGCACCTCGGCCTTGTAGATTCCCTGCGCCGTTATGTCGTAATCGTAGGCCAGATCGTAGTTGTCAACTAAGACGATCACCGGAAGGTCGGGGCGCTTTGCGATGATTGACAGGTCGGTCATCCGATCACATCCGCTCCGCAGTTGGGGCAGTAGCGCGGGGTGCGCACATGCGCCCACTCATCGCAAGGGCTTTCCCTGTCCAACAGGTGCCAGGTCATGCCGCACTCGCTGCACTCGAATTCCCGCCCGTCATGGACGTTCTCACTGATCGGGCGGTCGATCAGGTCACACATCCGATCCCAGACGGCTTCGCGTAGATCGCTATATGATTCGCATCCATCCCAATTAATGTCGAGTGCGTCTAACACGGTGGATATCGACACATCTTTGTCCCACAAGCTGTTGTGCCGAAGCTGCTGTATCACCTCTTGGCGCTCTTCCATGCTAATCATCACATACCCCCCATCATCGAGAACACCTGGCACCACACCAGGGCCGACAATCCGAACAGCAGCGACAGCGGCTGTATGATCGCTATAGCCATGACGATTGCAGCCAGGATCGTTGCTGCTCTGTCGGTGCGCTTGATCTTGCCGCTCATCGCTCCACCATCCTCTTGATGCGCTCCATCAGGTAGGATATGTCATCTTTGATCTCTACGTCGGTCGTACATCCACACGCAGCAGCCTTAGCCAACTCGTCAAGAGCCTGCTCAATGCTTTCCAAGGTGTCGGGCTTGGTGTGACTGAAGCTATTAGGAACGTAGGAGAGTCCGTCTTTCAGAACAATGCTCCACTGGATAGGCTCTGCGCCGGTGAACAGCAATTCTCGAACTATCTTCGGCTTCGGATCTTTTCTTCTGAGGCTGTAGACCACATCCCCCGGTCTGATCGGCACTCCGTCTGCGTCCAGGGGCAGCTTGATGGTGTCTTCCATTCCTAATCTCCTTCCAAGACGCCCACGCAGTCGAAGCTGCACGCAGGCATGATCTCTGTCTCAAATCTCCCGGCGTTCGGGTCTAGCTCGTCCAAGAAGCAGCCCTTGATGCAGCTGTGGCCGATCTCTCGCTCTTCCTTGGCTCGGCGCTCGAACACCTCTGGGAAGTCCTTCCGGATGCGGTTCCAGTAGCCTTTCCCGCCCTTGACGCACCCAATGCAGTTGTTGTTGCTGTATCCAAGCTCGTACATGGCGGGGCGCTTCAGCCCCAAATCCTGCGCTATGGCATGGACGTTCTGCTTGGTCAGGTTCCGCTCGATCAACGGGAACTCAACGCCGAACTCGCTTGCTGCGCGTGTGCGCTCGGCTCGGTGGCGTTCATCGGCATCGAAGCCCCAGATGTAGGTCAGGTCGGGAGTTGCGTTCTGGCGCTCCCATTCCTGGCGGACGCGCTTCTTCAGCTCGGTGGTGCAGGCCGCGCCAGCAGCGCCGTTGATGTATCGGCGCTTGGCTATGACCTGATCGATTGACTGGGCGAACCGCATGTCACCGATCACCTCCACCGGGCAATCCAGCAACTTGGCGCAGTCGGCAATGAACCGCAGGGTGTCCGGGTGCTGGTTTGCGATGCTGATGTAGATGGCTCGGTCGGGCTTGGCAAGGTAGGTTGCCACAAAGGATGAGACCCCCCCCCGATAGCCAGGAAACGCGCATGTCTAATCCCTTCCCGTGCTTCCGAAGCCGCCTTCGCCGCGCTCGGATTTCTCGAACTCTTCCACCTCGACAGGCTCAACGTATGCGATGGGTACGATCACCAGCTGGGCTATGCGCTCGCCTGCTTCGATCTCGTCGGCGCTTAGGCCAAACAATGGCACCTTCACCGAGCCGTGGTAGCCGGGATCGATGATGCCAACGCCGTTTGCCAGCATCAGGCCCTTTTTGCAAAGGCTCGATCGCGCCACCAGCAGACCGACATGACCCTTGGGAATGTCAACGGCAGTCCCAGTGTCAACCATGTACAAGCAGAGACTGGCAATCCAAGCGCTCTCTGCCGCTCTTAGGTCAAGCCCTGCATCGTCTTGGTGCGCCCTGGTGGGGGCGGTGCCTTTGTATGGGAGTTTCATCGTTGTTCCTTCCTTTCTGACGGCCTGCATTCCTTCGAGCAGTACCGTTGCGTCCTTGATCTCGGCTGGTAGG
>CAVIKC010000056.1:0-7849 GCA_963643405.1 Succinivibrio sp.
CGAAAGACGTGCGGGTTCAAATCCCGCCTCGGGCACCAGTTGAAACCAAAGGCTCGCCATTGCGGTGGGCCTTTTCGTTTTCCGCAGAGCGAACAAGCAGGTTATCCCAGCATCAGGAGCAGCGCCCAACAAGGCCATACCAGGGCGGGGGCGAAAGGGAACGTTCTGCTACCTTTGGCGAAGCGCCAGAACAGGGCCATCGCCGCACCCGCTAGAGCCACCAGCAGAAGGTAGGCCTCCAATTCGTTGAGCCGAAGGAACAGGCAGCATGCGACGATGAGCAGCACGTCCCCCCTTCCCACGGCGTCGCTGCCTGAAAGCTTGGAAACCACGCGCCCCAGCAGCGCGATAAGCAGAGCCACGGCAACCCCCATCAGAAGGGATTGCGCCAACAGAAGGAAGCCCCATCGTTCTAAGGGAAGGGCGAGGGTGAACGCCGCCTGAAGCCCAGAGCCGGCAGCCGCCCAAGGCACGCCTTCGCCGGCAGGGCCCAAGCTCATGCCAACGGAGCACAGAGCCACCGCAACGCGCAGGCATGTCAAAAGCAGCAGATGCCGCACATAGATGGCGCGCTCACGAACATCGATAGCCGTAATGGCACAGGACAACGCGAACAAGAGCGCAAGAACAGCAGCCACGAGAACACCCCTCCCCCAACGACCACGCACACAACGCAGGCGGCTTCTGGGCGAACTATATCGGAAGAGGGAGCACGGCCAGCCTGGGGCGAAACGATTTGCGAGCGCTTTCGCATCCGTTTCGCATTGCCTTGCGAAAGCGCAGCTTATTCTGCAAAACCATAAGGTTGGTTAGGAGAAACGGGTCTAAAACCTAAAAGGGCCGAGGGGAGCACCCTCGGCCCTGTCGCCGTTGCTGTTCGCAGCTGCCCTCGGCTATTTCTTCTTGCCGTACATCGTCATCTGGGAGACGTTGAACAGCTCGCCATCAGAAAGGCGGAACTGCTCGATCTTCCACTGGGAGATGCGTCCGCCAGCGCGAATGGGGGTAGCCACCGTTTCCACGGTATCGCCCGCCTTCACGGGAAGAAGATGCGTGCTGGAAACCTCCACGCCCAGGAAGAACATCTTGTCAGAATCGTAGTGGTCGGTGCAGCATTGGCTGGCGGCGTTTTCCGCCAAGGCCGCGCTGATGCCACCGTGCAGCACGCCATGCGGCTGAAGCATGTTCTCGGTTACCAGCATGCGGGTAACGTACTTTTCGGGAGTGCTTTCAACAAGCTCGATTCCCAAAAGATCGGAAAGCGCCATGTTACTTCCTTTCGCCCAACTGCCGCTTGGCAGTTTCCAACTGTTCTTTCACGTCTTTGAGCTGGGCTTCCGCTTCTTCCTTCGCGGCTTCCAGCTCGAGGGTTTTTTCCTGTACCGCGGCCTCTATCGCCTTGGCGTCTCTCCTGAGCGGCGGCTCGTCTGCATCTTCAGGGTGCGGATGGTTGTCGAAATAGCCGGTTTGCCCGCGCACCTGCCAGGCGCACGTTGCGTACACCAACGTTACCGCCAGCGAGAACACCATGGCCGGGTCCATTTCCCCCATGCTCCACGCACTGGCAACCTGCCAAGATGAAAGCAGGGCGGCAAGCAGCGTTGCCCAGAAGAACACCGTTATGCGGCGCGGGTTGTGCGCACCCCATAGGCCGGAAAAGGCCACCAACAGGTTCAGCACGCCGCTGACAACCGTGGAAGACCCAAACGTCATGATGGGCACCGGCTCGGTGGGATCGAACAGCCCGATGGCACGGATGGTAAGGAACCCGGCACCCGTGGCTATTTCCACCAGCGCCCAAGCAACGTACACAAGGCAAAGCACCCGGGTGCGGCGCTGCCATACGGTGTAGGGAGTCCCATCGGCAGAAAGGCGCACCTTCCTTTCGCGCTTGCCCTTCACGTTTCCCTTGACCAAGCTCAAGCCTTGGCGCTCCTTTCAATCGTTCACCCGATTGTATAAGAAAAGGCGGAGCGCATTGCCCCGCCTTTTCAGGATTCAAGACGCGATCGCGCCAAGCTACGACAACGGTGAAGCCCTGCAGGCGTTTAACCGCGGACCTCGGCACCGGTGGCGCCGCACACCTTCTTGATAAGGCGCGTGTGCTGCTTTTCCACTTCCTCGCTGGTAAGCGTGCGATCAGCAGAACGGTATGCCAGCGCATAGGCCATGGACTTCTTGCCGGCGCCCAAGCGCACATCGTCGCGGTACACGTCGAAGAGCTGGGCGGATTCCAGCAGCTTGCCGCCCGCGGAATTGATGCAGCGGGAAAGCTGCTCGTGCGTGACCTCTTCGTCTACCACGAAGGCAACGTCGATGGTAACGGCCGGGAACACGGGGACGTCCACGTAATCGCGGGCCGGGCGGGCGCACTTGATAAGCGCATCCAGGTCAAGCTCCAGGGCAACAACGGGCGCCTGGGCATCGAAGGCTTCCGCCGCCAGCGGATGGATCTCGCCCAGCCAACCCAGCAGCGTGCCGCCGGAAAGCACCTGGGCACCGCGGCCGGGCTGCAGGTGCGGGGCGTCTTCGGCGGAAAGCGCCTTGAAGCGCACCTTCGGGATGGCCAGCTCGCGCAGCAGGCTTTCCACCACGCCCTTGCCGTCGAAGAAGTCGAAGGCGGCAGGCTTGCTGTTCCAAGCCGGATCGTCCATGGCGCCGGCCATAACGGCTGCCAGGCGCTGACGCTCCTTGGGGCTCTTGTGGCCCTCGGCACCGAAGAACACCACACCGGTCTCATACAGCTGCACGTTGTGCACGCCGCGGCTCTGGTTGTAGGCAACGCTGCGCAGCAAGCCCGGGATGATGGACTGGCGCATAACGGACTGCTCGGTGTTCAGCGGGTTCAGCAGCTCCACGGGAATGCCCAGGCCCTCGGTGGGCATGCGCAGCTGGACGATCTCGTTCGGGTCGGCAAACGAGTACGTCATGGTCTCGTTCAAGCCGCAGGCGCGCATGGTGTCGTTCACCACGTCCAGGGCACGCTGCGCCTCGGAGCGCACGCCGAAGCGGCCGCGGCCGCCGGGCAGCGTGGGAGTGATCTTGTCCATGCCGTACAGGCGAAGAACCTCTTCGTACAGGTCGATCTCGCGCGGGAGGTCGGGGCGGAACGTGGGGCTTACCACGTTCAGGGTGTCGGCATCGGGGCCGTCGGTTACCTCGCAGCCCAAGCGACCAAGGATGTCTGCCACGAACTCGCGCGGAACCTGGGCACCCATCATGGCGTTGAAGCGGCTGATGCGGAACTGCAGGTGGGGCTGTTCGGACTTCAGCGGCCACTGGTCGATGATGCCCTGCTCGTTTGATTCGGCCCAGCTCACCTTGCCGCCGGAAACCTCGGCGATAAGGGCAGCAGCGGCGGCGGAGCGCACGTCGATGCCGTGGTCGTCTACCCCGCGCTCGTAGCGCATGGAGCTTTCAGAGATAAGCCCCAGGTTGCGGCTGGTACGGCTGGTACGGCCCGCCTCGAAGGTGGCGGTTTCCAGCAGCACGTCTACCGTTTCCTCGGTCACCTCGGAATCGAGGCCGCCCATAACGCCGGCCAGCGCCACGGCGCCCAACTCGGGGGTGGAGATAACGGTCATGTCGGAGGTAAGCGTGCGCTCCTGGCCATCGAGCGTGGTGAGCTTCTCGCCTTCCTCGGCAGCGCGGATAACCACGTTCGCCTTGCCTTCGGCGTTCTTCAGCTTGGCAAGGTCGAAGGCGTGCAACGGCTGGCCGAACAGGAACAGGATGTAGTTGGTAACGTCCACGATGTTGTTGATGGAGCGCTGGCCGATGGCCGCAAGGCGCTCAACCATCCAGTCGGGGCTGGGGCCCACATTGCAACCGCGGATAACGCGGGCGGCATAGCGCGGGCAGCGCTCCTCGTCGGCGATGGTGATGCTCACCTCGGAATCGAGCGCGGGGGCTTCCTTGCAAAGTTCCAGCTTGCCGGCCATTTCCTGCAGCGGGTTGGTGTAGGGCTTCTGGTACATGGCGCCCACTTCGCGCGCGAAGCCCACCACGGAAAGGCAGTCGGGGCGGTTCGGGGTGATCTCCAAATCGAGCACCGTGTCGGCGAGCTTCAGGTAGTCGGCGATGGGCTGGCCAGTGGGTGCGTCTTCGGGAAGAACCCAGATGCCCTCATGGTCGTTACCCATGCCCAGCTCGCGCTGGGAGCAGCACATACCGCAGCTGGCAACGCCGCGCAGCTTCGACTTCTTGATCTTGAAGTCGCCGGGAAGCACCGCGCCGATGGTGGCAACGGGAACCTTGATGCCGGCGGCGATGTTGGGAGCGCCGCACACGATCTGCACGGGCTCTTCAGCCCCCACGTCTACCGTGGTCACGTGCATATGGTCGGAATCGGGATGATCCTCGCAGGTAAGCACATGGCCAACCACCACTCCGTCGAAGGTATCGCCCAAGCGGTCTACGCCTTCAACGCCGGTGCCGGTAAGGTCCAGGCGGTCGCAGAACGCCTTGGTGTCTTCCGGGACCTCCACATAATCAGAAAGCCATTTCAAGGATACTTTCATGTTCGTCTCTTTCTATCCAACAACCAGTTGGCCGAAAAGCCCTGGTTGGAACAAGGTCAACAGCGGTTTGAGCGCCGGCAGCGAGCCAGCGCCGCCGCATTAGAACTGGCGCAGGAAGCGCATGTCGCCTTCCAGCAGCATGCGAAGGTCGGGCACGTTGTACTTCAAGCAGGCAACGCGCTCGATGCCCACACCGAAGGCGAAGCCGGAATACACTTCAGGGTCGATGCCCGACATGCGCAGGACGTTCGGGTCTACCATGCCGCAGCCAAGGATCTCGATCCAGCCGGTGCCCTTGCACATGCGGCACTTGTCGCCGTTGTGAAGGTGTCCGGTGCCGCCGCACACGCCGCAGCTTACGTCGGCTTCAGCGGAAGGCTCGGTGAAGGGGAAGTAATGCGCGCGGAAGCGGGTTTCGCGCTCGGGACCGAACACCTGCTTGCAGAAGTAATCGAGCGTGCCCTTCAGGTCGCCGAAGGTGATACCCTTGTCTACCACCAGGCCCTCGCACTGGTTGAACTGGGGCAGATGGCTGGGGTCGGCCACGTCGCGGCGGTACACCTTGCCGGGGGCGATCATGTAGATGGGAAGCTCGCGGTCTTCCATGGCATGAACCTGCACACCGGAAGTCTGCGTGCGCAGGAGCACAGCCGATTCGCCCTTAACGGCGGTTTCGGCGCCGGTGTTGTCCTTCACGTAGAAGGTGTCGGCCAAGCCGCGGCTGGGATGGTCTTCGGGGGCGTTGAGCGCCGTGAAGTTGTACCAGTCGGTTTCCACCTCGGGGCCGGTGAGCACGGTGTAGCCCAGGCCCAGGAAGATCTCGGAGATCTCGTCGGAAATGGCGTTGATAAGGTGGCGCGTGCCCATCTGCTGGGAACGGCCGGGCAGCGTGATGTCGATGGCGTCGGCTTCCATCTTCGCCTCGAGCTCGGCGTGGGCCAGCTCCTTCTTCTTGGCCTCGAGCGCGGCCTCGATCTCGTTGCGGGCGGCGTTCACCGATTTGCCCACCTCGGCGCGGTGCTCCTTGGCAACCTGGCCCATGGCGCGCAGGTACCCAGTAAGCGTGCCCGACTTGCCCACTACCTCTACGCGGATCTTCTCCAGCGCGTCGGTGGTAGGCGTCTTGCCAATAGCCTCGAGCGTATTGGCATGCAGGGATTTGATATCGTCGATAACTGACATTCCTTGCAACCTTTCCTGAAAGCTGTTCCGGCGGCGCCAGGGACGCCCCGGTATGAAAAAAGAGCCCTTCTTGTCCTGGAATATCCAAGGACGAGAAGGGCTCTCGCGGTACCACCCTGGTTGATGCGCCTTGCGTTGCCGCGCGGTGCACCCACTTATGCTGCTCTGTAACGGGAGCGCCCGCCAAGGCTAGTAACGTCCACGCTTGCGCGCCCTGCTTTCACCTTGATGCTGATAAAGGGAATCGCACTGCCTGCACGCCGGGTTCTTTCAGCCGGGGAACCCTCTCTGTTGGCTTGCGAAGGGCAGTGCGCTGTCTTCGTCTTCGCATGTGGAAGGAAGTATAGCGCAACGCCGCCGTGCCCGCCGCCATGCGGATGCGAAAAGCACAAAGCCGGCGCGGGGGCGGATGGCGGGCTTGCAGGAATGGCCGAAACGAACCGGCAAACTCCGCGGGAACCTACCCTATTCTTCGTCGGGCTCGCCCGATTCTGCCTGCTGCTCTAGGCGCGTGCGTCGCGCACTGTAGGCGGCAAAGCCCGCGGCGGCGGCCGTCACTGCGGCAACGGCCGGTGCGAACGGCCCATCGCCGGTCATCGGCAGCACGCTGCCCGAACCGCCGTTGCCGCCCCCGCTGCCGTCACTGTTGCCATCACCGCCGCCATTAGAGCCGCCGTCCGAGCCATAAGGAACAACCTCGCCCGAAAGCTCGGCAGGTGCAAGCTCGCTTTCGGCGTCGGATGCAACTGTCACCTCGATGGTCGTCGACGTGCTTGCGTCTGCATCGTAAAGCGCGATTCCCGTGCCCGAAAACGTCTCTTTGCCCGTGTTGGGATCGATGTAGCTCATGTCGGTGGATTCCGCCCTAACGGTGAGCTTCTTCTTCGTGCCGGTCCAGCTTTCGGGAATGTCGATATCAACAACGAACGAACGTGTTTGCCCGGGAACAAGGGCGGCATCGCCGTTGGCGGCGACGAGGATGTTCGACTTATCGTCGCTCGCCATCTTGTCCTGGGCATAGGCGTCTTCATCTAAGCCGTCGTTCGAGCTGTTCTTTGCTTTGTCGAAGTCCAGGATGGCCTCGCCGATCGTCTTTTCGGATTCATCGTCGATGAACCTCAGCTTCACCTGCGTGAGCACCGTGTTGCCACTGTTGGTTACCGTGACGGTGAAGGCGTTCGATTCGCCCGGCACAACCTCAAGCGAAACCGGCCCAGCCGCATCGACCGAGATGCTGCGCAGGAACGGCACGTCGAAGGCGTACAGGTTGGCCTTCGAATCGGCGGCCGAGGTAACGTGGCGCACCACAAAGGAAGTCTTGCTGCTGGAATCGCCCGCAGTGTCTTCTACGGCGAAGAACGAATCAACCGGATTGTCGCATTGGGCGAAGATGAACGACTTGGTGAATACCCCATCTACCTCGGTGAACGCCTTGATGAGGTACGAGGGGTCATCGACGTACGACTTGTACGAGCCGTCTTCGTTGGTCTTGTACGCGCCGTCTTCGTCGAATTCGTAGCCCTTCACGCCGGAATGGTTTGTGGCGTAGTAACAGTACTTGTGGCTCGCGCGCATGCTCAGACCGCTCAGCGGCACGTCCTTCGGGCTCACGCAGGTCATGTTGAACGTAGAGAAAGCCGCCTTAGCGCCCAGATGGCTCTCGATTTCACCAACGGTGGGAAGCGCTACTCGGGCGAAGTAGCCGGTATCGCTGCCGTCCGCATTGCCCTCGCCGTCGGACACAACGGCAATAAGCGTATCCTTCTGGTCCCAAGGGCATATGCTCTTCACGGAGGAGTCGACGTCGATCACAGGAACCTCTTGTACCGACTTCAAAGTGTTTCTGCCGTCGGCGTTTTTCTCGAAGCTGAGCTTCAGCGAGCGAATGCTGCAGCCCTCGTGAGACTTGCAACCGAATGTGGCGAAAACGGCATTGGCATCGCTCGGGGCGTTCTGCAGGCTATCGGGCGTAAGGGAAACCGTGCCCGATGGGATGCCCATGTTGACGATGTCCATGGCATCGTAGCTATCGCCGCTGAACGAGAAGTGGATAACGCAGATGCCCGAGTCGCCCTCGCCGGGAGTAAGCAGGTCTTCCTTGGAGTCGCTCCGCTCCACGACGAAGAAGCCGAAATCGTGGTCGAAGC
>CAVIKC010000057.1:0-7595 GCA_963643405.1 Succinivibrio sp.
GTCATCTGGGGATCTAAAAGTCTTTTCTGGGAATTATGGATGAAAAAGGAGCAAGAGCTTAATGAACGGAACTGATGCATCCTGCACGTGCGACGGGAAAGGGCCAGAAGACGAGTGCTTTTCTGACAACTCGGCACAGCCCCTTATAAGTGTTGTGTGCCTTGCGTACAACCAAGAGGATTATATAAGGGATACGCTCGAGGGATTTCTTGCTCAGCAAACCTCTTTTTCTTTCGAAGTGGTGGTTCATGACGACGCCTCTTCGGACGCAACACCGGCTATCATTGCCGAATATGTTCAAAAGTATCCAGCGATCTTTAGAGCGATAATTCAAAGGGAGAACCAGTACTCAAAAGGTATAGATATCTTTCAGCGGCATATTCTGTCCGAATGCCGAGGTAAATATATTGCGTGGTGCGAAGGCGACGACTATTGGTGCGACCCCCAAAAGCTGGAAAGGCAGGCTGCCTATCTAGAGGCGCATCCTGACTGCCCGGCGTGTGCTCACAATACCTGGTTGTTGGATTGCCGCAATGGGGAAAGACGGATCATGTCGAAGATGGATGCCAGCGCCATGATTCCCATGGAGCTCCTCCTGAGTGCTGGCGATAGCTACCATACGAGTTCCTTGGTTTCTAGGAAGTCTATTTACGAAAGCGCGCCAGGCTATTCGAAAGAGACACATGGCGTAGGCGATTACCCCGAACGGGTCTACCTTGCTCTTAATGGCGGGGTATTTTTCCTGAATACTCCCATGTCGGTTTACAGGTATCGAGCCAAAGGCTCATGGTCCGAATCGAACCACAAGAACAGGCAAAAGGCGATTGAAACGCACAGGGCATTGATAGACATGCTTTGCAAAGCGGATGAATTGTCCGGAGGCAAATATCATCGCTATTTTATAGACGCTATCAATGAGCAGATCTTTATGAACCTAGATTTAGCGGGCGACTACAAATCGATGCTCAAAAGAGACTACCGAAAACACTTCATGAATTGCTCTGCAAAGAAAAAGTGCAGATTATTGGCTTCCGCCGCATGCCCACCGCTTGGGAGGGCTCTTGATCGATAAAGGTGAAGTGCATTATCGGGTAGGTATTTAGTTGGATTATGAGATGAGATGGATCCTGAGGTTGTAAAAAAACGTACGGTGACCGCCCTTTTCTGGAAGCTGTTCGAAAGGGGCGGACGCGCAGTTGTCGAGCTGCTTGTGCAGATCATTATGGCGCGATTGCTTGCACCTGAGGAGTTCGGCGCCCTAGCGATCATGCTGGTGTTTGTGAATGTGGGCAGTGTGATCGTGCAGTCAGGATTGAACACCTCGTTGGTGCAGGCCCGTGAGGTCGATGAGGCAGATTACTCGACTGTTTTCTGGCTGAGCTTTGGAATCTCCTTCGTTTTGTTTGTCATCGTGTTCATTGCTGCGCCAGCTGTGGCGGAGTTTTATGCGATGCCCTATATTGTTTGGCCATTGCGGTCTCTTGGTTTTCTGTTGCTTGTTGCGGCATTTAACTCAGTGCAGGTGGCCATCGTGCAGCGGGATCTCGAGCTGCGCAAGGTGTTCAACGCAACTATCGCTGCGACCTTGGTTTCGGGTATTGTCGGCGTTTTTGCGGCATTTTCGGGCGTGGGTTTGTGGGCACTTGTTTTGCAACAACTCGTTTACCAGCTCTTTAATTGCTTAATTTTGTGGGTACAGTTGAAATGGTTCCCTCGATTCGTATTCGATAGATCAAAGATTCGTAGGCATTTCGGCTATGGGTGGAAGCTTCTTGCATCGGGGCTGCTCAACCAGGGCTACCAGTCTCTATCTGATTTGATTATCGGCAAACAGTTCAGCGCGTCAAACTTGGGCCTTGTCTCTCAGGGGGAGAAATACCCGCAGGCGCTCGGCAGCATGCTGGATGGCGCCATTCAGCCCGTTATGCTGTCTGCTGTCTCACGCGTGCAGTCAGATGTGGTGCGGGTGAAACGCTTGGTGCGGCGCGCACTTAAGACCTCGACGTTTCTTATCGTGCCTTCAATGACGCTGTTCGCGGTTGCGGCAGAGCCCATCGTTGAGATCCTCCTGGGAGAGAGATGGCTGCCCTGTGTGCCGTTCTTGCAGATGTACTGCTTTATATATGCTTTGCTGCCCATTCACACAACGAACCTACAGGCTCTTAATGGCATGGGCCGGAGCGACCTGTTTTTAAAACTGGAATTGATAAAGAAAGCTTACGGTATCTGTTTCATCCTGTTCGCCGCTTTCGTTCTGCGGGATGTCTATTTGATGGTGGCGGTGTACATGCTGGCGGGAATCGTGTCCACCTTCGTCAATGCCTGGCCGAATAAGAAGGTCATCGGATACTCGTATAGGGAGCAGCTCTGTGATATCGCACCTGCTTTTGGTCTTTCCATCGTCTCTGGTGTGCTTGCTCTGCTTTGTGGATCACTCGTTGCCACCGCTGTGCTCAAGTTGCTCCTCGAGGTGGCCGTCATGGCTGTTGCTTACTTCGGTCTTGCTGCCGTATTCAGGCTCGAGGCTTTTACCTATCTAGTTTCTACTGTTCGGGACTTTATGTCCTCGCGAAGGTCTATCGATTAATAGCTGACCACGGGTGTCCGCCCGTTTTCGGAAGGAGTATTACATATGCTAGACCGCATACTCGTCACGCGCTCGTCCATGCCGATGCTGGAAGAGTACGTTGAGGAGATCGCACCGTTGTGGGAGAGCCACTGGCTTACCAACATGGGGGTGGAGCACGAGAAGCTCGAGGCCGCCCTTAAAGAGAAGATGGGCGTGAAGAATCTGGCGCTGTTCACCAATGGGCACAATGCGCTCGAATGCATCCTGGAGGCTATGATGCTGCCTATCGGGGGCGAGGTAATCACCACTCCGTTCACGTTTGCCTCCACGACTCATGCCATCAAGCGCAAGGGGTTAACTCCCGTATTCGCTGACGTGCGGGAGGGCGATTTAACGATTGATCCAGCTAGTATTGAGAGGCTTATAACCCCGCGCACCTGCGCCATTGTGCCTGTGCACGTGTACGGACACCTTTGCGATGTGGACGCCATCCAGGCCATCACCGATACGTACGGGCTAAAGGTGATCTATGATGCCGCGCATGCTTTCGGGGTCGAGCGCCAAGGGGTTTCTGCTGCAGCTTTTGGCGATGCGAGCATGTTCAGCTTCCACGCCACCAAGGTGTTCAACACCATCGAGGGCGGTTGCGTTTGCTTTAAAGACTCTGCTTTGTATGAGACGCTGAACCATTGGAAGAACTTCGGAATCACGGGTCCAGAGGATGTCGACTTCGTGGGCGGAAACGCCAAGATGAACGAATTCTGCGCTGCCATGGGCGTGTGCAATCTGCGTCATTTCGATGCCGAGGTTGCCAAGCGTCGTGCTGTGGCCGAGCGCTACTGGGAACGGCTTGAGGGTGCGGCTGGCGTAAGAACGTTTCGCCCGGAGGAAGGGACGAAAAGCAACTACGCTTACCTACCGGTGCTTATAGATCCTGGGGTTTTTGGGGCTACTCGTGATGATGTTTTTGATTCATTGGATGCCGTTGGCGTGGGTGCGCGCAAATATTTCTACCCGTTGGTGAGCGATTACGCGTGCTACCGCAGCGTGTATTCCAGCGATCGCACTCCCGTGGCAAAGAAAGCTGCTAGCCAGGTGCTGACCCTGCCGATGTATGCGGATCTGGCGCTAGAGGACGTGGATCGTATCTGCGATGTCATCGTTGCTACTGGAAAGGAAAGCCGATGAGCAAGACCTTGCTACTTTTGGGCGGTGCGCGCTACGCGCTACCCGTTATCGATGCCGCCCATAAGATGGGCGTGCGCGTGGTAACCTGCGACTACTTGCCGAACAACTATGCCCATGCCTTTTCGGATGGCTATATCAACGCCAGCATCATCGACAACGAGGCGGTATTGGCAGCCGCACGACAGTGCAATGCTGACGGTATCATGTCATTTGCGGCGGACCCTGGCGTGGTGGCTGCATCTTACGCCGCTGAAAAGCTTGGGCTACCGTTTCAGGGCTCTTACGAGGCGGTGTCGATCCTGCAGGACAAGGAGCGCTATCGCGCCTTTTTGCGCAACAATGGGTTCAACTGCCCGGAGCTTCATATCTACCGCTCCGCCGATGAAGCGGTTGCCGATGCCGACGGCATCTTCTATCCCGTTATCGCCAAGCCCGTCGACTCTGCGGGCAGCAAGGGGTGCTCGCGCGTGGATGGCCCTGAGGGGCTGCGAGCAGCGGTGGAGTACGCGCTTTCGTTCTCGCGTGATGGGCGCTGCATCGTCGAGCAGTTCCTTGAGAAGGATGGCGACTCTTCTGACGGCGATGGCTTCGTGTCGGGTGGCAAGTTCGACTGCGTGAGCTTCACTTCTCAGCTGTTTGATCCTGTTGTGCCCAATCCTTACACGCCAGCGGCCTTCGCTATGCCCGCTTCGATGCCGGGATGGGCTCAGAAAGAGCTCGTTTCCGAGCTGCAACGCTTGTCTGACTTGCTAGGGCTTCGTGATGGCGTGTTCAACATAGAGACGCGCGTGGCCACTGATGGCAAGGCCTATATCATGGAAAGCTCGCCGCGCGGGGGCGGCAACCGCCTGTGTGAGATGCTCAAATATGCCACGGCCGGTAAGACCGACCTTGTTATGGCCTCCGTGAAAGCTGCGCTGGGTGAGCCGGTGGGCAAGCTTCCCATGCCTGAATACGATGGCTTTTGGTATCAGCAGATACTTCATGCCGACCGTGACGGCATCTTCGTCAGCATGGAGTACGCCCCTGGCTTCGCAGGTGCCCATGTGGCTGAAGAACAGCTTTGGGTTGAACCGGGTCAGAGGGTGACGGCATTTTCAGCTGCCAACCATGCGTTTGGATCTGTGTTCTTGAGGTTTGATACGCAAGCGGATCTGGACGCGTTTCGAAGGGCGCCCAACGATTATATGAGGATAAGGATGATTTAGTGGGTGCCGGCAAGATGTGCGGATGCCTTGAGCTAGGGAACTGTTTGAACTCTGAATTCGCTGTTTATGGAGGTCGTTGGTGTTGAAAGGTATTGTTCTTGCGGGTGGGTCTGGAACCCGATTGCATCCCATAACGAAGGCAGTCAGCAAACAGTTGCTGCCGATTTACGACAAGCCGCTAGTGTACTACCCCCTGAGCGTTCTGATGTTGGCAGGAATACGTGAGGTATTGATCATCTCGACACCCCGCGACTTATCTGCGTTTCGCGAACTTCTGGGTGATGGTGCCGGGTTGGGAATGTGGTTCGAGTATGCCGAGCAGGTTGAGCCGCGAGGGCTGGCCGAGGCATTCACTATCGGGCGTGACTTCCTGGGCGGCGAGCCTTGCGCCCTTGTTTTAGGCGACAACCTGTTCCATGGACAGGATCTAACTCGCATGTTGGTTAGGGCAAAGGAGAGGGTTGAGTCCGAGGGCGGCGCTGTTGTTTTCGGCTATCCGGTGCGTGATCCCCGTTCGTTTGGCGTAGTGGAATTCGACGATGAGCAGCGCGTGGTGGGAATCGAGGAGAAGCCGGAGTGTCCCAAGTCCAACTACGCTGTTCCTGGCCTGTATTTTTATGACGGGCAAGTCAGCGATATAGTCGCCGATGTCAAGCCTTCCAGACGAGGCGAGCTGGAGATTACTAGTGTGAACAATGCTTATCTGGAGCGGGGTCGGCTTTTTGTTGAGCTCATGGGCCGTGGTATGGCTTGGCTGGACACTGGGACGCCTCGGGGATTGCTTAAAGCGGCTGAATATGTGGAGGCCGTCCAGAGTCGGCAGGGATACTACATTGCCTGTATAGAGGAGATTGCCTACCGTCGCGGATTTATCGATATCGATGCGCTTGGCGGGTTTGGCGAAGGGTTGAAGAAGACCGCGTATGGGCAGTATCTTCTCGCCATTGCGGAAGAAACCAAGTTCGATAAGAGGCGGTTTGGATGATGTTCGACTGAGCATGTTGTGAGTAAATCTGCTTGGCTAATTGTATTCGGAGATTGGTATGAAAAAACTATTGATACTTGGCAGCGATTTCGGTGTGTGCGATTTGGTTGATACGGCTCACGAAATGGGCCTTTACGTTATCGTTGCCGACTATATTGAGACAACGCCCGCCAAGGAAAGGGCAGATGAAGCTTGGCTCGTGTCTACGAACGATACCGATGAGCTTGTTCGGCTTTGCGCGGCAACGGACATCGGCGGTGTTGTGTTTGGCGTCAGTGACTTTAACGGCGACCAGGTTAGAGCCCTTTGCTCTCGGATTGGGCTTGAGCCTTTGGCGGCCAGCGATAAAGCATGGGGCATAGCACGTGACAAGACCCTTTTCAAAGAAGCCTGTCGTGAGGTGGGTTTGCGCGTTGCCGAAGATTATCGCTTGACGCCGGGTCTTCCTGGCGAAGAGTTGGAGGATATTGTCTATCCTGTTGTGGTAAAGCCGACTGACAGCAGTGGCAACAGGGGTATGAGCTATTGCAATAACGAAAGTGAACTCCGAATTGCATACCGTGAGGCATGCGAGGCATCGGCCAAGGGGTCAGTTGTTTGCGAGCGATGTCTCAAAGGGGGCGAATGGATAGCAAATTACGTATTGGCGGATGGCGAGGCCTCGTTGCTTTATTTTGGGCGGGAGTTCCATATGCCGGATCAGTCCGCCAACCTTTACTCGTTCGTCAATACGACATCCAACAAGCTGGGATTGTTTCTGGATGAGGTTGATGTTGCCTTAAGGAAACTTTTCAAACGGTCTGGCTTCACGAATGGCATCGCATGGGTTGAGACTATGCTCGATGAAGATGGGCACTTTTATCTTATCGACCCCGCCTACCGTCTAAGCAGCGAGACTGCGTATCGACTGTATCGAAGGGTCAACGGGTTCGATTCCCTCAGGTGGTGCATTGAAAGCGCAATGGGCCTGCCTCATTCTGCGGAGCAATTGCCCGAGCCGCCCACGTCGGATATCGAGGCATGCGTTGGTGCATACCATCTGTTTTGCCCCCGCGGAGGTGTGGTGGAAACAGTGGAAGGCGCTGACGAGATTGCTGCGATGGGATCGGTCAGCGTTGATCTGATCAAGGGGCCGGGCTCCGTTGTTGTTCCTGGGGCCAACATCGGGCTGGTTAAGATCTTCGCGGAATCGGTTGATAAGGAGATCGAGAAGCTGAAGAAAATCAATGAGCTCCTGCGTGTTAGGGATATCGACGGTAATGACATGTTTATTCGTTATACAGATTACGAGGCGATCATCAGTGATTTCAACGCAGGGTTGATGGGCTAGTGTGTATCAAGAAGATGGTTGCTTTGCGCAGCTGAATGTGCGGTTCGGGACTCGGCCATGTGCTGGTCTCGGCGTGTTCCGTTGAGTGTTTTGCTTTTGTAGTCAAAAGAGCAAGGAAGAAGGAGAGCGGGTTCATGGCTAAGCCTTTCATTCCCAAGAACATTATCGTCACCGGCGGCTGCGGCTTCATCGGGTCGAACTTCGTGCACTACGTGGTGGACAACTGCCCCGACGTGCACGTGACCGTGCTGGACAAGCTGACCTACGCCGGCAACCGCGAGAACATCGCGGGGCTTCCCGCCGACCGCGTGGAGC
>CAVIKC010000058.1:0-6661 GCA_963643405.1 Succinivibrio sp.
ACCTCGTAAGCGAGCTTGCGCTTACCCCAGTTGTCAACATTGTCGACGACACCGTTACCTTCTGCGAGGGCGGTCTCGATACGCTTCATAACAGCGATACGAGATTCTTCGTCGATAGACGGAGCTACAAAGTACAAGAGTTCATAAGCCTTCATCAGTTCACCTCCTCTGGACTTACGGCTTCGGGCGATAAAGGTAAACCCGAAGCAGGATTAGCCTTTGTAAGATACCAAACGGTATTCCCATTGGCAATTGATGGAGCAAGCGAACCCACGCTTTGCACACATAGGGCCTTATCGTTCCCGTCAAAAGGATCTTAGCGCGCCGCTCTTAACGGTTTGCGAAACAGATGAGAAGCCGTTCGCAAGATAATCTTGCCCTGAGGCGAAAAAAGCTGTAACCGGGGGCTTTCAAACCCCGGTTACAGCCATCGTACTCACTACGCCCCACAACCCACGCGAAGGCGCGGGGAGAGGTGGTTATCGGGTTATTCAGTCGATTGCTCGGAATCGGATTCGGTTCCAGTCGTTGCCTGCTTCGAGGGGTCGAGCGAACCTTCCATGTCCAACTCGAGCTTCAAGCCCTCCATGAAATTAGGGGCAGGCCCGATGTAAATCACTTCGCGGTCGACGCCATCCTCGTTATAGAGGTAACCGAACGCGAAGCCCTGCTCTTCACCCGGCAGGCCACCTTCAGCGATGAGCGCGTCCACGGTGCCTTCCTCAGTGTCGAGAAAGCCGTCGTAGCAGAAGGCGTATGCCGTCGCTCCGCGGGCTCCCTGCACCTCTTTGCGGGCAGCCAGGAAGATCTTCTCGGTATCGTCCCCGGGATGAGTCTCGATAAAGAGGTTTTCCTTTACCGCCAAACCAGTGAAGGGAACAACTTCTTCCCCTGCTTCCATCTTGTCGGCCGCCTCATTGAGCACCGCTACGATCACGGTTTTCAGGGTATCGTCAACATCCTCGACGGGAATATCGTTTTCGGGATCTACCACACGATCAACCATGGCTTTCCTTTCCCTTTTTCTCTAAACCATGCAGCCCAGTGTACCCAAGCAAAAGAGAAACCACCAACCCAACTCCGCCAACGCCCAAAACCAGCACACGAGCGCCGCCGAAAAGCGAAGGAAATATAAGGGATTGAAATCAGCTGAAGAGCAAAGCTAACTCGATAAACGCCCGAAAGGGCGTTTATCAAAACTCAGGGCATGCGCCAGTAAGTCAGCGAGCGGCGCTCTGGCGAGTGCAAATGGCGGGGTAAACATTCCAGTGGCATGTTTAGCTCCAAACTATGCGTCCGAGCGGACGCATCCTGCGCAGCTCTGCTGAGCAGGATTTCCAGGCGTACTTCGTACGTCAAGCTCGCTTGGAGCGGCAGCTGTGCCGCCAGGGCACCGCGCAGCGTCATCCCGCCTCATATGAAAAAGCGCCGGCTGATAAGCCGGCGCAATCAAACTGGCGGAAGGGGAGGGATTTGAACCCTCGTTACCGGGAGTACCGGTAAAACGGTTTTCGAGACCGCCGCATTCAGCCGCTCTGCCACCCTTCCGAATATGTGAAGGCCGCAGACGGGCCTTAAAAAGAAAGCGCCCTTTCGAGCGCTTCCGGAAATTCACTGGCGGAGAGATGGGGATTCGAACCCCAGATACGCTTTTGGCGTATACACGATTTCCAATCGTGCTCCTTAAGCCAGACTCGGACATCTCTCCAGCTGCAGCGCTATCTGCGCGTGCAAGGCTGTACTTTACACCAAGTTAGTACCTGCTGGCAAGAGAATAATACCCATCTTCCGACAAGATCTTCAAAGGAACCTCAAACAGGTCGGAAACGCAGTTGGTGGTAAGGGCTTTCTCTTTGGGGAGATCCTGGTAGATTTGCCCATCCTTGATCATCACCACACGATGGATCTCGGGAATGATGTCCTCGGGGTAATGCGTTACCAGGATGATGGATTTACCGGCAGCCACCAGATCGCGCATAGCCTTGCGCACGAAGTACATGCCTTCGGGATCGAGCGCCGTGGTGGGCTCGTCGAACACCAACACCTCAGGGTCGTGGATAATCGCGCGGGCGATCAGCACACGGCGCGCTTGACCAGAGGAAAGCGTCATCACATCGCGGTTAGCCAAATCGCCGATACCGAGGAAATCTAAAGCTCGCTGGGCTTTCAGCGTGCCCTTCTCAGACATCCTGTGCCGCTGCGGAACTCCCAAGGAACCGTACAGCCCGCCATATACCACCTCTATAACGGGAAGGTGCACCGTGATCTGATCCTGCATGGTAGAAGAGACGATACCCAGGCATTTCTTCACCTCTTCCAAGGTAACCAGCGCCTTGCCCTTGAAAAGGACCGGTGGAACATCGCGGTGAAGAGGGAACACCTCTCGGGTAATCAGGTGGATGAAAGTGGATTTGCCGGCGCCGTTCGGGCCGATAAGCGCGATATTCTCACCTTGGTTCAAGGTGAAATCGTCGATATGCAGTATCTCCTTGCCCTCGCGGCGAACCACGGCATCGTGAAGCTCGATGAGGGGCGAAGCCTTTACTTGCATGAAAGCCCTTTCTCGTAAAACACCAAGGTCACCCACATTGAGGTGACCTTGGAAAAGTCCTGGGAAACGCTGAAGCCTTCAACCCTGCACATTCAGGACAAGACGGCCGAAATCAGCGTTCCTCAGGTTATAGGAACCTACGCCTTAGTTGCCAGACGTTTCGGTCGACTCGGTAGATTCGCCCGAAGAAGAACCCGACTCAGTCGTTGCGGACGTATCGGTGGTACCGCTCGTGCTGGCGCTATCGGAGGAAGTGGAGTCGGTGGTGGTCGAGGCGCTCTCGTACTTGGTCATGTCCAGGTTATAGGGGACGTTATCAGGCATGGAGTTGTTCTGGATGTCGGCTTGGGACTTGTAATCGTTGAACCACGTGCTGTAAGCGGAAGACTGGTTCTGGCTCTTGATGATCTTGGATATGTAGTCGACGAACTCGGACGGGTAGGCCGAAAGATCGGTCGCTGTGCCATCGGTGGTGAACTCGTCGGTGCACTTGATGATATGGATACCGTAATCACTGGTCACCAAACCGGAAACCTGATCCTTGGAAAGACTGTCGAGCGCATCGGTGTACTCGGTTACGAAGTTGTTCACGCAATCCCAGCCAACGTTGCCGCCATCTTCTGCGGATGTGGTATCAGTGGAGTACTGTTTGGCTGCCTCGGCGAAATCAAGCGTACCGGCATTGATCTGATCGAGCACCTCTTGGGCCTTCTCGGTGTCGTTGGAGGAGAACAGGATATGGGAGCTCTTCTTAGCGCCATTGAACATGGTGTAGTAGGTGTTCAGCATGTTGAGAACACTCGCGTCATCGGCAGTCGCGGAATCGCCGGCGACAGCCTCCTCGAGCGCCTGATCGCGAAGACCGGTAGCAACGGAGTCGCGATACTGGTCCTCGGTAAGGCCAGCGGAGGAAAGGGCTTCCTTCCATGCATCATCGCTGTCGTAGTTGGCCTTGATCTTGTCGATTTGCTCATCAACCTGGGAATCGTCTACCGTGATTCCCCTTTCTTCACAGGCCTGCTTCTTGAGCTCGATCTCCACATAGTAATCGACTACCTGATCGCGGACGGTAGAGGGATCGAAGGAGTTCTCGCTCATCCAGCTGCCCCAATCGTCATCACTGGTGAGGTCAGAGCTGGTGCGGAAGTCCTGGATGTACTTGGTGATGGTGTCTTCCTGGATCTCCGACCCATTGACCGTGGCAGCCACGCCGCCCGTATAACCGTAGTTCGTGCCGCCGCAGCCAGTGAGCGCCAAGCAGCAAGCAGCTGAAAGCCCTACGACCGAGATCTTGCGAAGAAGAGATCCGTTCATCATGTAAGTACCTTGTCTTTCTAAGAACCTATCTGCCACGGTCGAAACGCGGCAACGATGCGTATTTTTGCACAACGCGTTTTTCGGTCCTGTGTTCGCACAATTTACCCACGTATTGCCGCAGGTTAACCACAAGCCCTTCATAAAACAAGAAGCCAGCGGAGCTTTCCATGCTCGCTGGCTTCTTGAAGACAATCGGTTCAACCGATGCTTATTTGTTCTTCGCCTCTTTGCGACGCTGGGTTGCCGAAAGGGTGCGCTTACGCAAGCGGATCGACTTCGGGGTAACCTCCACCAGCTCGTCATCCTCGATGTACTCGAGGGCCTCTTCCAACGTGAAGGTGATGGGCGGGGTGAGGCTGATGGCCTTGTCGGCGCCGGATGAGCGCTGGTTGCCCAGAGACTTGGCCTTCGCAACATTGACCACCATATCGCCTTCGCGGGAAGACTCGCCCACGATCATGCCCTCGTAGCAGTCCTCACCCGGGCCAACGAATAGCTGGCCGCGCTCTTGAAGCGTATCGAGCGCATACGCCACCGATTTCTCGGTTGCCATGGCGATCATGCAGCCGTTCTTGCGTCCGAGCATCTCGCCGGAGTAAGGGCCGTACTCGCGGAAATGGTGGAACAGCACCGCTTCGCCGTGGGTGGCATTCAGGATACGGGTCTTCAAACCCATAGTGCCGCGGGAGGGGATGGTGAAGGTGAGGTGGGTCATGGTCTCGTCGGAAGCCATGTCCTCCATGATGCCGCCAGCGGTGCCCATAACCTCGATCGCCTTGCCGGAATAGTCGTTGGGAACATCGACCGTAGCTTCCTCGATGGGCTCAAGCTTACTGCCATCCTCATCGGTCTTGTACACAACCTGAGGGCGGCCAACCTGGAATTCGAATCCCTCGCGGCGCATGGTTTCCATGAGCACGGAAAGATGCAGCACACCACGGCCCGCAACGCGGATGCCCGACTTATCCTCGGTCTCCTCGATGCGCATGGAGATATTGCTCTCCTTTTCGCGCATGAGACGCTCTTTAAGCTGACGGGCGCCAACGATATCGCCTTCGCGGCCAACCAAAGGGCTGGTAGAAGCCTCGAACACTACCGCCATGGTAGGCTCCTCGACGGCGAGGGGCTCCATTTCCACCGGGTTCTCCGGGTCGGTGATAACGTCACCGATGTCGGCTTGCTCAACGCCGATAACAGCAACGATGTCGCCGGCAGTGGCTTCGGGAACCTCCGCCTTGCCCAGGTTCTCGAAGGTGTAAACCTTGCGCAGCTGGGCATTGTAGCGGTTTCCGTCAGGCTGTATAACGAGCACCTGCTCTTTTTCATGGATGGTGCCGCTCTGCAGACGGCCGATGCCGATGCGGCCTTCGTAGCTGCTATGGTCCACGGTGCAAACCTGCATGGCAACCGGACCATCGATATCTACCTCAGGACAGGGAATCTCCTTCAAGATGGTGTCCAAGAGGGGAATCATATCCATGTTCCCATCGTCTGCAGCGTAGCGGGCATAGCCGTTCACGGCGGAGGCGTACACAACCGGGAAATCAAGCTGCTCATCGGAGGCACCGAGCTCGACCATAAGGTCGAACACCTTGTCTACCGCAGCGTCAGGATTGGCATTCGGGCGGTCGATCTTGTTGACTACGACCACAATCCGCAATCCGCGCTCAAGCGCATGGGAAAGAACGAAACGGGTTTGGGGCTTGGGCCCTTCGTAGGCATCCACGATAAGAAGGGCGCCATCGGCCATGTTCAGCACGCGCTCCACCTCGCCGCCGAAGTCGGCATGGCCCGGAGTGTCGATGACGTTGATCTTCACGTCCTTGTAGTGGATGGAGATATTCTTCGACAAAATGGTGATGCCGCGCTCACGCTCCTGATCATTGGAGTCGAGTACGCGCTCGGCAACCTCTTGGTTCTCGCGAAACACATGGGAGGACCAAAGCAGTCGGTCGACCAGGGTGGTCTTGCCATGGTCAACGTGCGCGATGATGGCAACGTTGCGAATGCTTTCTTGTTTCATCCTTCTTCTTCCTACTTGGCGGCGTTGGGTATATCTTATCCGAACATCAAAAAAGGCTCGCTGGAAGCGAACCTTGGAATTCATGGTGGAGCATAGGGGGATCGAACCCCTGACCTCAGGCTTGCAAAGCCCGCGCTCTCCCAGCTGAGCTAATGCCCCACGTTGGTTGTGCGATTTCGGTTATCAATAAACGCTCCACCGGCAAACTCGGCTCACGGTGGAGCGTTTATCAGTAAAAAATGGTGGGCCCAAGCAGATTTGAACTGCTGACCTCACGCTTATCAGGCGTGCGCTCTAACCAACTGAGCTATGGGCCCGAAATCGCGCTCAATTAATATACTTTTCTGCCCGCTTTCGGTCAAGGACTAATTTGCTATTTTTGGAAAAGTTTTGTTCCACGTGAAACTTTTAGCAGATGAGCAGGCATTTCTTCCTTCTTTAAAAAGAACAGGCTGAAGGACAACGCCCTTCAGCCTGTTGCATTGGTTCGATCCTGCGAACCTCAAGTACGGCACGTTAGGCCCACTCAAGGCCTAAGACCAGCCTACCCTTCAGCGGTAACCTCATCGGTTTCCTCTTCGGACGGATTCTCCCCGACTTCCTTGTCGTCGTTGGACGATATCGCGATTGCAGAGATACAGTCGTCATCGGCAACGTTCATCACATGCACACCCTGGGTGGAACGCCCAAGCTGAGAAACCCCGGAAACAGGGGTTCGCACCACAGAGCCCTCTTCGGTGATGATCATGATCTCGTCATGGGGATCCACG
>CAVIKC010000058.1:6671-7509 GCA_963643405.1 Succinivibrio sp.
CCACGACCTTCATCGCCACAAGCAAGCCCTTCTTCTCGGTCATGGTAATGGTGCTCACGCCACGGCCACCACGATGATGGGTGGGGTATTCGCTCACGGGTGTGCGCTTGCCGTAGCCAAGCTCGGTGATCACCAGCAGCTCGGTGCCGGGTCGGGCAATCTCCATGCCGAGCACGCGTACGCCATCCTGCACAGTCATACCGCGAACACCCATGGTGTCGCGCCCCATGGAGCGCACTTCTGACTCATCCCACATGATGGCCTTGCCGGTACTGGAAACCATCATCACCTTCTCGCCCTCGGCAACGCGCTGAACACTGATAAGCTCATCGTCTTCCTTCAGGTTGATAGCGATAAGGCCATCGCGGCGCGTGCGATCGTAGAGCTTCATGGAGGTCTTTTTCACCATGCCCGATGCGGTGGCGAACATCAGGTACTCATCTTCGGGGAAGTCTTTCGTTGCGATAACCGCGGCAATCGTCTCGCCCTTCTCCAAGGGAAGGATGTTGACGATAGCGGTACCGCGCGCATGGCGGCTTGCCTCGGGGATCTCGTAGGCCTTAAGGCGGTACACCTTGCCGTTAGAACTGAAGAACAGCAGGTAGGCATGAGTGGAAGAGATGAACAGGTGCTCGACGAAATCCTCTTCCTTCAGGTTTACGCCCTGCATGCCCTTGCCGCCGCGCTTCTGCTGGCGATAGGTGGCAACCGGCAGGCGCTTCACATATCCGGCCTTGGTTACCGTGATGGCAACCTCCTCCTCTGCGATAAGGTCTTCCACATCGAAGTCCTTGGCGGCATCGGTGATCTGAGTGGAACGCTCGGTGGCGTACTTTTC
>CAVIKC010000059.1:0-6338 GCA_963643405.1 Succinivibrio sp.
CCTTGTACACGTCGATCTCCCACTGGCGGCGGTGGCTCTTGGCAACCGTGTCCAGGATCAGGCCGGTGACGAAGGAGAGGGCGGCGCAGCCCGCCAGCGCCATGGACCCCAGCATGGTGGGGATGCGCGGCACCAGGCCGGTGGAGGCGTACTCGGCCACCACGGGGATGCCCGCCACCACGGCCAGGACCAGCAGGATCAGCGCCAGCCAGCCGAAGAAGGCCAGCGGGCGATAGTCCTTGAACAGGCTGGTGATGGCCTTGAGCACCTTGGCGCCGTCGCCGAAGGTGGAGAGCTTGGAGTAGCTGCCCTCGGGGCGGTCGCGGTAGTCGATGGGCACGTCCTCGATGCGCCAGCGCTTGTCCACCGCGTGGATGGATATCTCGGTCTCGATCTGGAAGCCCTCGGAGAGCACCGGCATGGTCTTCACGAACACGCGGTTGAAGGCGCGGTAGCCCGTCATCACGTCCTCGAAGGCGAAGCCGTAGATGCGCTTGATGAGCCAGCGCACCAGGTCGTTGCCGAAGCCGTGGAAGGCGCGGTCGTTCTCCTCGCCGTAGGAGCCGTTGGAAAGGCGGTCGCCCACCGTCATGTCGGCGCGGCCGGCGCGCAGGGGCTCGATGAGGGCCGGCGCGGCCTCGGCCGGGTAGGTGTCGTCGCCGTCGACCATGATGTAGTAGTCGGCGTCGATGTCGCGGAACATCGAGCGCACCACGTTGCCCTTGCCCTGGCGGCCCTCGAAGCGCACGATGGCGCCGTGCTCGGCGGCGATCTTCGATGTCTCGTCCTTCGAGTTGTTGTCGTAGACGTATATGTCGGCGTCGGGCATGACGCGCTTGAAGTCGTCCACCACCTTGCCGATGGTGACCGCCTCGTTGTAGCAGGGGATGAGCACTGCGACCTTTTCAGCCATCGATCTGCTCCTTCACATTCGAACTGACGGGAATGAGGTTTACACGTTGAACTTGAAGTGCATGACATCGCCGTCCTGCACCACGTAATCTTTGCCCTCTTGGCGCAGCTTGCCGGCATCGCGGCAGCCCTTTTCGCCACCCAGGGCAACGTAGTCCTCATAGGAAGCGGTTTCGGCCTTGATGAAGCCGCGCTCGAAATCGGTATGGATAACGCCAGCAGCCTGCGGGGCCTTGGCGCCAACGGGAATCGTCCAAGCGCGCGTCTCGGTTTCACCGCTGGTGAAGTAGCTCTGCAGCCCCAGCAGCTTGTAGGCCTCGCGGATAAGGCGGGAAAGGCCGCTCTCGTCGAGTCCCAGCTCCTCCATGAAGATGGCGGCCTCCTCGGGGTCGAGCTCCGCCAGGTCCGCCTCGATCTTGGCGCTGATGGGTACCGGGTGCTGACCATCGATCTCGGGCAGCTCGGCAGCTACCTTGTCCTCGTCGACGTTGGCGATATAGAGCATCGGTTTCATGGTAAGCAGGCACAACTCGCGGATGGCTTCCTGCTCTTCCTCGGAAAGGTCCAGCTGCAAGGCGCGCTTGCCCTCGTTCAGGCCCTCGAGCACTTTCTGGGCGGTTTCGAAGTTGATGGCCTTCTCCTTGTAGCGCTTGCCCTCCTTTTCCAGGCGGGGCATTGCCTTTTCGAGGGTGGCGATATCGGCCAGGATAAGCTCCGTCTTGATGGTTTCCACGTCGCTTTGAGGATCCACCTTCTTGGAAACATGCTCTACGTTCGGGTCGCTGAAGAAGCGCACCACCTCGCAGATGGCATCGGTTTCGCGGATGTTGGCAAGAAACTTGTTGCCCAGGCCTTCACCCTGCGAAGCGCCCGCAACCAATCCGGCGATGTCTACGAATTCCACCGTTGCCGGGATGATCTTGGCGGGATGGTCGATTGCCGCCAGCCCTTCCAGGCGCTTATCGGGAACGGGTACCAAGCCCACATTGGGCTCGATGGTGGCAAAGGGGTAGTTCGCCGCAAAACCGCTTTTCTTCGTAAGCGCGGTGAACAGGGAGGACTTGCCAACGTTGGGCAGGCCCACGATGCCTATGGAAAGAGACACGTTTGCTCCTAATCAATGTCGAAAATTCGTGCCCCCCATCATACAACACCGCTCCCCCTGCGGCAGCACAGGGCTGCGCTTCTTCACTTTCGTCAGCAGCAGGAAGGCGCCCCTCCAGCCGATGCAATCGGCCAGGGAAGGGGCACCTTTCGAGCAGTCGATCCTGCAGCGTATTCAGCTCGATGCAAAACGCATCGCGGCAAAGGGGCTACATCTTGAAGAAGCCCAGGCTAGCCGCAACATAGGCAACCAGGATAACCACCAGCAGCACCGGGCAGATGTACTTGATGCCGAATGCCCAAACCTTACGAAGCTTGAAGCGGGAGGAGAGCATGACCTCCTCCTCGATCTCCTTCGGCTTGATGATCCAGCCAACGAAGATGCAGGTAAGCAGGGCAACGATGGGCATCATCACAGAATTCGAGATGAAGTCGAGGAAGTCGAGGATGGTGGTTCCCTCGCCCATGGGCTGGATGAAGGAAAGCCCGCTGTAACCCAGGCACACCACGATGCCCACAAGGGTGACCCAGGCAACAACCACGCCCAGCGCCGTCTTGCGCTTGCAGTGCGTGGCGTCCTGCACGATGGACACGCAGGTCTCCACCAGGGAAAGCGCGCTCGTCAACGCAGCGAAGAGCACCAGCACGAAGAAGCCCGTGCCAACGGCTCCCGCCAAACCGCCCATGCCCTCGAACACCTGGGGCAGCACGATGAACATCAGCGAGGGGCCGGAGTTCTGGGCAACCGCTTCACCCGAACCCATGGCCACGAACGTGGCAGGGATGATCATGAAGCCCGCCAACAGGGAAACGCCGAAGGTGGAGCCGGCAATCTGGCCGACACTCGAAGTAAGGTTGGTGGTTTTGTCCAGGTAGGAGCCGTAGGTAACCATGATGCCCATGGCCAAGGAAAGCGTGAAGAACGTCTGGCCCAACGCCGCGATAACCAGCTCAGGGCTGAACTTGCTGAAATCGGGCAGCAGGTAGAAGGCAACGCCGTCGACCGCGCCGGGCAGGGTAAGAGCGTAAACGGCGATGATGGCTGCCACGATGATGAGCACCGGCATCATAACAAGGTTTGCCTTCTCCAGGCCCTTGTTCACGCCCATGCCCACGATTACGTACGTGATGATCATGAAGATCAGCGTGAACAGGATGCTCTCTGGGCCGGCAGAGATGAACTCGGTGAAATAGGTTCCACCATCGGAAAGGGCAGCAGAGGAGCCGGCGCCGTAGGCGGCCAAGTACTTCGTAACCCACCCGCCGATAACGCAGTAGTAGGGCACGATGATGAACGGCACCGCAGACATGAGGATGCCGATGAAGGAGTACTTCTTGCCGAAGGCCTTGAAGGCGCCGATGGCGCTTTGACCGGTCTTGCGACCCAGGGCGTTCTCAAGCAGCAGCAGCGAGATGCCGATGGTGAACACGAACACCAGGTACACGAGCAAGAACATGCCGCCGCCGTACTTCGCCGCCAGGTACGGGAAGCGCCACATGGCGCCCAGGCCAACTGCCGAAGCCGCCGCCGAAAGCACGAATGCGAGTTTGCCCGACCAGGCAGCACGACCTTCGAGCTGCGCCGCTTGTGTGGATGTAGCCATATACCCTCCCCTTTCGCCCCGCCCTCTGCGGAGCGCGAAAATTCCAAGGGGTTATTCTAGCGCAGCGTACGCACGTCCTGTGCCGCCCGCCCGTAAAGGGGCGTTTGGGAACCTTGAGCGTAATTCAAGACCCGAGGAACTATTCAGCGCTTCCCTTTTGGGACAACTGCGGCGTATGCACGCGCGCGCCCTCGTAACTCACACGCCAGAACACCAAACCACAGGCCGGGGCGTTCTCGCCTGCTGCGGAGCGGTTGCGCGCCTCGAGCACCTGTTGGACCCATTCGGGTTTGCGGCGACCCAAGCCAACGGCAACCAGCGTACCCACGATGGTGCGCACCATGGAATGCAGGAAAGCGTTGCCCTTCACCGTGATGACCACCAGCGATTCGCCCCAGATTTCCCCCTGCTCCACCTGGATGCTGAACACATTGCGCATGGTGGATTTGCCCTCGGCCGAAACCGCCATGCAGAAGCTCTTGAAGTCGTGCTCGCCGATAAGGTGCTCGGCAGCTTGACGCATAGCGTCTAGGTCCAGCTGCTTGGGGATATGCCAGCTGAAATCGCGCATAAGAAGCGGAGCGTACGGTTCGGTGCAGATAAAGTAACGGTACTCGCGCATGGTGGCTGAAAAACGTGCCGAGAACTCGGCCGGCTTTTCCTGCAGGCTCTTCACTGAAACGTCTTCGTGCGTCAGCGCATTCAGCGAACGCAGCAGCTTGAACAGGCTGCGGCCGCGCAGTTCCTCTTCGCTTACCTGAAAATTCACCACTTGCCCACGCGCATGAACGCCCGAATCGGTGCGTCCGGCGCACACGGTTTCCACCGGGCGCCGGAACAGCAGCTCCAGCGCTTCTTCGACGCTACCCTGTACCGTAAGCTGCCCCGGCTGACGGGCAAATCCCGCGAAAGGCGCACCGTTGTACGCCACTTCCATGGCCAAATTCAGCTGGGTTGCGGAACATTCCACTACGATGCCTTCCACAGCGTGCGCCCGAACAGGTCGTACAAACGCGATCGCAAGCTAGAATTGCTGGAGTCTACCGTAAGCGGCAGCTCGGCGCGCATGCGGCGGCCGTCCACCTGGCTCACGTTCAAGACCACCGGATCCTTGCCCGGGTACTGCTGCAGGATGCGCATCAGCCTATCGGACACCAGCGCATTCAGCTCGCGCGTGGTAAGGGCAAGCTCCAGCTGCAGCGGGGCGGTGTTCGCCTCCTCCTCGGTAAGCACCAGCAGCTTGGCCTCATATACCAAGATCTGCCTGCCGCGATCGCTCACCTCGAACTTGCCCTTGCAGGTGATGATGGCGTCTTCCTGGATGGCATCGCGGTTCTTCTCGTAGTCGAAGCACACGCACTCGATATGACCGGAAGTATCTTCCAGGATGAAGTTGGCCATGAGGTTGCCGCGCTTGGTGCGGCGTATGTTCATCTCGGAAACCATGCCGGCGAACGTGGCAGACTTGATGCCCGCCTCGCGGTCAGACAAGTCACCGATGGTGTGCTTCATAGTACGGGCAAGGTAGTTCTCGTACGGGCGCAACGGATGGTCGGAGACGTACATCTTCAAGATATCCTTCTCGAACGCGAGCAGCGTGCGCTTGTCCCACTCGATGCCGTCGGGAGCCGGAATGTCTTCCTGGAAGCTTTCGTCCACATCGCCGAACATGCTGAACATATCCAACTGACCAGCCGATTTGTCCTTCTGACGCTTTGCCGCGCTTTCCAGCAAGGTGGTGTCGTCGATGAAATGCATGCATTGCTTGCGCGTGTAGCCGGTGGAATCGAACGCGCCCGATTTCACCAAGGCTTCCAGCGTCTTGCGGTTGTAGGCGTTGGACGGCACGCGGTTCACGAAGTCGTGCAGGCTGGTGAACGGGCCGTTCTCCTCGCGCTCGGCGATGATGACCTCGGCCACGTGCTCGCCCACGCCGCGCACGCCCGCCAAACCGAAGCGGATGCCCTCCTCAAGCGGGGTGAACTCCAGGTTCGACGAGTTCACATCGGGCGGCAGCACGGGAATGCCGCTGCGATTGCAGCTGGCGATGTACTTTATAAGGCGGTCGTTGTTGCCCATGTAGCTGGACAGCACCGCAGCCATGTACTCGTTGGGGAAGTGCGCCTTCAGATACGCCGTGCGCATAACCAGCAGCGCGTAGGCCGCCGAATGCGACTTGTTGAAGGCGTACTTGGCGAACTTCTCGGCGTCTTCCCAGATCTCCTTGGCGATGTCCAGCGAATAGCCGTTCTCCACCGCACCGTTGTTCCAGTCGTCCTGGAGCTGACGCATGATGTCGAGCTTCTTCTTGCCCATTGCCTTGCGCAGCTTGTCTGCCTTGCCGGCGGAAAAGCCGCTCATGACCATGGAAACCTGCATGATCTGCTCTTGGTAGACCATGGTGCCGTAGGTTTCCTCGAGGATGGGGCGCAAGCGATCATCGTAGTAGTGAACCGGGGTCTTGCCCTGTACCACCTTCACGTAGTCTTCCACCATGCCCGATTCAAGCGGGCCCGGGCGGTTAAGGGCGATGGAAGCCACAACATCGGAAAAGCGCTCTGGCGGGATCTGCGCGAACAGGGAAACGTACAGGGCGCCTTCCACCTGAAACAGGCCGTCCATGTTCAGAGGCATGCCGTTCTTGCGCAGCTCGCCGCGCATCAGGGCGAAGGCCTTGTCGTCCTCGATGGGGATCTCCTCGGGCACCAGATGGTCGCC
>CAVIKC010000060.1:0-5607 GCA_963643405.1 Succinivibrio sp.
TTCCCGTTTCCGAGCTGGTCGCTCCCCGCATGGGGAGCGTGGATTGAAATCCAAGCCGTGAAGACGGGGGCGCAGTCCGCCAAGGCCGTCGCTCCCCGCATGGGGAGCGTGGATTGAAATACATCGGCATGATCGGCGATGTGACGGTCAAGGACGTCGCTCCCCGCATGGGGAGCGTGGATTGAAATTTGGCTGCGATCAAACGCCCGTGGCCTGCCACCAGTCGCTCCCCGCATGGGGAGCGTGGATTGAAATAGATGGTGCCCCGTCTGCACATCAGCTCGAACCGAGGTCGCTCCCCGCATGGGGAGCGTGGATTGAAATTACCATGGAGACGCAGGGAACAGGCTCGGTGGTGTCGCTCCCCGCATGGGGAGCGTGAAAAGTAGCACAGCAGCATTTCGCCGCATATGTGATAGACGAGTTGAGAAGGGAGCTGAGCTGATGAGTGAACTGGTGCCCCCGATGCCGGTATTCGTTTCTTACATGAAAAAGCTTGGCTACGATTACATATTCGACCATTTCTTTGATGACAATATGGATCTTACGGATGAGGCCCCTGATGATCTGCGCTATGAGCATGAGCATCTTGACGATGCTCCTTTCAGCGAATGGCTAAGCTCATCGTCTGATGAGCTCTGTGGCGTGGATGGCATTTTGAGGCAGTGTCGAACCGACTTGTAATCAAACGGTTTTCCGCTGCTATGGCACGCGAAGCTGGAAACCCCCACGGAAGGAGGGAACGGAAATGCTGGGAATACTGTTGCTCAACGGCGCGGCATTGGTGGCCGTCATCATCGCCCTGCCGTTGTGGATGATAGGCAAGAACATGGTCCGCGACCACCGCATAAAGTGCGGCATCGAGGAGGCATGGAGGAGACACGAGAAGGTGGCGCGCAAGATCAACGGGTACATTGATCGCGGCGAGAAGCCGCCTGAGGAGATGCGCGAGGAGATACTCAGGGCGGCATGCGACTACGACGAGGCCATGTTCAAGACCTCGGGGATCTACGGCTTCCGTGAGGACATGAAGCGCAAGTACCCGCTGACGAAGGCGCCGTGGAGGTGGTAGACGCATGAACATCCGTTTTGGAGTTGTGTCGAACTGACTGGCGCCAAGAACCAGGTGCTCGCCGCAAATCAACTAGTTGCCGTGCAAACAATGTAAGGAGGAACATGCAAACCTGGGTTGCAGCCGCGTTTGCCTCTGCGTTTTTCGCGGGTATGGTGTCGATATTGGCCAAATACGGCATCAAGACAACCGATTCCGACGTTGCCACCGCGCTGCGCATTTGCGTGGTTCTCGTCTTCACATGGGTCATGGTTGCCGTTGTTGGCTCTGCGGGGCAGCGCTTCTTGGGGCCGGGTTTTCTGTGCTCAGCGATTTCATGGACGAGGTGGATTCTAAGGGCACCGAAGACTGGCGATGCTGCGTCTGCTGTGCTTCTTGCAGTTGCGGCCTATAAGCCCATGCTATGCCGTGCCGCACCCTTGTTTGGCGAGCATGATATCCAAGATCTCCGAATCGACATTCGCCATGCCGATGTTGGCTATCCGGGCTACGTTGGCTATGCACTGCTCCGGCGCAGCGGCGCATATGCCATCGCTTTCCCGCAGGGCGGCGCCCTCAATTGCCATCTGCGCCGATAGGTACGCGGCAGAGGTTGCCATCGCCAATTTCATGGCGCAGCCAGTTTTCCCGCCGTCGCAGATCATGCCGGAAACCGTTCCCGTCATGTTGCGGATGGCGAATCCCATTTGCTCCTCCGTTCCACCCCATAGCTTCACCAACGCGGCGGACGCTGCGGTAGACGCTGCAGCGGCGCAGGTGCAAACGGCCGAAAGCTTCCCGACAACGGCGTTGATGTAGCTGTTCACCAGGTGGCCGAAGGCCAACGCCCGGGCAAGCTGATCGCGAGATGCCTGTGCGTGTTTTACGGCGATGGTCAGGGGAATCGTCAGCGCCAGGCCCTTGCTGCCTGCGCCTGCGCTGCTTGTTACGGAGTAGGGACAGCCGTCCAACCGGGATTCGATTGCCGACCCAACGCAGCGCATCATTTCGTCCGCTTCGCCGTTGCCGATGCTGCGCTGCAGGGTGGCTGCAATGCCCACGGGGCTTGGATGCTGCGCGCCGTACGCCGCTACCGCTTCATTTTTGGAGGCCCCTTCAACAAGCCAATCCAATTCCGAAGGTGCCATGTCGTCTACCAAGCGGCTTAGTTCCGCGATGGTCAGCTCCTTTAAGGCTGCGGAAGGATCTTCGCTGCTGGCTTCCGCAGCCCCTTCTTCCCGAAAGCAGATTTCCCCGTTATGGCTGGTCATTACGATGTTGGTGTGGGAACCCCGGATAACCGCCTGTGCTGTTTCGCCATCGGAGTCAACCACGCACTGGGCGTAAATGCCCTTTTGGTTGAAATCGGCGGTTACCTGCACGCTTCCAGACGCCACAAGCGCCTTCGCCTGCTTTGCGATCTTTGGCGTGACGGCTTCGAAGATCTGCAATTCTTTGTTGTCTGTTCCGATAAGCGCGCCCAGCGCGGCGGCGTAATCCATGCCCACGCGGTCGAAGCCGGGAATGGCGACGGACATTCCGTTCTTGTAGAGGCCGGGATTAACCGTCAAAGAGACGCTTTTCACGCCTCCGCGCAGCTTCTCTGCGGCTGCGGCAGCGCACAGGGCGGCGCAGGCGGGCTCCGTGCAGCCCAGCGATGGTTTGACGGTGCTGCGCAAGAGCTCGATGGCTTCTTCTTTGTTCAAGGCTATCCATTCCCTTCCGGTAGGGCCTAAGAAGACCGTTTCCAACAGGTAAAAACATCCTCGCATATAAATCCGGTTCTGCTTTAGCGATATATTTATCCAGCTAAATCGATCAATGCTTATTAGAAGGAGTTAACCCCTATGGCAGAAGCGGGAATGAAGGGCCGGGATTATTTCAGCTTGGCGTTCGGCAGCATGATCGGCATCGGCTGGGTGGTTTCGGCCCCGCTGTGGATCTCGAATGCTGGGTCTATAGGCGCCATGATAGCCATGGTCGTTACAGCGCTCATCGTGATTCCCGTTGGCTTCGCTTATGCCGAGATGAGCACATCGGTGCGCATGAAGGGTGGGGAATTCGCCTTCGCGTATACGTTCATCGGCCGTAAGTCGGGTTTTGCGTGCGGTTGGTTCCTTATCCTGGGCTATCTCACTATCTTGCCTTGGGTGGCGGTTTCGGTTGCGGCGATGATAGCCTACGTGTTTCCCCAGATAGAGACTTTCCCGATGTACACCGTGCTTGGCAGCACGATCTATGCGCCTGAGCTCCTTATCGGGCTTGTAATGGTGTGGGGCCTTGCAGCGCTTAACCTTCGCGGTGTGAAGGCCTCGAAGGCGTTCCAGAACGTTGCGACGGCGCTTTTGCTTATCACGTTCGTGATCTTCTTCATCGGCTGCTTCGTATGCGGGCGCTTCGAGAATCTGCAACCGTACTTTGCAGAAGGGAACCCTGTGGCGGGCATTCTGGCGGGCGTTGCGAGCATGCTCTTCTTCATGAATGGCTTCGACACCATCCCCAAGGCAGCCGACGAGGCAGCCCCTGGGATCAATGCCAAGAACATGGCGAAGGCCCTTGTGGGCACTATCCTGTTCGGCAGCGCGATCTATCTGTTCGTAATCTTGTCTGCCAGCCTTGTGATGGTTCCTGGTGAAAGCGTCAATCTTGGCAGCCTGCCGCTTATCAAGGCGTATGAGCTATCGACGGGAACGAAGGTGCTTGCCTACATCATGATCTTCGGCACCATCATGGGCGTGACCACGACATTCAACGGGTTTCTGCTGGCGGGGAGCAAGCTCGTCGCCTCGTTCGCCCAAGCTGGTTTCATGGGCTGTGCTCTTGGCGAGACGTCGGGCGATGGGATCCCCAAGCGCGCCATCGTTGCTTTGGCTGTTCTTGCCACGCTTGGCCTGTTCGCCGGCAAGGGTCTGCTCACTCCGCTTATCACCATGGGCGGCATTGCCTTTCTTGTGGCATGGTTCTTTGTTGCCGTTGGCGTTTTGAGGTTCCGGGGAAAAGAGCCCGAAACCGAGCGACCCTTCAAGGTCCCCGGCGGAAAGGCCATGATATGGATAGCTATTCTGATCTGTGCGGCCCTTACGCTTATGATGGTTGTGCCCGGCACGCTCATTTCCCTCGGCATCGTAGAGAATTCCTTGCTTGCGGCTTGGGTCGTTATCGGATTGGTCGTGTATTTTGCCTATCGCAAGCAGGAAATCGTCATCGAGCGCCTGTAGCGCATTCCAGCATCGTATCGGCATAGAGAACAGGATTTATCATGGCAGACAGCAAACCGACTCATTTCGGCGTTCTTGGTTTTCCCTGGGACGGTGGCGCATCGCTTGGCAGGCCGGGTGCGCGTGACGCTCCCCGCGAAGTGCGCAACGCCTTTGGTTGGTTCAAGGGCCGCATCCAAGACGAGCAGGTTTACCATGTGGAATCGCGCAAGAACTACCGGGTAAGCGCTGATGCCATCGTTGACTACGGCGACATTGACATCGTTGCCTACGATGAGCAGCAGACCTTGGCCAACGCTACGGCTTCGACCGAGGAGATAATCGAGGCGGGTGGCTTCCCCTTCATCATCGGCGGCGACCATTCCATCTCGTATCCCATCATCCGGGCGCTGCACGACAGCTGCGAGGGCGAGGTGGGTATCATCCACTTCGATGCCCATTTGGACTTGGTCGATGAGAATCACCTGCAAGGGAAGTTCTCGCAGTCGAGTGAGATTCGCCGTGCGCTTGAGCTCGAGCGCGTCAATCCCGAGCATGTGGTGCAGATTGGCTTGCGTGGCTTCAACTATCCCTGGTACTGCGACTACCTGAAGAAACTGGGTGTTAAACAATACACCGCCTGGGATGTGCAGGAAGGCGACCCACGCCAGATTGCGGCAGAAACGCTGGCTCAGCTCGCTGATTGCGACAAGATCTACCTGACCTTCGATATCGATGTTCTTGACCCGGCGTTTGCGCCGGGCACGGGCGCCGATGAGCCGTTCGGGCTCACGCCGTATCAGTGCCAGGTGATGCTGAACGAATTCTACGAGCATGTCGACTGCTTCGATATCGCCGAGGTGAACCCGACATTTGATTTCCATGGCATCACGACGGCTATTGCGGCGCGCATCATGTTCGAGTGCTTCATCCATAAGTTCGGAGCATAATCCCGGCCTTAATGATGCTTTTCGGCCCACTCCCGTGAACCGCCCTCCGACTCTGATACGAGAAGCCACATGAAGGGTGAGCTTTTCTAGGCCGTGATGCGGCTTGGTTTCGAGCCGTTCAAGATGGGTGTATTCGTGCGCTTGCTTCTTGCTTGGAAGGACGCGATCGACATGTGCATCGAGGTCAATGATCCGCAAGAGATGGGCGAAAAGCGGCAAGTTGGACAGACTGTCGGCGATGGAGGCGGTTGCCGGTTGCTTTACGGCAGGATAAAGGCACGGGACAGGCTGGGTGCGGTAAGATCGAGGAATCGAACAACGCAGTTCTAAGGATGGCCCCATGGAGAACCGACTTTCCCGACTAGGAGCGCCCGGCCTGATTGCCGCCCTTGCGGCGCTGATGCTGGCG
>CAVIKC010000061.1:0-5465 GCA_963643405.1 Succinivibrio sp.
CGGTCGCGCATGACCTCCATCTCGTACTCTTTCCAGCCCTCGATGCTCTCCTCCACCAGCACCTCGGTTACCGGGGAGAGATCGAGGCCTTGGGAAACGATAAGCTTCAGCTCCTCCTCGGTATGCGCGATGCCGCCGCCGGCACCTCCCAGGGTGAACGACGGGCGGATGACCACCGGGTAGCCAAGGCGGCCAACCAGATCAAGTGCGTCATCGACCGAATAGGCATACCCGCTGCGGGCAACCTCCAAGCCGATCTCGGCCATAGCCTCGTTGAACTGCTTGCGGTCTTCGCCACGCTCGATGGCTGCAAGATCGCAGCCGATCATCTCCACGTTGTACTTGTCCAGCACACCCGCCTTTGCCAGCTCAACAGCGGCATTGAGCGCAGTCTGGCCGCCAAGGGTGGGAAGCAGCGCGTCGGGGCGTTCCTTCTCGATGATCTTCTCGATGAATTCCTTGGTGATGGGCTCAACATAGGTGCGATCGACCAGCTGCGGATCGGTCATGATGGTAGCCGGGTTGGAGTTCACCAGCACAACCTCGAAGCCATCTTCCTTCAGAACCTTGCAAGCCTGAGCACCGGAATAGTCGAACTCGCACGCCTGGCCGATGACGATCGGGCCGGAACCGATGACGAGGATGCGCTTGATGTCGGTACGCTTAGGCATGTGCCTCTCCTTCCTCAGCCCCGAAGACCCAACCAGAAAGGCGGTCGGAGGCGATGTCTATGTCGAGATAACCCGCGTCACCGTCCATAAGTCGGGTAAACGCGGTGAACAGGTAATGGGCATCCGTGGGACCAGGGCTGGCTTCCGGATGGTACTGGACCGAGAACACCGGCTGGTCAAGGAAGGCGATGCCCTCGGCCGTGCCGTCGTTGAGGTTCACGTGCGTGAGCTGGATCCTGCCGAAACGCTCGTTCTGCACCACGGGCGCAACGCCGCGCTCGGCCCAGAAACGCAGGTCGGCGGTATGCTCGGAAACCCCATCGGAAAGCTCCGGCACCAACGGGCCCAGGCTATCGAACAGCAGGCCGAACCCATGGTTCTGCGCGGTGATCTCCACGCGGCCGGTACGAAGGTTCATAACCGGCTGGTTGCCGCCGCGATGGCCGAACTTGAGCTTTTCCATCTGCGCGCCGCTGGCAAGCGAGATCATCTGATGGCCCAGGCAGATGCCGAACAGCGGAACCTTTCCGATAAGCTTCTGCACCTGCTCGTAGGTCTCGCGCACGGCTTCCGGGTCTCCCGGGCCGTTGCTCAGGAACACGCCGTCAGGGTTCAACGCAAGAACCTCTTCCGCCGGGGTGTCCCAGGGCACAACCGTAAGGTTGCAGCCAACGCGCACCAACCCCTGCAGTATGGACTTCTTCACGCCGCAGTCGTAGGCAACGACGTTGTAGCGGGCCTCGGCAGGAGCGGTAACGGCAAACGCCTGGCTGGCGGGAAGCTCGTCGAACCCGGTTTTCTGGCTGCGCGAAACGGTCTTGGCAAGGTTAACGCCGACGATGCTCTCGGAGGCGCGAACCTTGGCAAGCAGGCTTTCGGGGTTCAGGTCGAGTGTGGAAATAGCCCCACGCTGAGCACCCTTGTCGCGCAAATGGCTGGTAAGCGCACGCGTATCGATGCCGCCGATGGCAACAACGCCGTTTTGAGCAAGGAATTCGGGCAAGCTCTGGGTGCTGCGCCAATTGGAGGGCGTGAAGCACATGTCATGAACCACCAAGCCACGCAGTGCCAGGGAATCAGACTGCAGGTCATCGGAGTTGATGCCGTAGTTGCCGATCTGCGGATAGGTCATGGTGATGATCTGCCCAGCATAGGAAGGGTCCGAGATCACTTCGAGATAGCCTTCCAAAGAAGTATTGAAGCACACCTCGCCGAACGTCTCGCCTTCGGCTGCGCAGGAATAGCCCTCGAAAACCGAGCCGTCCTCCAATACCAACAGCGCCTTCGGTCGAGCGCCGATAGTGGTGTTCTGAAGAAGCTTACTCAACGACGTCACCCTCCTTACATGTCATAGTGCCCGACATGAACACGTCAATGGCACGTCCTTTCAATTCGTATCCCAAGAAACCGCTGTTCTTCGATTTGGAGACCATGTCTTCGGCCTTCACGGTCCAGACCTCCTCCGGATCGAAGACGGTGATATCAGCTACCGAACCCGGCTCAAGACGAACCTGCTCTAGGCGAAGGATCTCGCGCGGGCGAATGGCCATCAGCTCAACCATGCGGTTGTAGTCGATGTGCCCCGGCTGAACCAGGTAGGTAAGCACAACGCCAAGAGACGTCTCAAGGCCGGTCATCCCGAAGGGCGCCAGCTCGAACTCGCGGGCTTTCTCGTGCGCGGCATGCGGTGCGTGGTCGGTAACGATGACGTCGATGGTGCCATCCTTTACACCCTCGATGATCGCCTCGTTGTCGGCCTTGGTGCGCAAGGGCGGGTTCATCTTGAGGTTCGTGTTGTAGGTGGCGGTGAGGTCATCCTCGTTCAGCACGATATGGTGCGGGGTTGCCTCTGCGGTGACCAGGGCGCCTCTCGCTTTTCCCTCGCGCACGATGTCGACGCCACGAGCAGTTGTGATGTGCTGGATATGGATAGGGCAACCGGTAAGCTCGGAAAGGGCGATGTCACGCTGGATCTGCAGTTCCTCGCCGGCAGCCGGCCAACCAGCCATGCCCAAACGCGTGGAAACAACGCCCTCGTTAACCTGGCCAGGCCCCACCAGATCCTCGTCCTGGCAATGGCTCATCACCACCTTGTCGAATGCCTTGGCATAATCCATGACGCGGCGCATCATGCCGGCACCCTGAACGCCGCGCCCATCATCGGTGAAGGCAACGGCGCCATGAGCAACCATATCGCCGATCTCCGCCAATGCCTCGCCTTTGAGGCCCTTGGTGCAGGCACCGGAGGGGTACACGTGGCAATGACCTGCGTTGGAGGCTTGATCGAGCACGTAGTCGATAGTTGCACCGTTATCGGTCGTGGGCACGGTGTTGGGCATGGAGCAAATGCCCGTGAAACCGCCATGGGCCGCAGCCGCCGTACCCGTTTCTATAGTCTCCTTGTACTCTTGACCGGGGTCGCGAAGGTGTACATGGATGTCAACCAGGCCGGGAACGGCAATGCATCCCGCGCGGTCGATCACCTCTGCCCCTTCGCAGGAAAGGCCTTCGCCCACTTCCGCGATGGTTTCGCCGTCGATGAGGATATCGGCCACCTTATCCAAGCCCAAAGCCGGGTCGATAACCCGAACGTTCTTAACGAGATGCTTCATCAGAACCTCCTAGCAGAAGATAGATAAGCGCCATGCGGACACATACGCCAGAAAATACTTGATCGACAATTACCGAATGCTTGCCATCAGCCATGTAGCTGTCCAGCTCCACACCTCGGTTGATGGGGCCAGGATGGCAGATGATGGCATCTTCCTTCATCAACTTCTCGCGCTCGCGGGTAAGACCGTAGCGAAGGTTGTACTCGCGCAGGCTGGGGAACGGCGCACTTTCGAGGCGTTCCATCTGGATACGCAGCATGTACACCACATCAAGATCGGGAAGGGCTTCTTCCAGATGCGGAGTGACCGCATGGGAACCCAAGACATCGGGGCGGGCCGGCAGAAGCGTAGCAGGAGCGATGAGCGTGACATGGGCGCCCATCCGACGAAGGGCGGGAACAAGGGAGCCGCAAACGCGAGAATGGGCGATGTCGCCCACGATGCCGACCCTCAAACCCTCGAACGAACCCTTTTCCTTCCAGATGGTGTACAGATCCAAAAGAGCCTGCGTGGGATGCTCGTGCTTGCCGTCGCCCGCATCGATGACCGAGGCGTTGGTGTTCTGCGACACGAGGTAGGGAGAACCCGCGCATTTATGGCGCACGATGAACATATCGACTTTCATGGAGTCAAGCGTGCGCACGGTGTCTACCAGGCTTTCACCCTTCACGGTAGACGAGGCGCTGCCGCCAGCGTTCATGGAATCGCACGAGAGGCGCTTTTCGGCCAACTCGAACGAACCACGAGTACGGGTCGAGGGCTCAAGGAACAAGTTGCAGATGGTTTTGCCGCGCAGGGCGGGAACCTTCTTGATGGGGCGGTTGTTCACCTCTTCGAAGGTCTTGGCCTGCTCGAGAATGGTAAGTATGTCTTCCCGGGAAAGGGCATCGATGGACAGCAGATTCTTATGAGCGAACATGCGCGTCTCCCTTCAACGGAGCAGAGCCAACATGCGAACCAGGAGCAACCTTGGAAATACGGACGCAGGATTGCCCGTCGACTTCCTTGAGGTACAAACGGACATTCTCGTTGGCTGCAGAGGGAACGTTCTTGCCCACGAAATCCGCGCGAATAGGCAGCTCACGATGGCCGCGGTCCACCAGAGTTGCCAACTGGATTCGGGAAGGACGCCCGAAATCCATCAGCGCGTCAAGCGCTGCACGGATGGTGCGCCCGGTGTAAAGCACGTCATCGACCAAGACGATAGTCTTGCCATCCAGGGAGAACAGGATATCGGTGCCCTGAACCATGGGGGCGATGTTCGAAAGGGAATCGTCGCGGTAGAAGCTGATATCGAGCGCGCCAACAGGAAGCGAAACGCCCTCGATTTGATCGATCAGCTTAGCTAAACGATGAGCCAGAATGTCGCCGCGTGTAACGATGCCAACGAGCGCCAGGTTTTGGCACCCCTTGTTCTGCTCGAGGATCTGGTGGGCCATGCGCACGAGGGTCCGTTCGATCTCGGACTCGTCCATCACAACCGATTCCTCAAATTCCGTATCTTGCATGCACGCTCCTTTCGCCAAATCGAAGTGCGTACACAGAAGCCGCTTGACCAGCCGGTATACGGTAATACCTGCCGGAATTCCCCTGCCCGGATACTAAAAAGCCCCAGGCATGAGAGGGGCAATCAGTCTTGTTGCAACAACGCCTAGCCAGGCCCCGCTGAAACGATATGTTTGCGCCTTATCGGTCTCTCTGTACCGCCATTAAAGGTCGAAAAGCAGTATACGACAGCCGTAGGGTGAGGTCTAGAGACAATACGTCAGCGGAACGGGTAAAGGCGTTCTTTGACAAGGGGGCGATTCGCGAAAGCCGTAGGCAAGGTTCAGCCAAAGGCATAATGAACGTGCCGAAAACGTCAAAGGCGTTTTCTGGGAATCGGCATTCTCCAACTATCATGGCAATTGCCGAAGCCCCCGAAATAGCACAGGAAATAGAAGCGGCCAAAGGGAACCAGGTCCCTTTGGCCGCTTCGGATGGCTCCGACTGAAAAGCCAATCTAGCAGGAACGCTTCAAAACACAGACGAAATGCGAGTCGTAGATAGGGCCGGTGACCTTTTCGCGGTACAGGGCGTCGGCGCATACCATGCGCTCTACCGTGAACTCCTTGCCGGCATCGCTTGCCAGGAAGGCATCGATGACGTTCTGGTTCTCTTCCTTCAGCACCGTGCAGGTGGC
>CAVIKC010000062.1:0-5428 GCA_963643405.1 Succinivibrio sp.
CACAAGCATGATGAAGAATGCTGCGAGCGGGATACAGGCCACCAGCGCCGACAGACCAAGGCTGCCAGCGACGGGATCGACCACTGCTTGGAACATAAGCTTCTCTCTTTCAGATAGGGTACAAACCGCTTTTCCAGCGGGATAAATTGAACGGGACTCATACTAGGAGTTAGTTTTTCGCAACTTCTCGTTTTCCGCCCAGCGGGTGAATCTGGGGAACAAAGGGGGTGTACCAAAGCAAGCGAACACGTTCACTATTTAAGACGAACCGTTCGCCGGCAGACGAACCCAGCGGATCCCAGGCCGGCGAAGCGCGCTTCGCCGCGCAAAACCCAAGGGCTTCGGGTTCGACAATGCCCTGCAACCCCGCATGGCCCTCTACCACACGCGCGTGAAACCCACTCGCCCCTTCTATATATGCTTCATCGCCCACGGAAACAATGGTGCAGCGGGTTTTCGGCTATGCTTGCTGTGTCAAGCAACAAGGATTCGCGCCGTGGCGCAGGAAGCAGGAACCCATGAACGTAGTTTGCCTAGACCTTGAAGGTGTACTGGTGCCCGAGATCTGGATTGCCTTTGCCGAGGCTTCCGGCATCCCCGAGCTGAAGAAAACCACACGCGACGAACCCGATTACGACAAGCTCATGGAGTACCGCCTTGCTATCCTGCGCGAGCATGGCCTGGGACTGAAGGAGATCCAGGACGTCATCGCCACCATCGACCCGATGCCCGGCGCCAAGGAATTCCTCGACGAGCTGCGCAGCCTGACGCAGGTGATCATCATCAGCGACACCTTCACCCAGTTCGCCCAGCCCCTTATGAGGAAGCTGGGTTGGCCCACACTGTTCTGCAACGAGCTCGTGGTGGCCGAATCGGGCGAGGTAACCGGCTTCAAGATGCGCTGCGAGCAGACGAAGCTCACCACGGTACGTGCGCTGCAGCAGGCAGGCCTGGATACCATCGCGGCCGGCGACAGCTTCAACGACCTGGGCATGATCAAGGCCAGCAAGGCAGGATTCCTGTTCAAGAGCACCGATTCCATCAAGGCAGACAACCCCGAAATCCCCGCCTTCGAGGAATACGCAGAGCTGATGGCCGGCATCAAGGCAGCGCTGTAACCCTAGCGGGCAACGCACGTGGATGAACGTTTCGCACAACAGCTCTGCCAGCTGAACAACCGCTTCTACGAACAGAACGCCGCATCCTTTTCCGCAACCCGTCAGTCGGGCTGGCCGGGATGGGAGCGTTGCCTGCAGGCCATCGGGCTGCAGGCAACGGAGCAAGAGCCGGAAGAACTTCGCATCGTGGACTTGGCCTGCGGCAACCTTCGCTTCGAGGCCTTCCTTGAACGCGCAATGCCGCAGGCGAGCCTGAGCGCCCTTGCCCTCGATGCCTGCGAAAGCCTGCCCACAGAAAGAAGCGATACGCGCTTCTTGCGCTGCGACATCATCGAAGAGCTTGCGAAGGGAACCCTTGGCGAAGCCCTCGGAAAAGCCATGAGTGCTAGCTGCGCCGATGGCTCCTTCGAGGGCGCCGACCTGGCCGTCTGCTTCGGGTTCATGCACCATATCCCCCTGCCAAAATGGCGGGCGCAGCTGTTGGAAACGATGCCCGGCGCCATAGAGCCGGGCGGGTTCGCATGCATTTCCTTCTGGCGCTTCGCCGACGACGGGGGGCTTGCCGAAAAGGCGCAACACGCGCATGCGCAAGGCTGCTTAGAGCTGGGATTCAGCCCTGCCAGCTTCAACGAGGGCGATTTCCTGCTTGGCTGGAAGAACCGCGAAGGGTCCTACCGCTACTGCCACAGCTTCACCGATGCCGATATCGACGAACTTGAGGCAAGCCTACCGCCGAACACGAAAATGGCCGCCCGCTTCCGTGCGGACGGCCGAACCGGCAATCTCAACGAATACCTGGTGCTGCAAAGGCTCTAGGAAAACGCCAACCATCTCCACCAGCCCTGCCCGCAGCGTGCGGGCACAGGCGTGGAGAAGCGAAACGCAGAGCCAAAGTCTAAAGGCAGCCCGGCCACGCACAGGCTCGAGCAAGCCCTACTCCCCTAGTCTCGCGTGAGCTTGCGATGGATGCGATGGGGCTTCGCTGCCTCTTCGCCCAGGCGTTCGATCTTGTTCTTCTGGTAGGAATCGAAGTTGCCCTCGAACCAGTGCCAATTGCCCGGGTTCTCGTCGGTGCCCTCCCACGCCAGGATGTGCGTGGCAATGCGGTCCAGGAACATACGGTCATGGCTGGTGATAACCGCGCAGCCCGGGAACGCCAACAGGGCTTCCTCCAGGCTCTCGAGCGTTTCCACGTCAAGGTCGTTCGTGGGCTCGTCCAGAAGCAGCAAGTTGCCACCCTGCTTCAAGGTGAGCGCCAAGTTCAGGCGATTGCGCTCGCCGCCGGAAAGGACGCCCGCGGGTTTCTGCTGGTCGGACCCCTTGAAACCGAAGTTGGCAACGTAGGCACGGCTGGGAATCTCGGCCTCGCCCACGCGGATGTAGTCCAACCCGTCGGAGACCACTTCCCAAAGCGTCTTCTTCGGGTCAAGGCCTTCGCGGTTCTGGTCGACGTAGGAGATCTGAACGGTTTCGCCCAGCTCAAGCGTGCCGCCAGAGGTAGGCTCCTTGCCCACGATCATCTTGAATAGGGTGGATTTACCCACGCCATTGGGGCCGATAACGCCCACGATACCGTTGCGCGGCAAGCTGAAGGAAAGGTCGTCGATAAGCACGCGGTCGCCGAACTGCTTGTGCAGGTGCTCCACTTCCAGCACCTTCGCGCCCAGGCGGGGGCCAACGGGAATGGAAATGGCCGTGAAGTCGACGTTCTTGGCACTGCGCGCTTCGGCTTCCATCTGCTCGTAGCGCTCCAGGCGGGCCTTGTTCTTCGCCTGACGGGCCTTAGGGCTGGAACGCACCCACTCGAGCTCATTCTTCATACGCTTGACGAGCTTCGCCTGCTGCTGCCCCTGTGCTTCCAAGCGGGCGGCCTTCGTTTCCAGGTAGGTGGAGTAGTTGCCCTTGTACGGGTACAAGTGGCCACGGTCAACCTCGCAGATCCACTCGGCAACGTTGTCCAGGAAGTAACGGTCGTGGGTTACGGCAAGAACGGCGCCGGGATAACGATGCAGGAACTGCTCCAGCCACAACACCGATTCGGCATCCAGATGATTGGTGGGCTCGTCAAGAAGCAGCAGATCGGGAGCTTCCAGCAGCAGCTTGCACAGCGCCACACGACGACGCTCGCCGCCCGAGAGCACCTTCACCGGCGCATCAGGGTCGGGGCACTGCAGCGCATCCATGGCCTGGGAAAGCTGGCTGTCCAGGTCCCAGCCATTGGCGGCATCGATCTCGTTCTGCAGGGTACCCATCTCTTCCATCAGGGCATCGAAGTCGGCATCAGGGTCTGCCATTTCGGCGCCGATGGCGTTGAAGCGCTCCACCTTGGCCAACACGTCGGCGAAGGCCATGCGGATGTTCTCGATAACCGTTGCCTCTTCATCGAGCGGGGGCTCCTGCTGCAGGATGCCCACGGTATAGCCGGGGGTAAGACGCGCATCGCCCGCGGAAACATCCTCCAGGCCAGCCATTACCTTCAACAACGTGGACTTGCCCATGCCATTGGGGCCCACCACGCCGATCTTGGCACCGGGATAGAAGGAAAGCGTCACATCGTCCAGGATGACCTTATCGCCATGGGCCTTGCGCGCTTGGTACATTTGATAGATGAATTCAGCCACAAAGATTCCTTTCACGAGGGATGCTGGTGGCCAGCGTTTAACTTGGTTCAGCCATTATCCTATATTCCCCAGGTTTCACCAAAGGAAGACGCAATGGCCGGCGCAGTTCCCCACCCCCGTACGCTCGCGATCATAACCGCATCGTCAACCTGGCAGCACGCAAGCCGAAGCAGCCTGTTTGCCATCCGCAGTGCGACCAACCCTGCACCCCATACCACGCCGTAGCCAACCTGACCGAAAGCATTCCGCCCCTTGCCCGCCGGTAAGCCATCGCGGTACCGTGTAATCCTGCGCACTGAAGCGAAACGGAGAGCCATGAAACTACAGCAACTTGTCTACGCCGTTAAGGTGGCGGAATGCGGCAGCATCACCGAAGCCTCGCGAAAGCTGTACGTGTCCCAGCCGTCCATTACCGCATCCATCAGCGACTTGGAGCAAGAGATGGACGTGCACATCTTCGATCGCACCAACAAAGGCGTAATCGTGTCCGAGGAAGGTGAGTCGTTCCTGGGTTACGCACGCCAGGTCCTTGAGCAGGTAGACCTATTGGAATCCCGCTACAAAGGCAATTCGCAGCAAACCCCGCACTTCAGCGTATCGTGCCAGCACTACTCCTTCGCGGTAAACGCATTCGTCGACGTCATCCGGGAGTTCGGGGGCGCAAGCTACGACTTCACCATCCGCGAAGAGCAAACGCACGAGATAATCGAAGACGTTGCCCATATGAGAAGCGAGCTGGGCATCCTGTACCTTTCGCCGCGCAACCGCGAGGTGATAAGGAAGATGCTCGCCGTGAACAACCTGGTGTTCGAGCCGTTGTTCGAGGCAAGGCCCCATGTGTTCATCTGCTCGAACCATCCTCTCGCGAACCGGAAATCGGTAACGCTCGACGATATGGCCGACTACCCGTTCCTTTCCTACGAACAAGGAAGTTACAACTCGTTCTATTATTCCGAGGAGCTCACTTCCACGCTCGACCGCAGCAAGAACATCCGCGTACGCGACCGTGCCACCCTGTTCAACCTGCTCATAGGCCTGAACGGCTACACCGTTTGCTCGGGCGTGATCTCGGTGGAGCTGAACGGGCCCTCCATCATCTCGGTGCCGCTCGATATCGATGAGTACATGGAGATCGGCACGATAAGCCGCAAGGGCATCCAACGAACCCGCTACGGGGCAACCTACCTGGAAGCGCTTGGCCGTCATATCCCGCAATAGAGCGATCCAAGGTTTCCGCAACTCAACCTATCCGCGCCGGGCGGGGCCCACACAGCTCGTCGCCACCTTCGCTCTCTTCGGCTTCCGAGCAAGCGCGAAGGGGCGGCGCGGGAAACGGCTTGACGCATGGTTCGCCTCATCCCGGAATCCACGATCAAGTACCATGGGCGCCGCCTTGAAGGCGCTTGCTCGGAAGCCGCGCTACGGAAAGGCTCCTCGCCGCGCAGGCCCCGCCCGGCGCTGCCGAGACCCGGCTGGAAGGCAATGGCTTCGACCCCGGTTGGGCAGCGACGTGGGTTGGGGCATCGCCCTGAGGGGTTCTCTGAACGCCGTTCCTGAAAGATTCGCGAAGCGAATCTTATTCCAATGCATGAAGCAGTGCAGCGCATGCAGATGTGGCCCGCCTAGGCGGGCCACATCAAACAGCGGAACGGGAATCCCCGAAGGGCTGGTGCCCCAACCCGCGGCGCG
>CAVIKC010000063.1:0-5403 GCA_963643405.1 Succinivibrio sp.
TCGTTGGCACCCACCACCCAGCGCTCGATACCCTTGAGGTTCAAGTCGGCGATGACCTTAATGCCCGCAGGCAGGCCCTTCGGGCCGATGGAGCCCTTGCACAGGCCAGCAGCCTCGAGCTCCTCATCGGTACACAGCTCGAAATGCTCGCCGCCGTCGAAGCCAAGCACGCGCTCGGCCTTGATCTCGTTGAGCTCATGGTCGCCGGGAACGAAGAAGGCAACGACCTTGCCCTCTGGGTCCTTGCCCACCATGGCCTTCACTGTGGCGGCTTCCTCGATGCCCAGGAACTTCGCCAGGCTCTCGATGGAATCCACACCAGGGGTCTCTATCTTCTTGCACTCGGCCGCATCGTATTGCGTAGCATGCGCATGGCAGGCACCAGCCTCGGTGTTGGCTGCGTAGTCGCAGTCGGGGCAGTACACCAGATCGTCTTCGCCGGCATCGGCCAAGGCATGGAACTCGCAGGTCACGCTGCCGCCGATCTGCCCGCCATCGGCTTCGACAGGGCGGTATTCCAGCCCGCAGCGCTCGCAGATGCGGCCGTAGGCGGCGTACATGCTGTCGTAGGTTTCCTGCAGGGACTCCTGGCTGGAGTGGAAGCTGTAGGCGTCCTTCATGATGAACTCGCGGCTGCGCAAAAGGCCGAAGCGCGGACGGATCTCGTCACGGAACTTGGTCTGGATCTGGTAGAGCGTCATGGGAAGCTGACGGTAGGAACGGAGCTCGCTGCGTACGATGGAGGTTACCAGCTCCTCGTGCGTGGGGCCCAAACAGAAACCGCGGCCGTGGCGGTCCTGCATGCGCATGAGCTCGGGGCCGTAGTCGTTCCAACGGCCGGATTCATGCCAAAGCTCGCCCGGCTGAAGGGCGGGCATCAGGATTTCGTGGGCGCCGATGGCGTCCATTTCCTCGCGCACGATATTCTCGATCTTGGTAAGCACGCGCATGCCCAGCGGCAAGAACGTGTACACGCCGCCGGCAACCTTGCGGATCATGCCAGCGCGCACCAACAGGCGATGGCTGGCGATCTCGGCATCGGCGGGATCTTCCTTCAACGTGGGAGCATACTGCTTGCTCAAACGCATAATTTCCATTACAGGTTTCCTATCTCTTCCATAAGCACATCAACGATAGCGGCCTCATCCACCTTACGCAAGGTTTTGCCATGGGCGAACACCACGCCCGAGCCCTTGCCGCATGCCACGCCGATGTCGGCATCGGCGGCCTCACCCGGGCCGTTCACCACGCAGCCCATCACCGCCACCTGAATGGGGCGATGCACCTGGCGCAGGCGTTCTTCCACTTCCTGGGCAATGGGGATCATATCCACCTGGCAGCGCCCGCAAGTGGGGCAGCTCACCAATTCTGGGTCGCGGCGGCGAAGGCCCAACGCGGAAAGCAGCGTCCAGCAGGCGCGCACCTCTTCCACCGGGTCGTCCGTGAGCGAGATGCGCATGGTGTCGCCGATGCCCTGCTCCAACAGTATGCCCAGCCCACTAGCTGATTTCACCAGACCCTGGAACAGGGTGCCCGCCTCGGTGACGCCGATATGCAGCGGGATGTGCGGCATGGCAGCTGAAAGCAGGCGGTAGGTTTCCACGGTGGTGGGCACATCGTGCGCCTTGGCGGAAACCACGATGTCGGCAAAGCCCTGGCCTTCGCAGAATTCCACGTAACTGCGAGCCGACTCCACCAGCTTCTGTGGAAGGGTGAGGTCGGTGCGCGCGGCAAGATCGGAATCGAGCGAACCGGCATTCACGCCGATGCGGATGGGGATGCCCGCAGCCTTGGCGGCCTCAAGCACGGGGACCGTAGCCTGAAGCCCACCGATGTTGCCGGGGTTGATACGCAGCTTGGCCGCCCCGCGTCGTGCCGCCTCGATGGCGAGTTCGGCGCTGAAGTGGATGTCTGCGATAACGGGCAGGGGCGATTTCGCACAGATCTGCCCAAAGAAATCCAGGTCGGCCTTACGCGGCACGGCAATGCGGATAAGCTCGCAGCCCGCTTCCTGCAGGCGCACGATTTGCTGCAGGTTGCCCTCCACGTCTGAAAGCGGAAGGTTCAACATGGACTGCACCACGCACGGAGCGCCGCCGCCGAGCGGCACACCCCCCACCATCACCTGGTGCGTTTGACTGTTAGGCGCGTTCTTTTCCACAGCTAGCCCCAATTCCCGAATACGAAACGTTGCACATCCTGGTTCAGCATAACCAGGAAGAAACCGGTGAACAGCACGATGCCCGCCGTAGACATATAGCCCATTGCGCGCAGGGAAACCACCTTGCGCGTGATTTTCTGGAACACCTCTATCACGAAGCGGCCGCCATCGAGCGGCGGGATGGGAAGCATGTTCATAAGGCCCAACGAGGCGGAGATGACCGCAGTGAAGAACAGGAAGTCGATGAAGCCCGCATCAAGCGCGCTCTTCGACATGACAGCGATACCCACCACGGAAGTGGAGTTGGAAACCGTTTCGGCCGCTGTGGCCGGATTGAACAAGCCGACAATGGCGGAAACGACCATACCCAAATACTTGAAGCCAAGGATAACGGACTCCCATGGCGCCCAGGTGCGATGGAAGGTTTCGCCCGTCTGGGTGTTCTGCAGGTCGAGCCCCATGATGGAGTAGACGATGATGAAGGCCAAGAACACCCACAGCAGATTCATAGCCGGGCCAGCAAGCAGGATGGTGCAGCGCTTCCAGAACGGCAGCGAGCAGTACTGTTGCTGCTTTTCAGACGCGAAGAAAGCTTCCAGGTTTTCCTGCGGACACGGGGCGCCTTCGGGCCGGCCGCCCTTTGCGGGCACGCGGTAGGCGTTCACCTTGTCCTTGCGGCGCGGGCGCTTGAGCGAGCCCCAGTCGGAAAGCTCCTCCAGCAGCTCGTAGGCTTCCTCTTCGGAAAGGAACAGGTCGTGGGCAGTGTCTTCCGGGTACACCGTGCCCTTGCGATAGGCATAGCCCAGCACGCGCTTGAGCTGGGGGTTGTTGCTTGCCGGCGCCATGCCGCAGATGCTTGCATAGCCGCCCAACGGCACCGCGGTGATGCCGAAGCGCGTTTCACCGCGCGTAAAGCCGACAGAGGGGCCGGGAAGGCCGATCATGAACTCGCTCACGCGCACCTTGAACGCACGAGCCGCCAGATAGTGGCCGCCTTCGTGAATGAACACCAGGAAGCCAAGAAGCAGCGTGACCGTTATAACCGTGACGATAATATCCATGGCGCCATTCTACTTGAGGGCATCTGGCGGCCTGGGCAATCCATGCGAAACACAGGATGGGCAAAGCCCGCACCCAACCTAGGCCCGCCCCGTCCCGTTAACGGTACTGCTGAAGCGACGGCATCGATGCAAGCTGCAGTTCACCCGAAACGTTGGTAGGGAGCACCACATCGTAGGTGACGGTTACCTCTTCCCCTGCGCCCAGAGGGAAATCCGGGTACGGGGCGTTGAAGTCGCTGCCAGCATTTGCCGAATAGAATACCTGGAGGCCCTTGTACTCGGTTTGCATGAGCTGTGCGCCGTTGCTTGCCTTGATATTCTCTATCTTGCCACCCGCGGGCGCATAGAAATACACGAACGGATCGATCTGCCCCGATGAATCGAGGGTACTCATTATGTAGCTTCCGCCCTTTGCGATCTCGTCAGACGTGAGGTAGTTCGTAAGTGTTGTTGCCACGTGATAGGTTCGAGAGCCATCTGCAGAGGTTTGAGCCGAGCCAACCTTGGTATCGACGCCCAGCCACCAGCCCAACTTCGATGCAAGCCAGATATTCGAGAAAACACCCAGGGTAGGCTCCTGCTGGGATGCAGCATCGAGCGTGCCCGTGGCACCTATGCCCTCCATCGCTGCCTGCTCTGAACCGTCGGACATCCACACCATGACTTCACGATCGCCCATGCCTTCAACGAGAACGCCTGAAAGCGCCGTGAGGGTGCTTGAATCGAAATCGTTCAGGACCTTATCGAACGTCAATCCAGCAGCTTGCGAGAAAAGAGCGTCGGTGATATCTGCGCCAGCGGAGCCGCTGACCGTAGCCTCTTCCGAGAGGTACTTCCAGTACAGGTCATGCTCAAGGACCTTGGTGGCATTCGAGCCATTGAGCTCGGTGCCATCGGCGAGCGTAACGGTTGTTTTCAGGGAAGAAAGGAGCTTCTGCACAACGCTCGGGGAGATAGAGACCACCCCGTCCACCTGCGCGTTGTGCCGTTCGTTGTACGAGGCAGCCCAGATCTGCCCCACACGGGAGAAATCAGGGTTGTAGCTGTTGTCCCAGCTGTAACGCGTGCAGCCGTAGAAGAGCGTCTTTTCCTCGTCGCTAATAGTTATGGAAGAGGACGTATCCTCGTTCAGCATGTCGTAGACCGTCGTGAAATCGCCCAACGATATATGCCCATCGCTGAAAGTAAGCGTTCCCACGGACCCGGGGAACCCACCGGAAGCGCGCAGTTCGGCAGAATTTTGCGCAGCCAACAGATAGGTGCGGTCCCCATTAGCGCCAAGAAGGTCGGCGGCAATGGGGGCGATGCCGGCTGCAGCCTGAAAGGTATCGTTCACCCCATCGAGCTTTTCTTTGGCAGGCCCAACTACGGATTGGAGCTGAGCGATGTTCATATCGGGCAATGCATCGAGTTTTTCAGTGCAGCTCTGCATAGCTGGCGCCGCATCCTCAATGGCGGAAAGCAGAACAGAAAGCGATGCAACATCGATGGTGCCGTCGGTAACAAGGTCATCCATCGGGGTCTGCTGAAGTGCGGCAGTCAAGGGAACCAGCGCATTGGCAGAGGCCTCGTCCAAGACCGAGGCGATGGTACGGACGCCTTGAATGTCGCTGCCAACCACCGGCAGCACCGAAGCAACGGACCACAAAGGGGAGCCAAGATCCTCGTCCATCTGCGATGCAACCGACTGCAGCTGGCGCGCCGACGAGTTCGCAGAAGCGAAATCGTGCGACTCGATGGAAGACTGGACGGCATTCATCTGCGAAACCGCAGTGCTTGCTTGCGACTTTACCTCCATAGCGGAATTGAACAAAGCGATGCCGTAGACCGCACATACGATGATGAAAACGGCGATTACCGAGACCACGATCTGCGGAGTACGGCTCTTGCGGCGCCGGTGTTTGCGACGGATGACCCTTTCGCCATCGCTGGTATACCGCTCGGATCGGGATGCATCAGGTTCATCGATGGGGATCAACCGTCCGTTGGCAGAGCGAAATCCTTCATTGCCCTGAAGAGGCAAATCGGAAAAGCCCGTGTTGCCCCGATGGCTACCTGGCCGATCGGAGCCAATGAACTCCGAATGGCCTCGAAGGCTGCTCGTGCCGCCTTGCTCCTGGGAGCCTTGCTGACCTGAATCAGAATAATGCCCTTTGGCGTGTTTTGCCACAGTGACTCCTT
>CAVIKC010000064.1:0-5263 GCA_963643405.1 Succinivibrio sp.
GTTTCGGCGAAACGAAGTACCTGGTCAACTACATCGACCCGGTGATCGGCGCCCACTCGGGCCCAGGAACGCTGGCCTTGTTCTACCTGGCCGACAACAGGAACTAACCACAGCCCAATCGGGAACGTAGCAAAACAAAGGGGGGCCACGGCTCCCCTTTCTTGCATTCGGCCCTCGTTGATGATGCCGCGCAGGGCGCCCACCAGCTTCTCGTTTTCCGCATGCGAATCAAAAGAGAGGGCGTACCGAATCCTCTTCCGGCGTTGTTTTTGCGCCCGTGAACCGTACCTGCCATCTAATTTTTTGCGCAAGTTTTTGCGCGGGTTCAGGAGTAAGTTCGCCAGTAAACAGCAAAGTCAAGGAGGCTCAGGTGCAATCATCGAAGCGAATATCGCTAAAAGCTCCAGCTATTACCACGATCGCCGCTTCCGCAATTCTATGCATAAGCGGCTTCCTTCCCTACACCGTTGCTACCGGGGACTTAAGCTCTTTTATTCAAGGCACTTCCGGCCTCCCCCTATTCGGACAGAGCAGTCTAACGATTGCTGATCTTGAAAGCCCCTCGCTGTTCTCATGGGCAACGATTTTCTTCGCCGCCGACCTCGATCAGGGCAACGGCTCTGTAGTTCTATCACTGGTAATCTGGGCAGCTGGCCTCTTCTCGCTATTGTCGCTGCTGTTCTCCGCATTACGCAAGGCTACGCCAACCGCTATCTTCGCCCTTCTTTCAATGGGAACTCTGGCGATGATCAGCAGCATGTTCGACAGCGCGTTGTTGGCAAGCGGCATATACCAATGGGGGTTCGGCTATACGCTAGGCTTCATTTCGGCTTTCTTGACCATCGCATCTTCCATTTGGCTGTTCGTGGCAAAACGATCTGCCAAAACAGCCGATCAATTAGAGAATTAAGAAAGGCGAGAAAACATGATCGCTACTAAACGCAAGGGATTCGCCTTCAGTCGCAAGACATTTATATTCATTTGCCTAATCCTGTCACTCGCCGCCTTCACGCTAAGTGGATGCGAAAGCACCCAGCAAGATAGCCCAGAGAACGAAAAATACAAGGGAACATTCGGGATAGCCACAGCGTTCGAACCAACAACCTTGAACTTCAAAAATGTCGAATACAAAATAGAATCGATCGAATTCAAAGAGCACGGACAAGCGAAAATGAAAATAGTATGGACACCAACAGAAGAAGGTGCAACACCAGAGCTCAGCGAGCACATCACCCTCTACGACGCTAACGGGGTTGAGTGCTACCGCTCGTATCCAACAGCCGCTTGCTACGACGAAGAGCTCAACCAACCGAAGAGAAAAACTGGAACCCAAGGAGAATACGAGCTCCAATATTCAAACAGCAACTACACGACACTTAAGGGTGGAGAAAAGTACAGCTTGATTCTATTTGACGAGTTCAACGATGAACTAGCTTCCTTCGATTTCCAAGTAGACCCATCGACCTTCCAGGGGATCCAAGCAAACACCTAGAAACCGCCTCGACCATGCCGAAGCTTTGCTCATAGCTAAAATACATACCGAATCGAGCAACAACGCAGAAAGGGCGAGCCGAAAGACTCGCCCTTTCTGGATTCAACCGTCGACATCTGACTATACGGCAAACGAGAACGAGATCGTGTACTCGTTGCCCGCCGATTACCTTCAGGTCTGGCAAGATTAGAGTTTCTCCCCAAGGAACTCCCGAAAAGCTGGGATATCGAATGCCACGATTCCCCGACCACGTTCGCCAATCACGCCCCGATCAAGAAGACGGCGTTTATATTGGCTGGCATAGTTGCTCGATACGCCCATTCGCTTCGCAACATCAGACACACGGCTTTCAGTTGGATCGTCAAGCATTGCAACTAGGAACCTAAGATCGCCTTCAGACAATTCACGATACGTAGTCTCTAGAATGCGATCTCGCATCTCAAGCCGCGCGAGTTTTGATCCGGCATCGACATTCGCTTTAGTGATGGTAGCTGCCTCGCCTGCGGCATTCCAAATACGGTAACCAACGAGCTGCATCATGAAAGGGAAACCGTCGATTGAGCCAACCGCACGTTCAAGAGCATCGCTTTCTATAGTCTTGCCAGCCCCCTCGATGGTTTTTACCAGCGCATCAGCAATCTCGAAGTCGGGAATCCTGCCCAACTGATGCTGCTGGGAACGACGCAGGAAAGAAACCGAGTCATCACGCAACAGCGCCGAAACCTTATATGGCAGACCCGCCATAAGAAGGGCCGTCTTCCGCCCTTCCCGAACAAAATGCTGATACACCGAGGCCAATTGCAGCATCTCGTCACTGTTGACGTTCACCTCATCGATGGTGATCAAAAGCCCAATATCGTATTTTTCGAGCTGCTTGAGCAGTGCGTTCATACGGCTGCGCCAATTGCCGATCTCGGCATCCTTGTATTCCCAATCCAGCCCTAAGGAGCCAACGGTAATGCTCTTCAGACGGGCACCGTTTTGCTGAGTGACGAATTCCAAGGCCGCCTCTCCTGCGCGTTCAATGATGTCTTCGAGCATTCCGGGCATGGCCGAAACGTTGGCTGAGATCCAACCATGTTCGAGCGCCGCTTGGGACAGGTAGGTCAACAAGGCTGTTTTGCCCGTTCCGCGCGCGCCAGTAAAGATGGTCGATAGGTTCGGATCGCCGGGACCGTTGTCGAAAGCGCTTTCGATGTCCCTTAGAATCTGCTCACGACCAGCCATGAACGGCGGCACGCTGCCAAAAGTAGGGGTAAAGGGGTTTTTAGCCACAGCAACCTCCCGAAATATCGCTTCCTTGATACCTACTATTTTGCGAGTTTTGCTTTCTTTTGCACCTTTTGCGTTCCTTTGCGAGTTTTAACAAACGCGTCTACCTGCCCTTATTCGGCTCTAACTGGCAAAAAATGCACATGATCGCGCCGTAGACCTATCCAATTGGCACTGGATTTAGAAGCACTTTTGGCATGAGCGAGCCGTTACGGGATACCTCGGTCGCCTTCGCGGCATGTACAGCGTGGGCCCCAACCCGCGAGCAGCAACTTCGATCGCCGCGCACGGCAGCCCAACGGCCAGAGGCCCTAACCTTCGTTGATGATGTCGCGCAGGGCGCCTACCAGCTTCTCGTTTTCCGCATGCGAGCGGATGGCAACCAGGAAGTAGCGCTTGCCCTCTATGCCGGGAACCCCGGTAAGGTCACGCAGAGTGAAGCCCGCTTTCTGCAGGCGAACGATAAGGTCGGAAGCGCTGGCTATGCCGAAATCGCGCGCGGCACGTTCCTCGAGCGCGCACATGACGAAGTTGGCTTCCGAGGGAAACACCTTGATGCCCGGCGTTAAGCTGAGCATGCACTGCATCCAAGGGATCTCCGATTCCAGCACGCGTTCCGTTTCCTCCAGGTAATCCTCGATATGGGGGAACTCGCGGGCAACCACCTCGTTGAACAGCGTTACCTCGCTGCCGTCGGAGAACTGCCTGATGTGCTTCATGGCCTGCTCGTTGCCCACCACGTAGCTCATGGGAATGCCCGGCATGCCCAATTCGTTGGATATGCTACGCACCACGAACAGGTTCTTGTACTTCTGGGTAAGGTTCACGAAGCTTTCCCCACCCAAGGTAAGGCTGATGTTCGATTCATCGACAACAACCCAGTTGCAAACCTCCAGATAGCGCTTCAGCGTTTTCTCGGAAAGCACGCGGGCGCAGGGGAAACTGGGGTTCGCCAGCACCGCCGCATCGAAGCTGCAGCCGTTATTGAATGCCGTTTGCGGCTCTACCGCCGAAAGCGAGTACGGATTCATGAGCCTGATGGGGTTGTGCCCCACGTTGGCAACCGCAAGGAAATACCCCGTTGGAGCAGGCGTGGGAACACCCACGTTGCAAGGGCGGTATGCCTGGGCGATGGCCCCAATCAGCGCAGTTACGCTGGTTCCCGCCATGAAACAGACCTCGGGGATCTCAAAGTACCGTCCCATAACGCGGGCAAGGTGCTCGCCCTTTCCGTCGGGCAGAAACGAAAGGTCGCCCTCGGCAATGGCCTTGGCGATGGCGTCCTTGATGCGCTCTGGCGTGCCAAGCGGGTTGGCTACGCACGAAAAGTCCACCCAATCGATCTCGGCGCGGATATCGTAAGGCAGCGTTGCCTCACGCGGCGACGTACCCGATGCCTCGTTCACCGCATTCGTTATGACATCAAAAGGCTTCAAATCAGAACGCTTCGATCCTTCTAGCAGACAGAAAACCCAGGCGCTCGCCGGCCTGGGACACCAACCCTATCACAAGAAAGAGCACCTAAAGCCGATGTTAGACTGTAACCGTGAAATCGATTTCCGCACATACCACCGATGGTGTAGCACCTGAAGAACAGGCACTATTGCCCTGGAATGGGACCGCCATAATCCTTATGGACCTGGATGCCTTCTTCGCTTCAGTAGAGCAGCTCGACCATCCCGAATGGCGCGGAAAGCCCGTCATCGTGGGCGGCAGTCCCGAACGGCGCGGCGTGGTTTCCACCTGCTCGTACGAGGCGCGCGCGTTCGGCGTTCATTCCGCCATGCCCTCTTCGATGGCGGCGCGGCTGTGCCCGCAGGCAATCTGGACCGGGGGCAATTTCCACCGCTACCGCGAGATGTCTGCGAAGGTGATGGCGATCCTTCTAGACGAATCGCCCCATCTTATGCAGGTGAGCATCGACGAGGCGTTTCTGGACGTTTCCCTTACCCGCACAAACCGCACCCACCCTGTGGAGGTGGCGCGCCGCATCCAACGCCGCGTGGCAGAACTGGGCATCAGCTGCTCCATAGGCCTGGGCGAATCGAAAGCCGTGGCCAAGATAGCCTCGAACCAAAACAAACCGCGCGGCCTAACCGTGGTGTACCCCGGCCATTCAGCGGAATTCTTAGCGCCCCTTCCCGTGAAGGAGATGAGCGGCATCGGGCCGGTGGCGCAACGAAAGCTTGCCTCCTACCACCTGCGCACTTTGGGAGAAGTGGCCGCGGCCAACCCCGACCTTCTGCGCGAAGTGTTCGGCAAGAACGCACAGTTGATGGCCGACCGTTGCCATGGCATCGACACCCCGGTGAGCGACGAGCATCAACCGGCGAAATCGGTTTCCAACGAGATAAGCTTCGCTGAAAGCCTAACCGAGCGCGCAGAGATCCAAGCGCGCATTGCCACCATGGCCCACAAGGTAGGCCGCAGGCTGCGCCGCAAGGAGATGGAGGGCACTACGCTGCACCTGAAGGTTCGCAAGGAAGACCTTTCGGTGCG
>CAVIKC010000065.1:0-787 GCA_963643405.1 Succinivibrio sp.
AGTCGGAGCCGACCATCTGGTTTCCGGCCTCGGATGCCAGCGAGTCCTTCGCATGGGAAAGCTGGGCGGCCTGCAAGCGATAAGCCTGCTGTTGATCGCTGAACGAGAGCTCCTTCTTGGCGATTGAGACCCTGATTTCCTGATCCCACGACATGCCAGATTTGCCATCGGCGCCCTTGGCCGAGATCTTCAAGGTTGCTGTCTGTTGCCCATCGATTGCAAGCTTAGGCGTTACCGTGGCCTTTACCGCATTGCCGCTTGCCTCAGCCGATACCTCAAAAGAGTCCTGGCTATCGCTTGCAACCTCGACGGTATAAGAGCCGTATACAAGGTTGGTTGCCTGCTTGGTTGCAGCGGAATCGCCGTAGGTGAATGCGTATTCGGCGCCAAAGGCGTCGGCAATGGCCGCCTTGTCGGCCGCAAATGCATCATTGACAACAACCGGGTAGCTGACCTCTGCCTCGATGCCGCCCAGGGTCACGTTGGCTACGCTTCCCTCTTCGGTGGCGTCGCCGCCCTTGCCGGCGGAGTCCTTGCCCTCGGCACCGTCGGCATTGCCGCCCTCGCCGTCCTCGGCGTTTCCGTCTTTATCTTCATTGGACTTGGTGTACTTGAAGGTTGCCTTCACCGTGGCCTTGGTGATGTTCGCCTTAACGGAAACGCCGGAACCGTCGCTGGCACCCTGGGCAACGAACTTCCATGAACCGTCTTTGCTCTTTTCGACGGTGAGCACCTTATCGTTTGCCGTGGTTGGGTCGTCGGCCTCATCGAAGCCCTGCCATTCCAG
>CAVIKC010000065.1:797-1358 GCA_963643405.1 Succinivibrio sp.
CCTCATCGATGGCCTTGGCCAAATCGGCATTGTCTTTGAGCTGATCGGCCTGGGGCTTCACCACCCTGGAATCCGTTGAGGCGAACAGGGCCTCCAGGGGCTTTTCCTGAATGAATGTATTGAGCGTTTCCTCTTCCCCGCTGAACCAATCAGCAGAAAAGGTAAGCGCTGGGGCCTTTCCCGCGGCATGGGCAACTGCTGGGGAACACGCAGGAAGAAGCAGCGTTGCGAGCAGCACGGAAAGCGTCGCGCTTGCCAGCTTCTTCCCTCTCTCCTTTGCCGTTGACATTCCATTCCTTTCTCACGCGTCTTCTCTATTCGGTAACTTCTTCGGTATGGGCAACCTATTGGCCCTGCTTTGCCTTGAGCCGGAACACCGTTTCCTCTTCGGGGCGTGCCCGGGTGATTCCTGATTCTTCCTTGGCCTGCGCCAGGCAAGTGGCTTGACGCCCAGGGGCTCGCTTGCAGCAAGAAGCTCGGTGGTGCCTTCGGGGTCTTCCCCTGGAAGCGCTTCTTCGTCGGGTCGTTCGCCGGCCCCTGCCACCGGGGGCCCTGCCTGCG
>CAVIKC010000065.1:1427-5088 GCA_963643405.1 Succinivibrio sp.
CGCTAGCTGCCCCGTAGAGTCCGCCGATCCCCCTTCCGCAACGAGCAGATCCGTTGGATTTTCCGAATCCTCTTCCGCCAATAGGTCAGTGGGATTTTCGGAAGAGCCGTCAACCAACGGGTCGGCCGGGAACCCGGGGGCTTCCCCTGCCAGCAAATCGGTGGGAGACCCAGGATCTTCTTCGCTCAACAGATCCGTCGGGGTTTCGCAGTCGAGCTCAGCAAGCACGCAGCTTTTAGGCATGCTTCCGCCATCGCCCAAATAGCCGGTCGCAGAATCCGGCTCCTTGTTCGAAGTCAGAATGATGGTTGCAGAATCGGGATCCTTCTGCCGTATATCGTCGGTCTTGCTATCGGCGTCGCTGCGCTTACCTGAAGCCTTTTCACCCTTCCCCCTTTTACGGGCGCTGCTAGGCGCTGTACCGCGATCGAGGTCTTCCGCCTTCGGCTTGCGCTGCTTGGGCTTGCGGGCAAGCACGCCCACCAAGCCAACACCGCTCGCAACCGTGCGGCGACGAAGGAACCTGATAGCGCCCATAACCTCCAACCTCACGAACACCACGGCGCATGCTATTGCGCATGCCGCTGCCAAGATGAACGAGGCGACGGCTGTTCCGAAAAATACGTTTTCCATAACCAGACCTCTATTCCATTCCCGGCACAAGCATCGAAGAGCCGTACACCTGCGGTACGCGGATGGCTATCACGTTGCGCGTTAGTCGCTCATAGGTGTCCTTTGCCTTGGTTTCATTTGCGCCTTTGCTCCAAGAATTGCGTGAGAGCCGATCGGCGACCTTGTTGCACAGGCTGTCCATCTCGGAGCGGTCTACCTCGGCAAAGTCCTTGAACTTGCTCAAGTAGGTCTCGATGCTGTTGGTTATCAGCACGTAGGCGTCCAGCTTCACGACCTCTGCGATGCCGGAGTCGCCGTCGGCCGATTCCGTGCTTTGCCCAAGCGCAACCAGGCTGTCCCAATAGCTGCGGTACGTTTCCTTGCCCTCGTCGCCTTGGGTTACCGCATTTTCAATGTCAGACGTAAACGTGGCGATGCTGAAATACGTCTCCGCGGAAAGGCGGTTCTCGAATCCCTGGTCGTCCTTGGCAGCCTCGAAATACTCGGTTGAGGCTTTGATGCGCGTCGACTGGTTGTCGAGCAGAAGCTGGCCGTTCGCATCGCGGTTCGATCCATAGGTGTAGAAGTACCAGTGCATACGGCCAACCTGATAGGACAGCTCGCCATAGCGCTTGCCTTCCCTCAGCACGCTGAGGTTCTGGCGGTACACCGAGTCGAACTGCTGTTTTTCCTCGGGGGTAAAGCCCTGGTCGGCCTCGTAGCAATACACTAGGCCCAAGTACGCATCAACGGCATCGGGGCGATACGAAATGGCCTCGACGTACTCTTGCTCGGCCGCTTCGACGTTCGTTCGCTTCTGCAGCTCGGCGCTCTGGTAATGGGCCTCGTAGTTCCGCGAGAGCGATTCCTCTCGCGCGCCCAGCATGGCAAAGCCCAGAGTAAGGAACACAACCGCAAGCACCCCAAGCACAGCAAAGGCAAGCACCTTGTTCTTCTGCTTGGCTCGGTACTCCCGGGTAAGCTCCTGGTATATTTCCAGGTCGGCAGCAAGCTCTTCGCATGTTTGGTAGCGTGCATCGCGCTCAAGCTGGGTGCACTGCGGGATGATGACGTCTGCAAAGCCTTCGCCTACCCGCTCGTTCTTTTCGCGCACGTTGGGCAAAGGAAACTCAACCGGCGGCGCCTCGCCGCCGAGCAGGTGCCACATGGTGGCGCCGATGCCGTAGATATCGGCACGCGCATCGGTCTGGGCCTTGCCGTACTGCTCGGGGGCGGCATAACCCGCGGTGCCGAACGCGATGGTGTCTTTACGCGCCTCGTCCTTGTATTCACGCGCAACACCCAGGTCGATCAGCTTCACGTAGCCATCGGGGTGAAGCATGATGTTGTTGGGCTTCATGTCACGGTAGATCACCGGCGGGCTCTGCCTATGCAGGTAGCCTACGGCATCGCAGATCTGCAGCATCCAGCGCTGCACATCCTCTTCCGACTGCGGCCCCTGCTCACGCACCACCTTGTCAAGCGACTGGCCCTCAACATGGTCCATCACCACATAGACGTAATCCTCGGTTTTCTCGATGTCCACGATGTCCACGATGCCGGGATGGTCGAGCCTCGAAAGCAGGTCGGCCTCGCCGGCCAGGCTCTGCTCGATAGGACGGCCAGCCGGGTCGGTTGCGCGACGGTCGACTTCCTTGACGGCCCACTGCTTGTTGCTCAGCCGAAGGTCGGCGGCAAGGAACACCCGACTCGTGCCGCCCCCGCCGATAAGGCGAAGGATCTCGTAGCGGCCCTTTACGACATCGCCCTCGATCAGGCCGTCCCTACCATGCCCGCCCATCAACGGCCCCTCCCCTCTTCGAGGGGAAGAGCCCCTGCCGCGGCATCGCCCCTTTCGCTGCATCATCCCGATCGACGGATGCGCTTACGGGCGCAAGCCGCAGTGCCGTGCAGCAAACAGGGTCCCCGGCTCCAAAAAGGCACGGTACGGCAACCGCTCCGAGGGGCGATCCCTTCGGTAGGGCGGCCCCGGAGATCCAGCCCTTCTGGATCGATCCCGGCAGGAAGCCGTTGCCGTGCCGGGGCTTGGGATTCGGTTGGCTGAAGAGCCTGCTCTCGGAAGCCCCATGCGCCTTATCGCCCGCAAAGGCAATAAAGCATCGGTTGCCCACGCATAACGCCATCCTCTACGCCCTCCTTCGAAAGATCCATGCGAAGGTAGCGAGGGACGCGGGCCGAATCCGTTCCAAAACCGTTCCCCTCCCATCCCGATTCCCTCCAATGTCGTGCGAGCGGCGTCAAGTCTTCGGCGAACGGCTGCACAAAGGGCTGGGGCTGCCCTATCAGATCATGGACTTCGCGAACCCCTACGCACTCACGATGGGCGGGGCGATGCTCGCGCTCTTCTCGCTCGGTTACCTCATAGCGCTCGGCATGGCCGCGCTCACGCTCGCACTCTCGGCGCGGCTGCGCTCCACGATGCCGGTGGCGGCAATCCCCATGGCAGTCGTGTTCATGGGGCCGGTCGCCCTCTTCATCGTTCCTCTTGCGAAGGCGACGGCCCTAACGCCCATGGTGGCGCTCGAATGGTCGATCTCCCGGTTGGTGTCGTATGCGGCGGGGCCCGTGGTGTCGGATTTGCCCACGGCGACAGCGCTGCTCTACGCCGATCTGCTCGTCGTGCTTGCGCCCCTCGCGATGCGTCTGTTCCGCCGCCACCAGGTCGCGTAAAGGGGCGCCCTTCATAATGCAAGACCCCAGGGAGCTCATGAGTTTGGTGTATCAGAGAAATCGCGCAAGGCTCTGACCTGCGGAAACATTAATGCGAAACCTCGGGGACAAAAACGTAAACTCAGAGGGCCTGAGTTTAGCGGTGAGTTTAAGTTTTTGTCCCGAGTTTGTCCCCGAGACCGCCCAAAAGCCCAGGTCACAGGATTGCGGCACTCTGCGGCACTCGAAAACGGGCTCACCCTGCATACGCAGGCCCAAACCTCGGACTTTCTCAATCATTGAGCGGGAATAACAAAACAGGGCTTTGACCTGGGGTGTTATTGTCCCGCTGAGTACCGCCTAGTGCCGTTTGGTACGA
>CAVIKC010000066.1:0-4737 GCA_963643405.1 Succinivibrio sp.
TTGGTTTCAGTGATGAACTCCCAGCCCCAGGCATCGCGCAGCAGATCTTCGCGTGAAACCACCTTGCCCGCGTTTCGCATCAGGCAGCACAGCAGCTCGAATTCGCGCGGGGTAAGGTCGATGGGGCCTTTGTCGCCCTTGGCAACGTGGGTGTCTTCGTTCAGGGTGATGCCGCTTGCCGTTACCTCGTTGGAGGCCGTAGCGGTTTCGGTTCCCTGGCTGCGGCGCAGAAGCGCGCGGGTGCGGGCCAGAAGCTCGCGTACGCCGAAGGGCTTCGCCAGATAGTCGTCGGCGCCAAGTTCGAGTCCCACCACCTTGTTCAGCTCGGTATCGCGGGCGGAAAGGAACAGGATGGGGGTGCTCATCTTCGCGCGGATGCGGCGGCACAGCTCGTAGCCATCGATGCCGGGCAGCATGATGTCCAGGATGAACAGGTCGAAATGCTCGGACTCGATCTTCTGCAGGGCATCCTCGCCGTTACCGGCAACCTCGGTCTGGTAGCCCTCTTTCTGCATCGCATAGCTGACGAATTCGGTAATGGAAGGCTCGTCGTCGACGATCAGGATGCGTGCGGGTTGGTTTTCCATGTGCTCCACCTTCCAGACATTAAGGGCATGTTGCGGTATAGGTTTCCGTGTGCATCCGATGGTATGGTAGCATTCGCTCGAAGCGCATATATCTGAAGGGATTGTCAGAAACATGTTACTTGCGATTGACGTGGGGAATACCCAAACGGTGCTGGGCGTCTACGATGGTGAGCGCCTGGTTCATATGTGGCGCGTGGCCACCAATGTCGACCATACCTCTGACGAGCTGCGCATCAAGCTGCATGTGCTTTTGGGTGCAGAGGGCCTTGACGAAAAGTCCATCGACGGAGCCATCTTGGCATCGGTGGTTCCTGCGCTTACCCATAACTGGGAAAAGGTGTGCCTGCGCTCCTTCGGGGTGGAGGTCATTGTGGTTTCCGCTGCCACCGTGGGGCATTTGGTGAACATGGACAAGGATAAGTTCCGCGAGCTCGGCGCCGATCGCGTGGCCGATGCGGCGGCGGCGAAGAGCCTGTACGGCTCGCCGGTCATCGTGGTGGACTTCGGCACTGCCACCAACATCGAGATCATCGACAAGACGGGCACCTTCGTGGGCGGCATCATCGCCCCGGGTGTGGAATCGTCCATGCGCTCGCTGCTTTCCCGTGCGGCGCTGCTGCGCTCCGTCGAGTTGGAAGACCCGGGCACGGCGATAGGCACGAACACAGCCGACGCGCTGAAGGTTGGCGTGGTCTATGGCGAGGCGGCCCGCGTGGACGGCCTGGTGGACCGCGTGTTCGAGCAGCTGGGCTACGAGGCCACCGTGGTGGCAACGGGCGGGCTTGCGCACCGGATAGCGCCCGCTTCGAAGCACATCGCCGAAATCAACCTGGAACTCACTTTGCAAGGCTTGCGCATGATCTACGGTGAGATCACGAAGCAAAGCCGATAAACCCGAAGCCTGAAGAGGAAGCGAGCAGTCGTATGTTGAGCGATATCGAGATTGCGCAGGCGGCAACGCCTGCCCCCATCGTGGAAGTGGCCCAGAAGGCCGGCATCAAGGAAGACTACCTTGAGTGCTATGGCAAGACGAAGGCCAAGGTGGATTACAACCTGCTGCGAAACGAGCAGCATACTCCCGGCAAGCTGGTGCTGGTAACGGCCATCAACCCCACCGCCGCAGGCGAGGGCAAGACCACTACCACCGTCGGCCTGGGCGATGCGCTTTCCCACTTGGGGAAGAACGTCGTTATCGCGCTCCGCGAGCCTTCCCTGGGCCCGGTGTTCGGCATCAAGGGCGGCGCTGCTGGCGGCGGCTACGCCCAGGTGGTTCCCATGGAGGAGATCAACCTGCACTTCACGGGTGACTTCCACGCAATCGGTGCAGCCAACAACCTGCTTGCAGCGTTGTTGGATGCCCACATCCACAATGGCAACGAGCTGGGCATCGATGTGCGCCGCATCACCTGGAAGCGCGTGGTGGACATGAACGACCGCCAGCTGCGCAATATCGTGTGCGGTCTGGGCGGCAAGGCAAATGGCGTGCCGCGTGAAGACGGCTTCGACATCACGGTTGCCTCCGAGGTGATGGCCATCTTCTGCTTGGCAACCTCCATCACCGACCTGAAGGAGCGCCTGGGCCGTATCGTGGTGGGCTACACTCGCGAAGACAAGCCCGTTACCGCCCACGACCTGCACGCCGAAGGCGCTATGGCGGCGCTTCTGAAAGACGCCCTGAAGCCGAACCTGGTGCAGACCCTGGAGGGAACCCCCGCGTTCGTCCACGGCGGCCCCTTCGCCAACATCGCGCACGGCTGCAACTCCATCATGGCCACCAACATGGGCCTTGCCTTGGGCGATTACTGCGTTACGGAGGCCGGCTTCGGTGCCGACCTGGGCGCAGAGAAGTTCCTGGACATCAAGTGCCGCCTTGCCGGCCTGAAGCCCGATGCGGTTGTGGTGGTTGCCACGGTTCGCGCGCTGAAGAACCACGGCGGCGTTGCCAAGGCCGACTTGAACGAAGAGAACCTGCAGGCGCTGGAAGCGGGCCTTCCCAACCTGCTGCAGCATGTGGAGAACATCACCAAGGTGTTCGGCCTGCCCTGCGTGGTTGCCATCAACGAGTTCCCCACCGACACCCAGGCGGAAATCGACCTTGTGCGCGCCAAGTGCAAGGAACTGGGCGTGAACGTTGCGCTTTCCCAAGTTTGGGCAAAGGGCGGCGAAGGCGGCGTTGAGCTGGCCGAAGAGGTGCTGCGCCTGTGCGAGCAGCCCAGCGAGCTTCACTACACCTACGAAGATGAGGCGGGCCTTGCCCAGAAGATCGAGGCCATCGCCAAGCGCATCTACCATGCCGACGGCGTCGATTTCACCCCGGCCGCAAAGAAGGAGATCAAGCAGCTTGAGGGCCTGGGCTTCGGCGTCATGCCCGTGTGCATGGCCAAGACCCAGTACAGCTTCTCGGACGACAAGGACCTGCTGGGCGCACCGCGTGGCTTCCGCATCACGGTTCGCCAGGTGAAGGTTTCCGCTGGCGCCGGCTTCGTGGTTGCTCTTACCGGCAACGTCATGACCATGCCGGGTCTGGGCAAGAGCCCTGCGGCCTTCAACATCGATGTGGACGAGACCGGCAAGATCTCTGGCTTGTTCTAACTGCTAACCTGTTCGAAAAACAAGGTTGCTACCATCGGGCTGGCGTGTGTGCGCCAGCCCGTGTTTTAACAGATCGCAAGGAGCGGCATTGAGCGAATTGACTTTCATAGACGAGGTTTCTGAGGGAACCCCCACGCCGGGCGGCGGCGCCGCGGCGGCCTACGTGGGCGCGTTGGGGTCTGCCCTGAACTCCATGGTGGGCAATCTCACGGTGGGGAAGAAGAGCTATGCCGATGTGGAAGACGACGTGCGTGCCTGCCTGGTGCAGCTTGAGGAAGTGCGCTCCCAGCTCATAGACCTTATGGACCGCGATGCGCAGGCATTCGCCCCGCTGGCTGCCTCGTTCAAGATGCCCCGTGGCACCGAAGAGGAAAAGGAAGCCCGCCGCGTTGCCATGCAGGAGGCGCTGATCGACGCCATAGAGGTGCCGCTTGCCATCGTGAAGGCCTGCGCGCGCGTTATCGAGCTTTCCGGCTTCATGGCGCACCATGGCTCGAAGATGGCCCTTTCCGATGTTGCCACGGGCGTATCGTTCGCCAAGGGCGCGTTGAAGGGCGCTGCCCTGAACATCTTCGTCAATGCCAAAATGCTCGAGGATCGCGCCCGTGCGAAGCGCTACACTGACGAAGCGGAGTGCCTCATCATCGAATGGGGCAAACGTGCCGACGATATCTACATTTTCGTGCTGGAGGGACTCAGATAAACATGACACGCGTACTGCATTCAAAACCCGTGACCGATGCCATTGCCGCCGACCTTGCCCATCGCGTCGAGCGCCTTCATATCCTGAGCATCGACCCGACGCTTGCCATCGTGCGCGTGGGTGCCCGCCCCGACGATCTTAGCTACGAGCGCACAGCCTGCAAGCGCGCAAAGGCGCTGGGGCTTTCCACCCGCGTGTTCGAGCTGCCCGAAACCGTTTCCCAGGAAAAGCTGCTGCTGCAGATCCGACGCATCAACGCCGACTCCGGCATCCATGGCTGTCTGGTGTTCCGTCCGCTGCCGGAAGGCATGGAAGACAAGCTGGTGTGCGATGAGCTTGCCATGTCCAAAGACGTTGACGGCGTTTCCACGGCTTCTCTGGGCGCTGTGTTCACCGATGCCAAGGAAGGCTTCGCACCCTGTACGGCAGAAGCATGCGTGAAGGCGCTCGACTTCTACGAGATCCCCATCGAGGGCAAGCATGTTGTGGTGGTTGGTCGCAGCCTGGTGGTTGGCAAGCCCGTTGCCATGCTTCTTCTGCGCCGCAACGCCAGCGTTACCATCTGCCATTCCCGCACTGCCGACCTTGCCAAGGTCATGCGCACTGCCGATATCGTTATCTGCGCTACTGGCCGCGCCCGTGCATTCGGTCCCGAGTGCTTCCGCGAAGGCCAGACTGTGCTGGACGTGGGCATCAACTTCGACAAGGACGGCAAGCTCTGCGGTGACGTTGACTTCGACGCGGTTGCGCCCATCGTCGATGCCATCACCCCGGTTCCCGGCGGCTTAGGCTCCGTTACCACTTCCGTCACCATGGAGCACACGGTTTCCGCGGCCGAGAAAACCATCCGCTAGG
>CAVIKC010000067.1:0-4641 GCA_963643405.1 Succinivibrio sp.
TTTTGGTGATAGTCAACTACCTGTGGGGCTACAGCATCCCGCTGGCGGCAAGCTTGCTCTTCATGGGTATCGGGTCGCTGGGGATCGCGCTGATGCTCTTGACGGAGGGAGACTAGCGATGTTCCGCAACCTTCAAGCCAACGAGATCGAGTGCCGTATCGGCACATGCAGCGAGAAAGGCGTGAGCCTGCTGCTCTACAAGGACGCTCGCTGCGACATGCGCATCCTCGATGAGACGGTGGGAGCCTTCGGCTGGCAATGCAAGTACTCCGAGCACAAGGGCACCCTCTTCTGCGCCGTGGGGCTGGCAGAGAAAACCGAGGCCGGGAAGGTCTGGCATTGGAAGGAAGACGCAGGCGCTCCCAGCAACATGGAAGCCCAGAAGGGCGAAGCCTCGGACGCTTTTAAGCGGGCATGCTTCCGCTGGGGCATCGGTCGAGAGCTTTACACAGCGCCGTTCATATGGGTCAATGCCTCCAACTGCACCATCAAGCAGGGGCGCAACGGCAAGCTCCAATGCTTCGACCGCTTCGAGGTCGAGGCCATCAAGGTTGACCAGGGGCGCATAGTTGGGCTTTGTGTCCGAAACGCCAAGACCCGACAGCGCGTGTTCGCGTTCTGCGAACCCGGCTACGAGAAAGGGGCAAGAAATGGAGCAGCTTAAACCCTGCCCCTTCTGCGGGGGCAAAGCCAAGATCATCTACCCAAGCGGGCGCAAGATGGTCAAATGCAGCGGGTGCGGATGCTCCACGTCCGCGATGGAACAGTACCCCGAAAAGCGTTGGAATGCACGGATCAAGGAATGCAAAGTCGTATGGAACGCATAGACGGCCTCAGCCTGTGGCAGGGCATCACCGAGCGCCTGGACATGCTGGATGAGGCGGTGAGGTGCCTCCGTCACCGTGGCAGGGACTACGCAGAAGCGGAATCGGCCTACCGCCAAGCTCTAGCCGTTGAGATCATTCGGCTCCGTGAAGAGGAAGGGCTTCCCGTCACAATCATCCCAGACCTCGCTAGGGGCAACGAAGAGATCGCCGCTTTGAAAGTCGAGCGGGATTGCGCGGAAGCGCTCTACAAGTCGGCGCTGGAAGCGATCAACGTCAACAAGCTGCGCGTGAAGATCCTCGAAGCGCAACACGAAAGAGAATGGGGAAGGCAGTGAGCAGGGAGAGGATCCTGATGATCGACAAGCGGGACGGGACGGTTCTCCGCTCCTTCCGCACGTCCGAAGAGGCAGCGGGGGCAACGAGGGTTCCTGCCTCGACCATCCGAGGCAGCGCCAGCAGCAAGACGCTGACCAAGCAGCGGTTCTTCTTCCGCTACGCTTCGGATTGGCAAGGGCATGAGATCTTCGAGACCGCGACACACTGCCCGGTCATCGCAACCAAGGACATGGGGGAGGGCAGGCGCATGGTGCGCTGGTACTCGACCATCCAGGACATGGGCAGGGACATAGGAGCCAACCCCAACCTGATCGGCAAATGCATCCGCGAGGGGCACAGGGTCAGCGGCTGGCATGTGCGCTACGTACTGGGCACCGCCGAATGGCCACAGATCGCCAACCAGACCCCGAAGAGCATGGAAGACTAGCTTATAATCGAAAGCGAGAGAAAGAGAAACAATGAGCATCAACAAGGCAATCATCAGCGGCAACCTGACCCGCGACCCAGAGACCAGGGCAACGGCAGGCGGCATGACCGTCCTAAACTTCGGCGTTGCCGTCAACGAGCGGGTGAAGAACAAGCAGTCCGGCGAATGGGAAGACCGTCCCAACTTCATCGACTGCGTTATGTTCGGCACCCGCGCCGAGGCCGTCTCCCGGTTCATCTCCAAGGGAACTAAAGTGACCATCGAGGGCAAGCTCCGCTGGAGCCAATGGGAGACCGATGGACAGAAGCGAAGCAAGATCGAGATCGTTGTAGATGAGATCGAGTTCATGAGCCGCCAGCAGCTGGGGTCTGAACCCGCTTACAGCGCTCCGCAACCAGCCCAGCCAGCCCAGCAGCAGATGCAGGGAATGCCTGCGCCAGTAGTCCAGGCACCCTCGATCTACGATGAAGACATCCCGTTCTAGGGTGATCTGATGAGCAGGATCAAGCGCACAGACCGCACGTTGACGGTGGTCTCGCATCGGGAGGTTGACGCTTCGCCGATTCTCCTTGCGATGGCGGGCAACGAGCAGACCATCGTTGACGCAGCGAAGCACCTCAACGTCAGCCGCCAGACCGTTTACAAGTGGCTTTACGGAGAGAACCCCATCCCGGAAGCGCAGTACAAGCGCCTGAAAGAGTTCGCAGGGATCTGATGTACTGCTACGCCAACTCCGGCGGAAAAGGCCGCTACATAGAGAGACGCGCCCAGCCGCTTGCCGATCCATCGAGGGGACGGCGGGCGGTTGTCTGCGTTGACTCCGGGGAGGCCTACTGGAACGTGACCCAGGCCGCAAGCGTCTACCGCTGCGCCCCGAAGACCGTCCGGGACTGCTGCGAAGGGAAGCGGGAGAGGGCGGGAGGTCAGCGCTGGGAATGGTCTGAGCCGGGGAAACTTTGGCAGGGAAAAAGCGGGATTCTCGCCGTTCTCCCATTTCAGTTGTGATACAATAAAGTTACACCGAACGAAAGGATAAACGATGTACCAGGAAGTGAAGGGCTTCACCAGGGAAGACATTGAAGAGGTGGAGCGCAAGCGCGGGGCGCAGATCGTCAACGGCAACGGCGAGTACTTCGAAGTCGTGGCGGTCAAGCTCTTCGTTGACCAGATCGCCGACCTCGACAAGGCCTACGCCGTGAACGTTTTCGGCACCTTGGGAGAGGCAACCGCCTTCGCCGCCAAGATGAACGCCAAAGAGGTTGACTGGGGCGTTGACCAGTCGAGGATGACCATGCACGTGGTCAAAGCCCGCCAAGCGGATTGGATGCTCTGATGGACTACGAAACCTGGAACGCCATCGAGCGCGAGCGCCTCGTCAAGGAGGCCAAGGCCACCCCCTGCAGGGAATGCGAGTACTGCACGCCGGGGGAGGTGAAGGGGATGCCTGTCGGCTGGTGCGAACGGTGCCACGACTTCCTCAGCGAGGAAGAGATGGAGGCCAGCATCTACGACAACTGCCCCGATCTAGTTGATTAGCGAAGGGAACTACCCGCCGTACTCCCCTCGGACGGTGTTGAGCTGGGCACCGCCCAAGGGTGAGCGGGTCTGCCCCACCTGCGGGAAAGCCTACCAGCCGAGATCAAGGACGCAACGGTACTGCTCGAAGGAATGCAGGCCGTCTGAAAGGAAGGAACAACGATGAAACTCCCATACAAAGGCAACTCCCCGACCAGGGCGCACCGAGACGATGCAGGGCTTGACCTAAGAGCGGCAGGGTTCCGCAAGTTCTTCGCACCCAGCGTCCGGAAGGATACCGAGACGAACTTGGTTCGTATCCCTTGTACGGGGCAAGAGCCTAAGCGAGCACACTACGATGATGCCGCCTCAGACATCCGCTCAGCCGAAGATGTAACGATCAAGCCCGGTGGGTTCCATTCGGTGAAAACGGGTCTCAGGATCGCTCTCAAGCCCGGATACGTGGCTTTGCTATTCGGTCGTAGTGGTAATGGTCAGCGAGGCATCGGTATCACCCACGGCGTTGGAGTGATCGACGCAGGCTTCCGCGGAGAGATTAAGGTCTGTCTCTACAACATGGGCGACGAGGATTTTGTAATTGAGAAGGGTGACCGCATCGCCCAGTTGATGATCATCCCGGTTCCGTTCACCTGGTTTATGGAATTGGATGAGGAATTGTTTGATGAGCGGTTCTCGGAGTCTAGCCGAGGCACCGCAGGGTATGGCAGCACGGGAAGGAACTAACCATGCTGAAGAGCGAAACGACACTAGGCGAGGTTCACGCCGATATGGCCCGCTACCTTGCCGAGGATTGCTACTGCCCAGGGGAGATATACGACGTGACCGGGTTCTTCTACCAGATATACAAGCCGGAAACCAAGTGCATCGTGATTGCCGCGAACGAAGAGCTTACGGCGGTTGTCGCGAAGCCCTGGAACTTCAAAGCCGAGGGCGATGACGAGGAAGCGAAGCCACAGGCAATCATCTTCTGGCATGACGATGATGCGAACCCAGGGCGGATCACCGCAGCGCAAAGGGTGGACGCAACCGAGAACAACATCGGGATTCTGAAAACAATAGCCGATGACGGAAAGCCTGACGGAAGGAAGCTCGACGAGTTCGAACCGGGTTCTGCGGCAGAAAGCCTGCGCGAAATCATGGGGCTTTGCGACCTGGTGCTGGTTGATTAAGGAAGGACGATCTAATGGAAGACACCATCAAGCTGCCCCTGGATGCAGATGGAGTGCCGATCAGGCCGGGGGATGTGGTCTACCCGATACACAAACGAATCAAGCTTGAAGTTGTATCGCTGGAGATCAACGCCGCCGGCGATGGACCTATCGAGTGCATGTGCGGCAACGCTATCGTCTACTGGAAACCAACACGTCTCGCACATTACGCGCCTGACACCCTGGAGACCATCGAAGCAAGCATCAGGGAGCTGATCGAGCTTAGCGAGGAATTCGCGCTTTCCGAGATCCCATCCCTGATGGAGCGCATCAAGAGGATGGTGGAGCGATGAGCGGCAAGCAGACG
>CAVIKC010000068.1:0-4531 GCA_963643405.1 Succinivibrio sp.
GCGAACAGCAGAGGCGCTCGCTGGCGTGGATACGCGAGCAGAGCCTTTTGCCGGAGTGCGTCGAGTCCATCGCGAACCACGACCCAGACATAAAACCCCACGTGATAGAGCTGTAGCAAGCAGCGCCTGCGCCCGAATCTGAATTCCAAAGTGTAAATTCCCCTTCCCCAAAATGCAGTAATTGCACTTTGGATTGCACTTTGGGGGAACGAGCTGTGCTCATCGAGGTCTTGCAACGCCCCACGGCAACCCAGAAGGAGCTTGCGACACGCCTGAAGGTGTCCGAGCGAACAATTAAGACAAGGACCGTCTCGTTGCAGGAAAAGAACCTGCTCAAAAGAGTCGGCGGTAAGCGCAACAGCACCTGGGATATCCCTCAAAACGTAAAGGAGATACTGGAACAGTGAGCTCTTCAACGAGCCCCTCAGCTTCTCAGAACAGGCAGGCGTCGATAACGTCCTTGCCCCTGAGGGCGTCCAGCCATGGGTCGGGAATCCCATCAATGCCGTACGCTATGCCGGCCAGAGCACCGGCAACCGCGCCGGTGGTGTCCGTATCATCGCCGAGGTTGACGGCTTTAAGGACGCAGTCCGCGTAGTTGTCCGTGTTGGCAAGGCACCAGAGCGCAGCCTCGAACGTGTCCAGGACGTAGCCGCTCGATGAAATCTGGTCTTCGGGCTTGCTCACATCGATTCGCGCGGCCGCAACCTCCAGGGGTGCTCGGCCGGCGATAAGCTCTCGCGCCGCGTGGACCATGCGCACGCAGGCCTCCGTCGACGTGCGGTGAGCATGGGTGATTGCCGACACTGCGCGCACCTCATTGTCGGTCGCATCGGTGAAGGCCAGCGGAACAGTACGCATAAGGGAACCGTTGCCGTTGTCGAACTCGCCGTCCATGCCGCGACCCAAACGCAGCGCCGTGGCCGTGGCATTGCCTATATCGAAGAGCCGGTCGCAAGTGTAGGCATCGTCGCGGTACCAAGCAAGGAACCGGCCACGGATGTCGGTGGCGTCAACCCGCCCCAGCTCACGGTAGCTATCGCAAATGGCGAGCGCCATCGAGGTGTCGTCGCTCCACGTACCAGCGGGCTGATTATGCGTGCCGTGGCCAACCATGCCCGCGCACGCAAAGGAGCCACGCTCCTTGAACTCACAGGGAACGCCAAGCGCGTCGCCAACGGCCTGGCCGAATATGCAGTCACGAAGGGTAACCGTCATGGAATAACCTGCTTTCTTCCTCTTGCCTAGGCATTGCGAACAGCAACATTCTCGCACAGCCAGCCGAATTGCCCGTGCGCGTGCTTTACTGCAGGTTTCTCTTTCGGGCTTTTGCGAGGTTTTCGGGAACGGGCCGCGCGGGCGGAGCGCAGCTTGTGTCGCCGACGGGGCTTGCGAGCCTGCGCTCAAGCTTGTTGAACTCGTCGATAATGGCCGGCGCCTCGAAGACGCGATTGCGACGCCCTGAGCCCGTCAGCCGTATGCAGCCAGCATCTTGAAGCGCGTCAACGGCCGAGCCGACCGCCGTAGTAGAGCGACCCGTGGCCTCAACCAGGGATTTCACCGTGAATATCGGCATTCCGATGATACGGGCGGCAACATCTTCCAGAATGCCTTCCCGGCGATTCTTCGAAGTTGCGTTCAGCCATTGCGTCTTTATTTCCTCTGCTGCACGCTCGAAGTGCTCGGCTTCCTCGCAGGCCTGAATGCAGCATCCCGAAAATGTCGAGACCCAATCGTTGATTCCTTCGCGGGCGTTGCTTTGCCTTGCCGCATCGTCGCTCCTGAAACCGACGAGGCCAGCGATGTAGTCGGTCGAATGCGTGGCAAGGGCAAGGGAAATCGGCGGCACGAATCGCGGCGCCGTACCCCTACGTCGCAGGATGAGATGTATAAGGGCCCGCCCTGTTCTTCCGTTGCCATCGATGAACGGGTGGATCGTCTCGAATTGAGCATGCGCGATTGCGGCTTGCTCGATAGGGGAAATGGTCTCGTCATTACAGAAAGCAGCAAGATCAGCAAGCAGTTCATCGAGGTGCTGCGGCGCGGGAGGAACGTAATCAGCTGAAAGGGGGTTGTAAGAACTACCCCCCACCCAGTTTTGACGATCGCGCACAACGCCCCCAAACCGCTCGATAGGCGTTCCCTCGCACAGTTTTTTATGAACGCCAAGGATCGTTGCAGTGCTGATTTCCTTTTCTTCCAACGCCGCATTCAAGGCGTCTTCCAGGGCGTGGATGTTTCCAATGATCGCCACCGCCGTTTCGTCAGACTTGACGGAACCCAGCCCGCTCATGGCCGCTTCGGCTCGGAGCAGGCGGCGCGGACCGACAGTAAGCCCTTCGATGTATGACGACGACACGGCCTCTGCGCGAAGGAGCAGCCGCGCGACGCCTTCGCTGTTGGTGACGAAACGTGCGGTCGAATTGAGGAGCTCGATGCGCGCTTGAGCGTTTGCGACATCGCCGACAACGTCGGCATCAAGCGACAAGTCGAGCTCCGTAAGCTTCGTTGGAACATACGAGAGGTACGAGCCACTCGCCCTTTGGCGACGCGATTGTCCCAAGCCGGTAGAAATCCACTGTTGTTTTTCGTATGTCCCCATAAGCGACCTCCTTATTACGACTTTCATTAAAACACGTAATAAGGAAATGCGCTATTCCTTCGAAGCAAATCCAGAGCGAAACAGCATTCGCGTTCGGCCGCTTTCGCCTGTCCGGCGTTTCAGCGAAGGGCGGGTGGCGCGCAGCCGAGAAGCAACCGCCCGCTATCCGCCCACAAGCAGAAAGAAGGCCCTGCGGCAGAACCGCAAGGCCTTCTTCATCGGTATATGTCGGCTTCCCCTTACGGAAGGATGAAGGAAAGCACGCCGGATTCCAGGAATACCAGGCAGCAGAGTACTGCCAGCATACCGATGGACCACGGGATAACGCTCTTGAACAGGTTGCTCTCGTGCTCGCCGGTGGTAACTGCTGCAATGGCCAGCGACTGAGGGCTGATCATCTTGCCGATAACGCCGCCCATGGTGTTAGCCGCCAAGAACAGGTCGGGCGTAACGCCAGCCAGCGAGGCGTTCGACTGCGCGGCTTCGTACTGCAGGCTGGAGAACAGCGCGTTTGCAGAGGTGTCGGAGCCGGTAACCGCCGTGCCAACCCAGCCAAGCACCGGCGAGAGAACCGCGAACAGCGAGCCGGTATGCGCCAGGAACTGGCCGATGGAAATGGTCTGACCCGAGAAGTTCATAACGTAGGCAAGGCCAAGGACGCACACGATGGTGAGCGAAGAGAAGCGCATGTTGTAGAACGTCACGCCCAGCTGCTTGAGGGAGCTGGCGATGGTGATGCGGTAGGTGCCCTTCTCGTTGAAGATCATGTACACCAGCGTGGTGAGGAACGCTGCGATGAACAGCATCGTGCCGGGGTTGGACAGCAGGTTCAGGTTGAACGTGGTGCCCGGGTCCTTGCCGGCAGCGGAGAGCAGGTTGCCTGCCAGGCCGGGGAACGGGATCTTGATGTCGGTGCTGGAAAGCAGCGTGGGGATGCCCAGCTTGCAGATTGCGAACACCACTACAACGATGATGTAGGGAACCAGCGCCATCCAAGCACGGACGGGAGCCAGCTGCGTCTGGGCGCCTTCAGCGATGGGAGCCATGCCGAAGCGCTCGCGAGCCTCATTCACGTTCTTGGGCTTCACGAAGCGCAGGAACACAACGCTCAGGCCAAGGGATACAAGCGCGGCAACAACGTCGGTGAGCTCGTAGGCGAAGTGGTTGGAGCACCACCACTGGGTAACAGCGAACGAAGCACCGATGAACAGCGCCTGAGCCCAGCAGTCGCGCAGGCCCTTCTTGCCGTCAAGGATGATCAGCACCAGCAGGGGAACGAACAGGGCGAACAGCGGTGCCTGGTAACCGGCGATAGCGGCTACGTGCTGAGCAGTGGAAAGCGCCACCGAGGCATCGCCGCCGGCCACCATGTTGCCGGCAGTGGTGATCGGGGTTGCCGCTGCGCCGTAGGCAACGGGAGCGGTGTTGGCGATAAGAACCGCAAGGGCGGCCTTCTTCGGCTTAACGCCCAGGGCAAGGATCATCGTTGCCGTGATGGCGATGGGGGCGCCGAAGCCGGCAAGGGCTTCCAGCAGGCCGCCGAAGCAGAAGGCAACCAGGATGGCCTGGATGCGGATGTCGCCGCCGCCGACGATGTCGAAGAGCTTCTTCAGGTCTTCAGCGCGGCCGGAAACAACCGTTACCTCGTAGAACCACACCGCCATGATGATGATGAACACGATAGGGAACGCGCCGTAGCATGCGCCCTGCACGGCAGAAAGGGCGGCCAGGTGAACCGGCATGTGGAACGCGATGATCGCCACAAGGAGCGAAACGAAAAGCGCAACGAACGCCGATACATGGGCTTTAGCCTTCACGCCCACAAGCATGATGAAGAATGCTGCGAGCGGGATACAGGCCACCAGCGCCGACAGGCCAAGGCTGCCAGCGACGGGATCGACCACTGCTTGGAACATAAGCTTCTCTCTT
>CAVIKC010000069.1:0-4300 GCA_963643405.1 Succinivibrio sp.
CAGGTGGTGGGAAGCGCCGGACGGCAGCGGCACAGACCGTTTAGGCACGCTGCCGGACGAAGGGCAGCTGGCCGAATGCTGGAGGCTGGCCAACGATGGTTTTAAGAAACGCCGTTACAAGGTGAACTGCAGCCATGATGAGCAGATGGCCAAGCTGCACCTAAGCCGCCAACGAAACGAGATCACCGCCGAAGAGTGGGAAGCCGCCAAGGCCGACTGCACCATCAGGACGGCGCGGCAGCTGGAAGAGCTGGAGGCCGTCTGGTTCGAGGCGTGGCAGTCGATTCATTTCTTTTGGCACTGGAAACAGGGCGAAAGAGACCGCCGAAGGTTTCAGGATAAGGCGCGTATGAACGCGCACGCCGCCAAGGCGGCTACGTTGCCATTCCAGGCAGGCCAGGAAGGGGGCGAAGCCATGAGCGGGCGTTAATTTCAGCCGTGGAGTTTGGGACATTTTGACCCAGCTACGAACAGGCGAAACGTATTAGGCGGGTCATATTGACCCAACGAGCAACAACGATTTTCAAAGGGCTTTTGAAAAAAGAAGGGGCTAATCCATGGAAGAGATTGAACAGGTCGAAGAACTGGAAATCGAGGGCGGCACCGTTCCCGTGACGCTGTGGAGGCGTGAAGAGGGAGGCCTCAAGACGTGGGGCGTGGACGTTGACGGCGTTAACTGGTTCGAGGTCGACAATCCGGTACATGCTGGCGTGCTGCACCGAATGATGGTCGATCACCTCACGCAGTACATGCACTACGAAATCACCCGCTAAACGCGCCGCCTGTGGGCTAGAATCCGATTGAGCGAACACGCGCCTACCTGGAGCAATGCAGGAACGCGCACACAGACCGAACACGAAAACGCCCACAAAGCGCCCACAAGCGAACACAGGGGGAACGATGGCCAAAGTCCATAAGACGCTAAGACTGGAAGAGAGTTTAGCCAACCGAGCCAAGGCAGCACAGCGGCCAAACGAAAGCGAGGCGGCAACGCTGGCGCGGCTTATCGAAGCTGGCCTAGACGCGCTGGAAGGGACGCAGGGCGAAAGCGCCCTAGTTGCAGCGCTGGAGGCCAATATTGCCGACCTACGGCAGCAGGTAGCTATCAAAGATGGCCAGATTGAGGCATTGCAGGGCATCACCAAGGCCGCGCAAGCGCTCCACGGCGCTAGCGAGGTAGCCCACGTTAAGAGCCTGGAAGATGGCAAACAGCCCGGAAGATGGGCGCGGGCATGGGCGGCGATCACCGGAAGGGATAGCCAAGACTAAGGCGGAAAGCTACACCACACGGAAGGCACCCAGTATCAATATCGAACGATAAGGAAGTGCCAAAATGACAAAGCTAAACAACGAGACCATTAACGAATTGACCCAGTACATCAGCGAAGGAATGAGCAACAAGGACGCTTGCGCCGTTGCAGGCGTTGCAGAGTCCACGTTCTACGGGTGGTTGAATCAGCCCAGCAATGAGCTGGAGCAGTCTTTAGCCCAGCAGATAGAACGCGCCCGCGCTATCCGCAAGATGAAGCTACTGAAAACGATTTTCAACGCAGCCGAAAACGGGTGTTGGCAAGCGGCCGCCTGGTATCTGGAGCGCGTATACCCGGAAGAGTTCGGCAAGCCCGACCGCTACCGAGACCAAGGCATCACCGAGGCAGTGGAGGCTGTTAAGGGCTTGACCGCCTCCATTCGCGCACGCGCCGAAGCCATGAAACCGGAGAAAATGGAGTCCTAAAAAAGGGCATTTTCGCCCATCTGTGGGGAAAACAGGTACACCGCATGACAAAAAGGCGGGCTATTCCCCCTCACGAACAGGGCAACCGACCCGCCAACAATGGAGCCGACCAAGCTAAAACGCCTGGTCAGGCTCCATTTTCGTTTTTGTCGTACGTGTACCCTCCCGAAACAGGCACCACGCCAGACGGGGCAAGCTGGTTATAGCGAAAACAGCCCAGCGAGACCCGAAAGGGGGCAGCAATGGTTTTCATCACGCCGAAGCAGGCGGCCGAAATCCTACGCATAAGCGTCTGGACGGTGCGCCACCTGTGCGCGTCTGGCGATATACACGCCGTTAAGGCTGGCCGCCAGTGGCGCATATTCCGCGAAGAGTTCGAAGCAAAGTACCACCTGTAAGGAGCTAATCACCGTGAAGAGCTATAAAGATTTTCAGAAAGCCGCCGATATGGCCATGAAGGAAATGAGCGTTGCCGCTACCCAGTGCGCGGAAGAGATCACAGCAGCAGATAGCCGCATGGATACCGCCAGGGAATCACTCAAAGAAGGCCTATTAGGCCGCAAGGGCTACAGCCATATTTGCGATGAGCAGAACGCCCGCAAGCAGGCGGCAAAGAACAGCCTAGGGGAGACCATCGGAAAAGCGATAAAGGCCGTTCACGAGGCCGCCAACGAGGCGTTTACGCCCGACCTGGAGGGCATCAGCCCAAACGCCGCCGCAGTGTTCGCAAGCGTGCCCATGACCAAGAAGGAGCTGGAGCGCCTTATAGCCGCGCACAAGGTCGAATACACCATCGTTCGAGCCTGTATAGCCAACGGACAGCGAGGCGGCCTGGATTGCGCCGACAACGCGCCGATGTTGCGCAAGCAGATCACCGAGACCGTGCAGCAGTTCGCCAACTACTGCCGTTCAGCCGTCAACGAAAAGGGCGGCAAGGACTACCGGGACAACTGGGGGCAGATAGTGACCAAGCACATGCAGCAGATCATGAAGGCGGTTGCTGCATACGAGGCCGCGCCGTGGGTAACCCAGGAAGTAGCCGACTACAGCGCATAGCGAGCGGCCAATAAAGCGGGGGAGCCGCCCAGGGTGGCCGCTGGAGGCCGCTAGGGCAGCGCTAAGGCGGGGTTTGGGGTGCTTGCACCCCATCAGTGCCCCAAAGCGGAAACCTCCCGTTTTCGGCCGTCTCACGCTGGCGCGGCAAGCTATGGGAGCTGGCCAAGATTCGCGCCCTCCCTCCAAAGCCAAAACGCGCCACAGCAAAGGTTTGGGCGTGCGTCAGCCGCTATCGTTTGCAGGTCAGCGAAAAGACCACGCCTAGGGGGTGAGCGGACTACGACCTCACCCCCTAGGGGAGTGCCGTACCCTACGTACCCGGAAAAATCGCATGTTCCGCCAGGTCAGACCGCGTTTAGGGTACGTAACCGGGTACGTAAGAAAATTACCCAGATTCGACCATTTGACCATCAAAAATCAGGCCGTTTTTGGACGTTCGGAAAATATTTCGGTGTTGGAAAAAGAAAGCCCGCCTAGCTGGGCGGCAAGCCAAGCGGGCGGGCGTATAATGTTGGCCGAAGGTTGAAACGGTTGCAGCCGTTCCAACGCCGATACGAGTCCGTAGCTCTCGCTTCAGCACCACGCTTGCAGTATATCGCAGTGCGCCCGCGTTGATACAAAAAAGAGCAACGGCCTCCCGATTAAGGAGGCTTTTTTAATGCCCATCAAAGACCCAGAAAAGCTAAAAGCAGCCCAGAAACGCTACAACGAAAAGCGCAAGACGCAGAAAGACAAGCAGCGCGTTCGCAGCTGGGCTTGCATCGTTTACCCGGAATCAGCGCCCGCCGACTGGCTGGAGACCTTGAAGGGCAACCACGTTCAAGCGCTGGTAAGCCCGCTGCATGATTCGGACGTGACGGCCACGGGGGAGCCGAAAAAGCCTCACTACCACGTCATGTTGATGTTCGATAATCCCGTACCGGAATCCAAGGCCAGGGGCATTTTCGAGGGCATCGGCATAACAGCGCCGCCCGAAAAGCTGCAAAGCACCAAGGCATACGCCCGCTACCTGGTTCACATGGACGATCACGACAAGCACCGTTACCGCGATCAGGACGTTATGGAGCTGTGCGGGGCTAGTTGGGCTGGCGTGGCGCTGGACGAGGCGGAAGAGAAAGACCGCCTACTAGACGAAATCGAGGATTACATAGACGAATATTCGGTGGTCAGCTATCGGGCGCTTTTGCAGTACGCCAGACACAGCCGCCCGGAATGGAAGCGTGTAATCCGCTCCAATACGATTCACCTAACGAATTACGTTAAGTCCCTTGCATGGGAGGAAACCCAGGAGCAGGGGCGCTAATGCCACGGAAGAAGCGCCGCAGGCTCCACGTTCGCGCCAGGAAGCGCAGGCAGATCAAGCTAAGTGACGCGCTGGCGTTCTTGACCGGAACCCCAAAGGACGTGCTAGCCAAAGGGCTGCACGCCACGCCCAGGACGTTCGACAGATGGTGCAGGTGGTGGGAAGCGCCGGACGGCAGCGGCACAGACCGTTTAGGCACGCTGCCG
>CAVIKC010000070.1:0-4190 GCA_963643405.1 Succinivibrio sp.
CCCAAACAGATAAGCACATGCAACAGCAAAAACAGTTTCTTTCCCAGAGTCGACGATGTTGTTATCTTCGGCGATCTTATCCGCCTTTTTTACATACCCCTGCGGGTCGGCTATCACTAAATCTTTTGCATACTTTGCAGCAATGTCCATCTTGGTCTCGGATTCCCCCGTACCGCAAAGCACAAAAGCCGGATAGACATAACGTGCATCCTCATTACCCAAATCCGCAGCTTTTCGCATAGAACCAATGGCCTCCTCGCTCAATTGAGCGTTCTCCGTGTCCGAACTTAAATAGCGCAGTTCGTAGGCACGCCCACGTTCAAACCATATGTCTGCTTCATTCCTTAAATAAGAATTGAGCTCCTCTTCGGTGAAGAAAGAAGGCACAACCTCGCCCCATCTTTCGCGAACCTCGTCGCTCCTCAGCCGTTGGCTCACCGCTATCGCGTGGTCGGAGTAAAATATTGCCTCGTTCGCGAGACTATCCACACCACCGCATTCAAAAGAAAGACCATTCATGGCCCTGGCATAGAAACAGGCCTCGATGGGAAATATCCTCATCGCCCTTGGCTCGCAACACCAAGACAGCATCAGGTCAATCCCAAGGTTCTTCCTAGGGGGTTCACCATGGTCAAGCAACCCATAAATATCCCCAATGTTCCCATTGGCGAAATTCGACCAAATTCCCGCCAACTGTTCATCCTTCTCATGGGGAGAAATTCCCGAGGAATAGGATTGGGCAAGCATGGAACAAAGCTCATCGTCGTCAATCTCGCCAATTTCAAGCAACTGATCGAGCGCCATAACGAGAAGATTCTTATCCTCGCTGTTTTTCCACAGACGCTTTATCTCCTCTTTCAGAGATGGATAATCAAACTTGAACTCGGGATCGAAAACATCCGAAACAGAAACAAAATTCTTAACCAAACTCAATGCAGTTCCACCTCTCTATAGGGCAATAAGCCGAACAGCGCTTGCAAGGCGAGCAGGAATAGCTTGCTATCCCCGCGCAAAACCTCACGCATTCGGAGACACGCGAAGCTTCGCAATCAGAAGCGTTGACAACCGAATGGAGCCTATGATTTCCAACAATTTGCGTTAATCAAATTCTGCCGAAATAGGAGAAATATGAACCTACAGGTCAGGTGGCAAAAACTACCTGTTAGGAATCGAGGCGGGCCTCGGGTCTAAATACCACTACGGCGTCGCTTTCAAAGGGCATGCAGGAGAGGATTGCGGTAGCGGTAACCGAATTGCTGTCTTTGACTTCCAGAGAGAAACTGCCTGCATAGCGCGAGCATATCTCCCGCACGATCTTCAGGCCCCAACCATGTTCCGGCACGACACCGCCAGCGCGCGCGGGGAGCAGGCTCGCAAGCTTCCCAAGGAAAGCGCTACGACGCGAACGCGCAGCCGCCCCATCGGCTACACCGTTGGTAACCCCGACAATCAGGTACGCACCTTTAACCGAGCAAACAACGTCCACGTACCGTGCATCGCCTTCAGCTGAACGAGCGGCATTCAGCGCATTATCGATCAAATTGGAGAACACAGAGCATAGCTCCAGGTCTTCGATGCGAAGGCCTTCAGGAACAGTGCCATTAAACGAGAACCTAACGAAACCCTCTTCGGCTTCCAGCGCTTTGAGCGACAGAAGGGCATCGATGGTCCGGTTCTGGCAATGCCTTGCCTTCGCCGCAGCGTCTATCTGGGCAATCGCTTGTTCGATACCCTGGAACGCATCGCCCTCGCCCGCTACGATACGAGACCTAAGCTCATCGATCTGAGACAGAAGCCCCTCGTACAGCCCGTCCGTCTGGGCAACATACGAGGCCATAGCCTTCTGGTAGGAATTCACAGCCGCAAGACACGTTTCAGCGACACGGCACTTTTCCTTCTGAAGGCGCTGGGAAAGCCGAAGCGAGCTTTCTTGCAGGAAAACGCAATCCGCAACGCAACAGAACACCATGGCGACGCAAAGCGCGATGGAATACAGTGGGGAAGCCTGGTACCAACTCAGCAGCCACAAAAGAACAACAAGGACAACAAGCTGGGCTGCGAACAAGCCCAACGCCGCCGCCCGACCCATGGCGTTCGCCAACATGCCTTTGCGCTTCAGCCAAAACAGGGACGCAAACACAGCGGCAATCGAGAAAGCCAAGCACACCCAGAACGTCACGACACCACCGTCCTTTGCCTAACAGCCGACTCCAAGCACTCCAGGCGGCCCAGAGCTTGTTCACGTTCCCCTTCTTCGCTCAGAAACTCGACCACTTGCAGCTGATTCTTGAAGTCGTGCCTGATCTTCGCCAGTCGCTCGGTTTCATCGATGAGGTTTTCCGTCTGCTGGAAGGCAAGCTCGCTTCTTTCCCTCAGATTGTGAATGCGCATATCCGCCAGCTCGGCATCATACCAACGCCGAACAGCGAGAAAACCAAGCAGATATGCCGCCAGCACAACCAATGCCGAAAGCGCCGTAAGCAGAATGAAAGACTCATCCTGTTTGACGATGTCCCTCTCCGCGAACGAAACGACGAGTATCAAGCAGAGCTGAGCCGCCGGGAACAGGGCCGCCTTCATCCCGCCCCATTCGCGAACATCCGAGAATGCTCGTTCCGTGAACCCATAAACAAGCAGCAGGAAAACAACCATGATCGCAGCGTGAATCATCATGTACAGGAAAAGACGCCCATTCGCTCGTAGGCGAAAGATGAGATCACGTCGATACTGATCCCCTGCGTCATGAAAAGAGCAGCAAGGGGGAATTCGCTCACAAGGGCAGCCGCAAGCGAACTGGAGATAACCACAAACCTGCGCACGGGCTTCACCGTGGCAAAAGCCCAATACATCCACACCATCACAACGAAAGAGCCGAACGACCATATGGCCTTAGACTGCGGCTCCACCGGGAAGGCGTTGAAGTACCCCGTAACGACGCAGGAGAGGAACGCGGTGGCCCAGACAAGAACCCGATGCCGCAGACCGAGCATCTTAACAAGAGCGAAAGTCAATATCGCCTGACCGGAAAAGGCCATGCTGAAAGATAGAAGCCAATCGAAGAACATTGTTTACCGCGATTCCACCAATCGCTCCATGAGCGTTTCATTTACGGTCTTGCGATACGTACGGCTAACGGGGATGGACGATCCATCGGCCATCGTCAGGCTGTCTTGTTCCAAAGAGAACGCCTGGTCGAGGTTCACAACATAGCTTTTATGCGTGCGAATGAACCTGCGGGGCAGCCGAGCAGAAAGGCTCCGGAGCGACTCATTTGCCAAGTACTCGCCACTATCCGTGAAGACGGTAACCCTATGGCCGCGGCTTTCTATCCATTTCACCGTCGAATAGGGCACACGCACCACTTTCGAGTCGAACGAGAAGGTAAGCGCATCTGCCTCGGCTTGCTCGATGCAGGCAATTGCCCGCTCTAGGGCGCTGTTCAGTTGGTACTCCTTGATGGGCTTAGCAAGCAAGTAGCGATGCTCCGTCTGATACGCCTCGGGGACCAGCCCAAGATACGCGGTCGTATAGATGATCTGCGCGTTTTTCAGGATGTCGTCGGCAGAAACAAGATCGGCTCCGTGCGGGTTTTCTTCCCCAAGATCCATGTCCATAAGAACGATGTCCGGTGCAGGTTCATCCTCACGGTCGAGCTTTTCGGAAAGCGCTTGTGATCCCGCAACACGCACCACTGCCAAGCTGCTTGCGTAACTTGACTGGGCAAGCATGGAGCCTATGCCGGAAAGCTGCACAGGGTCGTCTTCAACCACCCAGGTAACGTACTCAGCCAAAAGAACTCCTTCGTTTCCGTTCAACCGATGATTGCCAGAATAGCATCTAAACCGGTAAAGGAATCTATTCATCAGGCATTTTGTACGAAAGCGTACGCAGCTGCACGTCAACGGAATCAATAAAAGGCCTGCTACGCCCGAAAGGTTAACTAAGCAGGCCAAAAACGGCACACCTAGACAAAGAGCCGAGAAGACATCCTTTTCGCCAGCAACAATAACACCCTACGGTATCCCAGCATTTACCTGGACTTATAGAATGTTATGAAACTATAGTGTCCTTATTCCCTTCCGTATTTTTGTAATTAAGGCTACGACACTATAATGTCTTTATCAATGTCCAAGGAGGATGTACATGGAAGAGAAAACCGATCTGCGCATCATCAAGACGCAAGAAGCCAT
>CAVIKC010000071.1:0-4115 GCA_963643405.1 Succinivibrio sp.
CCGTGCTTGGCATGAAAGGTCCTTTCGATGTTCTGTATGCGTGAAGCCGGGCTTTGCGCCACGGGGCGCACGACCCCAGCAAGCAGAATCATACTACAGTTCAAGCCGCTTACTGCTCGGATCGACAGTCCCCATAAGGGCTGCAACGTCCTTATGGCAGGTGAAGAGCACTACCTGCCGCGTGCGAGCCAGCTCGGCCAGGGCGCGGGCAGCCTGCACCCGGCGGGTGTCGTCGAAGTTGACCAGGATATCGTCGCAGACCACCGGCAGGCCTCGCCCCACGTCCGAGGCGGTGATGAGCAGCGCCAAGCGCAGGGAAAGATACAGCTGTTGGCGGGTTCCCACGGAAAGAAGATGCGGGGGCAACGCGGTGCGCAGCGCATCAACCGCTTCGATGGCGCCGTCATCGCTCAGGCGAACCTGCACCCATGCCCCGTCGGTCATCAGGGAAAGCAGGCGGGAAGCCTGCCGGTACACTTCGGGTTGGCTCTTCCGATCCCACTCGGCAATGGCCTGCTGCAGGGTTTTCTGGGCTATGAAAAGCACCATCAGGCTGTGCTGCGCCGCCTTCAAACGGGCGGATGCCTCTTCGTATTCCAGCTTCGCCCGGTCGAAGTCCATGGATCCCCGCGCGGCCGCCAAGCGCTCGGACAGCTCGCCGCGGCGGCGCTCGGTTTCGGCCGCCGTGCGCTGCGCCTGCTGGCGCTCGGTTTCCTTTTCAGCCAGCGCATCGTCGAAGGCGCCCAATGGGGCGTTGTCGGGCAGCTTGGCAGAGCGGCACAGCTCGATGCGCTTGCGGCGAAGCTCCGCGATGGAGCGGCGCAACTCGGCCTGCTGAAGGCTTGCCGCCTTTTCCCTTTGCTGGTTCGCAGCCTGCATCGCACGCGAGGCATCAAGCTGATCGAGTGCCCTTCTTGCCCGCCGGATGGAGCCGCCCGCGAAGGCCAGGCCCTGCTCGGAAAGGAAAGCCGCAACGCCGGATTCATGTTCGTCCAATTCCCGCTGACGAGCAGCAAGGAACTTACGATCCTGTTCCATAACCCATCGGCGCTTGCCCAGATCGTCGTCGGCCAAGCGCTCGTCTTGCGGCGGATGCAACGCCAACGCCAAACCGGCGGCCGCGATAACCAGCGCAAAGGCAATGAGCATGATGCCTATGGCAGTGTATGAGAGGCCGAGCGCCTGAACGGCGATGCGAATACCCGCAACAAGCAAGCCGATGCTCAGCACCGCGCAGACGCCGACAATCACGTGGCGCTGGCGTTTGCGGGTGCCGGTGCCCCCTTGGCGGTCATGAGCTTCCGAGGCAACCTCGAAGTCTGCCTGGGACCTGTCTGCTGCGGCGCGCGCGGCATCCACGGAGCGCTCGAGTTTTTCCCGTTTGCCCTCAAGGGCGTCAAGCTCGTCGCGAAGGCGCTCCTCGTCTTCACGGGAAAGCGCTGTGAGCCCGGCTGCAGCAGCGGAGGTTTGGGGTTGGGTTTCTTCGGACGAAGAGGGAGCAGAATCGATAGCCTGCAGCGACTCTCGCGCACGATCGAGGGACTGCTCAAGGGAAAGCAGCTGCCCACGGGAACTCTTCAACTGCTCGATATCGCCATTCAGCTGCGCGCTGGCCTGGGAAAGAACCAAGGAACGCTCGGTGAGCGCAGCAAGCTCGCGCTCTTGGGTGCGCAGGGAATCCGCCTCGGCGCGGCCATCGGACACTTTGGCGCGAAGAGCATCCAACTTCGCGGTGAGGTTGGGGATGGAGTCGGGAAACTGCGAAGAGCGGGAAAGCACCTCTTTTATCCGCCGCTCAACCTCGAGCAACGCATGGGCCGGGGAAGAGGGCGTGCCGGCGCCGGCGGTAAGCAGGCGCGCAGTAAGGTTGCTGTGCCCATCGAGCCCCAGCAATTCATCGCTGGTAAGGGAAAACAGCGTTTGGTACGTTTCCCGGTCAATATCGCCAAGCAGACCCTCGGGGATCTCCGCCTCTTTGGAGCGCTTCACCTCGAAAACCTCGTTGCCCCTGCGGAAGAATAGGCTCCCCACCCGTTCGGCCCCTTCGGGCCGGTAGGGGTTTGCCTGCCCGCGCGCAGCTGGCCAACCGAACAGAACAGCCTTGATGAACTCGCTCGCCGTGGTCTTGCCAGCTTCGTTTTCGCCGTACACCACGTTCATTCCCGGCCCGAACGGGCCCACCACCTTGTTGGCGAACTTGCCGAAGCTGGTCATCTTCTCGTATTCGAGATACGTGCGCTGCGGTTCAATCTGCGGCAAATCCAGCAGGCGCTTCTTATTTTGGGGCTTCTTCTTGCTCATCGGGAAGCCTCCTCGCACAGCAAGTCGAGCACCAGCTCTTCCGCTTCGCTGCTGGCTGAGCCCAGCGCAGAGGCAATCCCCTTGGGAACAGCCAATCCACGGGCAGTGAACTCGGACTCGACCGAAGAGACCGATCGGGTGGCATCGGCCGCGAACGACGAAACCGCGCCAAGGAACGCCGCAGGGAACAGCCCCTCATTGCGAAGGGCCTCCTTGTCCCGCGGAGCCGAAGCCTCATTGGCGATGGCGTCGATGAAGAAGAACGGGTACGAATCGTTTATCGCCGTGCGCAAGTCCTCAAGCACCCTAGGCGTAAACGATGAATACAAGGGAGTGCGCCCCTGAAGGATGATGCGGAACACCATGCGCTGACAGGCCGAATCGGCATTGGCAGCAAACTGGGCAGATACCACTTCCCGCTGAACATCGGCAACGGTATGGCAGGTAGACACATCCACCCACAGACGCTGCCACTCCACCTGCGCGGTAGAGATGAAGCGCGCCTTGTTCGGCGTACCTTCTTCAAGGGTCACTTCCAGAATGCCATGGCGGCCGGTTTCCCAGGTGCCGCGCCCCTGCGGGCTTCCGGCGAAGGCGATTACGGGGCATTCCTCGGAGGGAAGCAGGCGCCCCTGATGGATATGCCCGCAAGCCCAGTAATCGACATCGCGGGCCAGCAAGTCGGCTGGGCGCGCAGGCGATCGGGTTGGGTCTATATCCAGGCCGGTGTGCAGCACCCCGATCATGAATGGAGCCTGTTTTCCCAGGTGGGAAGTAGCTGTTTCACGTGAAATGCCGTCGGAAACATCCACGCCCGCCGGCCACGCCTGGTTGAAATAGCTTCTGCCGCCGATAAGGGCCAATGGCTGGCCATCGCGCTCGAAGCAGGCAAACCCCGGCCCATCCACACCCAGCAAATGGGTGTTCGGGGGAAGCATCGCGAAATCATTGTTCCAAGAGGTGTAGGGGTCGTGGTTGCCGTTGATGAAGTAAACGGGGATGCCTGCCTCGTTCAAACGCTCCATGCCGGAAACGAACAGCGAGAAGTCCGCATAAGAGGGGCGCGTATCGTCGAACACATCGCCGGCTATAACCATGAAATCGACCTGATGCTCGATGGCAACGTCGATGATGCGATTGAACGCGGCGGGGATGGCAGCAAGCATGGTGTCGGCCCATTGCGCAGACACTGCCCGCAACCCTTTGAAAGGGGCGCCAAGATGCAGGTCCGCTGCATGTATGAAGGTTACGCTGCGCATGGCACCCCTTTGCAGATGGCAAGGATCAGTAGCCGGAATCGTCGAAGTGATTGGTGAACTTGGTGAACTCCGGAATGAAGGTGAGCTTGATATCGCGCGTGGGGCCCGAACGGTTCTTCTGAACCATGAGCTCGGCAACACCCCAATCTGGACGGCTGTCCGATTCCGCTTCCGCCGGGCTTGTGCTTCGATCGATGAACATAACGATGTCGGCGTCCTGCTCGATGGAACCCGATTCTCGCAAATCAGACAGCATAGGGCGTTTGTCGGTACGCGACTCCACGCCACGTGAAAGCTGCGAAAGGGCGATGATGGGCACCTCAAGCTCCTTGGCCAGGACCTTCAGCCCTCGGGAAATCTCGGCAACCTCGACGGCGCGGTTGTTCGGGTGGGGGATAACCGGCTGCATAAGCTGCAAGTAGTCGACGATGATCAAGCCGTTCTTCTTGTTCCTCATCATACGGCGTGCCTTGGTGCGCAGCTCTACGATGGAAAGACCGGCGGAATCATCGACGTACAGCTCGCAGTTGGAAAGCTCGCTGGAAGCCTGAATAA
>CAVIKC010000072.1:0-4084 GCA_963643405.1 Succinivibrio sp.
AGCACGCGAAGGAATGCATCGTCTGCTACAGCCACGCAGACGCGATGCCGAAGGGATGTGAGATCAAGTGATAGACGTATATACCCAATGCTCCCGGTGCATGGAGCCGATCGTGGGAGATTTCATCGGCAACGAGATGTGCTACGAGGCCGTGTGCTTCAGCGAGGTCAACATCTTGGGGATTTCCCGGTACTCAATAGCGCGTGAGGACGAGGATGACCAGGAAGCCTACGCTGAGGTCTACGCCCTCTGCCCCGATTGCCTTGCAGACACGCTGGACTTCGTGAGGGGCAGGTATCGGATGATTACGCACGAGGACGTGCGCGAGGTCGAACAATGATCGCGGCAGGGTTTATCTTCGGGATCGGAGCCTGTGTCGGAGTGGTCCTGATCCTGCTCGGCCTGGAAGGAGACTAAGATGCCAGTCGCTTATGCAAAAGGAAACATGTTCCGGTTCCTCGATATGAGGCAGCAGCCGTTGGCCAAGGAGACAGAGCAAGACCGTGCCGTACTGTGTCTCAACAATGGCAAGACATACAAGACCGCGAAGAAGGCCGGAAAAGAGATCGCCGGGGAAGACTGTGATTCCGCCGCAAGATCGATCCTAAAAGCACTTAAAGGCAAACAGGAGACGGCAAGGGGTAGACGTTGGGTATGGGCTGACAGCGAGCAACCCGTGCAGGTCTTTGAGACCGGCCAGCTATTCTCTAACGCCTACGAAGCCGCCGCCGCGATGGGTTCGAAACAAGTCCTGTCTGACGGCGCGAAGATCAAGGACGCGCTGAGGGGTAGGCAACGCACGGCCTTTAACCGCCATTGGGTCGAGAAGACGGAGGAGGTTCCCGTGATGTGCTGGGAAACCGAGAGATGCTATGGGAGCGCCGAGAAAGCCACAGCGATCCTTTCCGCGAAGAGACTGAACGGCAAGACTCAGGCGCAAGCCGCTAAAGCGATCATGCTCGCTGCTCGGAGAGGCGGTACGGCATTCGGCTACCGGTGGCTAGAAGGGGGTACGCAATGAGAGACACGCTGCCCGCGATCCTCCGCCCGCTGATGGAGTGCCCATCGGTCGAGACGCACGTGTGCGCCGTGTGCGGGAGACCCTACCCGCTGAACCGCCACCATGTTGTCAGGCGTGGAGCGGGGAAGCTCTTCCGGGACGGCAGGGAGGTTCCCAAGCCGACCGTGGTTCTATGCGGCATGGGAAACACGGGTGGTTGTCACGGCTTAGCCCACCAGAACAGGCTCCATTTCCGCAACATAAACAGGAGGCTGGCCTGGAATCTCTTCAACGAGCCGATCGCCTATCAGGAAGCGTTGAAAGACGAAAACGGCTGGTCGATTCTTTGAGATTCCGACCGCTTTCTTTGTTTTGTTGTGATATAATAAGGTTACACCGAAAGAAAGGAACGGAAATGGCAACCATCGAAAACATAAGGTTCTTCTTCAGTTGCTACGATGAGGCGGACGTGGTGAACGACTTCTGGGACGCTTGCTGGATGGCAGAGCCGGAGAACGAAGCCCTTGAAGCGAGGGCAGATCAGGCATACGCAAAGGTTGTGGGCCAGCTCGATGTCCTGGCTCGCAAGATAGCCGACTTCACCAAAGGCAGGCTCGACTACACCGATGCTCGCCAGCTCGTGATCTACAATCGAGATAAGATGCGCAGCCTGTTCGCATAATTGCTGGTCAACGCTATAAGATGCGCCCTTCGGGGCGCTTTCCTGTATAATGGAGGGAGACAAAAGGAGGAACATGAGAGACACAGCGCTGGAAGTGGTCGAGATCCCCATCGGGGAGCTGAAGCCATACGAGAACAACGCCAAGAGGCACGACAACGCCAACATCGAGGCCATAGCCAACAGCATCGAAGAGTTCGGCTTCCGCAACCCGATCCTGGCATGGGAGGGCGAGAACGGCGCAGAGGTGGTGGCAGGCCACGGGCGATTGATCGCAGCCAAGAAGCTCGGGATGGAAAAGGTCCCGGTGATCTACGTCAACGACCTCACCGATGAGCAGAGGCGCATGCTGACCCTGGCGGACAACCAGACAACGCTCATGACCGGGTGGGACGAAGACCAACTGACAGAAGAGCTAAGCCGTTTAATAGATGATTTCGATGCCGAGAGTTTCGGGTTTGAGGCGAAAATTGACCAGGCTGTAGCCGACTTCGAAACGCCCGATGACTTCCAAGACGTGACGGATGTTGAAACCGAGTGCAAATGCCCAAGGTGCGGCTATGAGTGGTGAGTACCGACCATATACGATGGCAGACGTTGCCAAGGTCGAGGGGACAAACGGGTTAACCGTAGCCTCTACGTTCAGCGGCGGCGGCGGAAGCTCGCTTGGGTACAAGCTCGCCGGGTTCAAGGTCGTTTACGCAAACGAGTTCGTCCCGGAAGCCCAGAACACATACCGGAAGAATTTCCCGACAACCTACCTCGACACCCGCGACATCAGACAGGTTCACGGCTCGGATATCCTCGAAGCTACAGGGCTAACCAGCATCGATGTTCTGGACGGATCGCCGCCGTGCTGCTCGTTCTCGACCGCAGGAAAAGGCGCAAAGGGATGGGGCGAGGTTCGCAAGTATTCGGACACAGCACAGCGCACAGACGATCTGTTCTTCGAGTGGCTGCGTCTCTTGGGCGAGCTGAATCCGAGGGGCTTCCTCTGCGAGAACGTTCCGGCCCTGGCAACGGGGAAGAACAAGGGTGTGCTAAGGGAGATAATCAGCGAAATGCGCCGCCTCGGCTACTCTGTCAAAGCGAAGGTTGTGTGCGCCGAGTGGCTAGGAGTCCCGCAAGCCCGTCATCGTCTGCTCATAATGGGCGTGCGTGACGGCGAGCCGATGTTTCCGAAGCCGCATGAACACATCTGCACGCTCGGAGAGGGTCTTGACGGTCTCGACCCGTTCTGCGAAGAGGCAATGAAGCTCGTAAGGGAGAGCGCCCATTATACGATTACAAAACAGATGAAGCGCGTGCCGAAAGACCCGGTGCGCCCAGTAAAGGCGTGTGAGATAGTTCCGGGCGCTTATTCGCAGCGCGTACGAGCATCGAATAAGCGCCCGGCTCCAACAATGACGGCTACATCAGGGAATCTTGGCGCGGCCTCTGCATTTCATCCTTTAAGGGACAGTAAATTCACGATTGCGGAATACCGCAGGATCCAATCGCTGCCGGATGACTTCGTTACAACCGGGACATGGCAGCAGCAAGTCGAGCGTATAGGCCGTATGGTTCCGCCGCTCGTTTATAAGGAGGTGGCAGGATGTCTGGCGCAAGCTCTGACGAAATAATCTATACGGAGGAATTTTCCTTCAATGAAGAGGTAGCAAGCTGCTTCGACAACATGCTGGAAAGAAGCATTCCCGATTACTTCGGTATGCGGGAAATGACGAGGCTCATAACATCCAGATACGCAAACGCGCCGTGGCATACTGTTGTCGATGTGGGATCTTCCCTCGGAGAGAGCTTCAAGCCATATATCGATTCCGGATGCCGAGTAATAAGCATCGAGCCTTCCGAAGCTATGCTGTCCCGCCAAAAAGAGCGCTACAACGAGGCGGGCAACATCGAGTACATCAACGACAACGCCGAGAACGCGCTGCAAACGATAGCCGACGGCTCCGTTGATCTTTTCGTGTTCTGCCTAACGCTGCAATTTATCGAAAAGGACTCCAGAGACGGCCTTGTCGAAGCAGCGTTTCGGAAGCTGAAGCGCGGCGGCGCTATCGTGATCGTGCAGAAAGACAAGACAGACGCTAAGGCGTACGATGACCTTGTGGTTGAGAAATACTATGCAATGAAGATCGAGCACGGCTATAGCGTAGAGAGTGTTGAGACGAAGAAGCGAGCACTGAACGGCTACATGGAGATCGATACGATCGCTGAAACGGAAACACGTTTGTCAGGAGCTGGGTTTAGCTCGGTCAACGAGTATTGGCGGGCGCTCAACTTTTCCGGCTTCATCGCAGTAAAGCAGTAGGGTAGGGGAATGAGCAAAGAGAAGCTAACAGCCCAGGGCATCGAGGACGCGATCCGCCTTACCCGCATGGGTCTGAACGACCAGGACATTGCGG
>CAVIKC010000073.1:0-488 GCA_963643405.1 Succinivibrio sp.
CAATTAGCCTCGATAATATTGTTTCACAGCTGCCCAAAACCGTTGTCTTAGCTTACGGAAGTTTCTTTTCTCTTTTGTTTAGCCATGGTGTTTTCGGCAATGGTTTTTACGAGTCGAAGATAATGGTATTGCTGATCCTCGTTGTGGCAGTGCTCTTCGTTGTTTCGGTGGTTATGCGTGGTAGAAGGGGAGCGCTTGGCTCGGCTTTGGCTTTTGCCTGCGTGGCTCTGCTTCCGCTGGCTGCGAATGTTGTGCTCGTAGCGGCGCCCGATTACGGGAGCCCTACTATTCCAATGATCGGCGGCTTCGTCGTTTCGCTGGCATTTCTGCCTGCGCTGGTCCAGGCATGTTGCGTGGGCAACGGAGACTCCTGCTTCCCTGGGAGGATGGGGTCCGTAGATTTGCCCTGCCCGAGGGAAGGGGCGTTCCTTTCAGGAAAAGAGGGCTCAGCTCCGCTGGTTTTAGGCGCGGGGGCTCGCAAAGCCTTG
>CAVIKC010000073.1:528-4047 GCA_963643405.1 Succinivibrio sp.
TGCTAGTGGTTTCTTGCATAGCCTTGGCTTTGCTTGCCTGGTCATACGCTCTGCAGTGCAATGCCGATTCGGAGATCATGGAGCTTGAGCGCAATCAGGTTCAGTCGCTCACGGTTCGTGCGGTGGATTCCTTGGAATCGAACGCTGCCGTACAGGCAGGGGCAAAGGTCGCCATCGTCGGCGTTCCTGAGAACGGCAATTATCCCAAAACCAGCTCTTTCCGTGATGCCGGAAGTGCCTACACGCAGTATGGGCTGATCTGGGGAGGGTCGTACAGCAACAACTGTCGAGCTTGGAAAGCTTTGGCTAGGCAGTATGCCGGAGTAAGTCTGGATGTGTGCACAATTGAAGAGCTTGAGCAGATTGGCCAGACTGACGCGTTCGCTGCCATGCCGAATTATCCCAATGATGGCTGTATAGCTGAAATCAACGGAGTGGTGGTGCTGAAGTTCTCAGACCTGTAAGCGGAAGAGCATCGGAGCTAGTTCATCCCTAGCGCTTTGCCTACGATGGCTTTGGCGCCGTACTTTTCCAGGAACCAGCCAAGGCGCAGGCGCAGGGCTTTGGGGTCGCTAACGGGCTTGCCGGCAAGAGCTGTTTCCAGCAGGCGGCGGTCGTTCTTCTTCAGCTGCAGTGCTTGGCTGCCGTCTTCGCCCCAGAACCTGCGGAACACCCGAACGTATTCCTGCATCAGTTCACCGCGTATCGGCTCCGGTAGGCAGAACAGTCCGTACAGCACGAACTCTATCGACCAGCTCACAATTTCGGTGCTGTATTGCTGTGCGCCGAAGCGGCTTTTCCATGCGGCGAAGATGCGGTCGGTCATGGGAAGGTGCTTGCGGCTTTTCGCCTCAAGGTCGTCGTTGGTTTTGGAGGTAAGCGAGCCTTCGCGCTCGATGCGGTACTCGTACAGCTTGTCGCTGATAAGGGCCGTCTTTTTCGAGTTCGGGTATATGTCGAAGAAGAACACTTGGTCCTCACCGAAGGGCAGTGCTTCTTCGAAACGGATGTTGTTGCTGTTCAGGAATGTGCGGCGGCATGCGGTGCGGATGTAGGGGGTGCTCTGCTCCTCGAACATCAGCTCAGGCTTGAAGCAGTCATATACCACATCGCGCGGGCTCAGCTTCAGGTTTATCCAGGGCGTGGCGGCCTCTGCCGGGTTGCAGTAACCGCCGAAGGTCACCACATCGGCATCGGTTTCAACGAAAGCACTCGCCATGCGCTCGAGCGCGTTGGGGGTGAAGCGGTCATCCGCGTCCAGGAAGCACACGTAGGTGCCGCGACCGGCATCAAGCCCGGCGTTACGGGCCGAGGAAAGGCCGCCATTCTGCTTGTCCACGATAACGATGCGCGGATCGGCCTTTTGCCGGCGCTCAAGGATGGTCCTACTGTTGTCGGGCGTCCCATCGTTCACGCATACGGCCTCGAAGTTGCCGTTGGTCTGGGCTTCGAGTGAATCAAGGCAGGCGTCCAGGTAGTCTTCCACGTTGTACACAGGCACGATCACGGAAAACTGCGGGTGTTCGGGTGCCTGTGGCGCGCGGGTGATGGCGGGCTTGGTGCTGGCGGTGGCAGAGTGGGTTACGTTGACTGTGGCTGGGCTTGGCGTGGCGGTGGTTGAGGCTTCCTTGGCTGCCACGGACGGTTTGCCTTCTGCCGGCATGCCGGCTAGCTGCTCTTCTGCCATGCCTACTTCGCCGCCTTGTTCTTCAATAGCTTGAATATGAGCGGGAACCCTCCAAGGGAAAAGTAATGCTTGAAGGTGTTCAGCTTGCCAGGTGCAGCGTATTCCGTGCGGCATTTCGCGAACGCCTGGGGGGTCTTTATCAGCGCGCGCAGGTCGGCCTCTGCCCAAGGCTCGAACAGGCTAAGGTCAAGGCGGCCTGCCTCCAGATCGGCTTCGAGCTCGGCAGCGGCGCGGTTCAGGAATTCCGTGCGCAGTTCGGGGGAGAGGCGGTCATAGTTCCATAGATAGCTGCTGAATTTCATGCGCCCCAGCACGCCTTCCAGCTTCTGGTGCAGTTCGGGTCGCTCGGAAAGCCAGCGCTCCATCTCGGCGTATTCGTCGCACACGCAGTACACCTTGCCGGGTGAATTGATGGAGGAGGCCTCGTTGTCCTGCCGGTAGCGCAGAATCTCCTTCGTGCTCAGCGCGGCGCGCGTGCACGACGCCCACGCCTTGAAGGCGAATCCGGCGTCTTGGTAGGAAGCCCCGGGGGTTTCCAGGAAACGCACATCGTTTTCCAGCAGGAACGATCGCTGGTACATGCCCGACCAAATGCTGGGTTTCAGGAAAAACGGCTCGTGCTCTTCCTGGGGGTTTATTGGGCGTCCCTCCAGCGATTCGGCAACCATGTTGCAAGGCTCAAGCTTTTGCTTCGGCTTGCTCCAGTAGAACCAGAAGTCCGCCTTGGCAATTTGGGCTTGGTGCTGCTGCGCCAAGCCGTAGAGCGTTTCCAGCGCATCGGGTGTGAAGGCATCGTCCGATTCCAGGATGGCGATGTACTCGCCGGTGGCCTCGTCGATGCCCTGGTTCATGGAGCTGCCATAGCCCGAGTTGGGCTTGTCGATAACGCGGAAGCGAGCATCGGCATCCAAGTATTCCTGGATGATGCCGCGCGTGCCGTCGGTGGACCCGTCGTTTATGCAGATGGCTTCAAAGTCGGCGAAGGTCTGGGCTGTTACCGAATCAAGGCACTCGCGCAGGTACTTTTCCACGTTGTAGCAGGGTATGAGCAAGGATATAGCGGGCACGACGGATCCTTTCGTTGTCGGCGTGCGGGTGGTTTCTGCCTAACCATGATATAGGTTCGCGCTTGTTTGGTTGGCCTCCTGCGAAGAAGCTACAATGATGGGGATATAAAGGGCGTTTAGAAAGGGAAATGAATGCGCGATGAGCAAGCTTGGCGCGAAGCCGCCCGCGGCATTGCGCTTTATGCGGCATGCGCACTGCTTCCCACCGTTATTCTCCTTGCTTGTTTGGCCTTGGTGGGGGAGTACCCTTTTGGCGATGTTCGTCTTCTAGGGGAAGATTACGACCTTGCCAGCCAGTACGCGAACTTGCTTGCTTGGTTCCAGAATGTGCTTCTGGGCAATGCGAATCTGCTTTACTCGCAGGGCAAGTCGTTGGGCGGCAACATGTTTGCCACCTACAGCTATTACGTTGCTTCTCCGTTGAACTTGCTGTTGGTGTTCTTCCCTCAGGGGGGTATCGAGGACTTCTACTTCTTCGTGCGCTTGTTGCGTACGGCGTTGTGCGGAATCGCTATTGCGGTGTTCATTCGGCACAGGCTGCCCAATCTTGGGCGGCCGTTGGTTCTTGCCCTGGCTGTTTGCTATGCGCTGTGCCAGTATAACATTGTCCAAGCCACCAACATCATGTGGCTCGATGCTCCTATCCTGATGCCGCTGGTTGCGCTTGGCGTGTGGCGCTTCGTTGCCGAAGGGCGCCTTAAGCTGTTTGTGATTGCGCTGGCGGTTTCTATTTGGAGTTGCTGGTACACGGGCTACATGACAGTC
>CAVIKC010000074.1:0-1413 GCA_963643405.1 Succinivibrio sp.
TTGAGCGGCGCTATCGGCGCAGGTGATTGGCGCTATCTTTCGAAGAGATAACCAGCTATACAGGAATCCGATAGCGGGAAATCCCGGGCATTCGCTGGGCAGGATGGGTTTTCGGGGACGCGTGGTATCCTTATTCCGTATTCGAAGAGCGCCTGGGTGCGCGCCTCGCAAGGCGGCCCCAGGCGTTTTCTTGCGTATTGAACAGTGTCGGTTGCGGGCAATCGAAGCCCGGTACGTGCTGGCGCTTTGATAGTAGGAGGTTGTTGAGTTGGTTAACGTAGAGGAATTGCGCAAGGCTCCCATCGCGGTGCTCGGCGGTGGCGCTGTTGGCAAAACGTGTGGCGCCGATTGCGCGCTGGCTGGGCAGGAAGTTCGCATCTGCGACCTGGACCCGTTCTTCGAGGGCGCATTGGGCACGGTAATGCGCACGGGCATCACGCTGCAGGACAAGGCACCGGGAACGCAGACCAAGTACGGTTTCCGCCGCATGGGCAAGGGTGAGTTCTCCATGGCCACCAACTCCGTTGCCGAGGCAGTGAAGGGCGCCAAGCTCATCATCGTGGGCATTCCCTCCATTGCGCACGAGGTGTTCTTCCGTGAGCTTATCCCCGTGCTGGAAGACGGCCAGATCGTTCACATCATCCCCGACAACTACGGCAGCCTGAAGCTGCGCAAGATGATGCGCGAGATGGGCTGCACCAAGAACGTGGTTATCGGCGGCTGGTCTTCCGCACCGTACGGCACCCGCGTCGACACCGAGGGTGGCGTTGCCAAGCCCACCTGCTCGCTGGTGTACCGCGCCATCACACTGCGCGGCGCCGCTCTGCCCGCGAAGGACACCGAGGACTTCGTTGAGAGTTCCAAGGCGCTGGGCTGCTTCGATGCCATCACCGAAGGCGACGGCGCGGCTTGCGGCGACACCGTTATGGACATCGGCTTTTCCAACGTGAACCCGGTAATCCATGTTCCCGGCACGGTTCTGGGCGTTTCCACGATGGAGAACTTCGGTACGGTTCTGGACAAGAACATCCACGACTACTCTATCTACTCCCACTCGTTCTGCCCCTCCATTTCCGAGGTTCAGTACCAGTTCTACAACGAGGAGATCGCCTTGGCAGAGGCTATGGGCGTTGGCATCCAGCCTTTCAAGAAGGAAGTGTTCTACCAGCGCACCAGCGTTCTGGGCGAAGAGTACATGGGCGAAGGCTGCAACGTGCCGTTTGAAGAGCAGTGGGAAGTGGGCTTCGCAACCGGCCCGTTCTCCATCAAGAACCGCTACGTCACCGAAGATGTGCCCGTGGGCTGCCATGTGTACCACGAGCTGGGCAAGAAGTTCGGCGTGCCTACACCCATCATCGACTCGATGATCGTGCTCGGCGGCGTGATGAACAAGACCAACTTCTTCGAGAGCGG
>CAVIKC010000074.1:1792-3943 GCA_963643405.1 Succinivibrio sp.
CGCGCCATTATCGGTGCTTGCGGGTACTTCGCCCACTTCCAACGCGATGTTGCCGCAGCGGTGGATGTGCCTGTGTTCATGAGCAGCCTGTGCCAGCTTCCCGTTATCAAGGCGGGGTTTGCCCAGGAAGGATCCATCGCCGTGTTCTGCGCGGATGGGTCCAGCTTGAACGATGCGTTGTTGGCGAACGTTGGCTCGGACATGAGCCGTTTGGTGGTGCAGAACGTGGGTAGCTTGGAAAGCTTCGCGCCCATCCGCTGGGGTTACCACGAACTTGACAACGGCAAGCTCACCGACGACCTGTGCACGTTGGCGCGGGGGCTGTGCTCCGAGCACCCCGAAGTGAAGGCCATCCTGCTGGAATGCAGCGATCTTCCGCCGTATGCTTCCGCCATTCAGAAGGCCACGGGGCTGCCGGTGTTCGACTTCATCACTATGGCCAACTGGGTTGCCGGTGCCGTGGTACAGAAAACCTATACCGGATGGTTTTAGGCTATAACCCGTGTCCTTGCGGCACGGGTTTTCTTTTTTCGTCCGAAAAGGGTCCGATGGGGGGAGTGCTTCTCTTGGCGCTTTCCAGCGGCTCGGTGGGTGCGGCCTGGCCGCTCGGTCCGTGGCGGCTGGTTCTAGGCTGTAGCTCGCGTCCTGCCGGGGTGGCTTGCCGGCGGCTGGCGTGGTTAGTCTGGATCAGACGGTCCAGCACGATCGGGCGCAGCCCCCGTCCACTTCACCTGCTAGACTGAGCGCAGTAGTTTTTTGCGCAGAGGCGCAGGGAAGGAGCGCGGCCATGGCTGCTTCGATGGTTGATGGGCTTACCCATGAGGAGCGTTTGGCGGCGGAAGGCTTGCTTGGGTTCATCAAGGAAAGCCCCAGCATGTTCCATACGGTGCGCTCTATCCGTGCTCGTTTGGATGAGGCAGGCTTCGTGTACCTACCCGAAGTGCGGCCTTGGGAATGCGAGCCGGGCGGTTCGTATTACTCGGTGCGCAACAATTCCAGCATCATCGCGTTCAAGGTGGGAAGCGATGTGCGCCCGGCGTGCTGCCATTTCCAGATTGCTGCATCGCACTCCGATTCGCCCACCTTCAAGTTGAAGGCGAACCCGGCGCTCGAAGGGCCCGGGCCTTACGCCCGCTTGAACGTGGAAGCCTACGGCGGCATGATCGACTACACCTGGTTCGACCGTCCGCTTTCCGTTGCCGGGCGCGTCATGGTGGAGGCCGAGAACCGTATCGAGAGCAGGCTTGTCTCGCTTGAGGATACCATTGCCATCATCCCCAGCTTGGCGATACACATGGACCACAATGTGAACGGTGGGTTTGCACCGAACCGCAAAGTGGACCTGTGCCCGCTCTTCTCTGCCGGTGAGCTTTCCGCCGCCGCTTTCGACGAGCTTTTGGCGGGAAGGCTCGGGGTGCAGCCGCAGCAGATACTGGGGCGCGATGTGTTCCTGGTAAACCGACAGGAGCCCATGATCTGGGGCGCGGAAGACGAATTTCTTTCTGCCCCCAAGCTGGACGATCTTATGTGCGCCTACGCCTCGCTCGATGCGTTCCTGCACTCCAGCAATCCGGCCAGCGTTTCGGTGCTCTGCTGCTTCGACAACGAGGAAGTTGGCTCGAACACCATGCAGGGTGCCCTTTCCACCTTCCTGCCTGACACTTTGCAGCGCCTGAATGCGGCCTTGGGTGGCACCAACGAGATGTATCGCCGCGCCCTTGCTGCGTCTATGTTGGTGAGTTGCGACAACGCCCATGCGGTGCACCCCAATCACCCAGAGAAATGCGATGAGGGCAACCGCGCGTTCCTTAACCGAGGCATCGTGGTGAAGGAAGCCGCCAGCCAGAAGTACTGCACCGATGCGTTCAGCCGCGCGGTGTTCTGCGCCGTGTGCAGCAACGCCGGCGTGTCTTTCCAGAGGTTTGCCAACCGAAGCGACATGGCAGGCGGATCCACCTTGGGCAACCTTTCCAACATGCAGGCGAGCATCCACGGGGTAGACGTGGGCTGTGCACAGCTTGCCATGCATTCGGCTTACGAGACGGCTGGCGCGCGTGATGTGCTGCTTGCCATCCGTGCAATCCGCGTGTTCTACGATGCCGACCTGGACATAACAAGCTGCGACGGCGCCACCCTGGGGTAGCGCCGTCG
>CAVIKC010000075.1:0-3887 GCA_963643405.1 Succinivibrio sp.
GGCCGGAGCCGACGCAGTAGGCTTAGGCGGCGTATTCGAGCAGGTCATGAACTGCATGATCATCATGATGTGGGTGTTCATCGGCATCGAGGGCGCCGCGGTCATGAGCTCCCGCGCCAAGAAGAAGAGCGAAGTCGGCAGGGCAACCGTCATCGGCCTGATCTGCCTGCTGCTCATCTACGTCGGCTGCTCCGTGCTCCCCTACGGCTACATGAGCTACACCGAGATCGCCGCGCTGGATTACCCTGCGATGCTCTACGTGTTCGACTCCATGGCTCCCGGCTGGGGCGGCGCATTCATCAGCATCGCCATCATCGTGGGCGTTGCCGGTGCATGGCTGTCCTTCACCATGCTGCCTGCTGAAACCACGTCCGAAATGGCCGAGCGCCACCTGCTTCCCGAGTCTTGGGGCAAGCTGAACAGCAAGGGCGCCCCGCAAATGAGCCTGCTTCTGGTCGGCGCCTGCATCCAGGTGTTCCTCATCGTGCTGATGTTCAGCGAGGACGCGTACAACTTCGCGTTCAGCATGTGCACCGTGTCCATCGTCATCACCTGGGCGTTCATCGCGCTGTACCAGATCAAGTTCTCCGCCACCGAGGGGAAGAACACCGCACAGCTGGCCATCGGCGTGGTCGCCCTCATCTTCCAGGTGGTCGGCGTGCTGTACAACGGCTGGTCGTTCCTGCTGCTCACCTGCGTGGGCTATATCCCCGGATTCTTCGTGTACGCGAAGGCCCGCAAAGACCGCGGACACGCCATCACGTCGGGCGAAAAGGTTGGCATAGGCGTAGTCAGCGCGTTGGGCATCGTGGCCCTGGTGCTGGTCGGCATGGGCGTGATCGGCATTTAACCGGACTTCCAGAGCGCATTCCGCCTATTCGGCGGGCGCCGGCTACAAACCCCGGTACCTCCACCTGCAGCCGAAGCTGCCCGCAAATAAGCCCCCGAGCGTTTTCGCTCGGGGGCTTTTCCTTGTTGGAACTGCGTTGCCGCCGTAACGACGCCAACGGCTCGCGCTGCGGCGAACAGGTTTTCGGCGCGCTATTCCTGCGGTCGCGAGAATGCCCGCAGAACGTCGCCGAGCAGCTTGGCGGCAAGCTCGCGCACGTCACGCCCCTCGGATATGGCGGCGACGGCGGCCCCATCGACTAGGGTTCCCACGATATGCGAGGGCATGTCGATGCCGGCGTGCTTTAAGATGCGGCCCACCGCCTGGTCAAGCTGCACGCGCCCGTTCTGATACGCCTCGGTAACGGCCTCGGATTCCGATGCGGCAAGAAGCTGCTGGTAGTGGGCCGCCGGGTTCACCGACTCATCCGGCAAGCTTGCGCTGATCAGCAGGTTGATCAAATGCTTGCGGCAGTCCTCTTGGCTCATGGATTCCGCCGTGGCGGCCGAGTTTTCCGCACGCTCGGCCCAAAGCTGGATATTGTAGCGGCCGGCCTCATAGAGCAGCTGGCTGGTGGATTCGAAGTAGTAGCCCACCGACGACGATGCCGCACCCGCCCATTGGGCGACCTTGCGATAGGTAACGGCTTTCGGGCCCTGCTCGCGCAGAAGCGCCGCGGCGGCAAGCACCAACGACGTGCGCGTGATCTGCGCCTTCAAAGACTTCGGGGTCTGATTTGCCTCCCCCATGGCGCCCTCCTTGCTTTCGCCGGCAAAACAGGGTCATTATACGCGAAAAGAACGGGCGAAAGCACCCCAGCAAGCCGAATAAACGGCAAACGACCTGGGTTTTCGTGCAGATGCACCAAACCCAGGCCGTTTTTTGCGAGCTGCCTTGCCGCGCAGGCGGGCGCGTTGCCGGAAGGCGTTACACCTCTGAGAGGTCCTTGCCCGTGTGCTCATGCGAGGCGATCATGGCGAACAGCGCCAAAACCGCGATGAACACCATGTAGTACGCCGGGGCGATGGCGTCGCCCGTCAGCTCGATCAGCGCGAACGAAATGTAGGAAGCCGAGCCGCCGAACAGGGCGTTCGCCAAGTTGAAGCTCAGGGCGAAGCCGGAATAACGCACATCGGTCGGGAACGTTTCGCACAGGTAGCTGGAAAGCGTGCCGTCATTGATGGTGAGCAGCAGGCACATGACAAGTTCGACCACCAGGATGGTGACGAAGTCCAGGCTTCCCAACAGCCAGAATGCCGGAACGGTGAACACGATGAAGCCCACGCAGGCGCCGATGAGCATCTTCTTGCGCCCAAACTTGTCGGAGATGCGCCCGGACGTGAAGATGAACGCGATGTAGACGACCAGCACGATGGTGGTGATGATGGAAGCCGAGCCGGCATCGTAGTTCAGCGTGGTTTCCAGGTAATTCGGCAGGTACGTGAGCACCGCATAGAAACCCACGGCGTTGAGAACGCAGGCGCCGAAAGAAACGGCCAGCACGCGGAAATGCTTCCTGAACAGCGTGCGGATGGGCTTATCCTCGCTCTTCATGCCCTTCGAGGCGAGGTCGGCCTGCATTTTCGCGTACACCGGGGAGTCCTCAAGATGCTCGCGAATGTAATGCGTGATGAAGCCGAGCGGGCCGGCCAGCCAAAACGGGATGCGCCAGCCCCAGTCCACCACGAAGTCCGACGTCGCTCCGAACGTGTTGAACATCCATGTGGCGAACAGGGAGCCAATCAGCAGGCCGACGGCCGTGGACGCAGGAACCATGGAGCAGTAGAAGCCGCGATGATTCTTCGGAGAGTATTCTGCGATGAACGTTGCGGCGCCGGCATATTCGCCGGAAGCGGAAAAGCTCTGCACCATGCGCAGAAGGAGAAGCAGAAGCGGGGCGCCGACGCCGAGAACCGCGTACCCGGGCAGGCAGCCGATCAAAAACGTTGCCCCCGACATGAGCAGGATGGAGATGGACAAGGCCCACTTGCGGCCCTTCTTGTCGCCCATGTTCCCCCAGAATATTGCACCGATCGGGCGCACCAGAAACGCCAGCGCAAACACGCCGAACGTCATCATCGTGGAAACCATCTTGTCTTCGCCCGGGAAGAAAACAAGGGCGAGCACGGTGGCCAAATACGAGTAACTTGCGTAATCAAACCATTCGATGAAGTTACCCAAGAACGACGAGAACACCACTTTCTTCAGCGTTTTGTGCTTTTCAACCTCGGTGATGTCCTGCGTATTGATAGTCGAGCTTGTACTCATAAATACCCCTCAGAACGGTGCGGCTCAACATCGACGCGATGTTGCATGCGCACGGCTTGCATCTGCCCCCACGTGCAGAGCGATGCCTTGCTGCATGACGACCTCCTATCTTGCGAAAGCTTGCCAGCCTTCATCAGACCACATACGTATTGTGATGATACCGTGAACGACCAGCTGAAATCCCCCTGAGTAGCAAACGTTACCAATCAGCAACGAGCGACCTCGCCATTTGAGCAGGTGCACAAACGAATTTCCTGGTGAACGGCCGTTGTCGGTGTCCCTTGCACCAACTCGCCCCGGCGCCTGAGCGCACGTACGGGAACCGGGGACAGAAAAGGAGCTGCACGCCACGTGCGTCGCGCAGCTCCAATAATCAAGCGGAAGTGGTTTCGCGGAGAGGGCCGATGCGAACCCTTACGCCTCCTTGGCCTGCTTCGAACCGGCAATCATCGACTTGATGGCCGGCACGCAGCCGCCGCCCAAGATCATGATGATGCCAATCCCGGTGTTCAGCGTCACGGCCTCGCCGAAAACGAACAGGCCAATGAACAGGGCGACCGGAACTTCCCAGTAGGCAATGGTGCTGTAATCGGCCGCGGGCAGGTTGCGCCCAGCAACCAGCAGCGTGCCCAGCGCGATGGGGCCGCAGATGATCCACAGCAGCACGGCACCGACCCAATTGAACGTGGTGAAGTGCACCTCGGTAATCCAGTTGGCCTGACCGGTGGCC
>CAVIKC010000076.1:0-3875 GCA_963643405.1 Succinivibrio sp.
GTCCAAGGCCGCGGGCGACCTGGCGGTGGGCGGCTGCCCGAAGCACTACATCCTGCGCTCCAGCTGGGTAATCGGCGACGGGAAGAACTTCGTTAAGACCATGGTGGAACTTTCCGACCGATGCGCTGATCCCATTGATAGTCTTTTTCAGGTGACCGTGGTTGATGATCAGTACGGCCGCCTTACCTTCGCTCGCGACATGGCCGAGGGCATATTCTGGCTGCTTGGATATCGCGATACCGGTCTGGCCTCCAGCGTCCCATGCGCATATGGCACCTATAATCTGACGGGTTCTGGCAAGGATGCCTCTTGGGCTGAGGTCGCTGCAAAGGTGTTCGAGTTGCGCAACGGCAATGCTGATGCGGTTAGGCCTGTTCATGCGGCGGAATATTCTGCAGGCGTCCGAGCCTATACGGCACCTAGGCCGATGCATTCGGCTCTGGATCTGGGGAAGCTCGCTGCTGTCGGTTTTCTCCCAGGCGATTGGGTCAAGGAACTCGAAGATTACATGGCTGTTTTGGGAGGGGAATGATCTTGCGATACGTGCAGATAAATGCATATTCTGGCGCTTGGGCCGATTCCATAGTTTTCGATAAGCACAAAGAGCTTATTACCTCTGGCGATGAGTCGTGGGTTTTCTGGGCACGTGGAGATCATGAACAGGATGGCCACATGCAGAAGATAGCGAGCTTTCCCGAGGTGTGCCTTGATGCTCTCCTGACCCGAATAGATGGAAAAGCGGCTTTTCACTCAAAATCGGTTACACGACGCCTTTTGGCAAAGCTAGATGAGATAGACCCGGATATTGTTCACTTGCATGTGCTGACTGGGTACTACCTGAATGTCGAGATGTTGTTTAATTGGCTTCTCGGGCACCGTTGCAAGGTTGTTTGGACGTTGCATGACTGTTGGGACTTTACTGGTCACTGCATTTATTTCACGTATGCGAAATGCGATCAATGGCAAACAGGGTGCGCATTCACCCGTGCCTGTCCTCAAAAGCGCGAGTATCCCGAGTCTTGGGTTGCTGGTGATTCTCGTGTGCGTAAGAACTACGAGAAGAAGCGAGCGCTTTTTACTGCATTGCCTGTCGAACGTGTGCAACTGATAACGCCCTCGCAGTGGCTTGCTGACCTGGTAGGTCAAAGTTATCTAGGGAAATACAATGTGAAGGTTGTGCATAATGCTGTTAACCCTGATGTTTTCAGGCGCCGTGCGAGTGACTTTAAGGCCAAAAATGGGCTCGAGGGAAAATTTGCTGTATTAGGCGTTGCCTCAAAATGGAGCCAGAGAAAGGGCTTGGAAGATTTTGTCCAACTTGCGATGGATCTAGATCAATCTGAATATGCAATCGTAGTGGTAGGTCTGTCGCCCAAACAGGTCAAGAGGCTCAAGGAGAGCTCGCCGCACATCCTCGCCCTTCCTCGCACGAATACTACCGAAGAGTTGGTTGGGATTTATTCTGCATGCGATGTCTTGTTCAATCCCACCAAGGAAGATAACTATCCGACTGTAAACCTAGAGGCAGAGGCTTGCGGGCTTCCTGTTCTTACTTACAACACGGGAGGGTGCGCAGAAACTCTTCGGCTGTCGGATTCTGCGGTTGTATCTGGCTACGGGGAAGGGATTGCCGAAATACGGCGATTTGCATCCGTCAAAGCGAGGTCTAAGAATGCAGAGCAGCAATAAGGGGTTGGCACCTTGTTTTCAATCGTAGTTATCTCCTCGTGCCTCCTGCTCATCTACTGGGCTTATGTGATCATCGGCAAAGAGAGTATCCCGTTGGCTCTCTTCGTGACATTGCTATTTGTGCCAAAGATCAACCTAATTTCTGTAGGGGGCTTGACCACCGCAGGCATCAGAGCCGATGACTTTATTGTCATTATTCTGCTGTTGTACGCGGTGGGTCTTCCATCGCCTAGGGATGGATTTCTGTCAAAGGCGATCAGACTCATTTCTGTCTTAATCGTCGTGAATTCAATATCGCTTCTTGGTGGGATCTTGTTTCTAGGGAACGAGCGATTGCTGTACTCGATTCTCGTTGTGGCTCGCCACTTGGAGTATTTTCTTTTGCTGCCAATCGGCTACATGCTGATAGCCAATAAACGCATCAGCTATGCCTCGGTTCAAAAGAATCTCAATCTTCTTTTTTGTATGAATCTTGTAATTGCCTTCCTTCAGATCGTCGGGCTTTGCAACTATGCACGATCGGGCGTTGAGACCCTTGTATGGGCCGGACTCCCTATCTCCACATTTAACGGCTATTACGAATACGGTATGTATCTGTGCATGATGGCCGTTTACTACCTCAATGCCGCATTAACGCAACGGCGTTACACATCGTATTTTCTGGTCGCGGTAATCATTCTCTTTATGACCAACTCGAGAAGCACTTTGGCTATCTGCCTCCTGATTGCCGTGGTGATGATCTGCAGAAAATTTTATCAAGGCAAGATTCCCCATCTTCTATGGTTGGGCATTTTTGCTTTAGCGATTGGAGGCTGTGCTATTGCCATGCTTCTTGCTAGCGGAAGCTTGGACTCTATTGGGCGGTTTGGCTCAGAGAGCATTCCGCAGGAGATACAGAAAATGGTAAGCAGCTTCGAGACTGGCGATTTTGATTCGTATAGGTCAACTATTGCTAACGGCGATGAACAGCAGCTGTATGACAGCTGGTATAGGGAGGGCGGCGACCTGTCCTCTACGATCAGATTCTATAAATGGGGCTGTGTTTTCGATGGCTTCCTGGAGAATCCGATATTCGGGTACGGTTATGGGGTTACCCAGGTTGTTGATAGCAACTATTTCCGATTGCTTGGTGAGACAGGCCTGATTGGCCTCGGCGTATGGCTCTATCTGTACTTCTACTATTACAAGCTTGCTAAAGCCCAAAAAGCCAACACTGTCTTTTCCGTATCGTCGATGATGGTTGCGGTTGCCCTCGGAGCCGTTTTCATTGACATGTTCGATGCCTCGAAAGTCATGGAAATGCTGTGGTTCATCGTTGGCATAACATGCTACAGCGGTTCGCGTCGTTTGCCCGTATCCAGCGGTTCTTCTAATTGCGTTGAAGAGGTTGTCCGATGAAACACTATATTTTTGTCCTGCATTCCATGAGCGGCATAGGAGGAGGTCAGCGTTACGCCCTTTCAAAGGCTCACTGGCTTGAAGGTGCTGGATGGCAAGTCGTTATATGCCATGTGGGAAGCGGTGATGTGCTTCTTGATACGTCTGGCATCCGACTGGTTGACATGCCTGAATTGCGCGCTCATCCACGTTGCATTGGGAAGAAGCGCTCAGGCGAGTTGTACGCTTCCATTATTCCAGGCTGGCAGAATGGTGATGAGGTATACGTTGAGTCCGCGGCGCCGTATCTTGGCCTTTGGGGCGAGGCCATAGCAGAGCATTTTCATGGTAGGCATCTTTGCTTTGTGCTTGAAGAGGAACCCAACCCTGAAGATATCAATTTTCTTCGCTTCAAGGACAGCAGACATGAGCTTGCTTTTATCAGTGAATCTATTGCCGCTAACGTTCTCGGTTTGCCTAAGGAGGCTGAATGCAGCGACAAGGTGCTTTTCGCTTATCAGCCGTCGCCAATTGAAGAGGTTTGTTATGAGGTCCCATCGTGGGAAGGCGACTACACAATTGGCTTCATCAGCCGTTTAGATAAGCCGTACCTTATAGAGGCGATTGATGAGATTGTTGATTTTTGCAGGGATTATCCCGAAATAACCCTGCAACTAGTATTCATCGGCGACTCCCCTGAAGGGACGCATAAGTCAAAGATACTTTCAGCTTGCCAAGGCATCGATAAGCTGAGACTTGCATTCGTCGGCGCACTTTCTCCAATTCCGTTTTGTCTTGTTGATTCGTTT
>CAVIKC010000077.1:0-3539 GCA_963643405.1 Succinivibrio sp.
TCCAGGCTTTAACAAGGATGAGGATTTGGCGCATTATTTGTTTGAAGTGGCTGCCAAACATGGTTGCGCTAATTCCAAAAAAGAGCTTTCGAGATTCAAAAAGCGCTTGTTTGGCGGCTGGAAGTATTGCAGTTAGCTATAGGCCAAATAGCCTTAGGTAAATCTTCTTATAGAAAGATTCCGATCCCGCTGCCGTTTGCATCCTATTTTGACATGGCTTGGATTGAAAATGCCGCAAGAGAAATACCTGCGATTCGTGAGTGTCTTCCTATTGGAAAGTCTAGTTGGGCGTAGGGGGATTTCACCGAATTACTCGTCTGCGACCTCTTTGAAAAGTGCATCTTGCGCCATAAATGCGCAAGATGCGGTGCTGCTTCCTAACTGGTCGTTTTTGACTCCCGACCTGTACTTTCACGGCATCTAATATGCGAGAAAATTATGCCAGCACAAATTGCTGGAAAGGCATGAGTTCGAGCCTCTTGATTCGATTCTTGTCTCAGATATTTGGAAAGGCATCAAAATGGTAAGTTACAAAGATCCTCTGTCCAAGAATCCCAATAACGTACTCAGTCAGCGCTTTACTGGAGCGGGGGGCATTGATGTAATGACTCTTGTTAATGAAATGCTTTCTTCTGTTCCGAAGAAAGTTGAGTCAGACTTCGGTTTCAAAGTTAGCGGGATAAAAGAAACTGTCACCATCGGAGGTTTTTTCAGCAAGAAGAACTACCCTGGCATTCTTTTTCAGTTTCCAGGGAAACCTAACTATGCTCACATTTTGGTGAGCTTTAACAAGATTGGTTCGGTTATAGATATCGATGCGGTTACGCATGGCGGCGTTTCTAGGAATATGCAACATGCAAATCTAGCGAAGATGGATCATGGCTTTTCCCTTTCCGGCATTGCGACATCCGTTTATCACAAGGCTATGACCAACTCGAATGCGATAGAGGAAGAAGAGATGCACTACGATGCCCTCTTAGCTGCGTTGCAAGAGGTAATCGAATCGTGGAAAGATTAGTAGGTATGGCTACTGATCATGATTAAGCCATCGAAATACAATCATTTTGGCAAGGTTGGAGAGGATGAGAATATCCTATTCAACCTTGTAACCTCGTCTGTTGCTTTGTTCGACGATAGAGAAATTGAGCAGGTGTTATCTGCTACATTCTGCGATAGGGATCTTGAGATGGTTGCTCTGCAGAATGGGTTCGTTGTTCCTTCTGAAGAAGGCGAGGTCGAAAAGGTTCTTAGCATCGAGCGAATGAATAATTATTCGAGCAGGTTTGCCGGCTTTCAGATCTTGCCTACTACTGCATGTAATGCGCGCTGCTGGTACTGCTATGAAGAGGGCTTTGTTAAGCAATCTATGACGGACGAGTGCATCGAGGCCATTCCTGATTTCATCGGTTCGTATATGGAAATGGTCGACGATGTCCATGTGACATGGTTTGGCGGTGAACCTCTCCTGGGATTTGACGCTATGTGCAAACTCTCTGATGCCCTGGTGGCAAGTTGCGAAGCTGCTGGCGTGGGGTACACATCGGACATAATTACCAATGCGACCTTGATTACCCCAGAGACTGTTCGCACTTTGATTGAGCGCTGCAAAATTGGGCAAGCCCAGATAACTTTGGATGGCATTGGCGAAACCCATATAGCAAGAAAACGTTACGTTGATGCCACAATTACTTTTGATTCCATCATTCAAGCAATGGATATTCTTGCCGAATCGGGGATGCGCTTACTGATTAGGCTGAATATCGATAAGGAAAACACCGAAGATCTTTTTAGGCTTATTGAGTTGTTGGGCAATAAATGGGCTCAAAAAGAAAACGTAATGCTATATGTTGCCCCTCTATACGGCAATTCCTCGAAAGCGGTCTATTCCGAGCATGAGCTAAACGATCTATACAAGATCATTTTTCAAAAGATGATTGATGCTGGTTGGATTCAGTCTTTTGACGGTCTACCTATGAATTTCAACAACGCCTCCTGCTCAGCTCGAATGATCAATAACTTTGTTATAGCTCCTAGCGGCGATGTCTATAAATGCGAGCATCTTCTTTCCTGCGAATGCGAAAGAGTTGGAACGGTGTTTGACGGTGTCGTTTACAACGAACCGATGAAGAGGTGGGCTTCGCCATACGAGCCGGACAGGTGTCTTGAGTGCGGCTTTTTGCCTAGTTGCCATGGTGGCTGTTATGCGGCGGAGGCTCTTGATTTTGGATTCGGGCGGTGTCCTCATATCGCTTTTATTACTGAAGCGATCGTTGATGCTGCTGGATATCTTCTAAGGAAGCGAGAGAAAGGTAATAAAAATGACTTTGCTTCGAACTGATGTAGCTGATGGAGCGAGGAACTCGTCTTTTTCGAGGATCTCTGTGAAGCAGATGGGTCGTAGCTTCGCCATGGCTCCCTGCCAGACGATTTGCCAGCCTTATAGCGTTCCTGGCGGTGGAACGCCCTGTGGTTCCAAATGCATGATGTACTGCGTAGGTAAATAGGCTAGTGATATGCGTGCTGCCTAGGCGGCGGTAGATGAAATGGAGATTGGATATTACTGGCGTTAAGGATTGCCCCGTGCAAGAGGACAGCTGAGATATCACCGAGCAATTGATTTGGGAGAACGGCTGGCGTCTTGAGGGTGATCCAACTGGTCCTATGACTATTGGCGCAAAGATTCGGCAGAAAAACTAAAGGATGTTCTATCGGGAGGAAACAATGGCAAAATGCAAGGTCTGCGATGGGCAGGGCTACGTCTATAAGAACCAAGGGAAGACGAAAACCGTATGCTCGGCATGCGGAGGATCAGGAAAGCTCAGGGAGTCTAAATAATGAGTCTTTGGGTGAACTGCTTTGTGGGTTCCATTGCCGGTAAGTGTGTACGTTGTAATGGAAATGGCACTGTGAAACTTCCCTCCAACGGGCAGATCGTACCTTGCCCTCACTGCGGTGGCACCGGCAAATAGCAAGAGCTCGCATTAAGCAGTGTGCTATGCGGACGGATTGCCATTCATGTCCCGCAATGCTCCCTGGCTCTGCGTGTGCAGAGGAGGTGTTAGAAATGATTGCTATAGATTTTGAGGTTCATTCTTCTGGCTGGGATTGCAATACCGATTCAGCCTGCGATTGGAATGACTAAAGGCGACCAGTCAGGATTCATCATGGATCCTGACTGGCTTTTTAGGTGGGTAGGAATGTCTGAAATCGTCATAAGACAGATCAACGGGAAGAAGATAGGGGTCAATCCCCGAAAGGCTAGACAGGTCCTTTTTGATTCTGTACCCGATTCTTTTGTGGACGGGGATTTCGATGTGAAGGAAATTGCTAGATATCTTTTGGCAGATGCGAGCCATTTGCCTTTGGTCTTAAAGCACGAAATTACTTCAGCTTGTGAATTGAACTGCGCATTTTGTTACATCAAAGGTCATGTAGCAGCGAGGCATACAACTTTTGAAGAGGCTAAAAAAACATACGATTGGCTAATCGAGGGGGGTCTTTTCTATGTGATTCTGACAGGAGGTAATCCTGTTCTGAAT
>CAVIKC010000078.1:0-3497 GCA_963643405.1 Succinivibrio sp.
GACTTCATCTGCGCCGCCGAGTTCGCCACCACTGAGAACGTGAACTTCATGGCCAAGTACGCCAAGGGCCTCATCTGCATGCCCATGAGCATCGAGCTGTGCCGAAAGCTCATGTTTCCCCAGATGGTAACCACCAACACCGACAACCACGAAACCGCCTTCACGGTTTCGGTCGACCACGTGGACACCACCACCGGCATTTCCGCCGAAGAGCGCGGCCTCACCGCCCGCAAGTGCGTGGCCGACGATGCCCGCCCCGAGGACTTCCGCCGTCCGGGCCATATGTTCCCGCTGATGGCGAAGCCCAACGGCGTGTTGGAGCGCAATGGCCACACCGAGGCCACAGTAGACCTTATGCGTTTGGCCGGCTTGAAGGAGTGCGGCCTGTGCTGCGAGATCATGCGCGACGACGGCACCATGATGCGCACGCCCGAGCTTATCGAGCTTGCCCAGGAGTGGAACCTGAAGTTCATCTCCATCAAGCAGCTTCAGGAGTACCGCAAGATGCACGACAAGCTGGTGGAATGCGTGGCCAACACCAAGATGCCCACCAAGTACGGCGATTTCCGTGCTTGCGCCTACATCAACAAGCTCAACGGCGAGCACCATGTGGCCTTGGTGAAGGGAGATATCGGCAACGGCGAGGACCTGCTGGTGCGCGTGCATTCCGAATGCCTGACCGGCGATGCCTTCGGCTCCCTGCGTTGCGACTGCGGCGAGCAGTTCGCCTCTGCGATGCAGGCAGTAGAGGCCGAAGGCCGCGGTGTGGTGCTGTACATGCGCCAAGAGGGGCGCGGCATCGGCCTGGTTAACAAGCTGCGCGCCTATGAGCTGCAGGACCAGGGGATGGACACGCTCGAGGCCAACCTTGCCCTGGGCTTCAAGGGCGACGAGCGTGAGTACTTCATCGGCGCCCAGATCTTGCGCGACTTGGGCGTTAAGACCATGCGCCTGCTTACCAACAATCCCGACAAGGTCTATCAGCTCTCCGAGTTCGGGCTGGAGATCGTCGACCGCGTGCCCATCCAGATGCCCGCTACCGACCACGATCGCTTCTACCTGAAGACCAAGGCCGAGAAGATGGGCCACATCCTGGAATCGGTGGAATAACGCGCCCTTACCGCAAGGGTTACCCCCTGTAAAACAAGGAACAATCCGGCCTAGCATGCCGGCAAACGAAAGGAAACTCACATGAACACTCTTGAAGGAAAGCTGGTATCCGAGGGAATCAAGGTGGGCATCGTTGCCGCCCGTTTCAACGAGTTCATCACCTCGAAGCTCATCGGCGGTGCCATGGATGGCCTGCTGCGTCATGACGTGAAGGAAGAAGACGTTGACGTGGCTTGGGTTCCCGGTGCATTCGAGGTACCGCTGGTTGCCCAGAAGATGGCCGAATCGGGCAAGTACGACGCCGTTATCTGCTTGGGTGCGGTGATCCGTGGCGCAACCTCCCACTACGACCTGGTGTGCAACGAGGCCGCCAAGGGCGTTGCTCAGGTTGGCTTGAAGACGGGTATTCCGGTGCTCTTCGGCGTGGTTACCACCGACACCATCGAGCAGGCCATCGAGCGCGCTGGCACGAAGGCCGGCAACAAGGGCTTCGATTGCGCCACCAGCGCCATCGAGATGGTGAACCTCATCAAGACCATCGAGGGCTAAGCGCTTAAGCCAACAGATCCGAACCGTTCGGGCTCCGCACTGCGGGGCCCGACGTGCTTTTGGGGGCAGTTCCGTGTTGAGGCCCGACGGTCCTGTGCAGCCCTTCCCTTGGAGGGGGCGGGCAAGAGAAAACGCCCCTATTTCGCCTTCGAGCGCCTAAGGATGCTTATGGTTTCTATATGGTAGGTCTGGGGGAAAAGATCTACCGGAGTAGCGCGTTCCAGCTCGTATCCAACGTGTGCGAAACGGGCGATGTCGCGCGCCCAGGTGGCGGGATCGCAGCTCACGTATGCAACGCGCTTCGCCCGCGAGGCGGCGATGCTCTCAGGAACCCCTTTGCCAAGGCCGGCACGGGGCGGGTCAACCACCAGCGCATCCAGGTCACCCAAGGTGGGAAGCTCGCGAGCGCTGTCGCCGCCGATGACCTCTATCTCGCCCTCGATGCCCTCCATGTTGCGGCGCAGGTCGCGCACGGAAGAGGCCGCCGATTCAACGGCGTAGACGAAGTCGGCGCGTTCCGCCAGCGGCAGGGTGAAGGTCCCCGCGCCGCAGTACAGGTCGGCCACGATGGAGCTCTCGTCTATCTCGAGCCCGCCGATGACCAGTTCGATCATCTTTTCCGCTTGGGCGGTGTTTACCTGGAAGAAGCTCGGGGCGCTGATGCGGTACTCGTTTTCGAGCAGCGTTTCGCCCCAGTTCCCGCGGCCATAGAGCGCTTCCACCTTCTTTACCTTGCGGGCTTTGCCCGGCTCGGCCATCACGCGCACGATGCTGGTGCACTTAAGGGCACTGGCCAAGGTGTCGGCCGCCATCTTGCGGGGGAAGCCGCTCGGCGCTGTCCACAGCGCGATCTCCGTTTCGCGGGTGCGTACGCTGCGGCGAACCCCTACGCGAAATATGCCCAGGTCGTCGCTTCCCTGCAAGTAGGAGAGGGCGCCGCGCAAGGCGCCGGGTGCCTTCTCTATGCCCTTTGCTCCCAGAAGACAGGTTTTCGGGGCGGCGGCCAGCTTGCCACCGTGCTCATGGAAACCCAGCATGAAGAGCCCGCGGCCATCGCGCCCGGCGGCCAGCTCGAGCTTGTTGCGGTAGCCCAGTTGGCGCTTCGACCCAACGCATGGGGAAATCAGCTCTTCGGCGCGCTCGCGCGGGATGCCGCCGATGCGTGTGAGCTGGTTCACCACGTTCGCGCGCTTCGACTCGAGCTGGGCCTCGTAGCCAAGATGCATCCAGGGGCAACCGCCGCAGACCCCGGAGAAGGGGCAGGCTGGCTGCACGCGCAGAGGGCTTGGCTCAACGATCCGATCAACAACTGCCTCGCGAAAGCCCTTTGTCTCACGAGTGACAGAGACATCTACCACATCGCCCGGAGCGGCTCCTGCGACGAAGACCACTTTCCCGTCGTCGGCGCGCCCAACGGCGTTGGGGCCGTACGCCATACCGGTGATCGCAGTGCGCATGTTCAGCCTTCCTTTTGGTTTTCATGGGGAAATCGGGATGAGGCTAATCATAACGTATAATATCGGCAGTTGTGCCCTCTTAGCTCAGGGGATAGAGCGTCTGCCTCCGGAGCAGAAAGCCGCAGGTTCGAATCCTGTAGAGGGCACCATTTTTCGATTACGAACGAAGCAGTAAGGGGAAACCATGGCTTTGTACACACCTGAATACCAGCCCAACGGCAACGAGGTTGCCATCATCAAGACCTCCAAGGGGGATATCCGCGTGGAGCTCGCCGGCAACGATGCTCCCATCCATGTCGGTAACTTCGTGGAGCTTGCCAAGAAGGGCTTCTACGATGACTTGAAGTTCCATCGCTATGTTCCCGGCTTCGTTATCCAGGG
>CAVIKC010000079.1:0-3465 GCA_963643405.1 Succinivibrio sp.
CCCTGCTCGCGCAGCGGGCGCAGCTGCTTGGTGTCGATGCGCATGCCGAAGAAGAAGAACAGCCATGCCACAATCATCAAACCGATGGAAACGGCCGGCAGCTGCGGGATAACCAGGGAGAGGATGATGGCGACGATCATGCCCGCAAAGCCCACGCCGGAAAGGATCATGCGGCGGCGGTTGAGCTTCTTGAACTCGGCCGTGTCGGGAACGAAGCGGTTGATCTCACGGTTGCGCTGACGCGCCGCCGACTTGCCCTGCTTCTCCAAGTCCTTGTTGTGCTTGCGCGCGGCCTGCTGCTCTTCCTTGGAAAGGGGCTCGACCTTGGCGGCTTTGGCCTTGGCAGGCTTCTCCTTCGCGGAAGTTTCCTTGGCGGGTGCGGCCTTAGCGGGAGATCCAGCGCTCTTGGAACCACCGAACAGGCCCTTCTTCTCGGGCTTGGACGAAGCGGTGCGCACCGAGGAAGCCGCCTTGCTTACCGGCTTGGCGGAAGCGGCGCTCTTGCGCGTTACCCCCTGCGGCTTGTTGGTGGTGTAACGCTCGTTCATCGGGTTTCGTTGGGACATCCCTGGGTCTCCTTGTTGTTGCTGTGTCAGGCGGGCAAAGGCTTACTGGGCGACGAACGTCTTGCCCGTGATCTTCTCGTATGCCTGGATGTACTTCTCGCTGGTCTTCTTGATGATCTCCTCGGGGAGGCGCGGCGGGTTGCCCTGGCGATCCCAGTTCTCGTTGAGCCAGTTGCGCACGAACTGCTTGTCGAAGCTAGGCTGCTCTTCGCCTACCTTGTAGGTGTCCGCCGCCCAGAAGCGGGAGGAATCGGGGGTAAGCACCTCATCGCCCAAGATGATCTTGCCGTCGTACACGCCGAACTCGAACTTGGTGTCGGCGATGATGATACCGCGCTCGCGCGCATGGTCGGCTGCGGTCTCGTACACCTTGACGGTCAGGTCGCGGATGGCCTCGGCATTTTCCTGGCCGATAAGCTCAACCGTCTTGGCGAAGCTGATGTTCTCATCGTGATCGCCGATCTCGGCCTTCGTGGAGGGGGTGAAGATGGTTTCCGGAAGTTTGGAGGAGTTCACCAGGCCCTCGGGAAGCTTGATGCCGCATACGGAGCCCGTCTTCTGGTAGTCCTTCAAGCCGGAACCGGTAAGGTAGCCGCGCACGATGCACTCGATGGGGAACATATCGGCCTTCTTCACCAGCATGAAACGGCCGGCCAGCTTGTCGGCGTAGGGCTTGAACTGCTCGGGCAGGTCGGTGACGTCGGCGGAGATAAGGTGGTTATCCACCACATCGGACAGAAGGTCGAACCAGAAGCAGGAGAGCTGCGTGAGCACCTGGCCCTTGTAAGGGATCTCGTCTTCCAGGATATAGTCGAAAGCGGAAATGCGGTCGGAGGCAACCAGGAGCAGCTTGTCTCCCAGGTCGTACAGGTCGCGCACCTTTCCCTGTGCATCGGGTTTGATGTCGATTACGGACATGATGATCCTTCCGTCTGAGCCTATTCGCACTTGCCTATTATGGAGCATCTTCGCAGCGGGCGCAGAAAAATTCACGCAGGCTGAAAGCGGCTCAGCCCAAACGGGGCCCGCTGTAAGCCAGCGCCCCCGATACCGCGGCTTGCAGCCGAACCGTTCACCGCCTGAACAGGCAATGACCGTGGCCGCTGCCTGCCATGACCGGCGACACCGGCCAGGATGCAGCCGTCCCTATGAGCCGAAGCGGGGGCGGGTCGACTTCTTCCGCTCCGAATCGGCCGTGTAAAGGGGGATGTAGATGGTGAAGCACGACCCCTCGTTCGGACGGCCCTCCACACGTACCCAGCCGTTATGCTGCTCCACGATCTCCTTCACCACGGAAAGGCCGATGCCCAGGCCGCCGGTTGCGCGGGCACGACCGGGGTCGGCGCGCCAGAATCGCTGGAACACCATCTTCGCCTCCTCGGGCGAAAGGCCGATGCCGGTATCGCGCACCACGATCTGGCCCATAAGGTCGCCCTTCTTGGCCATCACCGTGATGGTGCCTCCTTCAGGGGTGTAGCGCACGGCGTTGGAGATGAGGTTTGCCGTGGCCTGGCGCAGCAGGTCGGCATCGCCGTAGACGTACACGTGCGGGTCGTACTGGAACTCCAGGCTCAAGCCCTCTTCGTTGATGTACGCCTGATGGGTGGAGACAACCGCCGAGAGCATTTCGGTAAGGTCAACCTTCTTGCGCTCGATGGGCTTGGTGCGGCTCTCCAGGCGGGAGAGCTTCAGCAGGGCATCCACCAAACGCGAAAGGCGGCGAACCTCGGAGTTCAGGGTCTCCAAGCGCTCTTCATCGGGCTCGAACACGCCGTCGATCATGGCCTCCACCGTCGACTGGATGGCCATGAGCGGGGTGCGCAGCTCGTGCGCCACATCGGTTACCAAGCGGCGCTCGAGCTTACGGTTCTGCTCGACGGAATCGGCCATCAGGTCGAACATGTTGCCCAAGCGGGCTATCTCGTCGTTGCCCTTCATGCCGGTGCGCGCAGAGTAGTCGCCTTCCTTCAGGGCCTTCGCCGCATTGGTGATGCGGCGGATGGGCGCCGCCAGTCCGCGCGCGAACAGGCAGCCCACCACGATGGCCACCACGATGGCGATAACGCCGGCAAGGGCCATGGCCTGGTACGACTTCTCGCGGAATTCCGCATCGGTTTGGGTGAGCAGGGTCTCAGATCCATGCACGCGCACGTACACGGTGCCCACCTGCTGGTTGTTCACGATGATAGGGGCGGTTGCCACATTCCCGCCGGTTTCCTTGGCGCCCGCCTGGCCGAGCGCCCTATCGGGCGAATCGTCGTATACCACGGTGCCATCCTGCGCGCGCACCTTTATGAAGATGGAATCGTACAGGGTGCTGGCAGAAGAAGCTGCGCTCAATGCGCCGTTGTACCAATCGCCGTTCGAGCGTTGGTAGCCCTGCGAGATGGAGTCGGCCGTGGAATCAGCGATGCGCTGGATGTTCTCGGACGTGTAGGTTTGGAAATGCTGCTCCCACACCACCGACACAACGGCGATGCATGAGACAAGCGTGATCAGGGAAACCGCCAAGGCAACCAACACCACACGCTTGGTGAACGAGAGGTTGAACCCCTCCTTTTCCGAACCGGGCCGCTCTTCTTCGCCTTGGCCCCAGCCGGTGCCTTTGACCTCTACAGACACGGATGCCTTCCTTCCCTTTTGCCTCCCGAAACAAGAAACGGCGCGCCTGTGCCCACTTGGGTCAGAGGCGCGCCGCCGGAAGAGCCTTCTTCAGCTAGTTGTTCTTCGTTGGATCCTCGAAGCGGTAACCCACGCCATGCACCGTGTGCAGCCACTTGGGGTTGCGGGGGTTGTCGCCTATCTTGGCGCGCAGGTTCTTCACGTGGGAGTCGATGGTGCGCTCGTAGCCCTCGAAATCGTAGCCGAGCACCTTTTCCACCAGCTCCATGCGCGAGTA
>CAVIKC010000080.1:0-3390 GCA_963643405.1 Succinivibrio sp.
CGTTTCCAATGGCATTGAGCAGCGCTGTTTTCTGCGCCAGCTGAGCTCGCACTGCAGCAGGGCGGATCTCAATGGTCATCGCACCTCACCCCCATCTGCTTCCGGCAACGGGTTCCATCATCGGTAGCTCCTTGCAATAGCAGTATCTTCCTCGTCGAAAACCACCGCCGCATTGCGCAGACGATCGGCGTCTGCCCCAAGGGCCTGAGCAAGGGTGCCGAAGGTCTGCCTCAGCGATGCGGCGCTGTTATACACTCCGCTTTCCGCCAGAGTATTGTCATCATCGACGCCCGGTAAAGAATCAACCTGGACGTCGGATACCGATCCGGAAATATTAGCCGCATGGGCGCTCACCAGCGCCGCGTTTGATCGGACCTCGACCATCTAGCCCACCTCCGTCAGCTTGAACTTGGTTTTTGCCAGCTCCACAACATCGCCGTAGCCGATGTCCATGAGGACATTCGGCTGCAGGCGGCGGCCATGCACCGTCGTGCCGTTGGTCGAGCCGAGGTCCTTTATGCCGCACTGGCCATGGCAACACCGTATGGCCGCATGCTTTCGGCTTAGGCCAGGAACACCCGGTGGGCACAGATCGCATTCCTGCGAAGAGCCGACCAGCACCTCCCCTTCGACCAAGGGCCACACCGTCGAGTCGTCCAAGCGCACCAGGGCGTAGCTTTTGCCCGCTCTGCTTGCCGAAGGAGAAACGGTTGCCGCAGGCTTGGCAGGGTTGCCGACCTCGGCAAAGTTGAAGCCGAAGCTGTCGCGCGCGTCTATACGGGAGGTGCTGCGCTTGCCGCCCGACCACTCGGCCGCCGATTCCTCGCAGCTGCCTTCCAGAACTCCGATGCCCTGCAGGAAACGCTCGTAATCGACCCACGAGAAGATCGCGGAACGGCGGGCATAATCAAGCACCGCATCGGCTTTCTGCTTCGACGCAGCATTCTCCAGCACCGCCGTTTCCGCGATCAGGGCAAGGGCCTTCGGTGCCTCCGAGAACCGCTGCCTGGTTTGGCGCACCGGGCAGTACACGAACTTCAGGGTGTAATGGGCGGGGTCGAAGAACACGTGCTCGGGTCTGAAGGAAACACGCTGGGAGGAAAGCCCGTTCACCTCGCAGGCGCGAAACAGGCGCAGGAAAGAAACCAGGATGGAGTCGAAGTATTCGTCCGATATGGGATTGGCAAGATATTCCATGGCCGGCTCTGCCGTGCCGATGTAGTAGACGAACTTGTATCCCTTCCCCTTCTTTGCGTAGGAAAAGGTAAGCAGCGTTTCATCGCAGCCCTGCTTAACGCACTCTGCCTCGGCATAGGCAAGCTCTTCTTCCGCCGTCGTCTCGATTGTCAGGCTATGATGCCGGCGCGAGCTTCTCTGCTTGATTTTCACGCTGCATCACACCAATACGAACTTCTCGCCGTCGGTGAAGCCGATTTCGCCCACGGTCGCAGCGGGGTTCTGCAGCTGCCCGGTGCGCAGGTACATCAGGGCGGAATCGCTCGAGGCGATGAAGTAGTCGGGCTCTATGGTCTGCATGGCCTCGGCAACCAGGCGGTTCACGTCTATCATGCACATGCTGTTGGGCACCCAGAAATCGTAGGATTTTCCCGTCGCAGGCAGGGTAACGCTGAATAGGGTCTTATCGTTCATGGGAAATCACCGACTTGCCTGTCATGGCTACCCCTCCTTGCCGCCCGAGAGCATGGGAAGCTCCAGCTCGCCGGACTCGCAGGCGCGGGCTATCTTCGCCACGTACTCCTGGGCGGGGGCGTTGCCGTAACCGAAGAACTGCACGCCAGCCACCTGGGCGGCATCGAAGGCCATCAGCGCATCGGTGGACACGAGGCCGAACGGATGCGGCACGCCGATGCAGTCGTGGACGCCGCCATCGGCGTCCTTGCCGCCGTAACCAATGACCATGATGTCTCGCTCGGCGCCCTCAAGGCGCACGACCGTGCCGACGTGGAAGACGTCGAGGGCCGTGATGGCCTCTTCGCTTTGGTTCTTTGCTACCATTCGCTCACCTTTCCGATAATGCGGGAGAACAGCGACCCGCGACGCTTCTTCTTGAGCCGCCTCTCCAGCTCCTGCGAAAGAGCGTTCTCGTAGCCGCGGAAGTGGACCGCGGTTATCTGGTCGTTGCTCAACGTGTACATGTACTCATCCCCCGGGTCGGCGCCCTGTGGCCATGAACAGACGCAGTAGTCGTGCCTCTTCCCGGTGCTGGTGTTCCTGCCCGAGTGCTGGATTATCATCGCCTTCTGCTCAGGGTGAAGACATTCGGAGACAACGGACCCCAAAGGAAGCATCTCATCGGGCCGAAGCTCGCGGATGGACATCGTGCAGGGCAGGTCGCCGTAGGAGACGGCCATCGACTCCCTGCCCTGCGCCAGCGGAGAGCTGGCATCGGCCCTCCCGATCATCTCGTCCAAGGTCTTGCTTATCCATGAGCAGCTCTCCTCCGACACGGCGCCGAGGGACTCGATCCTGCCGATGGCGTCTTCGCTGCAAGACCAGAATATCTCCTCGCCGCCCCCTTTGATTCGTATGCTGCCCAGAGGCCAAGGGGTTATTGTGTAGTCATAGTCTGTTTTTCCGTCTTTTGAGATAGCGAAATAGCCAGTAACTATAAACATGATATTTTCCCACCCTGGCATTGGGTCCTTGGGCTTAATAACTGTACCCAACGGCAGCATTCTCACTGTAGGCATCGTAGTTCCTCTCCTTGTTTTTTACTGCAACCAGCCCGTCCGATATATGAGTTGCCAGATCAAAGGAATCCTCGAGGTCTTCAGCAAGATCTAGGGCATCTTGAGCAACTTTTTCCTTCAGTACCGCTTCGCCTGATCTGGTCATGCTGGACACTCTCGATGTGCCATTAGCAGCAACGCCCGAAGCCACTGATTCGCCTACTTCCACCGTTTTTGAGATCTCGCATAAATCCTTCGAAGAGCCTACCAAACTGCAGATTCTCGAAGGCAGCCTCGCAATGCCGGCAACGCCAGCAACGCTAACAACAGCGCCGAATCCCTTGACCCCCGCTTCAACGGCATCCCCGTCGGCTCCAGTTGCGTCCGCCACGCCATGCGCAAGATCCGATTCCCAGTCGTACTCTGCACCCTTGCAGAGACCGGCTACCCCGGTGGCAGCGTCGAGGGTGCCGTAGGCAATACCAAACGTGCCCCCAACATACACGAGAGCAGCGATGCCGGCTGGCGCACCGACCCCGGAGGCTATCAAGGCGACAGAGCCCGCAACGCCGACGGCGCCGAAGGCGATCTTGCCAACATTAGTGATGGTCGTCCCGTTTTCCTCCCACCAATCGGCGATGGAGCCGGCAACCGGGTTGTCGAGCACCATGCGCGAGACGTCCCCGTAAACGCGCTCGAT
>CAVIKC010000081.1:0-3280 GCA_963643405.1 Succinivibrio sp.
CAACAGATACAGCCGGTGGGAATATCACTCACCGCTCGGATTGCATCAATTCCCGTCGCTATTTTACCACAAAAATCAAGTGTTTGCAAGCCTTCGCGGACACTGGAAGGGAAATAGCGTATGAACGAGATTGCGAATACACAGCAAGCGGGCCTCACGCCCATTGCTGTGCTGGCGGAGGAAGCGCGAATTTACAGCGAGAGCATGGCAATGAACATGCTGAACCTGGGCCGCGTGTTCACGGAAGCCAAAAAGCAGGTCGCACATGGCGAATGGGGCGATTGGGTGCAGCGTTACAGCGGCATGAGCGCCCGTAGCGCCCAGCAGCTTATGGCGATCTATTCCCGGTTTGGTGATAAGCCCGCTTTCGCGGGTGTGGAAAAGAGCAAGATGTATAAGATGCTCGCGCTGCCGGAGGGCACGGAAGAAGCGTTTGCGGAGAAAAACGACCTCTCTGCCATGACGAGCCGCGAGGTCGAAGAAGCTGTCAAGCGTGTGCGGGAGCAGGCCAACGAGGAAATCAGACGCGAACGTGCGGCCCGAAAGGCCGCCGAGGAACGCGCTGAGGAACTTTCTGCCCGTCCCCCGGAAGTGCCCGAGGAAGTCAGCGCGGCGCTGAAATCCAAGGACGCTATGATCGAGCAGCAAAAGCAGGAGCTTGAGCGTATCGCCGCTACCGGCAGGGACAGCGTTGCCGAGGCGAACCGGCTGCGCAGCGACAATAACCGGCTGCGGCGGGAGCTTAACGAGAATGCGGAACTGCTGGAGGAAACTCAGCAAGAGTGCAACCGCGCTCAGGCGGAGTTGCTGAATTTGCAGAGCACCGTCGCCAAGGGCGATGCAGAGCGCACTCCCTGCGACGAACTGACCGCCGACACTTTTGCAGCCGCCGTTCGGCAGTTTATCGGCACCTGTGCCCGAATGCCCCACATGGGCCGCACGTTTGGCATGATGCGTCCCGAGGAATATCACGTTTACGACGAGCTTTTACGGACGGTTGAAGGATGGGCCAAGGATGCGCGCAAGGCGCTTGACACCATCGGCTACGAGGAGGTTGAGATTTCATGACGAACCACACCGAAAATAACGATCTCGCCATTCTTACGCCAGAGCAGGCGCGGGCGCTTCCTGCGCTGATCCAGCAGATGATGGGGCCTATCGTGGAGACCATGAGCAAACTGCTTGAGCACAATGCAGAAGCCCTTGAGCAGCTTGCGGGCGCGCAGAAGGTGCAGAACGACCGACTGGAAGCATTGGAGCGGCAAATCCGGCTGAACACGCCGGTTACGCCCCAGCAGGTGCGCTATATGAATGACGCTATTCGCGCCAGGGCGCGAGAGCTGCTTTTTAAGCGCGAAGTCGAGGATGCGCGGTCGATCAAGAAGCTCGGAAACTTCATCCGAAAGGACGTGCTTGCCCGCTATGGCATCGGCGCTCTGCATGAGATTCCTAAGCACGAGTATACGGTGACAATGATGCAGATCGGCATGTGGAGCGATGCGCTGCGGATTCTCGACTGCGTAAAGGAGGCGCGTGCGCGTGCAGAAAAAGAGTGTGATCCTGCTGAATCGACTGCGGGTGCGCCTTGCTGAGCGACACGCGCCCGCCTGGATTATCAATAGAATCAGCGCCTATGTGGTGCGTAATTGGAGAGACGAAGCATGAATTTCAACGAGTATCAGAAACTTGCTCAGAGAACGAGCAATTCGAAAACGCCGACTGGAAAGCTCGAAAACGGCTGTTTGGGTTTGGCTGGTGAAAGCGGCGAATGCTGCGATCTGCTGAAAAAATTCTTCTTTCAAGGGCATGAGCTGGACGAAGAAGTAGCCATTCACAATATCGAAAAGCTGAAAACCCGCTACCCCGATGGTTTTTCGGCGGAACGCAGCCTGCACAGGCCGGAGTACGAGAACGGCTGATTCAGCATCCGAAGGGAGCGCACCATGAGCAAGGTGAATTTCATAAGCGAATTCAACCTGTTCATGCGATACGCACGGAATAACAACCTTTCCCTGCGCGAACGTATGCTTTGGATCGCTCTGTTCTATATCGCCAACGACCGTGCGACGTATAACGAGCAGGCCCAAGAATACGACTGGCCTGATGGGTTTATTCCCGTATCAAATGGCGAGTTGAATTTGTATTGCTGCCTTGACAAGAGAGGGATTGACACGCTCCGCAACAGCCTAAAGCAACGAGGGCTGATTGACTTCACGCCTGGGCTGAAGAACAAAAAGAACCCAACCTATCGGCTGTGCTATCTGAGCGTGAATGTTGGGTACAAAAATGTTCCCAACAATGACACCAACAGTGTACCTAACACTGTACCCAACAATGTACCCAACGATGTACCCAACGATGTACCCAACGATGTACCTAACCCGCCCCCATTACCTAAATATAAACCATCCCCGGATGAAAACGAAATCCAGAACAGGGGAAAAGGGCATCGTGAGAATAGAAATGGCGGAGGGCGGGTCTCTGCCGTCGCGGATGTTGGCTTCGTCGATCTGGACGACGAGGACATGAGCAGCAACGAATTTGTGCCGCTCCCCTGGGAGGCGAGGGCACAATGACCAAGCAGGAGGTGAATAAGCTGCTGGCTCTGATGAAAGCCAATTACAGCTATGCTTTCAAGAGCATGAGCCAGCAGGATAAGTATCTGCTACTGAACACCTGGACGTTTACGTTGCAAGACCTGAACGCAGATGTGGTGATGATCGCTGCAATGCAGCTCATTTCCACATCGAAGTGGCTGCCGACCGTGGCCGATATTCGGGAAAAATGTAAGGAGCTACACTACTCTGCGAGCTTTGGCAGGGAAGACGTGATGCAATGGGCAATCGACGAAGGACCGGCGACACAAGAGCAGATCACAGCTTTTCAGCGCAGAGAACGGACACGGCAATACATCGCCAATGCGACGAACCATCTGCGCGGAGACACGGAAAAGAGCGCCGAGTTGACACTGGACAGCATTCTTGGCAACCCGGCTTTCCGTGGGCTGGGCGCTGGGCAATCTGGCTTCGCCATGCTGGGCGAAGCGCAGCTTGAACTATCGGGCAACGACGGGAGGGATACGTTTGAACAAGGTGTTTCTAATCGGCAATCTGGCCGAGGAACCGAAGACCTCCATGACGACGGGAGGCGCGACGAAGTGTAGCTTCCGGCTGGCAGTGCAGCGGCGATTCACGAATCAGCAGACCGGGCAGCGCGAAGCAGACTTTATCCCCATTGTCGCATGGAGGCAGACCGGCGAACTGTGCGCCAAGTATCTGAC
>CAVIKC010000082.1:0-3271 GCA_963643405.1 Succinivibrio sp.
GCCGTAATCAGGCACCACGACAAGCACGATGTTCGCAGCTAGCGGCAGCAGCACAATACAGACGCCAGCAAAAATGGAGCCCGGCGCTCCCCCCTTGCCGCGCTTCACTACCGCAACAGCGAACAACACCGCCACGACAGCAGCAAACAAAGCCATAATCTTAGGCTCGAAAAAACCATTGCCGAATACGCCGTGGCTAAACATAAGGGCAAAGAAGCTGCTGTATGCCAATGCAATGGTTTTAGGCAATTGAGAAACGATGTTGCCAGCCCCGACCGATGAAGCGCCGCCGTAGGCATCCATCGAGATGCCGGTTATAGCCAACACCGCCTCATTAGCCGCAAGGTACAAACAAGCACCAACAACGAGCACAACGAAGAGCTTCCCGAAATGGGTCAATCCGCTCTTTGGGGCAGCACCACGCAGCAAACAAGAGGCTAGAACCAACAGACCAGCCACGCAGAACACGCCCATACTTGCCTGATAGCAGCCCAATGCGAACATGAGCAGCAACGAGCTTCCAGCGATTCGCCAAACACTCCAGCGACTGCCTATGCCGCCCTGCAAACAAACCGCCAGCACGGCACACAGGAAACAGAGCGCATATGAATTAGAGCAATAGTAGTAAACGAGCGTACCCGAGATAAAGGGCGTGCAGACAAGCAGAATGGCCGTTAGATACCTTAGGCAGGTCTTGCGAACCCCCAGCAGCCCCACCAATGCCACAATCCCGATGGCGAACAAGGCCAACGTGATGGCGGAAACCAACACCGGCGAGCACAGCCCCGATTTCGCAAGGGCCGCAAAGCACAGCCCCCAACGGCCCAGGCTTATGTCCCAACTATTGGGAACATACCAGCCATAGCCATCCAGATTGCTTACTGAGACAACGCCATCGAAAGCGGTGAGCCCCTGCGAATACAGCTGGAAATGACAGATAAGCCCCACTGCAAAGCATGCGACCAGAAGCTTCGCATTCACCTTGAACCAATCACCGATCGCGGTAGCCGCCATGCTCAATCTATTCATCATGCTTAAACTGCCCTTTTATCCCACAAGCCGGAAGAGAATACACGGCCGTGCTTTACAAAACCTGCTTAACAGTACTATTCCGCATTGCCCAGCAGCCACATTGCCTGGAAAAGATAGGAAAGAACAACAAGCACGACCAACAGCATGCCCACAGCGCTGTAGCGCAGGGCGCCGTTCTCGCTAACCACCAGCGCCTCTGAGCCTTCGCTGCTCCACAACTGCGCAATGCAGAGCACGGCGGCAAACGCGAAGAAGAAGCCGAAGTCCATCATGTAGCGCATGAGCACGCCTGCCCCGTTGGCGTCGAACACGACCAGCACGAAGCCGATGGCAAGCGAGGCGACCGCCAAGGCAAGTGGCGCACGGGAAAAGCGCCTGCGGAACTGCTTCGTAGCCAGCAGAACGGAAACGAGCAGCACGGGGGTAAGGGCAAAGATACCGCCCCACATGCTCTCGACGATGTTCACGCCGTAGTAGTCAGTGGCAAGGTCGGTCGTTGCCAGATAGGGGTACTGCAATACCACGGAAGGCGGCTGAACCAGGTAAGCGAACAAGGCAAAGGGCAATCGGTCGAGTGAGAATTCCCGATGCGTCATGTCGTTGGTGGTGAGATTGTAGTTGGCGCCAAAGTCGAGCGGGCTGCCGAATCGAGCAGCGTTGTACCACCCCACCAGGGCGAAAATCACAACGAACGGGATAAGGGCAAACGCAAGCCTGCAGGCAAAAGTGCGCTTATCCATGCGCTTGAAACAACCTGCCAAAAGAACCAAGCCGATGATGCCGCCGGCGAGCAGCTGCGGGCGACAGGCGATGACGAGGGCCATGAACACCGAGCCGGCTACCGCCCATCCAGCGCGGATGGTTCCGCCCTCGGTTGCGCCGACCCAGAAGCCCAGCCCCCATGCCAGGCAAGCCAGCCCCGTGATGATGGGCACGCCGTAGTGGCCGGGTACCGCACAGGCATAAGCAGTCCAACTACCCAGCAGCAACACCAACAGCAGGATGAAGAAAAGCCCCTGGCTCATGTTGGGGAACCAACGGTCGCAGACCTTCTTCAGAAGGAACACCGCCCCACAGCAGAAGACCACGGCAGAGACCACCACATCCACCACGACAGGCAGCTCATTGCCGGTAAGCAGGTAGAAAGGGAGCTGGTACAGAAGGGCTGGCAACACGCCGAAGTACACGTAGTAATGCCCGTTGAAGAATGCGTAGTCCCATAGGTACTCCACGCAGGCAGCAGCACGGGCGTTGGTATCGTACGGGTTGTCCATGGCCAAAAGAGCAGCGCTGGGCTCAGCGTCTATGAAGAGCTGCCCGCTGGCGAACGCCTTGGCAAGCTCTATGTACTGGCGGTAATTCATTTCATCAGGGTGCATATACCCATAGTGGGTTGCAACAATGGCAACAACGCATGTCAAACAAACCAGGCAGAGGAACGCCAGGAACGGCTTCGCCGAATAAGAGCGCTTATACAGCCCTGACTTGGGACGGAGCGCATAAAGAATAAGCAACCCAGCAAAGAGAAGCAGTAGGCGTTTCTTCGAGATATCCAACGGAATGGGTACATTGAACTGGGCAGAGTAGTCAACGTAAAACTCGCCCGGCTGCAGGATATTGTCCAACGACGCAAAATAGGCCTTCTGCAGATCAGCATCAGTGTACCCACTTGGAAAACCAATAGGCAGTGAATTCAGTGGCGTAACTGAGCCATCTTCGTTAACACGAGTTCCCACAATGACCGAAGCACTCCGCAAAGGAGCAGAGGTGGGGGCGTCGGTGCCAACGGCTACGGATTCAACACCTTCCGCCTGATCAGCGGCGCCATTGCCTTCAACATCGACCTGTTCCGCCCCCCCCTGTATCGAATAGGTAGCCGCAGACCCAGCCTCAACACTAACCTTGGGCGTTACCGGAGCAGCAACGATGAGCAGCTTCTTCACTTTGCCCGTTGGGTGAATGACGTACGAAGAATCGGCGCCCAACCACATGTCGCCCAACTTGCTGTAAACCGAGCTTCCCTTGTCTATGACGAAGACGGAACACGAAGAATAGGAGTCGAAGCTTTCCGGTAAATCGGATGTAAGCTCAATGCTCTTCAGGTCGGCATCATCAAAGGCGTACTCGATGCAGCGGTAGCCGTTAGAGTCGTACGCTTCCTCAGAAACGGGCTGTACCCCCGAGAGAGAAGCGGTTTCCAACGATTGCCAATTAAAAACACCGACCTCGATTATGAGGG
>CAVIKC010000083.1:0-3220 GCA_963643405.1 Succinivibrio sp.
AGTGCTCTCCGAATGCATGGAAAACCTTGAAAGCTTCCTAGCTCATTACCGCCAAGGCTAGTTTCAAAGCCCCGGCACTGCCCACATGGGCCGAATCAGCAAGCCCGACCGAGCACTTCCCGAAACCGAACCACAACTTTTCACCCCTTTGGCTCCCGACGAAGGGGTGTTCCTTTTGCCCAAAACCGTAGCAAACTCAACCCAAGCCCCTTTTACAGAAACGGCGATAAGAAAGCGCCGTATGGTATTCCATACGGCGCTGATTGCCTTACGGTTCAGGATTTCCTGTATCATGGTATTTGTCGACGCGCGCTCTTATCTCACAATCCACATTCCATCCGCGAGAAAAGGCCGTCTTCTCGATTGCCTGGGAATAATATCCCTCCGCATCAACAAAGTACGTCACGTAATCGTTCATTTCATAGCGCCACTGTTCCAGAGTGTCCTCGTCGGGATACCATTCTGACGCATTATCGGCCGTGATCTGCCCCGTGCAAGCTTGCCACTGAAAGGCATGAACCATCTCGTGCGTCACCGACTGAACCCAGAATGTTCCGACTCCCACCGCCAGATACGATGTGTTGAGCGTGATCTTGTTTTCCCGGTGATCATAACTTCCAGCTTCGAACCCAGGAAGCGCAGAAACCGTTATCTCGGCCGGCAGGTTCACGCCGTAATAATCTGATTCGACAACGACAATCACTCCTAGGTCCGCAGCCTTTTCCTCAACGTTCGCTGAGCGCCATTCTTCAGTGTAGAATTTCTCTGCCGTGTCCATGTTCGTAGCAAGCGTTCTCTGCTCAGGCTGCTCCGGCATCTGCAACGGGTAGCTTCCCACGGTTAGCACCCACCCCGGAAACAAAGAGACGACAAAACCAGCGCAACATAAAAGCGCCCAAAGGGGGCCTACCAACGAGCCAAAAAGAGACCAGGCTCCCCCGTTACGCATTGATACGGAGAAACTGACGATAGCGAATACCACGATTGCGACAAGCAACAACACGAACGCCGTTCGAAACTGAACGTTGTACAACGCATAGCACAACAGATACATTCCGACCGCCGCATCCGAGCTGATAGCCGCAGCAAAAAGCGCATTAAAAGACAGCGATTCATGGCTGTGTCTAAACAGGTAGTAAACTCCAACGATTCCAGCAAGAAAGATAACCAAACATTGGAAAGGAAGGGCAAGATCGTCTTCAGGAATAACCCTTATAGGGCCTATGGAAATGAAAGGCACATAGGAAAAACAACGCGATAGCAGGAAGAGGAGACTAGCAAAGACGCATAGGTAAAGGGCAAGCGCCAAAGCCTTCTTCTTGCCGCTCCGATCCACGTACACGGAGCTTACCGCACCTGCGCAAACGATCTGGCGGCTACCGTCTTGAACGTCCTCCTCGGCGAAGCATTCGGAATTCGAATCCTGCATGTTTACCTCCCACTGCCTTTATCACCTATTGGATTTCATATGGCTCCCTTGGCGTATCTCACGCTTTCCGGTCGAAGAAGAGTGAACGCCACCTTGGCTCCGTTTGTTTGCCTAAGAACCGACAACGAAAATTGCTAACGCCCATTGGGACTTGCGTTCTAAACCAAAAGCAGAAAGCGGCACTTAATCACAGCATCACAACGCCAGGACCATAGGCACTTTCTCTACACAGCTCGAACTTATCGATGCCCACCCGCAACGAAAAAAAGGAACCAAGACTGCCTACACATCAAAATATGCATATTGGCTCTCACTGCTGATAAGCCAATGGGGCTCATAAAGAACCGTGGTCAATGACTCGCCATCGAAATATAACGTTCCGGAGTATGAAGCATTGGGACTAATGCGCGTAGGTGAAAAGCTCCTGCACGATACGCTGCCGTCTTCATTTTTAACAACGAACTTATGGTCCACGCGCTGACCATACGAGTTATCAGCATCCCAATTCGATGCTTTTACGCGAATAACTTTATTGCTGAGATTTCGCATTGTTACATTCACTTGGACAGTTGGATTACCGTCTCCGAAATCAAATGGGCCTGGCTGGATCGAGACCACCGTTACTGCAAGATTGTTGGTAACAACCACTTCATCGCCAACCGAATAATGCTCAGAGCCCCCGTTTGTTCTGGCACTGATCTCCTCTTCGACAGCAGCCATCAGCCCATCGAGTTCTTCGCTAATACCACAATCGGCCCTATCGGATTTAAGGTCGGAATCGTTGTAGGAATCTGCCTCTTCAGTAACCTCTTTCTCTTGGGGAGAATCAGTTTGCCGCTCAATAGAAGAATCCGTGCAGCCAAGCAGCATCGTTGAAACAGTAGCTACCCCCACGAGAAAGACCAAAGGTATATGAGAGTAAACAAAATTTGAAAACTTTGCCTTCACGGATCCGCGTCCTTTCAAACTACGAATACGGGCACGGAGAATGCTTCAACGCAGTTTTTGCTCAAACACAAACAACCCACCCTTACCGCCAAAAAATCGAGTGTTTGCATTCCGTTTTCCTAGTAACTTGCAAAAAACTAGCTTGAACAAAGACAATGGTTTGATGAAATCGAATAATGACCCGCACCGTCCATTTCAGCCCTAGCAATACACATGCGACAAGAAGATGCATGCGCACACGTTATGCACTTATCACTGAATAGTTTGTTCCTATGCGCCTCAACATAAGCTTTCAGTTTTTCATATCCGCAAGACAAAGGCCCATCAAAGCGAATTTTAGAGCGCGTGCAGAATCCCAACTGCCCGTCACAATCGATGAAAACAGAGCAATGACCAGCCGAACAATTGAACGCTCTAGGGATTTCGCCTCCAGACCGTTGAAAGTCATCCATTACGACAAGGTCTCCGGCAACCATAAAATGATCGACGCTAAAACCATCTCTGGCATTAAATAGGTCATTATCAAGGGAAAGACGAACACTGTGAACATCAGCCCAAGTTGCTATCTCGGGAACCAAATCAACCGTATCAGTAGTCAATGTTGCTTTGGCAAGCACGTGAATTCCCATGCTGATGAGTCTTTCAGCAACACGAAAAGGCTCGGGCCTGTATTTCTCAGAAGCGTAAAAAGAGATCTCAACTGAACGAGGCGGAAAAGCACCAAACAAGCCAAACACTTCATCGGAAAAACTCAGGCCATTAGTGTAGACATCAACAAAAATGCCCCGTTCTTTGAGATAGCGGTAGATCGAGCAAAAGTCGGGATTCAGAACAGGATTACCT
>CAVIKC010000084.1:0-3175 GCA_963643405.1 Succinivibrio sp.
TTCATGCATTGGTGAATGTTGGAGCAGATAGCTGCATGACGCTTTGTGCTTCCACGCATTGTACCCGAAAAGCGTTCTTTGCGGATTACCGCAGGAAACACGATGCAGAATTGTATAATTCGGCGGGAAGAAAACGGCGGGAAGAAAACAAGGCTTTGCCAGCACTTGTGCTGTGGACTGTTGCTGGTTGTGGGTTGTTGCTGGCTGAGGCAAAATGTTTGTGATGCACCAAGAAACAAAAAGCAAGAGCGACACGCCAAATAGGGTAAACGGAAAAACACACAACAAGAAAGGCATAGGATGAAAACAGCTGCTATTGTGCTTGCTGCGGGCGAAGGCTCGCGCATGAAGTCGAAACACTCGAAAGTAGCGCACGCTATACTTGAAAAACCGCTGGTAAGATGGGTAGTAGACGCGGCACAGCAAGCAGGGGTAGAAAAAGTTATTACCGTGGTGGGTCACGCGCGTGAAGAGGTGCAGCCCTTGGTGCGCGACACCACCTGCGTTGTGCAAGAGCAGCAGTTGGGCACTGCGCATGCTGTTTCGGTGTGTAAGCCAGCGTTGGCAGATTTAGACGGATCGTTGTTGGTTCTTACGGGCGATAGTCCCTTGGTGCGTGCCGATACTTTGCGCTCTCTTATTAAAAAGCGCGAAGAAACCAATGCTGCTGTGGTTGTTCTTACCATGCAGGCGGATAATCCCTTTGGATATGGACGTATTGTGCGCGATGCTCAAGGTAACGTGGAACGCATTGTAGAGCAAAAAGATGCTACCCCAGAACAATGCGCCATTACTGAGTGTAATTCGGGCTTCTACTGCTTTGATGCGCAAGCGCTTTTTTCAGCGCTTGAACAGGTAAGCACCAACAACGCGCAAGGCGAATATTACTTAACCGACGTACTTGAAATTGCGCGTTCGCAGGGCAGAGCGGTGTTGGCGCATCAGGTAGAAGATGCCACGGAATGTTTGGGCGTGAACACGCGCGTTCAACTAGCGCAAGCAACAAAAATTATGCAACAGCGCATTAACACAGCGCATATGCTTTCTGGAGTAACCATGATAGACCCTGATCAAGTGTGGGTTTCCCCTGAATCACGCATAGGCAGAGATACTATTATTTATCCGGGGGTAGTGCTCATGGGCGCATGCACCATTGGGCAAGATTGCCTTTTGGGGCCAGGTACCGTGCTCAATGATGCGCAAGTGGAAGATGGAAGAACATTGCTGTAACACTTCTGCATAAATCAGACTTTTTACCAATTGCTACCTGTTCTTAAACAAGGCGTTCAGTACAATAGATAGCGGTAAAATTCGTGTTTGCAAAAGGCGCCCTTCAAGAGCGGTCTTTCAAGGGCGTTTGTTACGATACGTCCTTCGGGGCGAGTCAGATACTCGGCAAACAATGCAATGCGTACATCAAGGAGCATATTCATGAAAACAGAAATGAAGAAGAGCATGGCGCTTTTTTCTGGCTCGGTTAATCCTGCGCTCGCTCAAGGTATCGCCCGTGAGCTTGGCACAGAGCTAGGGGCGGTGAAACTGGAAAAGTTTGCTAACGGCGAGATTTATGCGCGCTATGAGGAAAGCGTGCGTGGCGCCGATGTTTTTCTGATTCAATCTGTTGCTGGTACCCACGTTGGTTCGTGCATGGATGTAAACGATGCGCTTATGGAAGTGCTTATCATGGCCGATGCGGCTAAACGAGCTTCAGCGCGCAACATTACTGCCGTGCTTGCTCACTATGGTTATGCACGTCAAGACAGGAAAGCGGCGCCGCGCGAGCCCATTACGGCAAAGTTGGTGGCCGATTTGCTGCAGGTTTCTGGTGTGGATCGTATTATTACCCTAGATTTACATGCAAGTCAGATTGAAGGCTATTTCGATATTCCTGTTAATAATCTAACCGCCATGCCGGTGTTGATAGATGCCATACAGCAGAAAGGGTTTGACGCTTCGGAGCTGTGTATTGTAAGTCCCGATGTTGGTCGCGCAAAAGAAGCAAAAAGAATGTCGGCGTTTATGGGCGCCGATCTTGCCATTATGCATAAAGATCGTCCAGGCCATAATAAAGCTGAAATTACTGCGCTTATTGGCGATGTTACGAACAAAATTTGCATTTTAAACGACGACATGATTGATACCGCTGGTTCGGCTTGTGCAGCAGCGAAAACGCTTTTGGAAAAGGGTGCTAAGCGGGTGCTTATGACAAGCACCCATCCGGTTCTTTCGGGTGCAGCGTTTGAACGCATTCGAGAATCAGACATTGAGCAGCTTATTGTGTGCGACACTATTCCCCTTGATGAAAAAAAGGCTGAAGAGGCGCGCATTAAAGTGGTTTCGGTGGCTCCGTTGCTGGGTCGTGCTATTCACGAGGTGTATCACTGCGGCTCGGTTGCTTCCATTTTTTAAGTGCGTGGCGCGTGAGGCGTGGCGCAGGAGGCAGCGTGTACGAAGTAAGGTGCACGGAGCATCGCACAAGGAGCAAACAGAGCAAGGCACGCGAACTAATAAGGTGCACGAAAACATGACAGATACATTTCTTATTGCTGGACTGGGAAATCCGGGAAGCGAATATGCGCACACACGGCATAATGCTGGCTTCGATGCTGTTGATGCGCTGGCAGAACAGCTTGGCGTGCATTATTGGAAAACACAGGGTGGCGCTTTGGTTGGTAAAGTGGCGTGGCGCGGTTTTTCGCTTGTGTTGGTGAAGCCGCAAAGCTTTATGAATACAAGCGGCGGGCCAGTGAAGGCGCTGTGTGCAGAATACCGTGTTATGCCTGACCATTTGATAGTTATTCACGATGAATTAGATATTAACCCCGGAACCATTCGGGTGAAGTTTGGTGGCGGTCATGCGGGGCACAATGGCCTGCGGTCCATTTGCGATAAGCTGGGCACGCGCGATTGGTTTCGCATTCGCTGTGGCATTGGGCGACCTCCAGGAAAAATGCCCGTGGTTGATTGGGTTCTTTCGCGTCCCAAGCATGAAGCTGAACAAGATTTTGAAAGCGCTGTTGAACAGGCAGCTGCCGCCACGCTGTTTCTTATAGAAAACGGATTAGAAAAAACGCAGCAAAAATTCAACTAAAAGCGATACTTTCTATCTCTCGGTTTCTACCCTCCGTGGTTTCCACCACGCGCTTTTTTACCACATGCCCATGATGTGCTGCAT
>CAVIKC010000085.1:0-1541 GCA_963643405.1 Succinivibrio sp.
TATCTGATGCGAGGATTGAAAAGGCGTATGAGGGCCTAAAAGAAGCTGGCATGAGCGAGGAAGCCGCCGCCAGCCTTCGCGAAAAAGCCGAGGCTCATCACAGCGAGTACGTCTCAGCCAAAAAAGCAGAAGAATTGAAAGAAGCGAAGCAACAATTCCGCTCTCGTTTGGCGGCCATCAAGAAGGCGGAGCGAATCGATTCCCGGGCGACGGGCAGCCAGAGCGAGATGAACCAGTGCGCCCGCGATTATTTCGAGAAGAGGGATGCCCTTCTTTCCGAGGTGTGTGAGTTCGTCTCATCAAACCTCTCTGACTCTGACGCGTCAGCCTTAAGGGCAAACCAGCAGACGTGGAAAGCTAATCGCAGTACGGCAATGGAAAATGCCTGGAAATACCCCAACGGCGATACGAGCGCTACCCCGCAGCAATACCACACGCTTGCTCCTATTGAGGCAAACGAAAAAGGCGACGAACTCACTGAAGCACGCATCGAAGAGCTGCTTGCAATGATCTAGTGAAAAAGGAAGTGGGAACATGGTTGAAAGCCAGATAAATAACCAGGCAAGTGCCGCCAGCTCGCAGGCGCAAGGAATCAAAGCTGCAGCATTGATCATGACAGCCATTTCGATGGTTTTGCTCTTCTTGCCGTGGATTTCGAGCCCCGTTATTGCTCAATTTGCGGGAATTGCATCTTACGTATCTGGGCAAACAGTTCAGTCTGAATTGTCCATACCCTCTTTGTCCCTTATTGCCTGCGATCTTATCAATTATGCGGGGTCTTTGTCGCAGGGGTCATCGTCGATCGGCATAATCGTTGTAGTCGCGTTTACCCTTGCCGGCATTTGGATTTGGGCCCTGATCGATAGCTTGTTGTCAGGCTTGATGGTCCTTTCGGGAAAGAAAGAATCGTCGTTTATGGTACGGGCGTCGGCGGCGTGCGTTTCTGCTTCCGGCGCCACCATCGCTATGGCCTTCTTTGTCGACTTTGCGCTTAAAGGGAGCATGAGCAAGGCTTCCTCAGGCTTGTCCTCGTATGCGGGAATCACGTATCTTTCGCCAACGTTTTGGGTTTGGCTGGTTCTGATTATCTCGGTCGCGGAACTCGTTTTGCTGAAGCTTGGCCCAAATGATCCTCGTATTGTGTCGGTAGCTTCAAAGGCCTCCAGCCTGGCCGCTGGAGCTCCTTCGGTGTTGTCGCCCGAAAAAGAGATAGACAGGCTGTATGCCGTATATGGCAAAGCGGCTTTTGAGGCGATAAAGGCAGACCCTGCGTTGCCTAAGATCGCGCCGAAAGAATGGGCCGAGATAGACAGGCTGATTAAAGCTGAGGCTGCCAGGAAGCAAGAAGAGGAGCGGAAGGCTGCAGAAGCAAAGAAGCTGGAAATGGAGCAAAAGGCTCAAGCGTCGGGGTCCTCTCAAATGCAAGATAGTGGAGCGCCGAGCCGGCCGAAAACGATCAAATGCCCCGTTTGCGCTTCCGAGATGGCTGCTGGTAGCAGGTTTTGCCCAGAGTGTGGCTATAAAAGAACAGTAATTATCGA
>CAVIKC010000085.1:1551-2113 GCA_963643405.1 Succinivibrio sp.
CCCGAACTGTGCCGTGCGTGCGGATCCCCTATGAAAGCCGGCGCCTCCTTTTGCAGCAAGTGCGGGAATGGGGTGCACTAGATGGACAATAGGGTAAATGAAGGTCTGACTGCTTGGCCTCTTTGCGTACTGATTGCAAGTGTCTTGGCCTTCTTTTGTCTAGGGCTCATGGCAGGTTGTTCTTATAACGACCCGGGCTCCTCTGGCTCGGAAGGGGCCTCGGCTCAGGTGCTGGAATCTTGCTCTCAAGCAACCGACAATAGCGTTGACGGCATGGTTGAAGATGCGCAGGAAGGGAACAATGCTTCGTCTTCGAAAAAGAGTGCAAGCGGCCTTTCCATCTCCTATGTGAATGATTTTTCCGATGGGATGGCCTGGGTTGCCACCGGTTCCAACAGCAACTCTGGCAAAGTCCTGGTCTCCGCGGATGGCGAGATCCTTATCGACCAATGGGGCAAAAACGGAATGGCGGCAGAGCCATCCAAAGTGTCCCAGTTCGCAAATGGCGCTTGCGTTGCGGAGTGGGGAAGCAATCTTTCGGACGCTTCAGCAAAGCGTAGTG
>CAVIKC010000085.1:2123-2882 GCA_963643405.1 Succinivibrio sp.
CTCATAGACAAGTACGGAAAAGAGATCTGGTCAAGCGACAACGAGGGCGCCAAAAAGGCCGAAGAGGTATACGGTAGTGGCGTCGTTGAATCTGTTTGCATCAATAGCGACTTTGGAACAAGCGGATATCACGGGTATGCGGCCGTTGAGTTCAATATCGACACGTTGAATTACACCGGGACGTTGAGTGGCGTTATCGACAGTGCGGGAAAGTGGGTCGTCGAGCCTACGCCCATCGCCTCAAACGATAAGGGAGATGAAACCTGGAGCTATCACGAATATGTGATGTGCTCGAAATTGCATGCAATCGTTTACCGCACTGGCGCCGTTATGGAGCAAACGGGCAAGCACGATGTTGTGAACCCCTATTCGCTTAAATTTGATGGCAAAGAGCTTGAAAAGGTGAACGAATGGGAAGAATTTGCGGCTGCTCATAGCGGGATGAAGTACAAGAAACGAATGATCGGGGAATCTGGATCTTCGGGATACCTTGACGCAAACGAGAATCTTGTATTCAAGCCCGACTTCGGGAAGCTGTCTGCCGATTGCCACGACTTTTCTTCTGACGGATATGCCGTCATTGATCTTCAGAACTCCGGTAAAGGCAAGTATGTGACCTGTATTGATACGAATGGCAATCAGCTATTCGAGCCAATAAAGGTCTCCAGCCACGGCGATTTGACCTCAGTTGCATTTTTCTATGTCCCTGAAGACGGGGCGAACGGCTACTACCTAACCCCTCAAGGAGAAAAGCTTGGC
>CAVIKC010000086.1:0-1350 GCA_963643405.1 Succinivibrio sp.
ATCGAGATCCGAGGGCGGCTGGAGAACACCGGGTCGGGCTCGTCGTTCACCTTCCCCTTGGGGGAAAGGGAAAGGAAATAATCGCCGAACACCTGGTCTTGCGAGAAGATGCAATCCACCAGCGAAAGCACCTCGGCATGGCTGCGGAAGTTGTCGGGCAGGCTGACGAACTGCAGGTCGGGGCATTGCTCTTCCAGCATGGAATGGAAGCCGAAGAACACATTGACGTCGGCGCCGCGGAACCGGTAGATGCTCTGCTGGGCGTCGCCTACCGTGCACACGTTGGCATAGCCTTCTTCGGCCAGAGCACCGATCAGCGCAACCTGCAGCTCATCGGTGTCTTGGAACTCGTCCACCATGATCATCTTGAAGCGGCCGCGATACGCCTCGGCGATTGCCGGGTTTTCCACCAGCGCCGCATAGGCCAGCCGCAGCAGATCGACGTTGTCCAGCAGGGATGGGCCCTTGATGCGCTGGTACTCGGCATCCACCGCGCGCGCAAGGGCCAGCAAAGAGCGCAGGTCGCGCGCGGCAAGGGCGGCTTCCACCACTGCGCCCTCTTCTGCATAGCTTTGGCGGTAGTCGGCAAACAAGGAAGGGTCCGATTCCTTGGCATGGAAGTTCTTGGCGGTTCGCGGGAACGCGAAATACACGGCAACATAGCGCTCGGCATCGAAGCCTTTATCGTAGAAAGAAGTGCCGCACGCACCCGTAAGCAGGTAGTCGTGGGCTTGGGCCAGGGCTTCGCCCATGGCAGCCAGGACCTTCACATCGGTCTTTCCCTGCTTGGGAAGCGACTCGATGCAGGCAACCACATCCTCTGCCCGCTCAACCAGGCGGCGAAGGAGCGCCGAAGGGTCGGCATCGGCAACGGGTTGGTCGACGGCATCGAAGCCTGCAGGCAGGGCCAGCGCACGGGCGGTTAGGGCGTCCACCCATTGCTCCACGCCGGCAGCCCCCTGGCCTTCCTCGCCAACGCCCAGGTACGAAACAAGCGCAGCCAGGTCAGCATCTTCGCCTTGCTCGAGCCGCTCCATCACCGCGTCGTAGGCACGCGAGCGCAAAGCGGACACCTCCACCTCGCTCGCAACTTCGAAGGCCGGGTCGATGCCGAGCTCGAAGGCATGCTCGCGCAGGATGCGGGAGCACATGCCGTGAATCGTCGAGATCCATGCGTCGTCGACTTTCAGGGCCTCGGCGCTTTGGCCCATTTCCATGAGCTTGGCCTTGATGCGCGACTTCAATTCGGCGGCGGCCTTCTTGGTGAACGTGATGGCAAGCACCTCGTCGATGCCGTTTGCGAACGCGCCGGAGCCGTCGTCTTCCAAGGCGTAGGCGATGCGCTGCGTC
>CAVIKC010000086.1:1360-2838 GCA_963643405.1 Succinivibrio sp.
GCGTTGCGTCAACGTAAACGTCTTGCCGCTTCCCGCGCCGGCGGAAACCATAAGCGGCGCATGAAGCGTTGAGATTATCCGGCGCTGGCCGGGCGTGCACGAATCCAGGTTCACGACAGCCTCCTTTCGCAATTGGCAACCGGGCAGTACTTGCAAGACTGAGCCGCTGCGGGGTTCGGCTCGATGCAGCCCTCGTACAGGCGCGCGAGCTTTTCGCCGACAAGCTCTTCGACCATATCCAGGTACGTGCCGAAATTCATCTTCACGGCAGACTTGCTGCCGGCAAATCCCTGCAGGTCAAGAAGCGCATCGTCGAACGATCCGGCAACCGAGCCCTTGCCCTTAGACGCCCGGTAGCTCAGGTACAGGGCGCCGACGGGCTTGGCATCGACGATGCCGCGCCGGAAGGCTTGGGCGTAAACAAGCGCCTGGATCTTCGATGGCAGGCATACTTCTTCCGCCTTATCGGGGTCGAAGCCGGCCTCATGGCCAGAGATGCCGCCCTTGTAATCGATAACGGCGAAGCAGCCGCGCTGGGCGTCAATATCTACCCTGTCGGCACGGCCCATAACGCGAACGCCCGCATAGTCTATCGCCTGCTCGGGCTTCACTTGGCATTCCAGCAGAAGCGGAGTGAACGAGGGCATCAGCTGCGCCTGCACGGCTAGGTTCCTGACAAGGATCTGCTTCAGGCGCATCGCCCTTGCGCGCTCAACCGGGGTTAAGGGGATGAAACGCGCATTGTCCTGCACCTCGGGCTGGGCGGCCAGCACTTCGTCGAAGATGCGCTCGAGCAGCGCCTGCGACTGGCTTAGGTTTTCCGGGCTCACGCGCTTGACCCCAAGCTCCCCTTCGATACGGGAATAGAATTCCTCGAAGACGCCGTGGACGAACACACCCTGCTCCATCGGCCCCAAAAGCTCATCGGGTGCCTGAGGGCGCAGCCTGCGGCTGGCGAACCAGCGGTATGGGCAGTTGACGTATTCCTCGATAGCCGAAGGCGAGAGCACCAGCAAATCCGGGTTGTCGGGCGCCCGGTACAGCGAAAGATCGGCAACCCATTCCTTCGATACCGCACCGGAGGCAAAGCCCGGAATAGAAAACGACACCGGCCGTTCCCCACCGAAATCGAAGTTCGCGGAAAAGGGGGAAGCGCTGCCGCCCTCGTTTCTTACCAGAACGGATGCGGCCAAGCTAGCGGGAATGCCGAAGTCATCGAGCTCGTCTGAAGGGCCCGAGGCGCTCGCCGCGCAGAACTCGTCGAGCACGAACGAGGGATACACCTCCTCGTCGCCGCCGGCGGTCAGCACGCGCTGGCACGCAAAAACGGCGTTGGCACGCGACTTCAACCCTTCGAAGCGCCGACGCGCATCGGCTAGCGCGTGGGATCGCGGTGGAATGCCCAGTTTTTCCTCCAAGCTAACGATGGCGTTGTGCGGCTCCCCCGCACCCCAATATCTGGCATCCAGGTCGCACAC
>CAVIKC010000087.1:0-2710 GCA_963643405.1 Succinivibrio sp.
TTCTCGGAAGAGGTGGCGAAACGACGCATGGCACTATGCCCCGGCTGGGCCAAAATCTCGCGTCGACGAAGAACGTCTTTGCAATCAAGGGACACCTCCGTTGCAGAAGAGATCAGCTTCACACCACTGCCCACAACAGCACCGATAAGAGCTTTCAACAGCGGAAAGTGAGTGCAACCCATAACCAGGGTGTCGATATCGCACCGGCGAAGAGGGTCAAGGTAGTCTTGCGCAATTTCCTGGAACTCTGGGCGGATATACACTTTGGAGGCAAGGGACGTGTAGCTCTCGATTGGCCCCTTTGCCATTTGGATGCCCAGCTCTGCGATCTCGACAAAACGCGGCGTAGCCGTGGAAAACACCGTTATACCGGCATCGATATTGCGGATGGCACGCGTATACACACCCGAATCAACCGTTCCCTGCGTGGCGATGACGCCGACGCGTCGGTTGTGGGTGGCCCTGGCCGCAGCGCGAGCGCCAGGCTCGACTACGCCGATGATAGGGATATCGAACGTTTTCTGCGCAATCTCAAGCCCTGCAGCGGTGGCTGTGTTGCAGGCAATAACGATCAGCTTCACATCCTGCTGCACAAGCCAAGAGCAGATATTCAATACGAACGACTGCACTTCCTTCAGGCTGCGAGGGCCATAGGGGCAATGGGCGGTATCGCCATAGTAGACAAGATCCTCTTCCGGCAAGAGCTTGATGATCTCCCGCGCAACCGTAAGGCCACCGAAGCCGGAATCGAACACCCCTATCGGACGATTGTCGAATTCCATCGATTGCCACACCCTCCTAACTTGCAGCCGTAGTGCAATCATACGCCTACGCCATTTGTACCCGCCTTAGGACATAGGGAACCATAAAGGCCACAGCCAGAAACCGCAGTGCCAAAAGCGTGCCCGATGGGCTGTTTTCACCCCAAAGCGTAACAAAGGCCACAACCTTAAAATGGGTTGCGGCCTGGTGTTTCAATGGTGCGCCCAGGGGGATTCGAACCCTCGACCTTCGGATTAGAAGTCCACTGCTCTATCCAGCTGAGCTATGGGCGCGCAAGCAAGGATTATAGCGCACCACATCGTTGTTGCCGCCCTTCCTGCGAACCCACAGCGAACGCTCAAAAAAGAAGGGCCGCCCGAAGGCGGCCCAGCCGGCTAGTTGTGAGTGATGATGCACACGCCCTTGCTCAAGTTCTCGTAGAACCACTGGGCATCCGAAACAGAGAGGTTCACGCATCCATGGCTGCCATTGGTCTGATAGCGCGTTCCGCCGAACGAAGACTGCCAAGACGCATCGTGCAGGCCAACCGAATTGCCAACGAAGGGCATCCAGTAGGTAACCTTGGTCTCGTACTCCTTTTCGCCGTTCGACTTGTACCCGATAAGCGTGGAAGGGCTCTGCTTGTTGTTCAGGTAGTAGATGCCGGTGGGGGTAGCACGCCCCTCTACCGGCTTGCCCGAAACGATGCCGCAGGAATGCAGAAGGTTGCCGCTGGCATCGTAGTAACGAGCAGTCTGCTCGGTAAGGTCGACGTCTACATAGGCGCCCCAGTCACGCTGACCTGCACCGTTGTACACATCGCCCGTTTGGCTGCACGCGATATTGACCGTGGTGGCACCGCCTGCAACAAGCGCGTTGTACGTGTCTTGGGCTAAAGTTGCCGTATCGACCTTCCAGCCGTAGGTACCACCGGAAGCAGTGCATGCCTTGCCGTCCTCGCGCGTCCAGGAACGCGTAGTGCCAACCGTGTTCATGCCGCTTGCCTTATCTTCCACCCATTCAGTGACCATATCCTGGTTGATAACCAGCGAATAGTCGTCCGGATTCACGTAGATCCAGCTGCCGAACGTGGCCTTGTCGATAGTGGCTGCCTTAACGGAGCCGTTCAGCATAAGGGAAAGGCTGTTGGGGAACAGGTTGTTAGCCTGCTGAACCGCAGTGGCCAAGCGTGCGTCAGAGGAAAGGACCTTGGGTTTGATAAGCTCATCGTCGGTAACGGTGCATTCGGAGCGCATCTCGCGCAGGCACTCGCCAGCCTTCTGACACACCTTGTCTGCATCGATCTGATTGCCATAAACCTCTGCCTTGGGAACGAATGCATCAACGGATTCGCTGTAGGTGACCGTAGCGTTCTTCGAGGGGTCTTGGTTCATATTGAACGCCTCTACCTTTTCCTTGATAACGCTATCGATGGAGCCTTCCTCGTACGAGGCTACAACCACATCAGAGATGTCATGCTCTTTGAATATCTCGATGAACCAAAGGGCAATATCCTGATTAGCGGCCGCATCGGAAGCGATCTTCGCCGCGTCGATCTGGATGGCGGTTTCACCCTGCCCGAAGTTAAGCGTGAAGCCCTTGCCCGAAATGGTAAGGGTGTAGGCGTCGGCCTGATCCTGGATCTGCTGTGCAAGGGAACTGCTGGCCTGAAGGGAAACGTCTTCGTTGTTGAGCTTGGTGTTCGGGAAGAAATGCCCGCTGAAGAACAAGGCGCCGCCGCCGTAGACAACGGCCAGCACCAACACGATCACTCCAAGAACGATGAGGGGGATCTTCTTCCCGCTATTTTTAGGCGGCTCAGGTGCAACGCCATAGCCTTTGCCGCGGGAACCCTGTTCCACGCCAGCAGGACGAAACGCAGTGGTTCCGCCAACGGCTGAAGGAGCTGCTTTGGCGGGTGCGGCAGCATGCCTACCCTGGGGTGTAT
>CAVIKC010000088.1:0-1814 GCA_963643405.1 Succinivibrio sp.
GTGTGGGCTTTCGCCGACTTTTTGCAAGATTACCTGGATGCCGTGCCGGGGTCTCTGGCCGAGCAATATGGCTATCGCCGAGATGATGACGTTTTTCGCGAAAACGTTGAGGATCTAGGAGGTCCGCAGGCCGCGGAGGGAGTTGAGGTCTGAGGCTGAGGAAGCGCTAAAGTCGCAGCCACGTTGCACAAAGGCCTGAAGGTCGACGGTGTGGAAGCTGCGATGCCCAAAGGAGCGAAGAAATGAAGAGCAGCCTTCCCTTTTCCGTTTCGGTCCGCGGCCCTTACAAGCAAAGCCAGTCTATAGGACAGAGCAAGGGCTCGGGCTTGCTCATCCCGGGCCCTTGTTCTGCGCGAAGGAGGGGTATTCGGCTATTGCGCCAGGTTGAGCTCTTTGAGTTTGCGCAGGTACTGGCCGCTGAACTCCTCAAAATTGCTGTCGCTAAAGCTGGCCTTGGCTTCTTCGGAAGAAAGGGCGCAGAATTCGGCAAAGCTATCTTTGAGCTCTCGGAGGAACCTTTGCCATTCGCTCGGGTCGACAAAGGCGTCGCCATCGCCCTTGACCTGCTCCGCACGTTTGCGCAGAGTGTCTGCATGGAATGGGTGGTTACCCAGCATAATGTCAACATGCTCGTCCCATACCTTGTCGATGGACTCGATGAATACATCACGGAATCTCAAGTCTAGACCGTCTTCAGCGAGCTTTTCTTTGGAAAGGGTGAAGAATCCACCGCCGCCAAAAATGCCTACACGGTAATCGATTCCGTCATCGTTGATGGTCCAGAAATGCGACATAGTGCCACGGGAGTGCCCTGGGGTCGCTACGCAGCTGATGGTGGTGTTGCCAAGCTCAACAACGTCGCCATCGTCCAGCAGTACGTCGGCTGTAACGCGCTCGTTGATGGGGTTGAAATCGCTTTCCATAGAATCGTAGGCGCCGGGATGTTCCAGCATATCTTGAGCGGCAATACGGCTCAGAAAAATCTGCGCACCCGTGTAGTGCTTGAGTCCCATTGCGGCGCCGTAGTGGTCGGTATGCTCGTGCGAAAGCAGGATGATTTTCACGTCTTCCAGCCTATAGCCTAGCTTCCACAGGTTAACGATAGTGCCGGCCATGTGCTCTGCTGGCGGTGCGTCAAGCAGGATCAGGCCTTCGCCGGTATCGATAACGAGACAGGAATACTGCGCGTTGCCAGCATAGTAAAGGTTGCCTTTGATGCAGAACGGATCGATGTCTAGCAGATAGGGTTTTTTCTCAATTTCTTTGGAAGGAAACATGTTTCCGAAGCGGCCAAACGGTGTCATATTTATCTCCTCTTCGAAGATCGAGGGTTAGCGGTGCAATCTCTTGTGCCTTAAACGATATAACCGCGCTGCCCTGCTGCGGAAATACCATGACTCAAATTTCGATAGCTAGGCACTATATGGGCTTTTACCTGCGTTTATGACACATTGCACGGGTTGTTAATGGCTGTTTGGGCGGCTTTTTCCAATGCAGATAGGAGCTAACTATATTACATAGAACTAGGGTTATGGATGGCAGGGTGAACACGTTCTAGGATTTCACTGTCTTGTTGGCTTGCCAGCAAGCCTAATTGGGGACATTGTTCAACATGAAGGGAGTTTGGACATGAGCGCTAAAAACGAAAGCGCGGCATTGCAGGAAAAGCCGTTTTCGTCGTACCTGCCTATCGTTGCCGCATTGATGGTGACCGTATTTGTTGCCGGTGGTTTTGGTGGCACGGGTGGTTTGTTTATGCCATTGCTCGCTAAAGCTTATGGCGTAAATGTGTCGGATATTTCTATCTACATGAC
>CAVIKC010000088.1:1824-2707 GCA_963643405.1 Succinivibrio sp.
ATCGGCGGCTTTGTGATGGCTTTTGCTGGCCCTCTGCTTGGCCGAGCCTTTGTAAAGTTTCCAGCGAGGGCTTTGGGCGTCATCCTGTTGCTGATTCAATCGGTAACCTACGTAATTTTTGCTATCAGCCTCAATGTTGAGGGAATTGTTGTTGCTGGTGTGTTCCAGTACTCTTTTGGCATGCTGATCGTATCTATGTACGTACCGACCGTTATTAATCGTTGGTTTAAAGATCGTGCCGGTACCGTTCTGGGTCTTTGCGCAGCCATGACCGGCGCCGGTGGTGCTCTGTGGCTAATGGTTGCTCAGTTTATTATCGATTCGTTTGGCTACCAGTCGTGCTACTACCTTTTCGCAATCCTATGCGTAGCGTGCCTGCCGCTTGTTATGTTCGTAATCGGTGATAAGCCCTCCGACAAGGGAATGCTTTCTTTTGTGGGCTCCAAGTCGATCGAAAAGGCTGCAAGCGCGCAAAAGGCGGTAGAGGAAAAGAACTGGAGTGTTGACCCAAATCGAGCTCTGAAGAGCGCGGCGTTCTGGCTGCTGGTTCTATTTATTGCTTGCTGTCAGGGCGGTGTAAAGGTCGCTAACTTCTTCCCTACATACGTTAACTCTGTTGCGGAGCTTGGCGGTGCCGTGTTCCTTACGGGTGCAGCGCTTTCTTCGTTGGTTATGGTTGGTCAGGCGATCTTCAAGGTTGTTATCGGTGTGTCCAGCGACATCGCTTCACCCCATAAGGCCCTGTATATCGGCGCAATCGCCGGAGCGCTTGCCATCATCCTTATCTGGCAGTGCGTATCCTCGCCGTTGCTTGTTGTTGGCGGTTTGATCTTTGGTCTTTACTATGGATGCCCGGCCGTTTTGATGCCACTTGTTGCAGGTT
>CAVIKC010000089.1:0-2546 GCA_963643405.1 Succinivibrio sp.
AACGGAACCTATATTGCGCGCATGGCGGGTTTATCTCCGTGAAAAATAACTGCGAGTTATTCCCGGGACCCTTCTCCCTGTCCCAAGCCTTTTTACAGCAGCCCCTACACATATGTATATATATGTATATATGTATGTATAGGACCCCACGCCTGATCACCGCATGGACATTCAGGTCCACTCTCTATACATGACGGGCTCCACTAGCTGAACAGCAGCAAACGACATGATGTTCCAGCTTTCTTGATGTCACTAATACAGAAACACGAGCGTTTCGGGTCTGATAGCCCGCGCGGCAAGGCGGCGAAGCGGTTTCGCTGCCATGCCAGGAGCAAGAGGCAAGCACCTCGCCGAAGACTGCCGATGCAACTGATGTTGCATTGCCTGCAGGCATCGCCGTGCTGGCAATGGGCGCAGCAACCATGCTGGTCCTCGCCCGCCGCAAAACCCGGGAGTAACAGCCTGGCTTGAATACCACGGTAGAGTTTTCTGAACCGTGCAACCCGAAGGGCGCCCACTGCACCATCGCCGTGGGCGCCCTTCTTCGTACTGAGGTCGAAACACGCAAGGAATGCGAACGTGAGCAGCCTGCAGAAACCGTTAATGTGCTGGGTTTCCCCTTTCACATTGCACAGTTCGCTTCCGTATCCTCCAGCTAACGGAAGTGAAGTACAATTCACTTCCGTAAGACAACAACGAAAGGAAGTGAAACGCATGGAAACCCAATGGCCACCCATCGGTTTTGAAACACTTCCTTGGGATTCCGACCCCGAGCTTTCCGCGCTCATGTCAAAAACGCAAAGGCGCAAGATAGGGCCCTCCTACCAGGCGGCGCTTCCCTTGTATATCGCCCAAAGGAACATCAGTATCCCTGCAAGCCTTTCTGCTCGCATGGCTGAGTTGTTGGTGAAGCTAGCGCGATTCGATGCAGAGCAACAAGCCAGAAACTACAACCTGCCGGTCATGCTCCTTCGAAGCGAGTCGTCGGCAAGCTCCCAGATAGAGAATCTCACCTCAAGCGCGCGAAATGTTGCCTTGGCGGAGCTCTCTTCCAATGCGCCCCACAACGCAAAGCTCATTGTGGGCAACCTAGCCGCAATGAAGAGGGCTCTTTCACTCGAGGGACCACTTACCGTAGACGCCGTTCTGCAGATACACGCAGCCCTGATAAACCATGAAGAGGCAAGCTTCGGCGGGCAGTTGCGGGCTGAGCAAGTGTGGATTGGCGGCACCACGTACAGCCCCCATGGGGCCACTTATGTGCCACCCCACTTCTCACGCGTTGAGGGTTATCTCGATGACCTGGTGAAATATATCGCTCGGAACGATATCGACCCATTGGTGAAAGCCGCCGTTGCCCATGCTCAGCTCGAGACCATCCACCCCTTCATCGACGGAAACGGCAGGACCGGCAGAGTTGTGCTGCATAAGATCCTGCGGGACGAAGAGGTGCTGCAACAGGCAACCATCCCCGTTTCGGCAGGGCTGTTGCACAACGTAGATTCCTACATGGATGCCATCGGCGAGTATCAGCAGGGCAACCCTGTACGTGTTGTGGAATGCCTTGTGGAAGCGCTTGAGCTGGCAATAGTCGTTGGCAACCTGGTAGCCACGAGGATCGATGCCGTGCTCAGCGAATGGTCGCAACAGTTCAAGGAGCGCAAGGGGTCGAGTATCTATCGCTTGCCGGCAATACTCGTTGAGCAGCCGGTAGTGAACGTCGAATTCCTTGCGCAGCGTCTGAGCATCACCCCAAGGGCGGCGCGGAGCCTTACGGGAAAGGCATGCGGGTATGGCGTTTTGCGTCCCCTGGGCAACCGTAAACGAGGCGAGTTTTACCAATCCGACGCGATCATCGATGTACTGGAAGAGATATCGAGCATTCAGGGCATCCGCCGCGTGGTATCCGGGCAGGGGTTCTAAACTGCGAGACGCATCATAGATGAGCGGCGAGGGGTGGCTCACGAACATTCCGCTCTGGGCCATCGGCGGAATCGATGCATTGATTAGATAACCAAGGGCTTGCTTAACCCTTGAACGGGGCTTGCAAGAAGGATGCCTTTGGAGCGCGGCGCGCCAATGGTGTTTGCGTCCCTTGCGCAGAGGCAGCACAGGGCCAGGCAGCGCTCTCACCTGGGAAAATTTTAGCTCGTTCGCGGAATAACGGCTTGCACCCCCCCCGAAGTGGCGCTATCCTCTAGCTACTTAACAGGAATTCCGGTTTTTCAAAGAAACCGCAGGTAGCGCTCTTGCAAGCAGGAAGGATGGTTTGAATGGAGCGGATATTGAACAAGGGAGGGTTCCTCGCTGCAGCGATCGCATTGACGTTCTGCCTTGGCTGCTTCGTCGCCACCACCCCCGCGCAGGCCGAGACGATTCAGGTTGACAGCAACGAGGCTCTCGTGGCGGCCGTCAACAGCGCCAAGAGCGGCGACACCATTGAGCTTGCCGCCGGCAAGTACACGCTGTACCAGAAGGGTGCCGACGTACAGAACAAGGACCTCACGTTCGTGGGCGCGGGCACGGGCGAGACCACCTGGCTCATC
>CAVIKC010000090.1:0-2509 GCA_963643405.1 Succinivibrio sp.
GCGAACTGCGCCAATTGGAAGGCGTGAAGCACATGTCGTGCACCACCAAACCGCGCAGCGCCAAAGAATCGGATTGCAGGTCGTCGGGGTTGATGCCGTAGTTGCCGATCTGCGGGTAGGTCATGGTGATGATCTGCCCAGCGTAGGAAGGGTCGGAGATCACCTCAAGATACCCCTCCAACGAGGTGTTGAAGCACACCTCGCCGAATACCTCGCCCTCGGCAGCACAGGAATAGCCCTCGAACACCGAACCATCCTCAAGAACCAGAAGAGCCTTCGGTCGTGCACCGATGCTGGTGTTTTCCAGAAGCTTACTCAACGACTTCACCTTCCTTACAGGTCATGGTGCCTGCCATGAACACGTCAGTGGCACGACCCTTCAACTCATATCCCAAGAAGCCGCTGTTCTTGGATTTCGAAACCATGTCCTCGGCCTTCACGGTCCATTCCGTATCGGGGTTGAACACGGTGATGTCCGCGACCGAACCCGCTTCCAGGCGAACCTGGTCAAGGCGGAGGATCTCGCGCGGACGGATGGCCATCAGCTCGACCATGCGATTGTAGTCAATATGGCCGGGGCGAACCAAGTGCGTAAGGACAACGCCAAGCGAGGTTTCCAGCCCGGTCATGCCGAACGGCGCCAGCTCGAATTCACGGGCCTTCTCATGTGCGGCGTGAGGGGCATGATCGGTAACGATGACGTCGATCGTGCCGTCCTTGATGCCCTCTATGATGGCCTCGTTGTCGGCCTTGGTGCGCAGCGGCGGGTTCATCTTAAGGTTCGTGTTGTAGGCAGCGGTAAGGTCGTCCTCGTTCAACACGATATGGTGCGGGGTTGCCTCGGCGCTAACCTGGGCCCCGCGCTTCTTGCCCTCGCGCACGATGTCCACGCCACGTGCGGTGGTTATATGCTGGATATGGATGGGGCAGCCGGTGAGCTCGGACAAGGCGATATCGCGCTGGATCTGCAGCTCTTCACCCGCAGCCGGCCAGCCGGCCATGCCCAAGCGGGTGGATACGACGCCTTCATTCACCTGACCGGGGCCAACCAGGTCTTCGTCCTGGCAGTGGCTCATGACAACCTTGTCGAAGGCCTTGGCGTAATCCATCACGCGGCGCATCATGCCAGCGCCCTGCACACCGCGGCCGTCGTCAGTGAAGGCCACGGCGCCGTGAGCCACCATGTCGCCGATTTCCGCCAAAGCCTCGCCCTTCAGCCCCTTGGTGCAGGCACCAGAAGGGTACACGTGGCAATGGCCGGCATTGGCCGCCTGATCGAGCACGTAGTCGATGGTTGCGCCGTTGTCGGTGGTGGGAGTGGTGTTGGGCATGGAGCAGATACCGGTGAAACCGCCATGGGCTGCGGCAGCCGTGCCCGTTTCGATGGTTTCCTTGTACTCTTGGCCAGGGTCGCGCAAGTGCACGTGGATATCCACCAAGCCAGGAACCGCAATGCAGCCGCTGCGATCGAGCACTTCCGCGCCCTCACAGGTTAGCCCCTCGCCCACCTCTGCGATGGTTTCGCCGTCGATGAGGATATCGGCCACCTTGTCCAAACCTAGCGCCGGGTCGATTACCCGGACGTTCTTAACGAGATGCTTCATCTGAGCCCCCTAGCAGTAGATAGATAAGCGCCATGCGAACGCAAACGCCGGAAAATACCTGATCAACGATGACGGAATGCTTGCCATCGGCCATGTAGCTGTCAAGTTCGACACCACGGTTGATAGGGCCGGGATGGCAGATGATGGCGTCTTCCTTCATCAGCTTCTCACGCTCGCGCGTAAGCCCGTAGCGAAGGTTGTACTCGCGCAGGCTGGGGAACGGCGCGCTTTCAAGGCGCTCCATCTGTATGCGCAGCATGTACACCACGTCGAGCTCCGGAAGCGCCTCTTCCAAGTGCGGGGTTACCGCGTTGGCGCCTAGGACGTCGGGGCGTGCCGGCAAAAGCGTGGCGGGTGCGATAAGGGTGACGTGAGCTCCCATTTTCCGCAGCGCGGGAACAAGCGAGCCGCACACGCGCGAATGGGCGATATCGCCGACGATGCCGACTTTAAGCCCCTCGAACGAGCCCTTTTCCTTCCAGATGGTGTACAGGTCCAAAAGGGCCTGCGTAGGATGCTCGTGCTTGCCGTCGCCCGCGTCGATGACCGAGGCGTTGGTGTTCTGCGAAACAAGGTAGGGCGAGCCGGCGCATTTGTGGCGCACGATGAACATATCGACCTTCATAGAGTCGAGCGTGCGAACCGTGTCTACCAGGCTTTCGCCCTTAACGGTGGAAGATGCACTGCCACCTGCGTTCAAGGAATCGCAGGAAAGGCGCTTTTCGGCAAGCTCGAACGATCCGCGCGTGCGCGTGGAAGGCTCAAGGAACAGGTTGCAGATGGTTTTGCCGCGCAGGGCGGGAACCTTCTTGATGGGACGGTTGTTCACTTCCTCGAAGGTTCTGGCCTGCTCGAGCACGGTAAGGATGTCCTCACGCGAAAGGGCATCGATGGAAAGCAGGTTC
>CAVIKC010000091.1:0-1891 GCA_963643405.1 Succinivibrio sp.
GCCCGTAACGGTGGCATGCGCAATGGTAACCAGTGGTTTTCCCTGCTCATCGCGTGGAAGCTGTGCATCAAGGTCGTTTAACGCTGCACGTGCGCAACCTAAAACATCGCCTTTGTTGCTCACGTAGCTCGACCATAAAATGCGCGCTTGCGCGTCTATGAGCACCGCTTTAAACGTGGTTGACCCCGCATCTAAGCCCAAATAAGCAACTCCGCGGTAATCGCTCAAATTCGCACGAGGGGCACATTCTTTGTTGTGACGCTCTTTAAACGCTGCGTAATCAGCTTCGTTTGCAAAGAGCGGGGGCAAACGCACCACTTCGCTTCCCTGTGTATTACCCAAACTACGCAAACGCTCAAGCACGTCGTTTAAGGTTTCTGGGCGCATGTGTTCATCGTGCGCGCCGGCAAGAGCACAACCGCTTGCCACAAACAAGTGAGCGTTTTCGGGAACAATAATGTGTTCGCTATCAAGCTCAAGCGTTTCGTAGAAGCGCTTGCGAAGCTCAGGCAAATACTGCAACGGCCCGCCTAAAAACGCTACATAACCCCGAATAGGGCGCCCACACGCAAGGCCAGAAATGGTTTGGGTTACCACTGATTGAAAGATAGATGCTGCAATGTCTTCTTTCAGCGCGCCTTCGTTTAAGAGCGGCTGCACATCGGTCTTGGCAAAAACGCCGCAGCGGCTTGCAATGGGGTAAATGGTTGTGTGGTGTGTGGCCAGTTCGTTTAGCCCGCCAGCATCGGTGTTCAACAAGCTGGCCATTTGGTCGATAAACGCACCCGTGCCACCCGCGCACGTGCCATTCATGCGCTGTTCAATGCCATTATCGAAATAGATGATTTTCGCGTCTTCCCCACCCAGTTCAATAGCAACATTTGTTTTAGGAATGAACGTTTCCACTGCCGTTTTGCTGGCAATTACTTCCTGCACAAACGCAATGTTGAGCCACTGCGCCAACAAAAGCCCGCCAGAGCCGGTAATGGCAATACTCATAGGCTCCGTTGCATAGTGTGTAGCTGCTTCTTCGAGTACTTCCACAACGGTGGCGCGTACATCAGCATGATGTCGGCGATACACCGACCACAAAATTTCGTTCTCATTGTTTAAAATTGCCAGCTTAACGGTGGTAGATCCAACGTCAATGCCAAGGTGCAGAGCTGTTTCGTTCTTTGTATGTATTTCGGCCATAAGGTCCCTTTTCATGCATGTTATTGCAGGCTTTATCGCGCGTGTTATTGTAGGCTTTGCCGTGCGTTTCCTCTTATTTGCAACGCTTCATTATAACGGAAGCACACCGGCAAACACCCAGCCGTTTACACCCTGCAAACAACCCACAACTCTAACAAAAACTTTAACTGCCCTGCATATCAGCGCTTACTCAAACGCTTGAAGCCAGGCGATGTTTTGGTTATTCAATCAATCGATCGACTTGGACGCAACTATGCAGAAATTATCGAGCAACCTCGCGCGTTTCACGCACTCGTGCAAGCCTATGAACAGGGAACTATCTCGCGCAAAGACGCCGCACGTACGCTTGGCGTGAGCACAGGAACGTTTGATAACTGGCGGCGCAACCGCCCGCCGTGCTAATCATGCTCAACTTTCGCCTGGACATGCCGCATTACCATCCGAGCTCACCACCTTATCCGCCGTACGACCTTACACAACCCGGCCGCTCAGGTCACTCGAATACGAACGCACCTGCGCGCTGATACGTGCGCTCGCATAACCACGTCCGCACACCGATTCAAACATCAGCCCAACCACGCCTACACATCGACACGGTCACATCTGCGCAAAACCACGCCCAGGCACGAATCGATGTATATGCTTATACACACGGAATTTCATTTACGTCCAAAGGTCTTGCCTGTATAACAGGCTC
>CAVIKC010000091.1:1983-2480 GCA_963643405.1 Succinivibrio sp.
ATATAGGGTAAACCTCTCTGGTTTGGCAGATCACGTGGCCAAAGCCCACCTTATAGCCATTCAACTTCTCCAAGTATCCGAAGTTTTTAACGGCGTCGGCTCCTACGGTAGCGGCAGTTTTTACCTCAACGGGGTGCAGAATGTGCCCCTCTTGGATAATCAGGTCTATCTCGTGTTTCTTTGAATCACGGTAAAACCAGACATCACGCAAGTTTGCGCCGGCGTTCATGTAGCTTTTAAGCACCTCAGACACAACAAAGGTCTCAAACATGTGACCCGCCACGGCGCCGTTTTTCAGCTGCTCGGGCGTTGTCCATCTTGTCAGATGACAAGCAAGCCCTGTATCCATGAAGAAGATCTTGGGCATCTTGGTAAGCCGTTTGTTAACATTTGGCCAGAAGGGCTCTACCACGCGCACAATATTTGATGCCTGAAGTACCGACAGCCACGACTTCGCGGTTTTGTGGTCGGTGTCCACAGCAGCGGCAACTTCGGAG
>CAVIKC010000092.1:0-2454 GCA_963643405.1 Succinivibrio sp.
CGCGATAAGTGCCGGTTTCGCCACGCGCACCACGTGAAACACGTCGTCAAGGTGGCTTCGCGCCTCGTCGGTCAAGCTGCGCGTCTCGCTTGCGCGGGTGGCGGCAGTCGCGCGCCCGTCGCCCTCGACTGCGTTGTTGGCGGCGTCGATGGCGGCGTTGAGCTTGAGCGGGTTGTTGTCATCGAAGGTGTAGTGCTTGCCGGCGATGGCCATGGAGCAAAGCTCCTCGGCCGAAAACGGCGTGTCGGGCTGTTCGCAGCCTGAAAAGGCGCGCGAGAGCTGCTCGGTGGCAACGTCGGGCACGGCCACGACGGCGAACCCCGCCGCGATAAGGCACAGAGCCAACAGCAAGGTGGACCCGAAGGCGACGATGGCGTTGATGAGCTTCACGCGGCGCCCTTAGTCGACCCAGATGGTCGCGCAGGTGATGCCCGCCATGGGCTTGGAAATGGTGGGGTAGGGCCCTAGGCGGCTGAAAATGCCCTGGAAGCGCCCGTTGTAGCAGTACAGGCCTTCCAAGTTGTTGTACGGCACCGGCTCGCGCGGCACTTCCGCGTCGGTAAGGTTCGCGATGTCGTTGTCGGGCGGCAGGACGAGCGTCTTGTGCGGGGTGATGTAGCGCTGCACCAGGAAGGGGGCACCGGCCGCCCCGTTCGCGAAGCGGTCGATGATGCCGTTCCATTCCTCCTGCGTTTGGAAGCAGCCGGCATACACGTCGGCCGCCCCGTAGGCGTCGGTGGGCTTGATGATCCAAGCGTCCTTGTTCGCGCGGATGGCGTCAAGGTCGACCTCGGCCGCGTCGAGATAGCGCGTCTGCGGCACAGTGCGCTCGATAAACGCGATTTCCTCGGGCGTCAAGAACGCCTGCGTCTTGGGATGGAACAGCGCTTCCATGATTTGCTTGTCGTGCACGATGTGCCCGGCGAAGCTGCCGATGAGCGCCACTTTCTGAGCGCGCACGGCCTCGATGAGCGCCTGCGAGTCGTCCCAGAACTCCAGCACGTCGTTGGTGACGCAGCGCCGCCAGATGGCGTGCACGGGCTGGCCCGCCTCGTCTCTGAGCACCTCGCCGTCGAAGGTGAGGTCGCGTACGTCGCAGACCGTGCAGGGATAGCCTGCCTTCGTGAAGCGTTCGGCGAACAGGTGGAACTCGTCAACGACGCCGTTTTGCAGGTAGTCGCAGATGGCGAAGCGGGGGGATTCCACGCGATGCTCGTAGGTGTTGTAAATGTTCACGAATTCGGCCACCCATGCGTCGAACAGTTCGCAGGGGCGCACCTCATGGCGGCGCGCGAACTCTTGGAAGGTGGTGGTGCTCTCGACCGAGTGGGTGATCTCGCGGTTCTCGTTCATGCCCGAGCTGCCGTCGCCGTTGAACTCGCAGAAGGCCACATCCCCGGTGTCCTCGTCAAGGAAGATGTCGAAGCGGGCGAAGGGCAGAAGCGCGTCGTAGCCGCGCGGCACCAAGATGAGCTCGGCTAAGCGCGGATCGTAGTCGAAGATGGTGCGGTAATCGGCGTCGTCGAGGTAGTGCTGCATCACCTTCGTGAGGATGCGGTGCGTGGTTTCGACGACTTCGCGCATGACCTGGCGGCTTTTCGCGTCGTAGAGCTTCGGCACGAAGCTTGTGGAGACGACCTGGTGATGCACGATGGCGGTCGAGGAATCCATGTAGGCGCGCGCGGCGCGGCGCCCTTCGATGTCGCCGTCAAGGGAAGCGGCGATGTCGAGATATTCCCGCGTGTACGCGGCGTTTTGGAAGACGGGCGCGTCGTGTGTTGCAGTTTCGGTCATTGGGAAGCCTTTCCTGCGAGCTGGTTGGAGGGTTTTGCTTACGGTTTGAAGGGCGCTTGTGCGCTTCGGTGCCGCGCGTATGTTGTTTCTTCGCGCCCATCCCCCGAAGTTGCCGGTATGTTACCATACCCAGCTAGCATAAACGCGGGCGCGCATACGGAGCTGCGCCCGAACATATCCGTTTATCGAGAGTCGGGGGAGAGGGTTGGCTCGATGATCCCGACACCAACCTGGCGTATGGGGCGCCAAGGTGGTCCTGCCGACAGCGATGAAGAAGGAGCTTATCGCATGAGCGATGCACGCAACACGTATCTATTCACCTCCGAATCGGTTACCGAGGGGCATCCCGACAAGATGTGCGACCAAATTTCGGACGCCATCCTCGACGCCATCCTTAAGAAGGAGGCCGAGCTCGAGCGGGAAGGCTACATTGCCCCGAACGGCCAGCCGGCCGACCTTTCCAAGGTGCGCTGCGCAGTGGAGACGCTTTCGACCACCGGCATGGTCGTCGTCGCCGGCGAGGTGCGCACGCAGGCTTACGTCGACGTGCCCGCCATCGTGCGCGAGGTGATCTGCGAAATCGGTTATGACCGCGCGAAGTTCGGCTTCGACGGCAGCACGTGCGGCGTGATGAACGCCATCCACGAGCAGTCGCCCGAC
>CAVIKC010000093.1:0-2443 GCA_963643405.1 Succinivibrio sp.
CGCGGCGGCGGCCCTTCTGGGCGCGGCCACGCTTTGGGGCATCGACCCGAAGGATGCGCGCGTGTTCGCCGTGGCCGAGCGCCTGGGCGCCGACGTTTCCTTCTTCCTGCATGGCGGATGCGTGCGTCTTTCCGGCAAGGGCGAGGTATACGAGGCGTCCCTGGCAACGCGCAAGGGCTTCGTGCTGTTGGTCCGCCCCGATGAGGGGGTTTCCACCGCGAAGGCCTACGCTGCCTTCGATCAGGCGCCCGAGTTGCCCGAGGCCGGCTATCTCGACCAGCTTGCCGCGGCTACCGATTCGGCTGAGCTGGCACTGTGGAACAACCTCACGCAGGCGGCGTGCGCCGTTGCGCCCCAGGTGGGGCAGATCCTGGAGTGGGGCAAGGGCCTGCCAGGAGTTGCCGATGCGGTGGTATGCGGCAGCGGTTCGGCCGTGTGCTTGGTGTGCGATTCGTACGAGGCGGCAACGGCTGCTTCCGTGGAAGCCCATAAGCATGAATGGTGGTGCCGCGTAACGTCTTTCTCACCGTTGGGCGTAGCGGTGGTTGAAACCGTATAGACTGAGCTTGTGACCCAACGACAGGAGAAGCCATGGTTACCGTAATCGTTATCGTTGCCATCATCGTGGTGCTGGCAATAATCGTAATCGCGCTGTACAACAACCTGGTCCAGCTGCGCAATCGGGTAGACAACGCCTGGGCGCAGATCGATGTTCAGCTGCAGCGCCGCTTGGACCTTATCCCCAACTTGGTGGAAACCGTGAAGGGCTATGCCGCCCATGAAAGCGGCACCCTGCAGAAGGTGACCGAGGCCCGCTCTGCAGTTGCCCATGCGGCAACGCCCGAGCAGAAGATGGCGGCAGACAACGTGCTTTCCGACACGCTGAAGAGCCTGTTCGCCATTTCCGAGGCGTACCCCGACCTGAAGGCGAACCAGAACTTCCAGCAGCTGCAGTCGGAAATCACGGCCACGGAAGACAAGATCAGCTACATGCGCCAGAGCTACAACGACGTGGTGATGAAGTTCAACAACGCCATCGAAACGTTCCCCGGCATGCTGGTTGCCGGCCCGTTCGGCTTCAAGAAGAAGGAGAGCTTCGACGCCAACGCCGCTGCGGCGGGTGCGCCGGTGGTCAATTTCGGCCAGGGCAACGCCGCAGAAACCCCTTCGGTGAACATGGCTTCCGCTCCCAAAGATCCATCCGACCGGTAACGGCAGCGGCTAGCGCACGTTCGGCGCCCGGGGAACCGGGCGCCTTTTTTGTCCATCTTGCATTCCTTGTCGTTTGACCATCGGCAGGAGCCGGGCAGGGTGGCACAATGGCAGCAAAGAGACGAAGCAGCAGGAAAGAAACAGGAGAGCATATGGCGTTTGTACACTTGCACAACCACACTGAATATTCCCTGCTCGACGGCGCAACGCATGTTTACGACATGGTGAAACGCGCCGCGGACCTTGGCATGCCCGCCGTTGCCATCACCGACCATGGCGTTATGTCGGGCGTTCCCGAGTTGGACGAAGCCTGCCGCAAGGTGGAGAAGGAAACCGGCAAGAAGGTGAAGCCCATCTTCGGCTGCGAAGTGTACTTCACCACCGACAGCGAGTTGAAGAAGCAAAAGCAGAAGCTTCATCACATGATCCTTCTGGCGAAGAACAACACGGGCTACCACAACCTGCTGAAGCTGGTTTCCGAAAGCCACGTAGACAATTTCTATTACCGCCCGCGCACCACGTTCGAGATGTTGGAGAAGTACGCGGAGGGCATGATCGCCACAAGCGCATGCATTGCCGGCGTCATCCCGCGTTGCATCGACGCCGGCTGCTTCGATGAGGCCGTTGAGTGGGCCCAACGCTTTGCGGCCCTCTACGAGCCGGGTGATTTCTACATCGAGCTGCAGGACCAGGGCATTACCACCAACGCGGGCATGACCCAGTACGAGATGAACTGCAAGCTCACCCAGATTGCCAAGCAGCTGGGCTTGAAGACCATCGCCACCAACGACTTCCACTACCTTACGCAGGAAGACGCGCGTGCACAGGACATCATGCTGTGCATCGGCACGAACGCCACGATGAGCCAGGAAAAGCGCTTCAAGTTCCCGAACGACCAGTTCTACATGAAGACCGAGGAAGAGATGCGCACCGCGCTGAAAGACTTCCCGGAGGCGTGCGACGAGACGGTTTTGCTGGCCGAGAAATGCAACGTCGAGCTGGAGCGAGACGAGATCTTGCCGCGCTTCCCGCTGCCTGAAGGCTATACCGAGGAAATGCTCTTCCGCGAGGAATGCGAGAAGGGCTTGGAGCATCGCTATGGCCCCGAATGGCGCACCGTGGTGCTTGCCGACAACACCGGCAAGGAGAAGTCGGTGCTGGAACAGTACGAGTACGAGGCCGACATCATCATCCAGCAGGGCTTCCCGGCCTACTTCCTTATCGTGCAGGA
>CAVIKC010000094.1:0-2415 GCA_963643405.1 Succinivibrio sp.
GCTCGTAGGCGTGTGCGGTGCCGGGAACGAACAGCGCCACGGCAACGGCGAACGCCGCCAGACCCGCTACGAGCTTCGAGGTACGCTTGAGCTGATCCTTTTCGTTGTCTGCCATCATTCCGCCTCCTTGCCAGCCAATGCCGCCTGAACGGTGGCCTTGTCCGCGCTGGTGGCGGTGATGGTCTTGGCGGTGGTGTTGCTGGCGGCGCTCTTGCCGTCAACGTAAGCCTCCGCTGCCTGGTAGATGCCTGCGCCGACCACTGCCATGATCGCGCCGACTGTGGCAAGGCTGTAATCGCCTACCACGATGCCGCCGATGCCCGTGCCGACAGACACGAGAAAGGCGGCGATCGCAAGCCAAAGCTTGCGGCTCTTGAGCTTTTCCATAGCTCCCCCTTTCTTGGGTTTCCGTACCTTTTAATCGAGAACAGGCGATGCCATCGCCTCTTCGTAAAGACGTGTGCCCGTACCGTTGCCGCCAAGTGCGTGGTAGGCGGCGTAAACGCTTTCAAGGTGGCGGCGGTCTGCCACGGTCATCCCGCCATCGTCCATCGCCTTGGCGTGGATGATCTGCAGCTCGCGCCAGAGCAAAGCCCTCATGGCGGCCTGCATGGCTGCGTCCTTGGCTCGCTCTTCCTCGGTGCGCTCGGTCACCTTGCGCCCAACCAGGCGAGTCCCGGCGATAAGGCTGGAGACGATCGCGCCCACGATTGAGCTGATGAGCGCCGTTGCGGCGATTGCCTGCGGGTCGATCACTCTTCCGGCTCCATCTGCTGAAGCTCGTTGATGCGGTCGCGCCATTCCTGGCGCTGGGCCTTGATCGGCGCGTAGTCCTCTTCGCTGATCTGGCCTTCACCGTACTTCAGCGCCTGGTAATCGGTCTGGCTTAGGAGGATCTCGAAGGCGTTGATCTCGGATGTTATCTCTTCCTGGGTCATCGGTTCCCTTTCTCTCGGTTGCCTTAATTGTAGGGCACGCCGAAAAGCTCCAGGAACAGGCGGTCGAGGTCTCGCACAACCTTGTTGGCGTTCATACGGAAACGTGGCTTCCCATCGTGCTTCTTGGCTATGGAACCTCGAAACGATGCGTAGGACGTTCGCGCCTGGGCTTGCGTCATGATGCCCTCGGAGACCATGCGAGCCTGCTTCCTCATCTTGCGCCTCTGGTTGGCTATTGCTTTCTTCGATGGGGTGACGATCACCTTCCCGGACTCGGAAAAACGGAAACGTTTCTTTAGGAAGGCGAACCCGCGCGAAAGCTTGACGATGCGCGTCTTGCGGTCGCTGATGGTGATTCCCAGCCGTGCGGCCTCGGATCGTGCGGCTTCGAGGAAAGCCCAGAGGGTCGCTTTGTCTTTCGCGATGAAATAGGAATCGTCCATATAGCGCCCAGATGCCTCGATGCCCTGCCATCTCTCCCCCAAGCGGTCGATCGGCGAAGGGAACGCCACTGCCAGCGCCTGGTTAGGCTCTGCGCCCAAGCCCAGCCCCTTGCCGTTGGCCTCGACCTGCAAACGCGCGAACTCTACGGCTCGGGGATCTGCCAGGTTGCGCTCGATCATCTCCATCACTGCGTCATGGTCGACGCTCCCGAAGTAGTCGGAAAAGTCGATCAGCAAGATGTAGCCCTCGGCACCGTGCTTTCGGAACCATATAGCCAACTGGCCTTTGAGGCGGATCAATGCGTAGTCGATGCCCCTGCCTTTGACGTTGGCGGTGCATCCTGGGGTCAAAGTCGGGAGCAATGCGGGGACAAGGACGTTCCGGGCGAACGCCTTCTGTGCTACGCGCTCGGAGAACCTAGGTGCGGCGATGTTGCGAGCCTTGCCGCGCTCTATGATCGTGAAGCGGGTGAATCCCCTGCGAATGTCCCTGCCGTGTCTTATGTCACGGGAGGTGCTTAGGCAGTTGCGAAGAGAACGCTCCATGTAGCGCTGGACGCTGGCTTTCCATCGAACGCCTTTGGAAGCCATTTTGGCGGAATCGTGCAAAACTGCGAGGGTGGTTGCGCTCTCCAATGTCAGGGCTTCGAGGCGCTTGGCTCGGTTGCGTGCCCTCTTCGCGTCCCTTCGTGCGCGTCTGGCGGCGTGTCTCTCTTGGCTGTTTATGATGCGCCCCGCACGGCCTTATAGGAGGCTCGCAGGCCGCTTAGGAAGGAGCAATGAAACCGCAGCAAGCCTCCGAGCCTGCGGCCATGCAAGGAGCGGTCTGCCCTCCCAGCGGGACGCTGTTTCACGGCTTTCAAGCAGACCGACGCGCTTCCCTTCCTCATGTGCTCGGACTGCGGGGCGATGCCCGCAGTGACTGGCGAATGAACAATCCGACACGGGGACGAATCCAGGTGCCAGTCGCAGAGTTGTTGTTGGCATGGCCGTAGCTGTAGACAATGCAAACGTTGGACGAAGACCCGCTGCGC
>CAVIKC010000095.1:0-2357 GCA_963643405.1 Succinivibrio sp.
TCGACCTTGCCCTCGATGGCAGCGTCGGTCAGGACCTTGGTGGTCTCCTGGAACGAAGCGGCAGAGAGGAACGAGTCGGTAGCCAGAGAAGCCTTGGTGATACCCAGCAGCAAGGGCTGGCCCACCGGGGGCTCCTTGCCTTCGAGCACCAGCTCGTTGGCGGTGTCCTCGAACTCGAAGCGGTTCACCTGACGACCCGGCAGGTAGTCGGAGTCGCCGGGATCGATAACGGCAACCTTGCGCAGCATCTGACGCGCGATGACCTCGATGTGCTTGTCGTTGATGTCTACGCCCTGGGACACATACACGTCCTGGACCTGGGCAACGATGTAGCGCAGCGTGGTGTTCGGATCGGTAAGGCGAAGCAGATCATGCGGGTTAACGGAACCCTTGGTAAGCTGCTGACCAACCTCAACCTCACAACCGTCGGAAACGCCGGGAAGCAGGGTTGCGCGAGCGGAAACCACGTACTCGCGGATGTTGCCTTCCTGGTCGTGGACGGTAAGGGTCTTGTTCACCTTGTCGGCAGTAACCTGCAGGGTACCAGAGATCTCTGCCAGCACAGCCTGACCCTTCGGCTTGCGAGCCTCGAAAAGCTCGGTAACGCGGGGAAGACCGTGGGTGATGTCCTCACCGGCAACGCCGCCGGCATGGAACGTACGCATCGTCAGCTGCGTACCGGGCTCGCCAATCGACTGGGCAGCGATGATGCCCACCGCGGTGCCGATGTTGACCGGGCGTGCGGTGGCAAGGTCCCAACCGTAGCACTTCTGGCATACGCCGTGCTCTGCATGGCAGGTCATGACCGTGCGGATATTCAGTGACTCAACGCCGGCAGCCTCCATTGCCTTGAGCTGATCCATGGAGGAGATGAACTCGCCGGCATCAACGATGACCTCGCCGTTGGCATCGGCGACGACCTCGAGCATGCAACGGCCAACGAGGTTCTCGTCGAGCTCGCCCTTGTCGTTGTGCAGCGGGTATGCAACGCCATCGGCAGTGCCGCAGTCGATCTCGCGAACGATAACGTCCTGGGCAACGTCGACCAGACGACGGGTCAGGTAACCGGAGTCGGCGGTACGCAGCGCGGTGTCGGCCATGCCCTTTCGAGTGCCATGCGTGGAAATGAAGTACTCCAGCACGGAAAGGCCCTCACGGAAGTTCGACTTAACCGGAATATCGATGGTGCCGCCCTTGGTATCTGCCATCAGGCCACGCATACCGGCCAGCTGGCGGATCTGCTTGATGTTACCTCGAGCGCCGGAGTCGGCCATCATGAAGATCGGGTTGAACGCATCGAAGTTGGCTGCCATAGCATCGCCGACTTCCTCGTTCGCCTCGGTCCAGATGTCTACGACCTGCTTATGACGCTCTTCGGCGCTCATAAGGCCCATCTCGTAGTCTTCCTCGATAGCGGCAACCTTGGTGTCGGCAGCAGCAAGGATCTCGCCCTTGCTCGGCGGAACCGTTGCGTCGTAAACGGAAACGGTGATGCCGGCGATGGTGGCGTAATGGAAGCCGGTGTTCTTCAAGCCGTCAAGGATGGGCTCAACCTCTGAAAGGGTGTAGCGGTTGCATACATCCTCTACGATGCGGCCGATTTCCTTCTTGTTCATCTGGTAGTTCAAGAACGGGTAGTCGTCCGGGAACACGCTGTTGAAGATGATGCGGCCGATGGTGGTCTGCAGGCGTGTGCCGGCAGCATGCTCCTCGAACTCGTCGAAGGCATTGGCCACCTGGGTGTCCTTTGCAAGACGGACCCAGATCTTGGCCTGCAGGTCCACACCGGTGCGGGCATCGTAGGCGTTGCGGGCGTCAGCGAAGTCAACGAATGCACGGCCTTCGCCGGGGAAGCCATCGCGGGCTGCGGTGAGGTAGTACATGCCGATGATCATGTCCTGGGTGGGAACGGTCAGCGGACGGCCATGGGCAGGCGACTTGATGTTGTTGGCGGAAAGCATAAGCACGCGGGCCTCGGCCTGAGCCTCGGCTCCCAGCGGTACGTGAACAGCCATCTGGTCGCCGTCGAAGTCGGCGTTGAATGCGGTGCATACCAGCGGGTGCAGCTTGATGGCCTTGCCCTCTACCAGCACCGGCTCGAAGGCCTGAATACCCAGACGGTGCAGGGTAGGTGCACGGTTCAGCAGCACCGGATGCTCGGTGATAACCTCTTCAAGCACGTCCCAAACATAGGTGGCGCCACGATCGACTGCGCGCTTGGCAGCCTTGATGTTGGCGGCGTACTCGAGCTCGACCAGGCGCTTCATGACGAAGGGCTTGAACAGCTCGAGCGCCATCTGGGAAGGCAGGCCGCACTGATGCAGCTGCAGGGTCGGGCCGACGACGATTACCGAACG
>CAVIKC010000096.1:0-442 GCA_963643405.1 Succinivibrio sp.
CTGGTAAGCGCATCGTAGACATCTGCCATCGAAACAACCTGGGCAGAAATAGGTATCTCGTCGCCCTTCAGGCCGTCCGGGTAGCCGCTGCCGTCCCACCGCTCGTGGTGCCAACGGCAGATGTCGTGCGCGGTTTTCAGAAGAACGGGGCTGTCGGAGTACATGTTCAGCTTTTCCAGCATGTCGGCGCCCAAGGTGGTGTGCGCCTTCATTTCCTGGAACTCTTCAGGCGTTAAGGTGCCGGGCTTGTTCAGCACCTCGTCGGCGATGGCGAGCTTGCCTATGTCGTGCAGGGTGCTGGCCATGGCGATGGTGTTGCGCTCGGCGCTGGAAAGGGGGTAACGGTCGGTCTTCTGCACCAGGCGCTCCAGCAGGATATCGGTAAGGTTGCGCACATGCAGCACGTGCGGGCCGCTTTCGCCGTTTCGCAGCTCCATTGCGC
>CAVIKC010000096.1:452-2259 GCA_963643405.1 Succinivibrio sp.
CCATTGCGCCGCCCATGATGTTCACCAGCATGTTGCTGTCTTTTTCGCGCTCGTAGTACTGCTGGGCAAGAAGGTTGCTCAGGCGGCGCTGGCGGGCGTACAGGCGCATGATGTTGCTTACGCGCTGACGCACCACGCGCATGTCGAACGGGCGGCCGATGTAGTCGGATGCGCCCAGCTCGTAGGCGCGCAGAACCGCTTCGTCCGATTCCTCGCTGGATATCATGATTACCGGGATGTCCTCGATCCAGCCGCTGCGCACCATGCGTGAGAGCACCTCGAAGCCGTTCACCACCGGCATGATGATGTCCAGCAGCACCAGCGATATCTCGGCCCCGTACTGCTCTAGGTAGGAAATGGCCTGCTTGCCGTTTTCCGCTTCGATGATCTCGTACTCATCGTGCAGCATTTCCTTCAGGATCTCGCGGTTCATCTCCGAATCGTCCACGATAAGCAGCAGCGGGTTGCGGGATTCCGGGGCGTCGGCCACATCCGCCTCGGTGATAACGGAGCTATGCCGCTGCTTGGCGCGGTACATCAAGGCATCGGCACGCTTTACCGCCTCTTCTACCGAAGAGCCGTTGGAAAGCACACCGCCGATGCTTACGGAAAGCGACATCTGGTCGTAGCCGGGCACCGTTGTCTGCGAAACCTGTTTCGAGATGGACTCCAGCTTGCGGGCGAAGTCTTCCTCCGAGATGTTGGGAAGCACCAGCACGAACTCGTCGCCGCCGTAGCGCAGCAGGATGTCCGACTCGCGCACCCGGCTTTTCATGGCGCGCGCCGCTGCGGTGATGGCAAGGTCGCCCGCATGGTGGCCCAACGCATCGTTCACCAGCTTGAAGTCGTCCAGGTCGATAACGGCCACGCCCGCGAACATGCGCTGCCGGCGCACTTTGTCTTCGTAGAAGCGACGGTTGTACACGCCGGTTAGTGGATCGATATACAGCAGGCTCGGGTCGACCGAGGGCTCTTCCTGCGATTCCACGGGCAGGGCATACAGAAGAACATGCGGCTCGCCGTCTACTTCCAGGTAGCGGACGGTGGCGCGGTGCTCGCTGTCGCCCATGCGCAGCATGCGCGTTTCCTGGCCGCCGCTTTGCAGAACCTCGCAGGCAACCTTGCGCATGCAGGGGCAGCCCTCGCCGTGCAGCAGGCAGCTTTCCTCTTCTTCGACGCTTTGGGCATCAAGAAGACGCACCACGGGAAACACGTTGCTCAGATGGCCTATTTCCTCTTCGGCCTGCTCGCGGGTAACCTGCACGTTCTTGCAGCTATCCATTGCTAGGCTCCGTTCCCTTGGCATCGGCCTTGGCCGCCTTCGATGCCCGGTAAGCACGGGTATGCTCGGCCAGCGTCTTCATCAGCAGCGGCGCATCGATGGGCTTGCCAAGGTGGTCGTCCATTCCCGCCTCGCGCGCCATAAGCTTGTCTTCGGTGAAGGCGTTCGCCGTCATGGCGATGATGGGCAGGTCGGAATCGGGGCGGTTGGTGGCGCGCAGCGCCTTGGTTGCCTCGTAGCCGTTCATTTCCGGCATCAGCACGTCCATCAGCACGGCATCGAACGTGCCGGGCTCAGAAGCCTCGAACACGTCTACCGCCACGCGGCCGTTTTCGGCCACGGTAACCTTCGCTCCGGCGTCTTCAAGCAGGAACTGGGCAATCTCACGGTTAAGGTCGTTGTCTTCAGCCAGAAGCACGTTCAGCCCCTGGATGCTGGGAACCTCGGCAGGATCCGCTGCCGGCGCAACATCGCCGGCATCGCACACCGGCAAGGTGACCTCGATGTAGTAGGTGGTGCCTACCC
>CAVIKC010000097.1:0-684 GCA_963643405.1 Succinivibrio sp.
CACCTTGCCATACAAGTCCCAAAACGCTGGTTCAAGTGCACCGCAAGAACGCTGGTGCTGTTGTGCATCGGGGCATTCCATTAAGCAGGAAACCACCTCACCTGGATGCAAAAACGCCTGCCCAATAACATGCGGCGCGAGCACTTTCTCTAAATAGTCTTGAGCAGCACCAAGCGTTTCAAAACCGCAATCATCGCTTGAAAACGCCACGCATTCCCCAATGCCGGTGCGGCCGGCGTAATCGGTTAGCTCAACCAACAGCGACTCGCGTTGTTTGCATACCGTGCCCCCTATGTTCGTTGGGTTCGATAGCGGCACCACAATACGATGTAGCGTTATTTGTGCCACCTCTAAACGCTCGCTACAACACCGCTCAAGCAACGCTTCGTCTATGCGCCCTGCGCTGGTGCGCGGAAACGAATCAAGCGCAAAAACATGACGCGGAACGCTATAGGCAGAAAGCTGCAATGCAAGATGGTCATGAAGGCGCTTGGAAAATTGCCTATGTGAAAGCCGTTCTTTTTGACCGCGGTCGTTTCGTTCTACAAAGGCCACAGGGCACAAACCAAGCGTTGGATGCGGCATGCCAAACACATGGGCGTCGGACACTCCTTCTTCCCGCAGCAAAAGCTCTTTTATTTCATCGGGAAATACATTGTTTACGCCACAAAGAAACATAGTATT
>CAVIKC010000097.1:694-1387 GCA_963643405.1 Succinivibrio sp.
GTATTGGTGCGTCCGCGAACCGTAATGCGATTACCCTGACATTTTGCGGTGTCTCCTGTGGAAAGAAAACCATCCACGGTAATGGGGTCTCGCATGCCTAAATAGCGGTCGCACACACTGGCGCCTTTTACCAGCAAACAGCCAAAACCATTCGGTGCTGCTTGCTGAATGGCCACTTCATATCCGGGCAACAACCGCAACGAGCCATCAAAGGATTCATCGATTTTCTCAAGAGCAATATGACCTGCTGTTTCCGTTGTTCCATAGCCGGCATACACCTGAATATGGCGTTTTGCGCATGCCGCTACAACATTGTGCTCAAGCGCTGCGCCGCCCAAAAGCAAACAGCTGTAACGACGCAATGCTGCTTGGTTTTCGCACATCAAAAGCTCCGTTACCATGTTGTCATCAACCGCAATGTGTGTTGCTCCCAAACGATCAACATCTTCAAGAAGCGCATCGGGCTGAAAGCTGTCATAAATCGTAAATGTCGATTTATTGCATATACTGCGCACCAGCACCTGCACACCCATAATGCGATAACACGGCAAAACAGCCTGCCATACTCCCCTGCCTGGTTTACACACCACGCTGTTCAGCGACTTTGCTTCTTCGGTAAGATTTTTCCAGCTCAAACAAACCAACTTGCTTTTTCCTGAAATACCTGCAGTAAAAAGCACTAACGCTGGTTTT
>CAVIKC010000097.1:1438-2221 GCA_963643405.1 Succinivibrio sp.
GTGTGCGCTGTTGCATGCGTTGCTGCGGTGTGCGCTGTTGCATGCGTTGCTGCGGTATCGTGTGTGCCAAAAGGAGATTTTCCTGCAGTAACTTGCTGCATGCCATCGATAATACCGCGTGCATGTTCCAAAAGGTTTTCGATATTGTCTTGGTTAATAAGACACGAAATGGTTGTGTTGGGAATTGCTTCAATTTCGGCATAACGCGATGCACGTTCTGAAGGCGTAAGATGCGGATCAACACCCACCAGCCCAAAGTTGCCATAGGCTGCCGCAAGCAACAACAAAGGCCACGCCTCGCCATTTGAAAGCTCAACGGCAACATAGTGCCCACGTGCAACTCCCGATGCACGTAAACATTGCGCCAAGGCTGCCCCATGTAAACGCGCACGATGATAACTGTACTGTGCTTCATGCCCCGCAGCACTCACCGCGGTAAAACACAGCTGGCGGGGGTTCGTTCGTGCCATGTTTTCGAAAATTCGAAGCATGAATCGCGCAAGCCTTTCCTTAGCGAACGAGTAAAAGCCTTAAACGTTACCAAACTCTTTATGCACTGCTCAAGCAAACCGCTTAAACAAACTACCCAAACGCACTAAGCGCTGTGCAAACTTTACGCATTTGCACAGCCTTCAAGCGCTGCTACACATCACACCCTGCTCGATGAAAGCTGCTCGGGTGTTCTGCGCGCAAGTTCTGCTATTTTTGGAAACAAATCTCGCACGCGAGCAAAGCCTTGAGCACCTTCGTGCATGGCAGTGCAATAGGTGCAATCTTTATATC
>CAVIKC010000098.1:0-2206 GCA_963643405.1 Succinivibrio sp.
GGGCAGACATTCTTGCAAAGAAATTGCCAATGGCTCTAATCCATGAGGCAGTAGGCGAAGTTGTTTATGATAAAACTAAAGCGGTTAGAGTTGGCACTCCCGTTGTGATGATTCCAAATTTGCCAAGTGAAACCAACCCTGTAATTGCGGAGAATTACTTACGATCAAGCAGGTTTAGGGCTTCAAGCACTGATGGGTTCATGCAGGAACTCGTCTTCACAAACCACGATCGGGTGGTGAAAATCCCTTCCGGTCTGGACAAAAATGTTGCAGCATTCACGGAATTGGTAAGCGTGATGACACATGTGGTTACCCGTTTCGGCGCATTCGCTCATGAGGAGAGAAGCGTTATAGGTTTTTGGGGCGATGGCAACGTCGGCTTCATCGGGTCGTTGCTGTTCAAGCATCTATTCCCATCTTCAAGGGTGGTTGTTATAGGGCGGAATGAAGATAAGCTGGCTGATTTCACCTTTGCCGATGCGACGTTCCTGACCTCAAATGTTCCTGAAGATATGATCGTGTCACATGCTTTTGAATGCGCCGGAGGTTTGGGGTCTATCAGCGCCATCGATCAAATAATCGATCATATTCAGCCAGAAGGCACAATTGCGTTGTGCGGCGTTACCGAAAATCCAGTCCCAATTAACACAAGAATGGTTCTCGAGAAGGGCCTCCGTTTGTTTGGGAGCAGTCGTTCGGGCCGTAAAGACTACGAAAGAACTTTGAAGATATATGAAGAGCACCCTGTCATTCCGGAGTATCTGAAACGCATTGTCGGAATAGTCCATGACGTTCGCAATCCCGCAGATATGACTAGCGCTTTCGAGGCGGACATTCAAAAGCGGCTTGGAAAAACGATTATGCGCTGGAATGCCTGATCGCTTTTTGTTTACTGTCGTGTTGGAAAGGCGTTATTCATTCAGCCTTCACGTTAAATCCCGTAATCTTCCGGTTTTCGTAAAAGGTCGTGTGCTAAAAGTTGGTGTCATGGTCGTATTCCGTCGGCTCATAGGAAGTGAACGCAAAACTGTCGCCGCCTAGAATCCCGGATTGCATAGGTTCGAGGTTGAAAGGCAGCGACTGCAACGAGAATCCTTGACCAGAATGAGCAGGCAACAACCCAGAAGGGCTTTAGTCTGAGGCATCCTTTGCCATGCTCTGTGCTGTCGCGCTCGTCACTGTTTCATCGGGGATGACGTACCGGCACAGGCTGAACCGCGGCGATGATAAGCAGACGAGCTCCATGTTCCATGTCATCGCCATAGGAAGACTCAGGGCCGACGATGGTGCTAAGGAACACGTGGCCAAGAAGATAGCCGGGGGCCGCATCAAGCGATCGCTGGGCTGAATGAGCCCGAACGAGTGCCACTGCATTCTTGGCTTAGAGGCGTGAGCAGCCTAGGAAATCGTTCGCACTCCCCCATGTCCTGCCGCTCATTGTTACGTATGCCGCCTTTGTCGATCGGATATAATTAATTGATTTAAAGTCATGGGCTACGATTTCTGGGGAAAAGGTTTGAAAACGCTATTGATTATTCCTGCATATAACGAAGAGGAATCCCTGAAGCGCACGGTTGACTCCGTCATTCAAACAGCTCCTTCGGTTGAATTTTTGGTCGTAAATGACGGGTCTAGCGACGGGACGGTGCGTGTATGCCGTGAAAACGGGTATCCGTTTTTAGACCTACCCACCAACCTTGGGCTTGCGGGAGCATTTCAAGCTGGCATGAAGTATGCATACAGGCATGACTACGATTGCGCCATTCAGTTCGATGCTGATGGGCAGCATCTGCCCGAGTATATTGCTTCCATGGTAGAAGCGCTTGAAAGCGCCGATATCGTTATTGGCTCCCGTTTTGCCGAGACAAAGAAACCTCGGTCTATGCGCATGCTGGGCAGTAATTTAATAAGCGCCGCCATCAAGCTCACTACTGGTCAAACAGTAAAAGATCCTACTTCGGGCATGCGCGCGTTCAATAAAAAGATGATTGCCGTTATGGCGAATGGTCTTAATTGTGGGCCCGAGCCCGACACGGTATCTTATTTGATGAAACGAGCAGGGGCAAAGGTGATCGAGATCCCTGTTCAGATGGCCGAGCGCACCGCAGGGGAAAGCTATCTAAACCCCTGGCGTTCTTCGGTCTATATGGTTCGTATGTCCATTTCCATCTTATTTATCCAATTCTTTCGTAAAAGCTTGGGCGGT
>CAVIKC010000099.1:0-2193 GCA_963643405.1 Succinivibrio sp.
GCTGTCGGACAAGCGCCGCGTGGAAGTGGTGCGCTTCGTCATTCAGCTGGCACGCAGCCTGAACGTGAAGGTTATCGCCGAGGGCGTGGAGACGAAGGAACAGCAAGACGTTCTCACGTCCATGGATTGCCATTACGCGCAGGGGTACTACTACTGCCGCCCGCAGCCGGCGGAGCTGTTCTTGACGGAATAGTAGGAGACGCGGCCGGGCGGCAGAAGCTGACCTTACTCGAGAGCCGAGCGTCGTGCCGGCGTTTTCGCGCAAGGCGGCGTAAAGCGGCAACGCGCGCTGCCGCTTTACGCCACGAAATCCCAGATGACCTTCACGAAGAAGATGGCCAGCACCGCAAGGGTGATGGGGCGGGCGATGGCGCCGCCGTTTTTCGTGAAGGTGCGCGATCCCAGATAGTTTCCCGCGATGCCGAACACGCCCGCCACCAGGCCCAACAGCAGCAACACCTGGCCGTGCAGCAGAAACACCGCGAGCGCCGACACGTTGGTGGTCAGATTGATGGCCTTCGTGATGCCGGCGGCGCTCGTGAGTTTCAGATGAGCCACGCCGGTGAGCAACAACATGAGAAACGTTCCCGTCCCCGGGCCATAAAATCCGTCGTAGACGCCCACCGCAAACGCGATAACGAAGCACAGCACGCGCGTTTTACCAGGTGAGAGCGCCTCCTTGTCCGCTTTACCGAAGCTCTTCGAGCACAGGACGTACCCGGCCGTCACGGGAAGCAAGACGAGCAAAAACACGCGCAGAAAGGCGTCGCTGGTTATGAGCACGAGGTTCGACCCGGCAACCGAACCGAGCATGGCGCACACGATGCAGCCGGCGGCAAGCTTCCATTGTATGTATCCGGAACGCGCAAAATGCCAGGTGGCGACCGCGGTTCCCATGGTCGAGCTAAGCTTGTTGGTGGCAATGGCCGCATGCGTCGGCAGCCCGACGATCAGATACGCGGGAAGGGACACCAGCCCGCCGCCGCCCGCGATCGAATCGACGTAGCCCGCCAGGAACACGAAGGCGCACAGAAGCGCAAGCCACCACGGCGCCATGCCGAACAGGGCCTGGCAGCCGCTTATCACAGCTTCCATAGGTAAACCCTTTAGCGACGCTTAGCGCGCGTCGCGCAGGATAAGCGACATGGCCTCGGTGCGCGAGGCGCGGGCGGCGTCGGTGCTTCCGGCGAACACGCCGCGCACCGCCGAGGTGACCGTGCGGCTGCCGGGCTTCTTCACGCCGCGCATGCTCATGCACATGTGCTCGGCCTCAAGCACCACGCACACGCCCTGGGGATGCAACTGCTCCACCAGCGTGTCGGCGATCTGCCCAGTCAGGCGCTCCTGCACCTGCGGGCGCTTCGCGTACACCTCGACCAAGCGCGCAAGCTTCGACAAACCGCACACGCGCCCGTCGGCGGAGGGAATGTAGGCGATGTGGGCCTTGCCGAAAAACGGCACCAGGTGATGTTCGCACATGGAATAGAAATAGATGTCGCGCACGAGCACCATTTCGTTGCAGTGCTCGTCGAAGGTTTTCTCGAAATGCACGGCCGGGTCCTGATGAAGGCCGGCGAACACTTCCTCATACATGCGCGCGACGCGAGCGGGCGTTTCCAGCAAGCCCTCGCGGTCGGGGTCTTCGCCCACGCCTTCGAGAATCATGCGGACGCCGGCTTCGATCTTTGCTGTATCCATGTGCTGCTTACTTCCTTGTTGATGGTTGGCTGCGCGCGACGCGTATCGCCTGCCCCAACGGGGCATTCGGCGCCGCTTGCCGCCGCCTTTTCGATGTGGGTGATGAGTGTATCACGCTTCGCCGCCCCACGAAACTCTTTATATGTTACCTATCTAGTACCGTTTACCGACGCTTTCCGGCATTTAATCCGAGCGAAACAAGGTGGCGCGAAACGCGAAACATTAGGGGAGCATACTGTGAACATCGCTTCGGTAGACTGCGAAGCCCGATCAAAGGAGAAACACCATGATTGCCACTGCTATCTACGTTGCTGGTCTCGTCCTCTTCACCGGCTGCCTTGGCTTTGCCATGAAGAAGCTGTAGGACGCACTCACTCCAACACATCTCAGAAGCGAGGCGGCGGCGAGCACAACGCTCGTCGCCGCCTCGCTGTTTTGGGAAATTAGTGGCGACCTCAGGCGAAGGCTGCCGGCAGCCGCGCCCGCCGGCCGGGG
>CAVIKC010000100.1:0-2182 GCA_963643405.1 Succinivibrio sp.
GCGGTTCGCGTCGACTGGGCACGATTCTTGATGCGGCCATGCGCGGCACGTTGCGAACTCGCCCTACCTGAACAGCTCGTCGTGGCTGCCGGTGCGTTCGAAGAAGGCGACCTTGTCGTTCGACGACCAGATTACCAACCAATCACCCGAGTTCGCCACATGGCACTCGCTGCGCCCGGCCCATCTGCCCTGCAAGCGGTGCATGTTGTGACGACGTTTGAGGACCTCCAGCGATTCGGGGGTGTTCTCGAGCACGAGATCGATGAGTCTCTCCAGCTGTGCCAGATCCCATTTTCGGCGCTTGGCTTTCTTCTTGAGATCGCGCGAAAACGCGGCCGAAAACTCAGCCGTGAGCCTGCTCATCAGGCCATCGCCGCCGCGATAAGGTCGGAGCCGTTCGTGAAACGGCCCTTGTTGCCCGATGCCAGGAACGCATCGCCCTCGCGAATGGCTTCCAGGCTCTCGGTGTTGGGATCCTCGGGCGCGAAAGTGAGAGGGATTCGATGCGTGTTCACCATCTGTTTGTAGAAAGCCCGCGTCACAGAAGACAGATCAAGCCCATAGTAGTCGGCCACTTCAGACGCCTCGCGTTTGAGGTCTTCATCGATGCGTATTGTCAAAGTTGCGCTGGCCATGTTCCGTTCCTTTCAGAAGATGTAAGTGCAAATAGATTATATTGCACATACAAATCTTAAAACAAGGAAGGATTTCCCGCTTATTCATTACTGCGACCTTATCCAGTCGAGGCGCTGGAGCAGCCAGTATTTCAACGCGGCCGCGGTTTCCGAACGAATTATCGAAGTCCCAAGCCGGCCCAAATGTCAGCTTGACCGAATCCGAGCCTTCGGCCCCGCGCTTGGCGGTTCACCCCCCCCGCGCGCTGCTGTGGTGCTGTAACGGTTTTCTTTCCGTTGCCGTTCACCTGCACCGCCGCTTTCTGTTTAGATAAACTAAACAACGCGAAAACCGACAACGCCCGGCAGCAACGAAAGGAGGCGCCCGTGATAACCACCACTTGCGATGAGAATTCGGACCGCCCCCTGGTCATCGTTGCCCATGCCTCGGTTGGCTCCGGCCATCGCAGCGCCGCCCAAGCAACCGCCCAGGCCCTGGAAGACCTGTGCGGCAAGCATCCGGCGCTTCCCGCCAACACGGAAATCGCCGTGCTAGATATCCTGGACTTCGGCTACATCAAGTTCGACGGCGACAAAACCGCCAACGTAACCGTGGCGTTCGATTCGCTCTACGACTTCACCTGGCACCGCACCTTCACGGGGCGCCTGCTTTGGGGCGGCGGTTCGGCCTGGTCAACGTTCATGTTCGGCCGCTACACCAAGCTCATCCGCAAGCGCAAGCCCATCGCGGTAATCGCCACGCACATCGTTGCCGCCAACGCTTCCGTTGCCGCGCGCATGATAACCAAGCAGCCGTTCCCCATGGTGTGCATCCCCACCGATTACGGCGCCGAGGGCCTGTGGCCCAACCTGGGGTGCGACTTGTTCTGCGCCGCCGACGAAACCATGGTGAAGGAACTGCTTCCGCGCCGCGTGCCGCGCAGCCGAATAAAGGTAACCGGCATCCCTGTGCGCAAGGGCTTTTCCGAGCCCATCGACCGCGCGCAGGTTTTGCAGCGCTTCGGCTTGCCGGAAAACAAGATAATCTGCCTGGTGATGGCGGGCGCACGACTGTCGCAGCCCTACATCCCCTTCCGCGAGATCGTGAACGAGATCGTGCCGCTGCTGGGCGATTTCCCCAACATGCACTTCGCGTTCCTTGCCGGCGCCGATGAAGAATACGCCAACGGGCTGAAGGGCTACTTCGCCGAACGGAACATAGAAAACGTCAGCGTGTTCAACTACATCGAGGACATTCCGCAGCTCATGGAAGCAAGCGACATGATTGTGGCGAAGTCGGGCGGGCTGGCAACCACAGAATGCCTGTGTGCTCGCCTGCCTCTTATCCTGGTGGGCACGCCGTATGGGCAGGAGCGCGCAAACACGCTCACCGTTACCGCCACCGGCGCCGCCATAGAAGCGAAAACCTCGCAAGAGCTGGTTGAGAGGCTTACGCAGATACACCAGAACCCCGATATCCTGAAATCCATGCTGGATTCCGGCGAAACCCTGCGTCGCCCCAACGCCGCGCACGATGCCGCCGTTGCCACGCTCGATCTGGTAGGCCA
>CAVIKC010000101.1:0-2118 GCA_963643405.1 Succinivibrio sp.
GTTGCCATGTGCTTCACCTTTCCTTATTGCTTGGCGGGTTTCTTTGGGTTCGAAGCTTTCTTCGAGTTAGCGGGTTTCTTCTGGCTTGCGGGTTTCTTTGTGCTGGCAGATCGCTCTGAACCTGCGGGTTTCTTCGCATTCGCCTTCCTCTGCAGCGGGAAATGCTCTGCCTTGTAGGTTTTCAGGAACTGCAGGGCCTCTTCGGCATTGGCGTCCTTTGCCGCTTTTATGGCCTCTTCGATGTTCGTGCTCTTTACCAGGCCCATGCCTTCTAGCAGGCCAAGGCCATCCATATCGTTCATGCGCGCCGCAACCTGAACGGCAGACTTGGCTAACCTGTGCAAGTAACCCTCGTAGATTTCGCGCACTTCCGGCTCTAGGGAAATCGGCCACAGCAGCCGGTTGATTGCCGCCTTTATCTTGGCTTCCTTGTTGGGAAGCTTTTCGAACATCGCGTCCAACGCCGGAAAGTAGAATGTGGCGTTTCTGCCCCATGCCGAAACAAAGATGTGCCTCATGTTCTGAGTGGCCGATTTCAGCGGCATATCCACCCGGTACTTTACCTTACCGGTTTCCGCCGACCGCACTATGACCTGGTGATCATTGCTCAGGGTACCTTGCGCCCAACCAGGTGTCCGCCCACCAAGTACACGGTTGTAATCGGGGGCAACGGTCATCCAGCCCGCGTCGCCGTTGCGTTGGCCGAAAGCTTCATCGATCTTTTCGCCAGCGCCGGCAGCGTCCTTGTCCAAAGTATCGTAGATGGTTATCTGATCCCACTCGGCAAAGGCACCAATTCCAACATGCTCAACGTTAGGCGGCACCACAACGCTAGCCGTAGGCCTGTCGTACCAAACTCGCCTAAAAGCCTCTTGGCCAATCGTCTTAAGCGTCGAGGGCAGCTGGACCGAAACCATATCTGCTCCTGAGAACGCACCCACGCCAATCTCTTCCACGCCTTCGGGAATCACAACCGATTGCCCGTCCAGGTACAGCGAACGTAGAGTCACTTTTTTCGGCACAGTGCTTATACCGTGCCTGCGGTAGGACTCCAACAGCTCTTCGCAGCCCCACTCGATAGCGGTGGAGGTATCAACTCCTTCACCGAACCCGGCATCAAGAAACGCTGTTATAACCTCTTCATCGAGCATTTCGCAGAGAGCCTGCATGCCCTCGTACCATTCGCTACGCGGGCCCAAAATGATATCTTGCTCATGGGTAACCGCATCGATAATTGCGTTTCCGCAAGGCTCCAAACCCCGTTTTGCGGCATACAGCAGAATGTCTTTGTCGTTGAAAACGTTGATACGAAGCTTGAAGCCGCGGGAAAGCCCCCAATCTATAGCGGCACAGCTGGGCTTACGCAGGTCTACCGTGCCCCTTGGTTTGGACACGCCTTGCTGCAGCAGGTAGTCGCCGATGTCGAACCGCTGGCTAAAGAAGACGTTAGACCACATGCGAGCCAGGTTCTTCGTTCCCGTTCGCGTGGTGCGCAGGTTCTTCGAGCCCAATTTCTCGAACGCATAGCAATACATATCGAAATCGCAGTTGGCGCTGTACTGGTCGAAGTGCAGGGGGACCCTCTTCGAAAGCAGGTAGTCCACATGGCTGGGCCGCCATGCCGGAACGTCGCCGCGATCGGGACGTTTTGGTTCTACGGCCCCAACATAGCAGGACCTAAGGGGCATTCCGCTTTCCACCAAAAAGTCGATGGCATCGTAAGCGGAATGATTCATAAGAAACAGCAAAAGCTGATAGTTCTCACTTTTGTCGTAGTCGCGCAGCGAGAAATCCAGATCGCCGTTAGCGCGAAGTAGCCGCAAAAAGGCAATGTCATCGTAATAGGCACGGCAAAACGTTAGCTCTTGCCTGCCGCTGCTGAATATTTTCCACCCTTTGCCGATAAGGAAATTGAGAACTTCCTTGGCAAACTGCAGTTCGTCGGGAGGGTCTTCGAGACGCCCGCCAGCCGCATCGGTTATAAGGCAGGTGTACGGGTTGATTTGCCGGAAGTCCAGGGGCGGTTCTTCGCTAGGGCGATACCTTTCGCTAATGTCTTCGGTAAAAGCGCCTTTATCCTGGAAGAAGGTTACCTTTTCCTGATACGCAGCCTTGTCT
>CAVIKC010000102.1:0-553 GCA_963643405.1 Succinivibrio sp.
GGTGCATGATTACAAGCTGGTGGTGACCATCGAGGCCGAAACCGTCGACGATTCACATGACGTAGCGAACTCCTTCGTTTCCATTACGGGCGTGATCGGAGTCAATCTCATCTATCTGAACTGGGAAGACGACAAGACCATCTATCCGGAAGGCGTGTAGGGGATGGCTGAGAAGGCGGATACGCGTCGCGAGTGCAAGGGGCCGGGCAAGATAACGGTTGCGCGTCGCTGCGTGCAGGTGCTCATGCTCGTGCTGTTCGCCCTGCCCGTCGTGGCGGCGGGATGGGGGCTTTTCGGCGCTGCTACGCCGACGGGCGATCAGATGGCGACGCCGGCCGAGTTGCCGTTTTTCGGCACGCTGAGTTCGTCCTCAATCGGGCCTGTAGTGATTCTCGACCCCTTCGCCACTTTGCAGGTTATTTGCGCCTCCAAGACGTTCGATCCTGCCTGGTTGGTCGGTTTGCTGCCGGTTTTGATCGTGTACGGCCTCATTCGTGGGCGCGTGTTCTGCGGCTGGGTGTGCCCGGTCAATTTGCTCGGCGAAGTGGTCGAT
>CAVIKC010000102.1:563-2062 GCA_963643405.1 Succinivibrio sp.
GCCCGGTCTATGAGATGCCGGTGCCGCGTCACGCGAAGCTCTACGTTGCGGGGGCCATCCTTGTGCTGTCGCTTCTGTTGGGCATACCCGTGTACGAGATTTTCAATCCCATCGGAGCTATCAACAAGCTGGTGGCGCTTGGGGCGGTTACGGGCGTGGTGACGCTGGCGTGCATCGTGGCCGTCGAGCTGTTCTGGGGTCATCGCGTGTGGTGCCGGGCGCTGTGCCCGCTCGGCGGCTTTTACGAGGCGCTTGGGCGCGTGGGGCTGCTGAACGTGCGCATCGACCACGACGCCTGCATCGGTTGCGGCAAGTGCCAGAAGGCATGCCTGTGCGACCCCGCTATTCTGGACGACGCGATTTCCGGCAAGGCCGCCGCCGTCGCCGCCGGAGACTGCATGCTCTGCGGCAAATGCCTGGACGCCTGCCCGACCAGCGCACTAAAGGTAGGCGTTGGGAGGAAGTAAGCGTCCTTACGCTCCGCTCGTCTATTTTGCTGACGGGAGCGCGCGGCATCTTGCGCGCCTTGGGAGCGGCCTGCGTTAGCCCATATCGGGCTTAAGCCACTTCCGCATTCACCAGCAGCCACATTCCCTGGAGGAGATAGGATAGGACGACGAACGCGATCAGCAGCAGGCCCACGGAGGAGTATCGCGAAGCGCCGTTCTCGCTTACCGCCAGCGCCTCGGAGCCCTCGGACCTCCACAACTGGGCGATGCAGAGCACGGCAGCGAATGCGAAGAAAAACCCGAAGTCCATCACATAGCGCATCAACACGCCCGCGCCGCTGGCGTCGAACACAACCAGAACAAAACCAACGGCAATGGACGTAACCGCCAAGGCAAGGGGCGTGCGGGCAAAACGCCTGCGCAACCGCTTCACAAGCAGCAGAACCGAAACGAGCAGCACGGGGGTAAGGGCGAAAATGCCGCCCCACATTTTTTCAACGATGTTCACGCCGTAGTAGTCGACGGTAGGGTCCGTTGTCATCAAATAGGGGTACTGCAGCACCACGGAAGGCGGCTGAATCAAATATGTGAACAGGGCGTAGGGCAATATATCGAGCGAAAATTCCCGATGCGTCATGTCGTTCGTGGTCAAGTTGTAGTTGGCGCCGAAGTCCAGCGGGCTGCCGAAACGGGCGGCGTTGTACCACCCTATCAGGGCGAATATCACAACGAACGGAATGAGGGCAAGCGCAAGCTTACGCGCGAAAACACGCTTGTCCATATGCTTGAGGCAGCCTGCCAAAAGAACCAGGCCCAAAACGCCGCCGGCCAGCAGCTGCGGGCGGCATGCGATAACGAGGGCGACGAACACCGAGCCAGCCACCGCCCATCCGGTGCGGATAGCGTCGCCTTCGGTTGCGACAACCCAGAATCCCAGCCCCCACACCAAGCAAGCCAGCCCCGTGATGATGGGCACGCCGTAGTGCCCCGGCACCGCGCAGGCGTAAACGGCCCAGCTGCCCAGCAGCAGCACCAGCAACAGGACGAAGA
>CAVIKC010000103.1:0-2040 GCA_963643405.1 Succinivibrio sp.
TCGCACGGGGACCGCTGCCCAGCACATCAGCCCAGCAGGTCGTACATCTTGCCGATGAGCATATCCACGTCTATGGGCTTGGCGATGTGCCCGTCCATACCCGCAGCCAAGGCGGCATCGCGGTCGCTGGAAAACGCGTTGGCCGTAACCGCGATGATGGGGATGTGCGCCCGGGCCGCATCGGGAAGCTCGCGGATGGCGCGTGTGGCCTCGTAGCCGTTCATGTTGGGCATCTGGATATCCATCAGCACCACATCGTAGGCGCCGGGTGCGCTCCGCGAAACCTTATCGACCGCAACCGCGCCATCGTCGGCGGTGTCTACCTCGAAGCCGGCGTTTCGAAGGATCTCGAAGGCGATCTCGCGGTTGAACTCGTTGTCTTCCACCAACAGGATGCGCTTGCCTGCCATGGTCTGGGCGCATTCCGCGCTGGCAGGTTTGCCGTTCGTCTGCGCAGGCGCGCTTTCGGGCTCCACCGTTTTCAGGTGCAGCGTTACCACGAACTCGGAGCCTGCGCCCTGCTGGCTTTTCAGGCTGATCGAGCCATCCATGATGTCTACCATGCTCTTGGCGATGCTCAGCCCCAGGCCCGTGCCCACAACAGAGCCGTCAGAGCCCTCCCGCTCGCGCGAGAACGCCTCGAAGGCATGGGCAGCGAATTCCTTGCTCATGCCGATGCCCGTGTCAGAAATGCGGAACACGAAATGCGCATAGTCGGAAGAACGCAGCTGGCGCTCTTCCACCTGGAAGGAGACCTTGCCGCCGGGCTCGGTGAACTTCACCGCATTGCCCAGGATGTTCATGAGCACTTTCTTTATCTTCAGCTCGTCGCCCACCACGTTGAAGTGCCGAACCTTCGCGGTATCGAAGGAAAGCTGTATGTCACCCGCCTGCGCATTGCCGGCGGTGATGGTGTACAGCTCGTCGAACAGGGCAGCCAAATCCATGGGTGCTATGTCCTGCTTCATCCGGCCGCTTTCGATATGGCTCATGTCCAACACGTCGTTCACCAAATCAAGCAGATGCTTGCCCGAGATGGCCACCTTGTCCAGGTAGCGCAACACCATTTCGGGGTCGTCTACGTGGGCGCGGGCCAGCTCGTTGAAGCCGAGGATGGCGTTCAGGGGCGTGCGGATGTCGTGGGACATGTTGGAAAGGAACACCGATTTATCGGCACTGGCCTCTTCTGCGGCGCTCAACGCCGTTTTCAGGATCTCCTGCTGCTCGCGCTCCTGTGCGATGGTGGCATCGATGTTCTGGAAGCCGGCAAGCAGGCCCTCGTTGTTCTCGGCCGCAAGGTACTTGAACTGGTAGTAATGCGTTTCCCCCTTATCAACGACGCGGTAGGTGCCGATGTACTCGGGCGCGTTGGCAAGCTCGGCCTTCACGGTTTCAAGCCGCAAGGCGTCGTAGAGGCGCTGCTTATCTTCGGGGTGCACGCGCTCTTCGATGTAGCGGCCGTACGTCAGCTCGTACGGGTAAACGGCATCGGAGCTGGCGGTAAGACCGGAGGTAACGAAGCCGTCGAGCTTCAGCACGTTTACCGTGTCGTCTTCCGGGTGCACCAGGAAGACGTTCAGGTAGTCCTTCGCAAGCGAGTTGAACAGGGCCAGGTGATGATGGGCACGTTCCTCCAGGGCCTGGCGCTGGCTAACCTCTTCCGAGATGTCCATGCCGTACAGCACGCATTCCAGGTGGCTGGTTGCGGGGTTCTGCATCACGCGGGCCGTCAAGCGAGCCCAGCGGATGCTGCCGTCGTCGAAGTACGACTGAACGTCACGGTTCTGCTCTACTGTCCCACTTTCATATGCCCCAATCAAAGCTTCGCGGTTGAACTGGGCAAACGCTTGTTCTTGCTCGTCTATTTCGGGGATGAACGAAAATACTTGGGCAAGCGTGGTGTTTACCGGCACCTGGGATTGCACGCTTTTAAGGTTGTTGGAGGCCGCGCCGTTCACAGTGATGCAGCGGTCTTCGGTAAGGTCGAAATGCATGATGCCCTGCGCTTCGGGGATGGAGCGCAAAAGGGTTTGCATCTGC
>CAVIKC010000104.1:0-2023 GCA_963643405.1 Succinivibrio sp.
GCGGTACATAGCCCACGACAATTCAGAGGCGTTTTCGCCTGCGAGCACTTCGACCGCTGCATTGGGCACGGATGCAAGTAACTCCTTTTTGATAACCGCGATATTGAGCGTGCCGCCATTCAGCACATACACCGTTTGCGGGTTAAGCCGAATAAGCTCTTGCGCGGTTGCGTCGGGTACGCTTTCGTTTTGAGCCAGCAGGATAGGCGCATCCAGCGCGCCTGCGAAACCGTTTGCCATCAGCGACACCATCTCGTGTTCGCCCGGAGCCAAGATCACATTCCCTGCTCCATTGGGATAGCAGCGCAAAGAGAGCTTCGCCGCAATGCCGTAGCGCGTGTCGGCCTCGATGGATTCAACGCCGCTCATGTCGGGCTTCTTCGGGTCTTGCAAGGTCTCGAACACAATCTGCTCGGATTCCTTGCTTCCCACATGGCCGCCCAGCACACGGTAGGTCTGGCACACTTCCTTCGCCGTGCCGGCCATGCGCAGGTGGCCCTTCTCGATCCATACCGCCTTGTTGCACAGGCGCTCTATCTGGTCGTTATTGTGCGAAACGATAAGCACCGTTACGCCGTGCTCCTTGATCAGCTTCGTTATGCGGTCTTCGCACTTCTTCTGGAACATGAAGTCGCCCACGGAAAGCACTTCGTCCACAATGAGGATCTCAGGCACGATAACCGTGGCGATGGCGAAGGCGATGCGCGCCACCATGCCGGAGGAGTAGTTCTTCATGGGCATGTCCAGGAACTTTTCCACCTCGGCGAACTGCACGATGTCGTCGAAGTTCTCCTCGATAAATTGCTTCGAGTAGCCAAGCAGCGCGCCGTTTAGGTAGATGTTCTCGCGCGCGGTAAGCTCCATGTCGAAGCCGGCGCCCAGCTCAATGAGCGGGGCAATGTTGCCGTTCACGGTGCAGGTGCCCTTGGAAGGCTCCAGCACGCCGGCGATGATCTTCAAAATGGTCGATTTGCCTGAGCCGTTGGTGCCCAGGATTCCGAACACATCACCCTGCTTCACCTCGAACGAAACATCGTCGAGCGCGCGGAATTCCTTGAAGCGAAGCTCACGTTTGGCCGCGGCGATGACGTATTCCTTTATGCTGTTCAGCTGCTCGCTGGCCATGTTGAATACCATGGATACGTGGTCTACCTTGACCATAGCGTTCTTCGATGCGTCGCTGGCAAGGGCGGATTCGATTTCCAGGACGCTGGTGTTCACGTTTTCGGGCATGTTCGTTCCTTAAACGTACAGGATGAATTTCTTTTCGGTCTTCTTGAAAATGAGCAGGCCGATTGCGAATGCGACCACCGCCATGCCCAGGCACAGCAGGTTTTCCTGCAAGCCGGGCACCGTGCCGTTAAGGATAAGGTCGCGGAAGTAGGTTACGTAGTGGTACATGGGGTTGTACTGCATGATGGGCATGGCCCATTCGGGCAGGATCTCCACCGGGTAGAACAGCGGGGTGGCGTACGTCCACGCGGTGATGATGACGCCCCACAGGTGGCACACGTCGCGGAAGAACACCGAAAGCGCCGAAAGCGCCATGCCCACGCCCGCGCTGAACAGGACCACGTACAGCAGAAGCAGCGGCAGGGCGAGCAAGCTTACGTGCGGCATAACCCGGAAGAAGACCATCACCGCGGCGACGGCGATGAGCGAAATGCAGAAGTTCACCAGCTGGAACAGCACCTTTTCCAGTGGAAAAATGAGCTTTTCGATGCGGATCTTCTTGATTAGGGAAGAGGAATCGATGATGGAGTTCATGGCGCCCGAGGTGGAATCGGCCATGAGCGCGAACATCACGTTGCCCAGGATTACGTACAGCGGGTAGTTCTCGATGCTGAACTTGAAGAACGTGCTGAACACTACGGAGAGCACGATCATCATAAGCAGCGGGTTAAGCACCGACCAGAGCACGCCCAGGGCGCTGCGGCGGTACTTCAGCTTGAAGTCCCTGGATACAAGGGACGTTATCGTAAACCAATTTCGTCTGGCGTTTGCGCTAGACAGCAAATTAGAC
>CAVIKC010000105.1:0-2016 GCA_963643405.1 Succinivibrio sp.
CAGCGCCGAGGGGTCCAGCCCCGTAAGGTCCAGCGCGGCCAGCGCCGTGCACCCGTAGAACATGCTCGTGTACTTGGCAATCTTGGAGTTGTCGAAGCTGTCGGCGTACACGGTCCTCAGCTGCGCGCACGAGGCAAACAGCTGCGTGGCGTCCGTCATGCCCGAGAGCACCCCGAACCCCTTCATCTGCACCAAGGCCGAAAAGCCCGAGAACAAGTACGCGCAGTTCGTGATGCCCGCCTCGGCGAAGCTCGAGTCGATAACCACCTTAACCACATCGCCCTTCACGCCGTCCCAGGGCCTGGCGGTCGCGCTCGCGTAGCCGGCAGCCGATACCTCCCAGGCAGTCACCACCTTGGCGGTCCTGGTCACCGCGCGCCGCTTCTCCAGGTAGTTGAACTCCACTGACCTTGTTCGATTCGCGAAGCGAATCTTATTCCAATACATGAAGCAGTGCAGCGCATGCAGATGGGGCCTGCCGAAGCGGGCCCCATCAAACAGCGGAACGGGAATCCCCGAGGGGCTGGTGCCCCAACCCGCGGCGCGGACGGAATTGGCAGTCATCGCAAAAAAAGAGGCTCCGGGAAACCCAGAGCCTCTTCAACATGCGGTGGAGGCGACGCCCGGATTCGAACCGGGGGTAAAGGCTTTGCAGGCCTCTGCCTTACCACTTGGCCACGTCGCCGATCTAAAAAAGCCGGCCAGACGTTTCATCCGACCGGCTTTTATGATCAAATGGAGCGGACGACGGGATTCGAACCCGCGACCCCAACCTTGGCAAGGTTATGCTCTACCAGCTGAGCCACGTCCGCGCGCAAGAAAGTATTATACGCAATGGAGCGGGGCGCGCAAGCCCCATTTTCAACTTTTTCTGCGCTACCATGAGCCACACGGACCGCACGGACCTGAACAAAGGAAACCCATGAGCACCATCCTGGAAGACCTAATTGCCTTCACTCCGCAAAACGAAGAAGAAGCCGCAGACCGGCAGCTCATGATAGACGCTGCGCGCAACCCCGCATCCTACGGGCGGGAATGGCCAGCGCATTTCACCGCATCGGCGTGGACGGTGAACCCCGAGCATACCGAAACGTTGATGGTGTACCACAACGTGTACGATTCCTGGTCGTGGGTGGGCGGCCATGCGGACGGCGAAACCGATTTGGCGCAGGTTGCCGCGCGGGAGCTTTGCGAGGAAACTGGCATCGAACAGGCAAGCCTTGCCATGAACGGCCTGCTGTCCTGCGAGGTCCTCACTGTAGATGGTCACTGGAAGCGCGGGGCATACGTTCCCTCGCACCTTCACCTGAATGCAACGTACCTGTTCGAGGCAAGCACCGCCCAGGCCACCCGCATCGCACCCGACGAGAACTCGGGCGTAAAATGGATGCCGTTCGAGGAAGCCTTGCGCGCATCGACCGAGCCCTGGATGGTAGAGCACGTGTACCGCAAGCTGGTGGATCGCTGCCATTAAATATAGGCGTAAACTCCGCATCACATCCGATGTCGCGCTATCGCGCAGGCAACCGGCAAAGCCGAGCGGCATGCCGCCGCGCCGACCTGCGGCCGCACGATGCCGAACCCGAAGCCGAGCAACACCGAAGCCCCTACGAAAGCGATGCGTGCTCGGGCACTACCGCGAACACCACCAGGTCTTCTTCCCCATCGTTTACGACAGAATGGTAGGCGCCGGCCGGGCAGTAATGGCACGTGCCCGGGGCCAACGGCTCTTCGCCGCCCTCGACCACGACCTTGCCTGTGCCGGAAAGCACGTAGACGATCTCGGAGTTCATGGCATGCTGGTGCCAGCCGATGGAGGAATGGGGATGCACGGTGGCGCGCATGATGCGGTTGTTCGCATCGACGTGGGCCGCCGCCGCAACCGAGCCCTCGCCTCCCTTGAAGTTGGGGTTCTCCTGTTCGTCGAGCGCATTGAAATCGATGATCACGGCCGGTTCCTTCCCTTGGATTGACGATACGCCCATGATAGACGCACCGCGCTCCTGGCGCCATACG